>JARKPN010000101.1 GCA_029975275.1 Geobacteraceae bacterium | reverse complement strand
TTGACCCGCGGTCTCTGTTCCATCCGCGGCGTCACTGCGGGAGTCCCGCCGGGAAGCTCGACCAACGGGGTGACCGGGGCTGCCGGAGCAGTCCGGCGCTGGACATCTTCTCTCTTCACCCCGGGCCTCGGTTCAGCCGGTGGTGCGGCAGGCCGACGCTGCGACGGCGGCGTCACCAGGGTAGACTTTTCCCTGCCGCTTCCCGGGCGTTCCGTGCCGACCGGTCCGATGGTCTCTCTTTGCCGCATCTGCCGTTCTTTCCTTCCGCCGTCCTCCCTGCCCGGCGCAGTCCTTACCTCGCCCTGTGCCGGCTTCCGCTCCTGTACCAGACGTCCGGGGGCTTCACGCCGCACCGCCGGCATTTCCCTGACCTGACGTCCGGGAGCGAAGACCGAACCGCGTTCGTCACGAACCAGCCTTCTTTCCTTGCGGAGCAGGTCGGGATTTACGGCCCGAATCCGCTGCGGGGGCAGCTTGGCGGCCGGCACTTTTCTGATGACCGGGGCCAGGTCGGCCCTGTCGGGTTTGATTCTCGGAGGACCGAAGCTCATGTCCCTGCGCGTGAAGGGGTTTTCTTTCATCCTGAAGTCGGTCTTTCTGCCGTGGAGGAAGGCATCCCGGTGCATCACCGTAACCGCGTTACGAACGTGCACGTTCCTCAAATTCTTCAGGATAACTATGTTGTTGACGGTGACGTTGGTGATGTTGACGCTCCCCGGTCCGTAGTTGCCGTATGAGTAGTAGATCTCGCCGGGCGCCAGCGGGACCCATGAGACGAAGGTTGGCGCATGGACCCATGCCACATAGCCGGGCGCCCAGAAGACGGCGCCGCGGCGGGGCGGAACCCAGCACCAGCCAACCCGATGGAGAAATGCCCACCTGCCGTAATGATACGGCACCCAGCCCCACGGTTCGTAAGAGATCCATACATAGTTGCCACCGAACCACACCCAGCGGCCCATACGGTACGGCGCCCAGTCAACGGAGACGGCAACCGCGGGGGTCCACACGTAACCGTAGTCGGCGGTATGGAACCATCTCCCGTTATTCTCGAAGTCGGACACATAGTCGTCCAGTTCGGTGGGGAGATACCTTTGACTGTCCCCGCCGGCTGCGAGCAGGCCGTCCCTCTCCCTGTTCCACTGCGCCCATTCATCGGGCGGGCCGAGGGGATAGGTATCGGCCGCCAGGTCCGTCCCGATCCGGAGCGCGTTGCCGGCTGTTATCCGGATCTTGCCGTTCCTGGTTTCGGCAAAGGCGTAACCTCTCAGCACCGAGAGTTCCATTGCGCCGGTGTTAGTGACGTCCAGCGTGACCAGGGCGTTGTCATAGCATCCTATCGAGCTCAAGGGGGTATCGATCTGGAAATAATCCACCCCGTATCCTTGGTTGTTGATAGAAACCCGCCCTTCTCCCAGGTAAAACTGGAGGGACTTGTCGTCCATGGCCAGGAAATCGAAGGAGGTGGCCTCATCGAGCCTGACGAAGGTCCCGCCCATGAGCTGGATCTCGCTCCTGCCGCCCGGCGGCACCCATAGCCTGTCTCCTTCCCGGAGCGGGGTGTTTACCGATACGGGAAACCATTCCCCGCTTTCCTGCGAGTTAACCTGCACGTCGCCCTGCACCAGGCTCAGTCTCGCCCTGCCGAGATCTGCGGAGAAGGCGAGTACGGGGAGGAGCAGCAGTGCGACCAGCAATGCCGGAATTTTTGTAATTTTCATATGCGCACACCTCTCATCCGGGCAATGGCGGGAAGGTCCCAACTTCCTCTTACACCCGCCTGCCGCCGGTATTGAGATACGATTCCCTATCTGATTAAAGAGTTTCCATCCGGAAAGTGTCGACAGGGGCCGGGGCTTCCCCGAAGCCCCTCGTAATCGGTCAGCATCCTCCGCCCGGATCAAGAATACCCTGCCGGATTCAGGCGCTTTCCCGTGAGCCACCCGATTGCACTCACGCCGTACGAGAGGCTCCGTGAAAGCCCCGACCCGTCCCCCATAACATTTTTCCAGGGTTTCCGGATGGAAACTAAATATCTACTCTTGTGTTGAAAAACGTACAATCCGGGCATTCGTTGACGATGTCCCTTTCCATGCTATCCTTGTGTTCATGCCGCGAACCGTTATCGAAACATTCTCAGTTACGCGCCTCGATATCCTGGATGCCGAAGGGAACGTCGACGAGGCGCTTCTCCCCCCCTTATCCAGTGACGACATGGTGCGCATGTACGAACTGCTGGTCCTGTCCAGGACCTTCGACGATCGGGCGCTGAGCCTCCAGCGGGAAGGGAGAATCGGCACCTACCCGTCCATCCTCGGCCAGGAGGCCGCACAGGTTGGAAGCGCCTTTGCCCTGGAACAGGGGGACTGGGTGCTCCCCTCCTTCCGGGAGACCGGCGTGCACATCACCCTGGGGTATTCCCCTGCGCTGCTGTTCCAGTACTGGGCCGGCGACGAGCGGGGGCTGGCATGCCCCGAGGGGCTGAACGTGCTCCCGGTCTCGGTCTCGGTCGGGACCCATATCCCCCACGCAGTGGGTATTGCCATGGCGGCCCGTTACCGCAGGGACCGGGTCGCGGTGGTTGCCTATTTCGGCGATGGGGCAACCTCCAAGGGTGATTTCCACGAAGGCTTCAACATGGCCGGGGTGTTCCGCCCTCCGGTGGTGTTCATCTGCCAGAACAACCAGTGGGCCATCTCGGTCCCACGGACTAGGCAGACCGCGGCCGCCACCCTGGCCCAGAAGGCCATTGCCTACGGCTTCGAGGGGATACAGGTGGACGGCAACGACGTGTTCGCCGTCTACGCCGCGACCCGCAGGGCCCTTGAGCGGGCCAGGAGCGGCGGCGGACCCACCTTCATCGAGTGTTTCACCTACCGGCTGTCCCATCACACCACCGCTGACGATGCCGACCGCTACCGGAGCGCTTCCGAGGTGGAGGAGTGGAAGAAGCGGGATCCGCAGGAGAGGTTGAGGCGCTATCTGGAAAAGCTCGGTTACTGGTCGGAGGGGTATCAGCGTGAGCTGGATGAGCGCGCCCGCGGGATAATCGATGCCGCCGTCCGCGCAGCCGAGGCCGCGCCCCTGCCCGACCGGCGGGACATCTTCACCACAGTGTTCGAGGGGTTGACCCCCAGTCAGGCACGGGAACTGGAGGTGCTGCACGATGCCGGCGCGTAACATGGTGCAGGCCTTGAACCTGGCCCTTCGAGAGGAGATGGAGCGGGACGACCGGGTGGTGGTGCTCGGCGAGGACGTGGGGAAGGACGGCGGCGTGTTCCGCATCACCGACGGCCTGCTGGAGCGCTTCGGCGAGGAACGGGTCATGGATACCCCCCTGGCCGAGTCCGCCATCGTGGGAACCGCCATCGGCATGTCCCTGTACGGTCTCCGGCCGGTGGCAGAGATCCAGTTCATGGGGTTTATCTATCCTGCTTTTGACCAGATATTCTCCCACGCCGCCCGAATGCGCAACCGGTCCCGTGGCAGGTTTTCCTGTCCACTGGTGATAAGGACCCCCTACGGCGCCGGGATCAAGGCCCCCGAGCTCCACGAGGAGAGCACCGAGGCCTTTTTCTGCCACATGCCGGGCATCAAGGTGGTGGTGCCTTCCGGACCCTCTATGGCCAAGGGGCTCCTGGCATCGGCAATACGCGATCCGGATCCGGTGGTATTTCTTGAGCCTACCCGGCTCTACCGCCTGGTAAAGGAGGAGGTTCCCGACGGCGACTATACCATCCCCATTGGTCAGGCACGCGTCGTGCGGGAGGGGAGCGCGATCACCGCGATCGCCTGGGGAAGCATGCTGGAGCGGACGGTGCGCGCCCTGGAAGATTTCGACGCCGAGATCATCGACCTCCTCACCCTGTCGCCGTTCGACAGCGAGACGATTCTCAGGTCGGTGGACAAGACCGGACGGGTCGTCATCGTGCACGAGGCCCCCAGGACCTGCGGCTTCGGGGCCGAACTGGCCGCCACCATCGCAGAGGAGGCCATCCTCTCCCTGCGTGGGCCGGTCCTGCGGGTGACCGGTCCGGATGTCCCGGTGCCCCTGGCCAAACTGGTTGACCATTACCTCCCCGGCGCCGCCCGGATCCGCGCGGCAGTCGAGGAGTTGCTGAGGTATTGAGCATGCCGTTCGAGTTCAAGCTGCCGGACCTGGGAGAGGGAATCGCCGAGGCCGAGATCCGGAAATGGCTGGTCAGGGAGGGCGACGTCGTTGCCGAGCACCAGCCGGTGGTTGAGGTGGAGACCGACAAGGCCGTGGTGGAGGTCCCGACCCCGAAAATGGGGAGGGTGCTGGCACTCGCCAGGGCCGAAGGGGAGGTCGTGCGGGTAGGAGAGACCCTGCTGACCATCTCGGAGGAAGCGGAGGAGCAACCGGCCCGGCCCCGTTCGGTCTCGGTGGTGGGAGAGCTCCCCGAGGCCGAGGAGACCGTACCTCCCCAGGTGCTGGCCACCCCGGCGGTCCGGGCACTGGCCAGGGAAAAAGGGGTCGGGCTGGAAGGGATCAGGGGGACCGGTCCGCGGGGAAGCATCACACGGGAGGACGTCCTTGCTGCCTTGGACAGGAAGGGCGCCGCGGTCGACGAGTTCGGGGCCGTGGAGCGGGTGCCGTTCCGCGGTCTGCGCCGGACCATTGCCAGGAACCTGCTCAAGTCCCACCAGATGACCGTCTGCGTCACCGGAATGGAGGAGGTGGACGTCACCGAGCTCTGGACCCTGCGGGTGAAGGAGAGAGCCGAGCTGGACCGACAGGGGATCCATCTCACCTACTTCCCGTTCATCATCAAAGCGGTCCAGCACGCCCTGCGGGAGCACCCGATCATGAACGCCTCCGTGGACGGGGAGGGGGAGGCCATTGTCCTGAAGAAGTACTGCAACATCGGCTTTGCGGTGGATACCCCCGAGGGGCTCATCGTGCCGGTGTTGAGAGACGTGGACAAGAAGAGCATCGTTGAGCTGGCGGCGGAGCTGCTGTCCCTGTCGGAACGGGCCAGGGAGCGTACCATCACCCTGTCGGAGATGAAGGGAAGCAGCTTCACCATCACCAACTTCGGCCAGTTCGGCGGCGGTTTCGCCACCCCCATCATCAACTACCCCGACGTGGCCATCCTCGGCTGCGGCAGGATAGCCGACCGGCCCTGGGTGGTCAACGGGGAGATCGCCATCCGCAAGATCCTCCCCCTCTCCCTGACCTTCGACCACCGGGTTACCGACGGCGGTGAGGCCACCAGGTTCCTGACCCGGGTGGCGCGCTACCTGGAGGACCCGGCCCTGTTGTTCATCAAGAGCGTATGACCGACCTCGATCGCCTCTTTTCCCCGAAAAGTATAGCCTTGGTGGGTGCCTCTCCCGATCCGGACAAGCTGGGAGGGATCGCGTTGCGTAACCTTCTGGGTTTGAAGGGGGCCGTATACCCGGTAAACCCCAGGTACGGCGAAATCATGGGCCTCCGGGCTTACCCGTCGGCCTCGGAGCTTCCGGAGAAGGTGGACCTTTCGGTTATCATGCGTCCGGCGGCCGAAGTGCCGGACATTCTGGCGGCCCACCGGGGCAGGGCCCGTTTCGCGCTCATCGTCAGCGCCGGTTTCGCCGAGATCGGAGAGGCGGGGCTCCAGCAGCAGATAGTATGCATCGCAGGGGAGGCCGGGATGCGGCTGGTGGGACCCAACTGCATCGGCATCTTCACCCCCCGTCACCGGCTCGACACCATGTTTGTTCCCCATGCGCGCCTGAGACGGCCCAGGAGGGGAAACCTGGCAATCGTCTCCCAGAGCGGGGCCGTGCTGATGTCGCTGCTGGACGCCGCCAGGATTGCCAATATCGGCGTATCCAAGGCGGTAAACTACGGCAATGCTGCGGATCTGGACGCACCGGATTTCTTCGATTACCTGGCAGAGGACGAGGATACCTCGGTGGTGGTCTCTTATCTGGAGTCGGTGGGAGACGGCAGGCGCTTCCTCGACGCGGCCCGACGTCTGTCCGGACGGAAACCTCTCCTGATCCTGAAGGCCGGAAAAGGAGCCGGCGGGGGGGCGGCCGCATTCTCCCATACCGGCAGGCTGGCCGGGAACTACCGGGTGTTCCGCTCCCTGATGGACCACTGCGGTCTGCGCGAGGTCGAGGGCTTCGACGAGCTGCTTGACGCGGCCAAAGCGCTCTCCTACCAGCGGCCGGCTCCGGGAAAGCGGGTCTGCATCATCACCAACGGCGGAGGGGCCGGGGTGCTGGCGTCCGACGAGTGCGGCCGGCAGGGTCTGGATCTCCCGGGACTCCCGGACAATGTCCGCGACGAGCTGCGCCGGGAGTTCCCCTCGTTCTATACGGTGGCCAACCCCATGGACCTGACCGGACAGGTGATGATCGACGATTACGGGGTCGCATTATCGGCAGTAGGTGACCACTACGACGGCTTTCTGGTGATTGCGCTCACGGGAGTGCCCGGGGTGACGCCGGGACTTGCCGGGCATCTGGTCCGGTTTCACGGCACCGTGAACAAGCCGATCACGGCGTACATCGCCCAGGGATGGGTGGCGCCGCGGTTGACCCGTCCCCTGGAAAAGGCGGGGGTCCCGGTTTACCATTCGCCGGAGCGGGCGGTCCGCGGCCTGGCGGCCCTGTTGTGGAAGATGGCCTGACATGGACAGAAACGACTCCCTGTTGATTTTTCTGGACGGTTACGGGGGCGAGAAGACCCTGCCGGAGCACGCCGTCAAGGGGTTCCTGCGCGATGCGGGCCTGCCGGTTCCGAGGGGTCTCTTTATTCCGAGGGGTGCGGCTGTGCCCGACCTGTCATCACTTGCCTTTCCACTGGCAGCCAAGATTTCCTCCACCGTGATCCGCTCCAAGAGCGACGTGGGCGGTGTCCGCCTCGGACTGCAGGATATGGACCAGGCATCGAAAGCAGTCGCGGATCTCATGGCGATCAACGGCGTGGAAGGGGTCATCGTGGAGGAGCAGTCCCCCCAGGGGGTCGAGGTCATCGTGGGAGGGATCATCGATCCCCAGTTCGGTCCGGTGATCATGTTCGGCCTCGGCGGCGTCCTGGTGGAACTGTTCCAGGACACGGCCTTCGCCCCGGCGCCCATGACCAGGACGGACGCATTCCGCCTCATGGCGCGTGTCAGGGGGTACCGGCTTCTGACCGGGTACCGCGGCACGCCTCCCTGCGACCTGGATACCCTTGCCCGCATCCTGGTCATCGTGTCCGAGTTGATGACCACCGGCCTGCTGGAAGAGATGGATCTCAACCCCGTGGCCCTTTACCCCGAAGGCGCCATGATCCTGGACGCCAAGATGTTTGTAGCCTCCCACCACTAAAGGTTACGGCCGCTGGTCCGATCAGACCGGCGCGCCCCTCACTATTACCGCCCGTAAGGTCCTTGCTTTCAGAACAGGAGCTGCATGGACGATAACCTGTTGGAAGAATTGCAACACGTAGAACGTGATCAGCATCATGGACTCCTGTAAAAGGGAGCCTTTGTTGTATGTGTCGTTTGGTCACCTGCCACGGTTCCATGGCGGAAGGGAACGATCAGATGAAGCGCTTCATGAGCGTGTCGGTGATTTCGTCCAGGTTCTCCGGGATGACCCCAAACCTTTCGGAGGCCGCCAGGACATCGGCCCTGCATACCGGGTCATCGGCATCGGCGAGCCGGTTGATGATCCCGAGCCTTCTGCCGAACTGATACACGAATCTGGTTTCCGGCTCCATGGTGAGAAACGACCGTACCAGGCCGGTCATCCGTTTCCGGTCACCGGGAAGCTTCCCCTCCAGCTCCGGGATGAGGTTAAGGGCATGGTCGCTGACCAGGTAGGAAGTCACACCTTCCAGGGTGTCCAGAAACAGGAGTATCTCCTCGGCCACCAGCAGGTCCGGACACTTCCTGAAGCGCCCGGCACGGACCTCCTCGGCCAGGGGCGCCCGGTCCGGTACGGCCAGGGTGCGGAGCCTGATGAAGTCCGGGTTGATCCGGTTCATGGCGTCAGCCGTCTCCCGGGCGTGTTCCCGCCACAGATCGCGCCCACCCAGCCCGGGCATATAGTATTCGGAAATTTCCATTCCGGCCGCCTTCACCTTGAGACCCGCCCTGACGTGGGCCTCCTTGGTGGCCCCCTTGCGCGTCATGGCGAGCACCGTGTCGCAGCCCGATTCCATCCCGATATGGATGCGGTTCAGGCCCGCCTCCGCAAGCGAGCGCAGATCCACGGCGGACATGCGGTCAACGGTCGCCGAGCGGCTGTAGGAGGTAATCCGCTTTATCCCGGGGAAGAGCTCTTTCAGACGGTCCAGGATCGGGATGAGGCCGGCGGTACGGACCACCAGGCTGTCGGCGTCCTGGAGAAAGACCGACTCCATGCCGGCCAGGAACCAGGAGAGCGCGGCCCGGAAGGGGGTGGTCTCCTCCGGCGGCAGGGCGTTGAACGCCTCCCGTACGCCCTCTTCCATGAGGATGCCCGTACCGGCCGAAAGGAGGGTGAGGGTCTCCACGTGACGTGCCACCGAGTCAAGGTCCCGCAGCACGTGCCAGGACGGACGGATGGAGAAGGGGGCACCCTTGTAGATCGGGCAGAAGCCGCAACGGTTCCAGTGGCAGTTCCTGGTCACACGCACCAGCAGGCTCCCCGCCTCGCTGGGCGGTCGGATGGGTCCCTGTTCGAAACCATGATAGGGTATTTCCCGATTTGTTCTCCTCATGGGAAAATTATCGAGGATAATCCGGGAAAAATCCATAACAATTGCTGGACATGCCGGTTTTGGCGCACTGGAAAGCCGAACAGGGTTATGACAATCTTGCTCATGTCCCTCCATCTGGCGTCCAGTTGACGGCCTGGGGACGGAGGATGGTGCCGCAGGCGTCGGTCATGGCGGCGTCCCCCTGTTCGGTGAATATCCGGGCATTGGTTTTCATTGCGGCAAGCATCCCGGGGTTCCGCAGCAGCGAGGACATTGCGTCCCTGAGCGCCTCGCGGCTGTCGGCCTTAACCACCAGGCCGGTCATGCCGTCGCGCATCAGCTCTTTGGGTCCCCCCTCGTCGGAGACGATGACCGGTAACCCCGAGGCCTGGGCCTCCAGCACAACGTTGCCGAAGGTATCGGTGGTGCTCGGGAAAACGAACACGTCGGACGAGGCATAGGCTGCGGCCAGGGTCTCTCCTTCGAGGAAACCGGTGAAGAATGCGGGGTAACCCTTCAATTTTTTCTGGAGCTCCTTCTTGTACGGACCGTCACCGACGATGACCAAGTGGAGAGGTGTCCGGCCTGCGGACAGATCCATAAAGGCGTCCGCGAGGAGCTCCAGGTTCTTTTCCTTCGATACCCTTCCCACATACAGGAACTTGAAACCCTCCGCCACCGTGTGTCTGCCCCAGAAGGCGGAGTCGCGGCGCTCGGGCGTGAATCGGCTCACGTCGACCCAACGGGGCAGCGGGCGGGTCTTTTCTTCCGGGAGTCCCCGTTCGATGAGCTGCCTGCGGGTGCTGGCGGACGGGACCATCACTTCGTCCATGCGTCCGTAGAACCAGATCATGAACTGCCAGGCAGCGCTTTCAAGCATCTCGTCCGAGGTGAGGCTACGGACGTACTGAGGGATGTCGGTGTGGTAGGCCCCGGCGATGGGGATGTCCATCAGCCTTGAGATCAGCAATGCCAGGAGCCCCACGGTGCCGGGGGTGCTGACATGGATCCGCGTGAATCCTTCCCGTTCGAAGTAGTCGATGACGTCCAGGACCGGCGGGAAATGGAGTCTCAGGTCCGGGTATTCGGGGAGGACGAAGTCCCCCACCGAGCGGAAGTTCATTACCCCGTCGCCGTAACCGGTAGGGTTGGGCGAGGAAGTGATGACGGTCAGTTCCACCCCTTGGGTGCGGGCGATGTCTATGAGCCTGAGGATGGTGATGGCCACGCCGTTGATCTCGTGGAGGGTGTCGGTGAACAGGGCGATCTTTTCCTTCTTTTCGCCGTCAAGGTTGAGGGAAAACCTCTTTTCCAGCTCGGTCATGAGGTCCTTGCCCCGGTGCTGGTGGTGGAATGACAGGTAGTAGGGCGAGATGAGAAGATGGACCAGGCCGATGGTGCTCAGGGAGTTGACCAGCTCGAAGAAACCGGTGTTAAAGCTGAGCCGGGTAAACCGCTCGGTACACAGGTAGATCATGCGGTTGGCAAGATAGCTGGTCACGGAGAAGATCTTGCGGTTCCGACTTCCGGAACCGAGCTTCTCCAGGAAGCCCGCGTCCTTCAGCAGCCGTTTCGCCTCCTTGTCAAGGATCTCCTCGAAATTGCCGTTGTTTCCCCGGTCGTAGACATCCGGCAGGTTTTTCCGGACGAACAGCCTCAACCGGTCGATACACGAGAGACGCTCGGTCCCGTCACTGAAAAACCTGTCAAGCAGAGTCTTGATGAACGGCATGGAAACGGCGGGACCGCCCCCGATCCGCCGCCGGTAGAAGCTGTGGGTGATGGCGTACAGGCTGTGGGCCAGGGTGAGGGGGTCTCCATCTTCACCGGCCGCCATGGACCTCCGGCCGGTCACTGCCGACAGGAACTCGTCCAACGTGGCCGTACCGGTGACCGCGGTATGAGCGCCTGCGATGAACAGGCCGCCGTGGTCGTCGGAACCTCCGACGCGACCCTTGATCCACGGGGTGTCGCCGACCGGTTCGAAGCCGTGCCGTTCCGCCAGTGCCGCCAGTGTCTCCGGGGTCAGACTGTCCAGGAGAGTCTCCAGGAAGGAGCAGTATCTCCGGGATCGGGCGCCGTTCTTGACTTCGAATACCGTGAACAGCAGGAGCATCTTTTCCAGGTGGTCCGCGCTGAGCCGGTCGTTCTGGGCATAGAGAGGGTGCGCCACGAAGTGGGGGATGCCGGTGCGATGCAGGTAGACGACCAGCTCGTAGATGTTTTTGCGCAGTTCCAGGATCTCCCTGAAGCTCTCCTCGGTGACGTTCAGCACCACCACGTGCAGCTTGCAGCCGTCCTCGGGAAAATAGCAGGTCACCTCCGAACTGACGAACGCGCCGGGAAGATGGGCTATCTCCAGCGCGCCGTTGATGCTGTTGTGGTCGGTGATGGTGACGTAGTCCATCCCCTGTTTTCTGGCCGTGTGGTAGATGAACTCGGGGGAGGAGTAGCTTTCCGGGCAGTTGAACTTGCGCAGCGCCCAGTAGGTGGGTTTGTTGGAGTAGCATGAGTGAACGTGAAGGTCTGCTCTGAACGTTTTCATGGTCGAATGTGTATCATTCGACCATTACGGATTCATGTTTCCGAGGAAACATTCGGGTTAACTTTGTTTCTGGAACGGGATCAAGGTTTCTGTGGCACTTCTGTTGGGGTTCAGGCTGATGTTTTTGTCGGAGTTCCAGTTGAACTATTCCCCTTGAAAAATTGTTTGATTTTTTAATATTTATATAATATTAACCAATTATTTTTAATACAATGAGGAAACAAATTATGCCAATGCCCGCTCATTTCACCCTCACTGGTGAAAAACAAGGCAAGATCGATGGCTGCTGTGAAATGCAGGGACGGGAGGATACAATTCTCGTTTACGGTATGAATCACGGTGTCAGCATCCCGAGTAGTCCGACCGACGGATTAGCCACCGGCAAGCGCGTCCATGGTTCGCTTGCCGTCATCAAGGAGTACGACAAAAGCTCTCCCAAGCCCTATCAAGCCCTGTGCACCGGTGAACACATGGAGGACGTCACTATCGAATATCAATTGGCTATACATGAGCTGAAATCCGGGTTTGTTCAATCATATGCAAAGCTGGACTCCTGTATGAGGAATGTTGAACAAGAATGTAATCAGGATTCGTTGTCATGGGTCGAGGATTTTAAGAAAAAATTCGGTCTCGAATATATAAGTAAAAATTTCTATTCGATTAAATATGTCCTACTAGCTATCGCAAGGAGTGATAATTTAACCCCTTGCCAAGAGCAGTCAAGGAAGCCTTGTATCGAGAATATCGACAATTGGATGCAGCCAAAATTTATGTTGAGGATTTTGTAGAATTTTCTAAAACTTTGAACAAAGAAGAAAAGAAAAAACTCGGTGACAGGGTAGAAGCCGCCGAAGCCTACCTGAAAAATTTCGTTTATCCATTACAAGGCGTTTGGTCAAACGAGGGATTAAGAAATTTTCTCTTTTCCGTCGCACTGAAGACGCGAAAGGATCTGGACTCGAAAGTGATTGATTTCTTTTCCCACCATCCGGCTTTTATGAGGCAGTGCCTCCCGATGAAGGCGATAAATGCTTTGAAAGATCTCAAGTAATCGACAAGGTGAATGTTTGGCCGCCCATGAGCACATTTCGCTTACTTTCATGAAAAAAGCCCCCGCCGGGGATGACGGGGGCAGGCGCGTCGGGAATGGACGCTTGGGGGAGAGAGTTAACGCGGCAATGCGTTCCTGAGGGATACCGACCATATCCTGCTGGCAAAACTGGCCTTGCGGATTTGCCAAACGGATCCTATCTGGCAGAATATTTTCATCATGCCGCAGGTCGTGGGATACCGAGCCCCTCGATCATTGGGCGAACGAGTCGATGCGTTCGAAGGCGTAGCGCGGACCAGATTTTACGTGGTTGCGACAGAAGCATAAGATTGACGATTTATACTCAAAAACGATGTCAGTCACAGAGCTCACGGAAGACTCGGAGGAAATACGGATGAAGAAAGCCAAGCGAATAAATCCGATAGAACTTGTTCAGGAACAATATCAGCTTCTCAAGGAGAAATTTATCTGCGCCGCCGATCTGGAGGAGAAGAAGATCCTGCTGCGAAGGCTGATGAACCTGCACGGCGTCAAGCGGTACCTGATGTCAATCGACAATCGCTAGTGTCCTGTGCGGTTAGTTCACCGCAAGAATTCCGAGGGATTTTGGTTCCTGGCAAGGCGGAGCGACACAGGCCTAGCGGGGTCTAAGCCGAGGAGCCGGAACGCGGCCAGGGACCAAAAGGCCCGGAATTGTAAGGAAGGAATTAGCCGCACAGGACACTAGCAGTGAAGAGAGGAGGCGGCATGTTTGCTGATGAAAGTTGCCCTGTCGAACAGGAACCGCAGATCCCGCAAGAGAAAGCGGGGGACAGTGTAACGGAAACCCTGAACCAGCCCGTGTTCAGGCCAGAGGATACGTCATTGACCCGGGTTCTGCACCTGGGAACGGACGAGTCGCTGCGTCGTCGCTTCATGGTGCTGAACGAGCCGATTCCGGCCAACACACGTTTCGGGCTCCTGCTGGAGATCCTCGACAAGGTGGCCGAAGAGACGGCGCTCGCCTACGTGAACCGCTTCTATCCCGAGGCGCGGGTGGTAACGGCGGCCATCGACAACATCCTGGTCCGCAATGCCGCCGACGTGACCAGGGACATCGTCTTCAACGCCCGGATTAACCATGTGGGCCGCTCATCCCTTGAAGTCGGCATCCGGGTCGAGCAACCGGGAGAAAGGGCCAGCCACATCGCCTCATGTTACTTTACCATGGTGGCCCGTTCCGGCATGGGCGAGGAGGCTGTCAGCGTGCCGCTGCCGCCGCTCGAATACGCTGACGACCTGGAGCGCAAAAGGGCACGCAACACCCTGGCCCGGCGCGACGACTGGAAGCAGCAGCAGGCCGTGCAGCTTGAGCCGCCCAGCCGGGACGAGTACCGGATGCTCGCAGGACTCCACACCGCCCAGGACGTGCCCGGCTTCACCGGCCTGCTGGCCGGACGCCTGACCACGGATTCCTGGGAGATGATGTATCCGGAGCAGGAGAACGTTCCGCAGAAGATCTTCGGCGGCTACCTGATCCGCCGCGCCTTCGAGCTGTCGGCCATCTGCTCCGAGCTGGCGGCGCCCGACCGTTCCGTAGTGGTGGCGGTCAACCGGATCAACTTCTTCAAGCCGGTGCGAATGGGGGACAAGCTCCACTATACCTCCAGGGTGGTCTATACCGAAGACAGCTACGTCTGCGTGGAAGCGAGCATCGAGCGGATAGGCCGGAGCCGCTCGGCCAAGGCCCTGTCAAACTCGTGTCTCTTCACCTTTGTCAACGTTGACAAGGACATGGTGCGCCGGCCTGTCCCGTCGGTTTACCCGACCACCTACGCGGAGGACGCGCGTTACCTGGCGGCCCACCGCAGCCACCAGGCGCTGTCCCGGCATGTGCGGGAGATCTGATGCCAATCCAATGGGAAAGGTATTCCCGATCAACCCAAAAGCCGCCCCCTGTCAATGTTGGATATGAAATGCCGGTCGATCTTGGCGAAGTCGGGCTCTATGGTGGAGAGCATCTTTAATCCGCCGTACCCGGCCCTGAAGTCGTCTATGGCAATCCTGTACCCCCTTCGGTAGCTCTCCGGGGACTGCTTGAAAAAGGCATAATTGGAGATCGTGCTCTCTTCGGTTATCGTCCTTGAATTCCCATCTGATTCTCATCCTGGCGGACATTCCGTGTCCGCGCGGAGATTCCGTTACCTTTCGGCTGGTCGGTATTCCTGCCCGGCCCTGTTGTCCCGGCGTATTCGGCCAGACTGAGCACCAACGCACCTTCCGGCGTGGGATCAATATGGGGGATCTTGCTCTGACCGCCGAGCCTGCCCCGGACATCCCTCGACCATCGGTAGACGGTCTCCTCGGCAACTATGACGACCTCAGGCTCCCGGATCCGTCCCTGGCTGCGGAAGGTCCCGTAGTCGGCGTTCCCGGCGGCAAGCCGCTCGTCGAGGAAGCGGGCAAGCCCGCCGGTTTCGCCCTGCGCCGCGCGCCTGGCGGCCAGAACCCAGAGGTGCCTGCGTCGGGGGATGTCGGGACCTACCATGAATTCACGTATCTCGACCCCGGGCAGCCGGTTCAGATCCGCCACCGCCTGCTCTACCTCGCCCTGGGTGACCTTCTCCTCGAACCGGTCGAGAAAGCGGTCCCTGCCGGTGAACTCGATGAACAGGGGCTCCCTGGAGGTGAACCTGAGGGTGTCGCCGATGTGGTAGCGCCACAGACCCGCGCAGGTGGACAGGATCACGGCGTAGCGCCGGCCGGTCTCCATCCCCCCGAGCGGGACGGCCGGGGCGTCCGGGGCTGGCGCGCCCCGTTCGTCCAGGGCCTCGAAGGGGACAAACTCGAAGAAGACCCCGTAGTAGGGCGAAAGACGCATCGTTTCCTCACCCGGCAGCTGGAAGGCCATGAAGGCCTCCGAGGAGGGGAGGAGCTCAAGGAAAGCCGGGTTGCGGCCTCCGAAGATACGGTCGAATTCGGCCCGGTAGGGTTTCATGCCGGTGCCGCCGTGTATGATCAGCTCAAGGTGGGGGAGGAGTCCGGGCAATTCCTTCCCCACCAATTCGGAGCACCTCTTCAGGAGGAGGAGGATCCATGGAGGCACCCCGGATATGCCGCGGACCCGGTCGTCTTCCAGCAGGAGGCGGGCCATGGCCTCCAGCTTTTCCTCCCAGGGAAGGGCGGACGTCACGGCGTCGGGAGCAATGAAGGGCCGCAGGTAAAACGGGCGGTTGGCCAGGGTTATGGCGCTCATGTCGCCGCTCATGGCCCCGCTTCCCACGTCCTTCAGGTCGGTGCTGCCCGCCATGTAGAGGAGTTTTCCACCCATGAGCCTGCTGGACGGGGTCGCGTCCAGGTAGCAGGCGGTCAGGTCCAGGGCGGCTCGCCGGTTTTCGGCGAACATCTCGCGGGTGAAGGGGATGAACTTGGAGGGGGCGGTGGTGCCGGAGGTCTCGCAATAGAACGGTACCTTGCCGGGCCAGGTGATGTCCTCCAGGTCGAGACCCATGCGGCCGTTGAGGTTACGGCATCCCGATGAGAAGTAATCGTTCCAGAAGTCGGCGTAGGTCCGCACGGGCACGTTCCGCCTGAACCTCCCGTAGGCCTCCTCGTAAGGGAGTAATGCCAGTTCCCTGAAACCGTAGTCCCTGCCGAACCGGGTATCGGACGCACGGCTGAGCAATTTGCGAAATATTTCCCGTTGCGCAGCTAGCGGGTCCCGCGATTTGTATTTCGCGGCACGCAGCGCCGCCAATGTCTTGAGAATAATGTTCATGCCTGGAATTATTTCATACCCCTTTGCAAGACATGGTCAACGTGTCAGCGTCACTCGTTCACGATTCAACCGTTTTACACCACCGACACCAGCCTCGGCTCCCGCAGTCTGTCGTACCAGGTCCGCAGCAGGGGGTTGTAAAACCGGTGGTGAAAGATCAGCGAGGCATGGGCGACCGGGTCATCGGCGTGATGCGAGACGACCTTGCGGACCGTGCCGTTGGGGAAGAGTCTCCTGCTGGTTGCCGGGTCTCCCAGGGCCGCCAGGGTCGGCGAGGTCGGCACGAGCATGTTCTCCTCGGTCTCGGCCAGCAAGGCGAGGGCCGGTCCTTCGAAGATCGGCTCGCCGGGATCGGGCATGGTAAACTGTTTCATTGCCAGGACCCTCTCGTAGCCTCCCTTGTTCGAGGTCTTCTCCAGCACATCCATAATCCTTCCGCGTATGGAGAGATGCCTGCCGGTCAGTGCCCGGTTTTCGGCGCCCGCCTCGAACAGGCTCTGAAAACAGCGCCGCGCCCGCTCCATCTGGCGTTCCACGTCTTCGGGCCTGCCTGCATCCGCCTTGAAGATGCGCCGCAGGTTGCTCTCCAGTATCCTGACCCCGCCTTTCCGGTCACCTTCCGGGCGTACCAGGTCTGCCGTGCAGAGCACCGGGCTTATCATGACCAGGCCGCGGATCCTGAGATTTTCATGCCTCGTGTCACTGATAAATCGGGCCGAAAGTCCGCAACCGAAGCTGATGCTGAACAGTACCGGACTCTCTCCGCGGTTATTGATCTCCTCTATCAGATCGATGAGCTGGGCCCGGAACAGCTCGGTGGAGAAGCCTTTGCGGGGAAAATTCACATAGTGGATGTCGCCGTGGCTCTTCAGCAGGTCCCGCTGGAACTCGGTCACCTCGGTGGCGTCGGGAACAAAGCCGGCGATGACGACGGTCGGGACCGAACCGCGCCCCTTTTCCCTGAAGATGTGGCAGCGGGCGGCGTGAAAATTCGGGAGGCCGGCCGCCAGGGCAAGTTCACGCCTGCGAACCGCGGGGCGATGGGGCTTGATGGAGATCCGGCGGATCAGGCCGGTTGCGGCCGCGGCGGCGGAAACGACCGCGGGGTGCCGGCGCAGGACGTCGGGAACGAAGGGCAGCGGGGGATTGTCGGGCATGGCGTGCACTCCTCTCGTGAAATTATGCACACTATTCCACGGGAGGGTTACACCGGTGTTTCAGAGAAGAAAAGAGTCGGTAAACAAGCAGGAGACGCCCAAGCGCGGCGTCTCCGTGAAATTCAACGAATGATTAAACAGGGATCCAATCCGGCCCATGCCGAAGCTATCCGAATGGAAATTAACTTACGCTGGTGTGCCGGATGTCCTTCCCCTTGACCATGAAAATCACCATCTCGGCCACGTTGGTGGCGTGGTCGGCGATCCGCTCCAGGTACTTGGAGATATAGTTGAGCTTAAGGGCGCGGGTGATGGTAGGGGGGTCCTCCATCATGAAGGTGAGGAGTTCCCGCTGGATCTGTATGTTAAGGTCGTCCACGAACCGGTCGTTATCGCAGACCTGCATGGCGAGAACCTCGTCGCCGCGCACAAAGGCGTCGAGGGATTCCCTGACCATGCGGGCGGCGGATTCCGCCAGCCTGGGGAGGTCGATGTACGGCTTCAGGGGGGGCTCCTCGTTCAGCTCCTTGACCCGGTTGCATATGCTGCCGCACTGGTCCCCGATCCGCTCCAGGTCGGTCACGATCTTCAGTGCCAGGGTGATGAAGCGGAGGTCGCGGGCCGTGGGCTGACGCCGGGCCAGCACCTCCAGGCATTTCTCGTCGATCAGGACCTCCAGGTGATTCACCTCGTGGTCGGACAGGAGGGTGCGGTCCGCCAGCTCCGAGTCCCGGTCAACCAGGGCCTTGATGGAATTGGAGATCATCGTCTCCACCTTGCCGCCCATCTCAAGGATCCTGGCGCGGATTTCGTTCAGTTCTTCATCGTACTGTTTGATTATATGCTCTCGTTCCATCTGGTAACCCCATGTAATAAATTTTTCGTCAACCGCCTTGCGAAGCATGCAAAGTGTTTGTTTTGCCTTTGCATTTTATTGTTTTTGAAACGATTTTGTTACCCGAATCTTCCGGTGATGTAGTCTTCTGTGTGCCGGTTCTCGGGGTTGGTGAAAATCTTCCTAGTTTCGTCGAATTCTATCAGCTCGCCCAGGTAAAGGAAAGCGGTACGGTCCGAGACGCGTGCGGCCTGCTGCATGTTGTGGGTGACGATGACCACGGTGTACTGCTCCTTCAGCTCGTTGATGAGTTCCTCAATCTTGGCGGTGGCAATCGGGTCCAGGGCCGAGCAGGGCTCGTCCATGAGTATGATCTCGGGGTTCACCGCGATTGCCCGGGCGATGCAGACGCGCTGGGCCTGGCCTCCCGAGAGCCCCAGGGCCGAGTCGTGCAGCCGATCCTTGACCTCGTCCCAGATGGCCGCTCCCCGGAGGCTCTTCTCCACGGTCTCGTTGAGTACCGCCTTGTCCTTAACCCCGGCAATTCTGAGCCCGTAGACAATGTTCTCGTAGATGGACTTGGGAAACGGGTTCGACTGCTGGAACACCATCCCGACCCGGCGCCTGAGGCTGATGACGTCCACGTCGGGGCCGGTGATCTGCTCCCCGTCCAGCTTGATGCTCCCCTCGATGCGGACGTTGTCCAGCAGGTCGTTCATCCGGTTGAAGCAGCGGAGCAGGGTGGATTTTCCGCACCCTGACGGACCGATGAAGGCCGTTACCTCTTTTCGTGGAATGGTCAGGGAAATGTCCTTCAGTGCCTGTGATGCGCCGTAGTAAAGGTTGAGATCGACAATCTCCAGAACGGGGTCCGATATTTTCCGTGGGGTGTCAGACTGCATATGTTCTTTTCTCCGTTCGTATCTCAAAATGCCTTGGTGGTATATTTCTGCTTCATCTTGTTCCTGATGTGTATGGCCGTGCTCGACGCTGCGATGACGATTGCCAGCAAAAGGAGCGTGGTTACGAACACCATCGGCTTGGCCGCCTCCACGTTGGGGGACTGGAAGCCCACGTCGTAGATGTGGAAGCCCAGGTGCATGAACTTCCTGTCCATGTGGAAGAACGGGAAGTGGCCGTCGATGGGGAGGGACGGGGCCAGCTTGACCACGCCGACGATCATCAGCGGCGCCACCTCGCCGGCGGCCCTGGCCATGGCCAGGATCAGGCCGGTCATGATGCCGGGGGTTGCCATGGGGATGACCACCTTGGTCAGGGTCTGGAACTTGGTGGCGCCCAGTGAAAGGGAGCCCTCGCGGAGCCCCTTGGGCACGGAGGCCAGTCCCTCCTCGGTGGAGACTATCACCACCGGCACGGTCAGGAGCGCCAGGGTGAGGCTGGCCCAGAGTATCCCGCCGGTGCCGAAGGTGGGGGTGGGGAGCCGTTCCGGGTAGAACAGCTGGTCGATGCCGCTGCCGATGCCGTAGACGAAGAAGCCGAGCCCGAACACCCCGTAGACGATGGAGGGGACCCCGGCCAGGTTGTTGACGGCGATCCTGACCAGTCTGACCAGGATTCCTTCGCGGGCGTACTCCCTGAGGTAGACGGCCGCGACCACCCCGAAGGGGAGGGAGAACACGCTCATCAGCAGGACCATCATGACCGTGCCGAAGATGGCCGGGAACAGCCCCCCCTCGGTGTTGGACTCGCGCGGCTCGTCGAGCAGCAGCTCCCGTATCTTGCCGGCGTAGAACCGGGCCTTGGCGAACACGCCCATGGTGTTGGGCCGGTACGAGCGGACTATCTCGGTCAGCGGGATCTCCTTCTCCTCGCCGGACGCGTCGGTAAATATCGCGGTGTGGCTGTTCAACTCGGCGCTCTCGTCGTTCAGGCGCTCCAGCCGCGCGTTGAACTCTGCAAGGAGCTTTTCCCTCTTTGCGTTGAGCGAGTCGATCGCTGCCCGGTTGCCGACGGGATCGGCGGACGAGAGCTTCAGGACCTTGAGCCGCAGACGTTCGGCGTTCGAGTTGAGGTCGGCCATGCGTTTTTCGCTCTTCCTGAGCTTGGCCCGGGACGCGTCCACCGATTTACGGGCAGCCAGGAAGTCGTCCCACGTGGTGCCGCCCGCGGGTATCCGGAGCCTGTCCAGGGAAAGCGATTTCAGGAAGCCGTAAAAATTGCCCCGTTCCTTCCGTTCAAGTGTCACCGCGTCGTCCGGATATGCCGTGGACCGGATCTCGGAAGCGTCCACCCAGCGGAAGTCCTGGCCGTAGATG
This sequence comes from Geobacteraceae bacterium, assembly GCA_029975275.1. Classification (GTDB taxonomy): domain Bacteria; phylum Desulfobacterota; class Desulfuromonadia; order Geobacterales; family Geobacteraceae; genus RPRC01. The sequence continues at coordinate 147,748 of JARKPN010000101.1, read as the reverse complement.
TCACGGTTGCCGACCTTGAACTGGATGCGTTTGCCGTGGTTTTCGGTCGCCTTCTCCGTTGAGGTGATCTCTCCCAGGAGCCTGCTCCCGTCCTTGAGGGTGACCAGGGAGGTGTCGGACGGCCAGAAGAAGCCGAGGCCGTTTACCATGACCACCCCGAGCAGTGTCAGGACCATGAGGAGGGTGATGGAGAGGGCCGCGGCCGTTCCCCAGACCTGTGGCTCGCCTTGTTTCCGGAAACTACCCATAACGATATCCGTCCTTGTCAGAACCGGCCGTATTTCTTGCGGAATTTCTGACGCAAGACCTCGGCTGCGGTATTGATGATGAAGGTGAAGACGAACAGCAGCACCGCCGACAGAAACAGTATCCGGTACAGGGTGCCGAATACCGGAGCCTCGGGGATCTCCACCGCGATGTTGGCCGAGAGGGAGCGGAACCCGTTGAAGATGCTCCAGTCGAGGATCGGGGTGTTGCCGGTTGCCATGAGCACGATCATGGTCTCGCCCACGGCCCGGCCGAAACCGATCATGATTGCCGAGAAGATGCCGGGAAGGGCGGAAGGGAGCACCACCCGCCAGGCGGTCTGCCAGCGGCTGGCGCCGATGGCCAGGGAGGCGGCGGACAGGTTTTTGGGCACATTCGAGAGGGCGTCTTCGGCGATGGTGAAGATGAGGGGGATGACGGCCAGGCCGAGGGCAAAGGCAATGATAATCGAGTTCCTCTGGTCTGAACGTACGCCGGTGGTATTGAACAGCCAGAGTTTTAAGTCACCCGCGAACAGCGATGCCTCCAGTATCCCTCCCAGGGCATGGGATACGTATACGCCGATGAGCAGGGCCGGGACCAGCAGCAGAAACTCGCATCCCGGTGCAACCCGCTTCAGCCGGGGAAGGGAGCCTATGCGCCGCCAGATCAGGATGGAGAGCATGACGCAGAGGGGGATTACCGCGAACGCAAGGAAAAAGGAGACGATTGCCTTGTCCAGCAGGGGCGCCAGCCAGAGTCCGGCAAGGAAACCGATGACCACCGACGGGATGGCGGCCATGATCTCGATGGCGGGCTTGACGTATTTCTTCAGTCTCGCCCCCATGAACTGGCTGGTGTAGATTGCCCCCAGGAGGGCCAGGGGCACGGCGAAGATCATCGCATAGACGGTCCCCTTCAAAGTGCCGAAGATCAGGGGGGTCAGGCTCAGTTTCGGCTCGAAATCGTCGCTGGCGGCGGAAGACTGCCAGACATAGGCCGGCTTGTCGTAGCTTTCGTACCAGACCGGCGCGAACAGGGTTTTCAGGCTGACCTCGGGATGGGGATTGTCAATGTGCCAGAAGGTGATGTTGCCGTCGGCGTCAAGGGCTATTGCCCCGTTGTCTCCTCCCGAGACGGCGAAGCGGACCAGGGGCTTTGCTGTACGCATCTCCAGCAACCTGCGTTCGGAGGTCATGTGGTCCGCGCTGACGACTCCGGCCTTGTCCAGCGAATAAATGGTCTTGCTCCGCGACGCGGGAAGAATAACGGTTACCGCGCCGTCATGCCGGGCAAGGGAGTGAATGCGCGTAAGCGTCTTGCCGCTTCCCAGGCCGGTCTCTGATACCGGAAACCAGGTGGAGAGGGAACCGTCGGCGTCGGCCACGGCCACCGAGTTGTCGCCCAGGACCAGGTTGACGGCGGTTACCGCGTGTCCGTTGGTGTTCGCCTCGACCGAATCCAGCAAACGCGGTGCTTCCGGGTCGGTCAGGTCGTAACGGAGCAGACGGCCGGTATCCGTGCCTGCGTAGAGATATTCTCCCTCGGTGTCGAGCGCCACGGCGGTCACGTTGCCCGGAACCTCGTCGCCGAAGGGAGTGCGAACCTTTCTGACGGTCTCGTTTCCGGCCAGGTCGCTGGTGGCCGTGGTTTTCGAAAGTGAAAAACGGTTTCCGGGAAGGAGATCGACCCTCAGTGGGCTGTTCTCATCGGCAAACCGTGCCACGCTGAGCAGGGGCCGTGGTCCGCCGCCGGTTCCCTTTTCCTCCAGCATGGTTTCCACCGCGGGTATGGCCGGCTGGTCGGATCCGCCGGTCTCCTGCGAGCGAAACGAAACCTTCATGGCCGTGAAGGAACCGTCGTCCCAAAGGATGTCGAAGCGGCCGCCGCCGCTGTCGGAGGCAGAGGCGATCGTGGGACTCCCTCCCCCGGGAGGGGTGATCGTTATTTTGTGTATCTCCCGGCCAGTGCGGCGGTCGAAGAAGGTGACGGTTCCGGAGGCGTCCAGGAGAAAGCCGGTCCGGAGTTCGTCGTCGACGCCCATTCCCTTGATTTCGCCCGTCGGTGCGCTCCCCCCGGGTTTTATCGTGGAAACTACGGTCGCTTCAGGAGACAGGAACAGCGGAATGGCCACCTTCATTATCAGAACCAGGATGGAGGTTACGGATAGTATGACCAGAAAACCGCCGGTATTTATGAGCCAGGCCGCGAGCCTGTCGTTCTTCCTTGCCCTTGCCAGGAACTTGCCGTCTGAAACGGTGGTGTTCTTATCGTTTTTCCTGAATAGCATGTGACGGTTCCCTCTGGACTTCGTTGCTCACGAAAGCGGCGGCCGACCCGCAAGACACGAGAACGGCCGGGCTCACCCGACCGTTCTTTCGCGCTTTGTTGAGGTGCGAAGGTTGATGGCCAGGTTACCTCAGCTCGCTGATGCCCTTGGCAGCCATCTCGGCGGTAAGGGGAAGGAAGCCGTCTTTGACGACGATCTCCTGGCCTTCCTTGGATAGAGCGAACTTGAGGAATTCTTCGGTCAGCTTGGGAAGCGGCTTTTTCGGGTCCTTGGCGATATAGATGTAGAGGAAGCGGCTCAGGGGGTACTTGTTGGAGAGGGCGTTCTCGTAGGTCGCCTCGAAGGCGGGGCCGCCTTCTTTCTCGGAGAGAGCGAGGATCTTTACGCCCGAAGTCCTGTAGCCGATGCCGGAGTAGCCCATTCCGTTCTTGTCCTTGGTGATGCCCTGTACCACGGAGGCGGATCCGGGCTGTTCCTTGACGATGTCCTTGTAGTCGCCCTTGTCAAGGGCATGCTCCTTGAAGAAGCCGTAGGTGCCGGAAGCGGAGTTGCGGCCGTAGAGGCTGATGGGCTGGCTGGCCATCTTGCCGGTCACTCCGAGCTGTCCCCAGGTGGTGATGTCTTTTGGGTAGCCGCGCTTGCGGTTCTTGGAGAAGATTGCGTCTACCTGTTCCAGGGACAGGCTCTTGACCGGGTTGTCCTTGTTGACAAAGATGGCGATGGTGTCGATTGCCACGGCGACCTTGGTCGGCTCGTAACCGTACTTCTTCTTGAAGGCGTCAATCTCGCTGCTTTTCATCTCGCGGGACATGGGGCCCAGCTGTGCGGTTCCGGCGACCAAGGCCGGGGGAGCGGTGCTGGATCCCTTGCCTTCGATCTGGACGTTGACGTTGGGGTACTTCTTGCGGAACCCTTCAGCCCACATGGTCAGGAGGTTGTTGAGGGTGTCCGAACCGATGCTGTTCAGGTTGCCCGACACGCCGCCGACCGTCTGGTAATTCTTCAGTTTCTTGTCCACCTTGAGCGCCTGGGCGGATGCCGGGCCGGTTGCGGCAATCGTCAGGAGCGCCGCTGTACAGAGAACTCTTTTAAGCATTTTTTCCTCCTTGGGTTAAATGACGGACTCACTGTCGTCACATTACCGGCTGAATGTTACAGTTGTGTCACAGTAATGCCAAGATAAAGGAAAATATGGCCTGAAACTCAGGCCTTCTTCAGGGTAAAGGAGAAGGTGGAACCCTTGCCGGGTGCGCTCTCCACGGAAACCGAGCCGTCGTGGGCCTGCACGATGTGCTTGACGATGGAAAGTCCCAGCCCGGTCCCTCCCATCTCCCGGCTTCTTGCCGCGTCCACCCGGTAGAAACGCTCGAAGATGCGCTGGAGCGCACCGGACGGGATGCCTATGCCGGTGTCGCGCACGTCGACGCGCACCTGCTGCCCCAGGTCCTCTGCGGAGACGGTTACGGTCCCTTTCTCATTGGTGAACTTGACGGCGTTGTCGAGCAGGTTGATGAGCACCTGTTCCAGCTTGCCCGGGTCGGCCAGCACCTGCGGCATGTCTCTGAGGCTTTCGGAGACCACCACCGACATCTGCTTGCCCCGGACCTTGCCCTCCAGCAGAGGGATGGCGCGGTTTACGGCCTGGTCCAGCCTCGTGGGAACCGGCTCCAGTGTAATGACGCCGGATTCGATGCTGGAGAGGGTGAGGAGGTCGCTGATGAGATTTCCCAGCCGCTCGGCGTGGCTGTGAATGATCTCTATGAACCGGACCCCCTTCTCCGGTGAAAGGGTCCGACCCTCGTTGAGCAGGGTTTCGGCATAGCCCTTGATCACCGATACCGGGGTGCGCAGCTCGTGGGACACATTTGCCACAAAGTCCCGACGGATCTTTTCCAGCAGCTTCAGGTCGGTGATGTCGTGGAACACCGCCACGGCGCCGAGGAGCGTGCTTTCCTCCATGAGAGGCACCCAGTGGGTCAAGAGGTATTTCTCGTCGGGCACCAGGACAACGATCTCCTCCACGATCTCTTCCCGTGTCTCCAGCACCTTTTTCAAGGCATTGATCAGGGAGGGCTGCCGCGTGATCTCGATGAGGGATTTCCCCTCTATCTCCTTGCCCGGCGAAAAGAGCGAGTGGAAGGCGGGGTTGGCGAGTGTGACCGCTCCGGTGTCGTCGGTGACGATGACCCCTTCGCCCATGCCGCGCAGGATGGTGTCGAGCCTGTTTTTCTCGGAGGATATCCGGTCCAGCTGTCCCTCTATCTTTCCGGCCATATCGTTCATCACCGCGGCCAACTCGCCTATCTCGTCCCTGGATGTCACATGAATCCTTGAGCCGAATTCCCCTCTCCCTATGCGGGATGCCGCCGCCGCCATGCTCCGGAGCGGGCGGGAGGTAACGGACGACAGGAAGTAGCTGAGGAACAGCGAGCAGAGAACCGCCAGCAGCAGCGCGGCCCCCAGGATGGCGTGCAGGCCCGACACGGCCCCCTCGATGTGTGAGAGGGGAAGCGCCAGGCGGACGACGCCGGACTCGTGGTTGCGGGTCTGGAACGGCAGCGCCACGTAGAGCATGTTGGTTCCGAGGGTGGATGAGTAGCGGGTCGCCACGCCTGTGCCGCTTTGGAGCGCCTGGCGGAATTCCGGTCTTGTCGCATGGTTTTCAAGCACCCGGATCTCGGCATCGGTCAGCTCGGAATCTCCCAGCACCACACCGGTTGCGGAGACTATGCTGACCCGGGCCTTGATCTCCCTGCCGGAGGTCCGGGCGATGAAAGGCGCGTCACGTTTCATGTCGGAAATCTCGTCGGCTGACATGAGCTTGACCAGCCGGGCCTCGTTCAGGAGGCTTTCCCTCACCTCGGACAAAAGGTTGCTTTCAAGGGTATGGCTCAGGTAGCCGTAAAGGATTGCGCCGATCAGAAGGACCAGCATCAGGTAGGAGGCCATCAGCTTCCATTGGATCTTTACTTTCATGACGCCTCCATCTTGTATCCGAATCCCCTCACGGTCTTGATCAGGTCGCCGGCCGCACCGAGCTTGGTCCGCAACCTGGTGATATGGGTGTCGACGGTGCGGGTGTCCCCCACATAGTTGTAGCCCCAGACGTTCTTGAGCAGGAGGTCCCTGTTCTGGACCCTGCCGAGCCTTTCCGCCAGGTTGAGGAGCAGCTTGTATTCGGTTGTCGTGAGAACCACCTCTTCCCCTCCCGAGGTGACCACGTGGCTTCCGGTGTCGATGGTTATGTCCCCCACCTTGATGATCTTGTCCGCCGGTTTGTCCGGCTCCGCCCGGCGCAGAACGGCCTTTATCCGCAGCATCAGCTCGCGGTTGGAGAAAGGCTTGACCACGTAATCGTCGGCACCCACCTCGAAGCCGACCACGCGATCTATTTCTTCACCCTTCGCGGTCAGCATGATGACGGGAATGTTCGAGGTCTTTTCGTTTTTCCTCAGGATCTTGCAGATTTCGGTCCCCATGATGCCAGGCAGCATCAAATCGAGGATGATCAGGTCCGGTGACCCGGAGCGGGCGGTTTCCAGGCCCGTGGTGCCGTCCAGGGCGGTGATCACCCGGTAGCCCTCTCTCTCCAGGTTGAAGCTGATCAGGTCCAGCAGGTCCCGCTCGTCTTCAATCACAAGAATGGTTTTCATAAGGCGCTCTCCTCACTCGGGTGGGGATTCTACCGCAGGATTGTGACGGTCCGGTTACACCCATGTCAAGAATGTTGGAAAACCGCGAAATATCGGCCTGTTCGGAAGAACTCCACACAAAATGTTGATAGCGGTGTGGAAAAAGTGTTGATGTCAGGAAAATGACGCGCTATTTCGGTCAATAGTAACAGATTGCACAAAAAAGAGGCACAAAAATTTGTAACAAATGGTGTCCCTTGTTTTGGCTGTCGCATCGAAAGTTCAGTCCCGTTGGCGTTAAGAATTACTTTGTTCGATAAAAACAGGAAGGTTGACCTGGTCATGCATGGAGAGCGTGTTCAGATTCATGTTCCGTTCTCATATAATATCTTGACTTGTCCACAATGCTGTGTTAAGTCATAAAATCCTTTTAAATCAACAAGTTAAATTTACTGTGACGAAAAACCTTTGACTTTCGGCGTTTGCCCGCGAAATGATCCTGTATGCCGGTATTCAGGTATTGATGTGCTTCCATCCGGCCTTCATTGCGCGGAAGGTTACGTCTGCGTTGAGACAAAGGACGCGTCTTTTCATTTCATAGGGAGGTCTCAATGTCGAAAAATCTTGAAGTTACTATTGGTGGGTTGCTGGATCGGATGGCGGAGCGTTTTCCGGACAATGACGCACTTGTCTATGTAGATCGCGGATTACGCTACTCTTATTACGAATTTAACGAGGTTTGTCGACGGGTTGCGAAAGGGCTGCTGAAGCTTGGCGTGAAAAAGGGGGATCATGTTTCCATCTGGGCCACGAACGTTCCCGAGTGGGTCATCCTCTCGTTTGCAACGGCCAAAATTGGTGCTGTGCTGGTCACCATCAACACCAGCTACCGTTCAGCCGAACTGGAGTATATCCTGAAACAGTCTGACTCAAGCAGCCTGTTTTTGGTGAAGGGCTTCAAGGATACCGACTACATGGAAACCCTCTACGAGGTTGTCCCTGAAGTGCGGGGTTCCGTACCGGGAACGCTGCTGAGCGAGAAACTGCCGTATCTCAAAAGGGTTGTCTATATCGGCGACGAAACCCCATCCGGGACGATCAATTTCCGCGACCTGTACGAAATGGCTGAAAGGGTGTCCGATGAGGAGTTGGCGGAGGTCGAACGGCGTCTCGATATCCATGATGTCATCAATATGCAGTATACCTCCGGGACGACAGGTTTTCCCAAGGGGGTCATGCTGACACACTACAATTTGACGAACAATGGCTTCTATATCGGCGAGTGCATGAAGTTCACGGAGAAGGACCGCCTCTGCATTCCCGTCCCTTTCTTCCACTGTTTTGGAAGTGTCCTTGCGGTCATGGCCAGCATCACCCATGGTTCGACCATGGTCCCTATCGAGACTTTCAACTCCTTGCAGGTACTCGAGGCAATTGAAAAGGAGCGCTGTACCGCAGTCCATGGGGTTCCGACCATGTTCATCGCTGAATTGGAGCATCCCGACTTCGACAAGTTTGATCTCACCAGCCTTCGGACCGGTATCATGGCCGGGTCTGTATGCCCGATTGAGGTAATGAAGCGGGCCGTGAACGACATGCATATGAAAGAAATCACCAGTGTTTATGGGCAGACGGAGGCATCTCCCGGCATTACTCAGACCCGCACCGAAGACTCCGTCGAGTTGCGGGTAGCCACCGTCGGCAGGGCGCTTCCCGGCGCTGAAGTGAAAATTATCAACATCGAGACCGGCGCCACCCTCCCTCCCGGCAAGCAGGGAGAGCTCTGCGCACGCGGCTATATGGTGATGAAGGGTTACTACAAGATGCCGGAGGAGACCGCCAAGGTTATAGATGCCGAAGGATGGTTGCATACCGGTGACCTGGCGGTGATGGACGAGCACGGCTACTGCAAGATAACCGGACGAATCAAAAACATGATCATTCGCGGCGGTGAAAATATCTACCCGAAGGAGATTGAGGAATTCCTCTACACTCATCCGAAGGTTTCCGACGTCCAGGTGTATGGCGTCCCTGACCGGAAATTCGGGGAGCAGGTCATGGCGGCCATTGTCTTGAAAAAGGGGACGGAAATGACCGAAGATGAAGTGAAGGAATTCTGTCGTGGCAAGATTGCCAATTATAAGATCCCCAAGTACGTCAAGTTCGTGGAGTCCTATCCCATGACCGCGTCGGGCAAGATCCAGAAATTCAAGCTCCGCGAGATGGCGATCCGCGAGCTGCAACTGGAGGAGCCGGGGGAGAGCGCATAGCATGAGAGCAACGGTACCTGGGAGCGAGCTGGAGCGGCGGCGCCTGGCGCTGCAGCGGTTGATGGCGGCTGAAGGATTGGATGCCGTCATCGTCATTCAGAATGCGGACCTGTTTTACTTCACCGGCACCATCCAGTCGGGGTGCCTTTATGTGCCGGTCGAAGGAGAGCCGGTATATATGGTGCGGCGGGACGTGCGACGGGCGGAGGCGGAATCGCCCCTCGGCCGGATTGTCCCGTTCTCCTCCATGCGCGAGGCGCCGGGAATTCTGGCCGGTTACGGCATCGGGGAGCCGGCGCGGGTCGGCATGGAACTGGACGTCCTGCCGGTCAGCCTGTTCGAGAGATACCGCAAGGTCTTCGCCGGTGCGGAGTTCAGTGACGCAACCCCGCTGGTCCGCAGGGTACGTATGATCAAGTCCTCCTTCGAACTGGAGATCATGCGCGATGCGGCGCGACAGGTGAACAAGGTATACGAGCGGGCGCTGGAGGTCATCCGCGAAGGGATCACCGACCTTGAACTGTCGGCGGAACTGGAGTTCACGGCCAGGCGGGAAGGACACCTGGGGCTTATCCGGATGCGGGTATTCAACGGCGAGATGCTCTTCGGCCATACCTTCTCCGGGCCGGACGGGGCCGTGCCGGCGTACACCGACACTCCGCTGGGAGGCCCGGGACTGAACCCGGCCTTTGGGCAGGGGTGCGGCGTGCATATAATAGCGCCGCACCAGCCGATCGTGGTGGATTTCGCCGGGAGTCGTAACGGCTACCTGGTGGACCAGACGCGGGTCTTCGCGCTTGGGGGGATTCCCGAACGGCTCCGGGACGGCCACCGGGACATGCTCGCGGTACAGGAGAAGATGCGGGAGCTGGCCGTGCCGGGGGCGGCCTGGGGGGATATCTACGACGCCTGCCTCTCACTGGCGCTGGAACAGGGACACGCCGACCACTTCATGGGCTACCGGGGCTCACAGGTCTCGTTTATCGGGCACGGTGTGGGGATCGAGATTGACGAGTATCCGTTCCTGGCCCGGGGGTTCGGCGACATGGTCATGGAGGCCGGCATGGTGTTCGCCTTCGAACCGAAGCTGGTATTCCCCGGCCTGGGGGCCGTCGGCATCGAGAACACCTTCCATCTCTCTGACAACGGACTGGAGCAGATTACGTTCTCCAACGAACAGATAGTTATCCTGTAACTTGAGATTTTATGATTCAACTGCTTGAAATTTAACTGTTCACTACAACTACCGGCTATGCCCTGTGCAGCTGCGGCGCAGCGGCAAAGCACCCGGACAGGAGAACCGGCTGAATGTCCAACCTGAAGACAAAGCTCCATGAAAAGATACTGTCGCACCGTCAAAGGACGGCAGACCTCATCAAGAACCACAGGGACGTGGTCATCGACAGCGTGACCATCGGGCAGTGCATCGGCGGCATCAGAGATGTCAAGTGCCTGGTCACCGACATATCGTCGCTGGATCCCTACGAAGGGATCCGCTTCCGCGACAAGACCATCAGTGAAACCTTCGATGCCCTCCCGCACGTGCCGGGGTGCGAGTATCCCTACGTGGAAGCGTTCTGGTACTTCCTGCTGACCGGAGAGGTGCCCGACATGACCCAGACGCTGGCGGTGGTGGAGGATTTCGACAAGCGTTCCCAGGTTCCCTGTTATGTCTTCGACGTCCTGCGCGCCATGCCGCGGGATACCCATCCCATGACCATGTTTTCCGCCGCGATCCTTGCCATGCAGCGGGAGTCCCTGTTCACGAGGAAATATTTTGACGGCATGAAAAAGACCGACTTCTGGGACCCCATGTATGAGGACTGCTGCAACCTGCTGGCAAAGCTTCCCTCCATCGCTGCCTATATCTACCGCATGAAGTACCGGTCCGACACATTCATTCCTCCCGGGAAATATCTCGACATCGGGGGGAACTTCGCCCACATGATGGGGATAGCCAGGCCATACGACGACGCGGCGCGCATGACCTTCATCCTTCACTCGGACCATGAATCCGGCAACGTCTCTTCCCATGCCACCCATCTGGTGGCCTCGGCCCTGTCCGACGCCTATTACAGCCTTTCGGCCGGTATAAACGGCCTCGCCGGACCGATTCACGGGCTGGCCAACCAGGAGGTGCTGCGCTGGATACAGGAGGCTTTTCACAAACTGGGAGGCCAGGTTCCGACCGAGGAGGACCTGAGGGAATTCATCTGGGACACGCTGAACGCGGGCCACGTCATCCCGGGATACGGTCACGCCGTTCTCCGGAAAACCGACCCCAGGTATATCGCCCTCAAGGAATTCTGCGAAAAGCACCTGCCCGAGTACGACCTGTTCAAGGTAGTGAACATGATCTACAAGGTTGCCCCTTCCGTCCTCATGGAACATGGCAGGGCAAAGGACCCGTGGCCCAATCTCGATGCCCAGTCGGGGGTGATACACTGGTACTACGGCATTACCGAGTTCGATTTCTACACGGTCCTTTTCGGCGTCGGGAGGGCAATAGGGGTCCTGGCCAACATCATCTGGGACAGGGCGCTGGGGTACCCCATAGAGCGCCCCAAGTCGGTAACCACAGACATGCTGGAGAAATGGGCGAGGGAGGCGGGATAGCGGAAGAGAGAGGGCGCTGGTTTACGCGCGAGGGCTTTCCGCGGCTGCCGTTATTTCTTTTCTCCGAAGATCTGCGCGCTGAAGATGTGGATCTGCGCATCGTCTTGCCAGGCATCCTTGTCCAACCCGGCCTTCAGGCAGGTCTGCGCCAGGAAAGTGTTCCTGTCCCAGCCGTATTCCGTTGCCACCTGGGGGAGGAGGACGCCACGATACAGGTCTTTTTCGATATAGAGTCCATGGACGCCCACCCGGATCTCCTCGACGGATTCGATCCTTTTCAACGGTGACAGAACCGAGATTTCCAGGTCGATGAGGTCCAGTTCATCCGGTCCCAGCGGGTAGAACCTGGGATCCCTGGTCGCAGCTGCGACGGCCATTTCCCGGACGGTCTCATACAGCGGCTTTTCAGAGGTGAAGGTGCCGATGCAGCCGCGCAGCCTGCCGCGTATCCTGATGGTCACGAAGCAGCCGCTCTTTGACAGGAGGTTTCCGTTACCGACCTTTTCTTCGGTCAAGGAACCACGGTTGACGGATTCGACGATGGATTCCCGTGCAATCCTGAGCAGTTCTTCCCGCTCCCGGGAGGATAACCTGTTTTCCATATGGTTCCCCGTTGCGTAATGGTTGTCGCTTCATTTCGTATACTACATTTGAATCCGGGAGACAATACGGGATTGAACATGACAATCCGGGGTCCTGGATATCGCCGTAAATGCCGGGTTTTCCTCACAGCGATAAAAGACAGGGTTGAATATAATTGTATACTGGAAAACCGGTCGTTCACAGACAAAAAAATCTTGACATTTAAATCGAAGATAGTATATTCGCGAGTTGTTTGGCTAGGAAAGACCACTCGCCCTGAGCGAATTTGGTACTCAAAAAAGAAAAGAGGTGATTATGTCAATGAAAAAACTGATTTCATTAGCTCTGTGCCTTGTTATCGCGATGGCTTTTGCCGCTGGTTGCAAGAAGAAAGAGGAAGCTCCTCCGGCACCGGCTCCTGAAGCTGCGGCACCGGCTCCGCAGGCTCCGATGTCTTCCGTTACGGCACCGGAATCGGCACCGGCTCCTGCAACTGAGACGAAGTAATCTATCAGCTGCACGTGCAAGAGAAAGGAAAGCCTACAGAGAAATCTGTGGGCTTTTCGTTATTTAACAGAGGGGAAAACCCTTGACATTCCATATCTGGAATGGTAGTAAGAACAGTCATTTAGCGTACAGATTCGCCCTATTGGAGCATACATGGAAAGAACGTTCGCCGTCATCAAGCCTGACGCGGTCAGGCGCAATATTACCGGGAAAATCCTGGACAGAATAGAGGCCGCCGGATTCTCAATAGTCGGCATGAAGCGAATACTCCTGACAAAGGAACAGGCAATGGGGTTCTATTACGTTCACCGCGAGCGTCCCTTTTACGATGAACTCTGTTCCTATATGGCAAGCGGGCCGATAGTCGTGCTGGCGCTGGAAAAGGAGGATGCCATTGCGGGGTGGCGAAGTCTCATGGGCGCGACCAACCCGGCCGACGCAGCCGAGGGGACCATCAGAAGGGAGTTCGGCCTGAGCCTGGGGGAAAATTCTGTGCACGGCTCGGACTCTCCGGAATCGGCCGCCTTTGAGATCCCCTATTTTTTCAACTGCCTGGAACTTGTCTGACAGGAGACGAACCCGAGAGAAAAGGCCCTTCAAGGTGAAGGGCTTTTTTGTTAAATCTATGGAAAAGGTTGATGTAAAGGATTTTTGTCTTGAAGAGCTGGAGTCGTTTTTGGGGGGGATGGGAAAGGAAAAGTACCGTGCCAGACAGATCTTCAAGTGGCTTTACCAGAAAGGGGCCGTTTCCTTCGATGAGATGACCAATCTCTCCAAGGAATTCAGGGCCGAGCTTGCAACCCGGGCGCGCATCAGCTCGCTGGCTCCCGAACGTACCGAGGTCTCTGCCGACGGGACGAAGAAATACCTGTTCATGCTGGAAAACGGTCTCAGCGTCGAATCGGTGCTGATTCCGGACGAGGAACGCGCCACGCTGTGCGTCTCCACCCAGGTCGGTTGCGCCATGGGCTGCAGGTTCTGTCTCACCGGCACTTTCCGGTTGCAACGCAACCTGCGCTGCTCCGAGATTGTAAACCAGGTATGCTCGGTAGTGAAGACGGAACGGGTCACCAACATCGTCCTCATGGGCATGGGGGAACCGCTGGCCAACCTGGACAACGTGGTACGGGCCTTGAAAATCATGGTATCCCCGGACGGGTTCCAGATATCGAACCGGAGGGTGACAGTCTCCACCTCCGGACTGGTTCCGGAAATCGCCAGGCTTGGGCAGGCCGTGACCGTGAATCTGGCGGTCTCACTCAACGCGACCACGGATGAACAGCGCGACGTTCTGATGCCTGTCAACCGGAAATACCCCCTCGCCGAGTTGATCGAGGCGTGCAGGAATTTTCCCCTCCCCAACAGGAGGATGATAACCGTCGAATACGTCATGATCCGGGGCATAAACGACACTCTTGAGGATGCCAGGCGCCTCGTGAAGCTGCTCAAGGGGATCCCGTCGAAGATTAACCTGATCCCTTTCAACGAGTATGAAGGGTCCGAATACGGGACCCCCGAGCAGGCGTCGATCGATGCCTTTCACCGTTATCTCCTGGACAGGAACCTGACGGTCATAACGCGCGCCAGCAGGGGGCGCGACATATCGGCCGCCTGCGGCCAGTTGCGGGCCAAACTGGAAAAGAACAACTAACAGGAGAACAGCCACAATGGAACAACGAGAACAGGTGCTGGGCGTCATCGGAGGGAGCGGCCTCTACGAGATGGAAGGGCTGGAACGGGTGGAGCAGGTAACGCTGGAAACCCCCTTCGGGGATCCTTCCGATTCCTTCATTACCGGCGTGCTGGATGGTGTGCGGATGGTGTTTCTCCCCCGACACGGCCGGGGCCACCGTTTTCTCCCCTCTGAGGTGAACTACCGGGCCAACATTTACGGGATGAAGAAACTGGGCGTCAGCCGGCTCATCTCCGTATCCGCGGTGGGGAGCATGCGCGAGGAGATTGCGCCGGGGCATATCGTGATACCCGACCAATTCATTGACCGGACCAATGCCACGCGGCAGAACACCTTTTTCGGTAACGGTGTGGTCGCCCATGTCCAGTTCGCCGATCCCGTGTGTAGGGACCTGTCGGCTGTCCTGGAGGAGGCGGCGCGGCGGTCGGGTGCTACCGTCCACCAGGGGGGGACCTACCTCTGTATGGAGGGGCCCGCCTTTTCCACCCGGGCTGAATCGCTCTTCTACCGCAGCTTGGGCGTCTCGGTCATCGGGATGACCAACATACCCGAGGCCAAGCTCGCCCGCGAGGCCGAGATCTGTTACGGGGTAATAGCCCTTGCCACCGATTACGATTGCTGGCATGATTCCCATGACGATGTGTCGGTTGACGCAATCCTGGCAATCATCCGACAGAATGTGACAACGGCCAAGACCATCATCCGGAACGCCGTCGCACATGTGGGGGGGGAGCGGGGCTGCCCTTGCGCCGAGGCTCTCCGGTATGCGATCATCACCGATCGGGCGACCATTCCGGAAGCCGCGAGGCAGAGACTGGACGTGATAGCCGGAAAATATCTCTGTAAATAACATCAATCAGGAGAGGCACAGATGGGAATACTGGTGGTCGGCTCCGTTGCCTTTGATTCAGTTGAAACGCCCTTCGGCGTGGTGGAGGAGGTTCTGGGCGGTTCGGCAACCTATTTCGCCACCGCGGCCAGCTATTTTACCGATGTGAGCCTCGTGGCCGTGGTGGGGGGAGACTTTCCCGAGGAGCACGCGGATTTTCTCAGGTCCCGCAACATCGACCTGAGGGGGCTGGTAAGGAACCCTGGCGATACCTTCCGCTGGAAGGGGCGCTACGGCTATGACCTCAATGAGGCCCAGACCCTGGAGACCAGGCTGAACGTCTTCGAATCCTTCAAGCCGTCGATTCCGCCTGAATACGCGGACGCCGATTTCGTCTTCCTGGCGAACATCGACCCGGACCTCCAGATGGAAGTGCTTCGGCAGGTGAACAAGCCCCGCATCATTGCCAGCGATACCATGAACTTCTGGATCTCCTCGAAACCCGAGGCGCTCAAGAAGGTCATCGGGAAGGTGGATATCCTCATAATCAACGACGCGGAGGCCAGACAGCTCTCCCGGGAGCCCAACCTAGTGAAATCGGCGCGGATGATCCTCTCGCTGGGGGTGAAAACTCTTATCGTCAAGCGCGGCGAGTACGGGGTGCTGATGTTCGCCGGAAACTCGATTTTCGCCGCTCCCGCATACCCGCTGGAAAAGGTGTTCGACCCCACCGGCGCGGGCGATACCTTTGCGGGCGGATTCATAGGATATCTGGCCAATACGGGCAATCTCACCGACGCGGGAATCCGTCAGGCCATCATATTCGGCAGCGTCATGGCATCGTTCACCGTGGAAGACTTCAGTCTCAACCGGATCAAGAGCCTGGATTACCGCGAGATCGAAGAGAGATACCGCGGCTTCAAGGCAATGACCCATTTCGAGGACATACCCGAACCGGAGTGACACCCCGCCGGTATGGTACGGCATCTCCCGGTGCGCTCATGGAGGTTGTTACCGTGAAAAAAGCATGCTTGACCCTGGCGGTCCTGGTTGCATTTCTCGCCACAGGGTGCGCCGCTCTGGAGGCTCCGAAAAAGAAGGCGTCCTATCACTACCAGATGGGGCAGTCATTTCTTGCCGAAGGGAACTATACCAGGGCGCTCGTAGAGTTTACAGAGGCCGAGAAAATCACGCCGAACGACCCGCAACTCCTGAACTTCCTGGGTCAGGCTTTCTACCTCAAGAAGAGATACGACCTGGCCGAGCCGAAATATCTGAAAGCGATTTCGATACGCCCGGACTTCTCCGATGCGCGGAACAACCTGGGGGTGAATTACCTGGAGATGCAACGTTGGGACGATGCCGTCAGTCAGCTCAAGATGGTCACCGACGACATCTTCTATCAGAACCACGACAACGCCTGCCTGAATCTTGCTCTGGCCTACCTGGGCAAGGGGGATTACGCAACGGCCCTTTCCGTTCTCCGTCCGGTGGTCTCCAGGAACCCGAGAAACCCCATTGCCAGGATGTATATGGGGAGGATCTATTTTGCCGACGAGAAGGTCGATCTGGCCATAGAGGAGTTCAGGAAATCCGTCGAACTGAACGGGAACTATGCCAGGGCACGCTACCATCTGGCCCTTGCCTACCTCAAGACGCGGGAGGTGGCCGCGGCGAAATCGGAATTCAGCGAGGTTGTCAGGATCGATCCCGACGGGGAATTAGGTCAGCTTTCCAGGGAATATCTCGATATCCTCAAGTGAGACTGCCATGTCTGATGCTCCATCACCGGAAACCGATCTGCAGACTGCCGGAGCGCGTCTTCGACAGGCCCGCGAACAAAAGGGGTTGAGCCTGGAGGAAGCGGCCCGGGTAACCAGGATAGCCAAGGGATACCTGAAGGCCCTGGAAGACGATTGTCTCGACAGGCTTCCCAATGAAGCTTACGCCAGGGGGTTTCTCCGCGTTTACGCCAGGTATCTCGACCTTCAGGCGGAAGAGATCATGGGTTCCTTCACGGGCGGTGTCCACGACGGAGTACAGCCGAATGGAGACACCGAAGCCGCCACGGACGGCGAGACCTCTGTGGAACGGCCACGTTCTGCGAAACGCTGGCTCCTTGTTTTCCTGCCGTTTTTCCTCCTCTGCGCGATTCTCCTTGCCACCTGCCTGTTCAAGCGGGAAAATGGCGTGCCTGTGCCCGTTGTCTCTCCCGACAACCATCCCGTGGCCGACACGTCCGTGTCGCCGCCTCCGTCACAGCCCGGACAGGCGGAGAACAAACCTGCTGCGGAACAGTCGGACACAAGGGATGAGATTCCCTTCGAGACGCCAGAATCTTCCGGCAAGGGTATCATCCTCAGGTTGAAGGCGATTGAAGACGGGGCTCTGGACATTACCATTGATAACATGATCTCCCAGCACTATGACCTTAAGGCCGGCGATATTATCGAGTGGAAGGGAGAGAAGGTTTTTTCTCTTGATCTGCAAAACGCAGGCGGAGTCGAAGCTGAGTTGAACGGAAGGATACTGGCTCCTTTTGGGGAGAAGGGGGTGCAGACGCACGTCCGGTTGGACCCTGGTGCGGATGACGGGAAAACCGCACCCTGAGCGGGCTTGCGGGCTTGACAGAGATGCACCCCATGGTAGACTTCACTCAGCCATGACAAAAAGAACAGAAACCGCCTCGTCGACAAAGACAAAGAGAATTCTCATCGTGGAAGATGAGGACAATGCGAGAAACGCCCTTGCCAAGCTGCTGGTCCGCGAGGGGTTTATCGTCGAGACAGTGTCAAACGGCTGCGAAGCGTTGAGTTATCTCCGCCGGCAGCCCGTCAACCTCATAGTAACCGATATTAAAATGCCCAGAATGGACGGAATCACCTTCCTGAGGGAGTTGAACAAGGACTTCCCGAAGAGTAATGTCATCATGATAACGGCCTACGGCGGAGTGGAGTCCTACCTGGAGGCAATGAACCTGGGGGCGTTCGAGTATATCAACAAGCCGGTCAGGATAGAAGAACTCCGGATGATAATGAAGAAGGTTCTCGAGGCCGATGCCTCTTAAGACATTGTTACGGGGGTGTATATGCAGGATTTCTCCAAAATAATCTTCGCCACCGATTTTTCGGAAGTCTCGGAATTCGCCTTTGATTATGCCTTCACACTGGCGAGGAAGTTCAACGGAAGGCTTGTCATAATGCACGTCATAAACGAGCCGGTGGACCTGCGCGGCTTTTATGTTCCCCATATCTCTTTCGACTCCCTAGAACACGAGATTACCGAGGCCGCCGAGAAGATGATGAAGAAGTTCTGCTCCGGAAGGATCCAGGGCTTCAACAACTACGAGACGGTTATCGTTTCCGGTATACCATACGAAGAGATCATCAGGAAAGCCGATGAAGAGGGTGCCTCGCTCATCGTGCTCGGTACCCACGGAAGGGCCGGCATCGATCATCTCCTTTTCGGCAGCACCGCTGAGAGAGTAGTCCGGCGAGCCCGTTGCGCAGTAATGACGGTGAGGCCGTCGGTGGAGAAGCACGAATGACGGGTCAGGCGGATTTCGCAGACAGCGGTTTGAAAAGGCAGCGTTTTGCTGCCTTTTCTGTTTCAAACCATGACCAGGCTGGAAGCCATTGCCGGAGTGAAATGACGCATGTCGAGGCATAGTGCGAGCATATTAATCGTTGATGACGAAAAAAGCATCCTCGAGCTTACCTCCGCTGTTCTGCGCAACAGGGGATTCAGGGTTAAGACGGCTACGGACGGCAAGTCGGCGCTCGAGCTGATCGTCGGGGATGAGCCGGATCTGGTTCTTCTGGACTACGTGATGCCCGGCATGGACGGTTTTTCCGCTCTTAAGGAGATTAAGCAACGCTTTCCAGGTATCTCGGTAATTATTCTGTCCGGGGAGGGAGACGGGCAGATTGCTGTCGAGCTCATGAAGAGGGGGGCTTCCGGTTACATCCAGAAACCGTTTCTGAATCAGGATCTTGTCGAGAGCGTGGACAAGGCGCTGAAAGTGAGAGGGGAGGCCAGGAACAGGGAACGCCTGAAGGAGCGGGATCGCCTTCTGGAGGAGATAGAGAACCGGAGCATGGAACTTGAGGAGCGGGTACGCGAGAAAAGCATCGAGCTGCAGCGTGTACAGGACGAGATCATTCATACGGAAAAGATGTCCACTGTCGGTTATCTTTCCGCCGGAATGGCTCATGAAATCAGGAATCCTCTCAATTCCATAGGACTTTTCGTGCAGATTCTGAAGGAAAATCCCGAAGAACCGGAGCGGCTTGAATGCCTGGAAAAGATCGAGCAGGAAGTAAGGCGGATTGACGCGATACTGAAAAAGCTGATGGATGCCGTGAAAGGACCGCGTTTCCACATAAGCGAGGTGTCCGTCGACAAGGTGCTCGACACGGTTATCGATTTCCTCAGATCCAGGCTCGAGATGAACGGTATCAGGATCAGAAGGGACTTTCGGGTAATTCCCTCTCCGGTGTCGGCCGATCAGACGGAAATCGAGCAGGTTTTCACCAACATCATGGTAAATTCCATCGAGGAGATGCCCGGTGGCGGCGTGATCGGGGTCACCCTCGATCAGAACGACAGTGAGGTCATTGTCCGGATCTCCGATACGGGCAGGGGTATTCTCCAGGAACATATGACAAGGATATTTGACCCGTTCTTCACCACGAAGACCTCCGGGACCGGTCTGGGGCTCTACGCCGTCATGAGGATCGTGAGGGCCTACAACGGAAGGATAGACGTCAGGAGCGAGGATGGAAAGGGGACCACGTTTTCGGTGTTTCTGAGGGTTTCCGATGCCGTCCCCTAGGCCGTTTCCGCTTTCCTTTTACACGTCGTTGGTGTAAGATTGCCTCCACTCTGAGGCCCTTCCCCGAGGTTCCGATGGAAACCCCCCGTGCCAAGATTCTCATCATTGATGACGACGATCTCTTTCTCGAAATTCTCTCGGATGTCTTCCGGGAAAACAATTTCGAGGTCGTGACGGCCACGGACGGCATCAAAGGGATTCGGGCCTTTCTCGACGAGAAACCTGAGGTGGTGATTGTGGACCTCGTGATGCCGAATCTGGGAGGGGTCAGCACGTGTCTCGAGATCGGCAGGCTCGGAGGCGAAGCCGGACCCGTCATCATTCTCCTCACCTCAATGTTCAAGGGATTGCCTCACGAACATGAAACCCCGGAGATGGGAGCGCGGATTCACATCCCCAAGTCGACCAAACCATTGGATATCGTAATCATAGTGGAACAGCTGCTTGACCGAAGGAACCGCCACGCCGTCAACCGGTAAGGGTGTCACGTGCCTATCCTCTTGCGCAACTTTGCCGTTGACTTCATGACCAGTGAGGATGACCTCCCGGGGCTGTTGCTCCGTCGTCTCTCCATCGAAAAGGATCAGCTCACGGGCTGGAGGATCCTGCGCAAGGCCCTTGATGCACGGAAAAAATCGTTCATTCGTTTTGTATACACCATCGAGATCACGGTAAAGAATGAAGCCGCCTGCGTGGCGGGGTTCCGCGACGACCCCGATGTCGAGGTGGTTGCGGCTGAAGAGGAGCGGTTTTTCCGGAAAGTCTCCACGACACGGAAAATTCTGATCGCCGGGACTGGGCCGGCAGGGCTGTTTGCCGCCATCCGTCTGGCCGATTACGGCATTCCGGCCACTCTCCTTGAGAGGGGCCGGCCGGTGGAGGAGAGGGTACGGGATGTCCGGGCATTCTGGGACCGCGGGGAGTTGAACCCGGAGAGCAATGTACAGTTCGGAGAAGGGGGCGCAGGAACCTTTTCCGACGGTAAGCTGACCACCCGGGTAAGGGACGAAAACCTGGGGTACATTCTGCGAAAGCTGGTTGGTTACGGCGCTCCCGGCGAAATCCTGTACCTGGCAAAGCCACATATCGGCACAGACAGGCTCAGGGTCGTGGTACGCAGGATCCGGGACGACCTCACGGCACGGGGAATGAAGTTCTGTTTTTCACGGAGGCTGACTGACATCGCCTCCCGGAACGGCCGTGTTGCAGGCGTCGTGATCAATGACCGCGACGAAGTCTCCTGCGACCGGCTCGTGCTGGCAACGGGCCACAGCGCCCGTGACACCTACGAGATGCTCGACCGGCTCGGCGTCCGCATGGAGCGTAAGCCCTTTGCCATCGGGGTGCGGGTTGAACATCCCCAGGAGCTGGTAAACCGGATCCAGTATGGAGTCCCTGCCCATCCTCTTCTCCCGCAGGCGGAATATGCCCTTGCCTGCCGGGACCCGCAGACCGGCCGCTCGGTGTACTCGTTCTGCATGTGTCCGGGTGGCATGGTAATGGCTGCCGCATCAGAGGAAGGGTACCTGGTGACCAACGGCATGAGTTGTTTCGGCCGCGATTCCGGGTATGCCAACAGTGCTCTGGTTGCTACCGTAGATGAGAGGGACTTTCCGTCACCCCATCCCCTGGCCGGAGTCGAGTTTCAACGGAGCTGGGAGCGGAAGGCCTTTGCCGCCGGAGGGCGTACCTATCGCGCCCCGGCACAGAACCTGCTGGACTTTGTCGCCGGCAAGGGCAGCCGGGGGATACGATCGAGCTATCTGCCGGGCGTGGTGGAGACAGACCTGGCCGCGGTCCTGCCGGCTCCGGTCACCTCAGCCCTGAAGGCGGGGATCAGGGTGTTCGACCGCAGGATGAAGGGCTTTCTGACCACCGATGCAACCCTTACCGGGGTGGAGACCCGTACGTCGTCCCCGGTTCGGGTGGTAAGGGGAGACGATCTGCATTCGGTCAGCATGGCAGGGCTCTTCCCGACCGGGGAAGGGGCCGGATACGCAGGCGGTATAATGAGTGCCGCACTTGACGGAATAAGGGTGGCCGACCGGATAGCCATGGAATTATCAGACGAGACAAGGAGCGAGGTGTGACCAAGGTTTTTATCAGCGATATCAGGGATCGTTCCGTTGTTGATTCGGTGTTTCTCGTGAAAGAGAAGATCTCGTCCCTGGCACGAAACGGCAAGCCGTACCTTACCCTCCACCTGATGGACAAGACGGGAGAGATCGAGGCGCGGGTATGGGAAAACGTGGAGTCTATCGGAGCACTGTTTGAAAAGGACGACTTCATCGCGGTGCGTTCCAAGGCCACCGTCTACCTGGGAAAGATGCAGCTGATAGTCTCGGAACTGGCCAAAGTGCCGGACCGGGAGATTCATCTGGCCGATTTTCTGCCGGAAGGAGAGCGCGGCACTGCAGAGATGCTTGCAGAGCTGGCTGCTCTGGTGGAGTCGTGCCGGGATGACGATCTGCGCCGCCTGCTGCGGGCGTTTTTCGACGACCCCGCTTTCCTGGAGCTGTACGGCAAGGCCCCGGCCGCCAAGGGGATGCACCACGTGTATCTCGGCGGCCTGCTTGAGCACTCCCTGGCGGTTGCGCGGCTGGTGGACGCGATTGCCCCCCTCTATCCCTCCATCAATCGCGATCTGCTCCTTGTCGGCGCCCTGCTGCACGATGTCGGCAAGGTGAGAGAGATGACCTATCTCCGCTCGTTCGACTATACCGACGAGGGGAAGCTGCTCGGCCATATAACCATAGGGGTCGAGATGCTCAATGAAAGACTGGCGGGTCTGGGCGGTTTCCCGGTGGAGACGGCGATGCTCCTGAAGCACATGATCCTTTCCCACCACGGCCAGTACGAATTCGGCTCCCCGAAACGGCCCAAGACCGTCGAATCGACCGTGCTCAACTACCTTGACGACCTGGACTCGAAGATCAACGGCATCAGGACCCACATCCGCAGGGAACCTGTCAGCCAGTCCAGGTGGACGGCGTACCACAGGCTTTATGACCGCTACTTTTACAAGAACAACTGCCGCGAGCAGGAAGCGATTCCCGCTTCCGGGGAGGAACCCCGCAAGGAAGAGCGGCAGACGCCTGCCGCTGAGCCGGACAGGGCAAGGGACGCCGAGGGGTTCCGGAACACCCCCTTTGAGGGGTTGAAGGAGAAAAACCTCGATCTGTTCTGATGTATTCCTTCCTGAATCCGTGAGGGAGACGCGGGTTCAGATTTACTCTTGACCGGAAAGGAAAGAGATGATTTTCGATACCGTGGTAGTTGGACCTCTCATGGTCAATTGCTACCTGCTCGGCTGCGAAAGGAGCCGGGAAGGGGTGATTATCGATCCCGGCGACGATGCGGAACTCATCCTGGCCGCCGTATCCCGCCATGGTCTGAATATAGTCAACGTGGTGAATACCCACGGACATTTCGACCATACCGGCGGGAACGAGCGGATCATGAAGGCCGTCGACGCGGGACTGCTCATTCACGAGCTGGATGCGCCAATGCTTTCCAAGTCTGTTGCCATGGCCTCCAGGTTCGGTCTCGCGGTTGAAAACTCGCCGGCGGCGACCGGTCTGCTGACGGACGGTGCAGTCGTTTCTTTCGGAGACTATGGGCTGAAGGTAATTCATACCCCTGGGCACACACCGGGAGGTTGTTCGCTCTACACCGAGGGAATGGTGTTCACCGGAGACACCCTGTTCGCCGATGCGGTCGGCAGGACGGATTTCCCGGGCGGATCCGCAGCGGCCCTGGGGAAGAGCATCAGGGAAAGACTGCTGGTCCTCCCGGACGCCACCATAGTCTATCCGGGCCACGGCCCGGCAACCACCATCGGAAGGGAGAGGATGCACAATCCGTATCTGACGGGTCGTGCCCTGCTCTAGGGTGACCGCATGTTGACCGGAAAGGTTGTCGTACTTGGGGTTACCGGCGGAATCGCCGCCTATAAATCCGCCGAACTGGTCCGGCTCCTGGTCAGGGAAGGGGCCTCGGTCCACGTGGTCATGACCAGGTCGGCCCGGGAGTTTGTTGCACCGCTCACCTTTCAGACCCTGTCCATGAATCCTGTCCACTGCGACCTGTTCAACCTCATTGAAGAGCAGGAGATTGGGCACATCTCGCTGGCTGACCGGGCGGATCTCTTCGTTATCGCGCCGGCGACCGCCAACGTTGTCGGCAAGCTTGCCTGCGGCATCGCCGACGACCTCCTGACCACCACGGTCATGGCCACCAGGGCTCCGGTGCTGCTGGCGCCCGCCATGAACGTCAACATGTACCGGAACCCCATCTACCGGGAGAACGCGGAAAAGCTGCTCAGGCACGGCTACCTGTTCGTGGAACCGGCCAGGGGAATGCTCGCCTGCGGCTGGGAGGGGGAGGGGAGGCTCCAGGACCCGGCCGTCATCTGCGAAGAGGTGATTTCCGCCCTGGCCAGGAAGGATCTGCGGGGAGAAAAGGTGCTGGTCACGGCCGGGCCTACACGCGAGGAGCTCGACCCGATCCGATACATCAGCAACCACTCGTCGGGCAGGATGGGATACGCCATTGCCCGGGCAGCCCGCCGCCGCGGCGCCGAGGTTGTGCTCGTTTCGGGTCCGGTCTGCCTGGAACCGCCCTGCGGGGTGGAGACCGTTCACGTGACGTCTGCCGGGGAGATGCGTGAAGCGGCGCTGGGCGCGTTCGCCGACGCCACCATCGTCGTCAAGGCCGCGGCAGTGGCCGATTACCGGCCTGAGGGACGGGCCGCTGCAAAGATCAAGAAGAGGGAGGCGTCCCTTAACCTGAAACTGGTAAAGAATCCCGATATTCTTGCTGAAATGGGACTGGCCAAGGGAGACAGGTACCTGGTTGGTTTTGCCGCGGAAACCGTCGCTCTGGAGGAGAACGCTGCAAAAAAACTCGCGGCAAAGAACCTCGACATGGTTGTCGCCAACGACGTGTCACAGGAAGGCGCCGGCTTTGGTGCAGAGACCAATATTGTCAAGATCCTCTGTAGCGACGGGTCCGTCGAGGACCTGCCGCTCATGGCTAAAGAGCGGCTTGCCGACGCGATTCTTGACAGGGTGGTGGAAAGGGTGGCTCAGAAGCGGGCAGGCCGTAATGGGTAGAACCTCGGTTTACGGACCACGGGGTGGAGCTGCTGGAGCATTGCAGGCGCACAGATGGCCTGTCGGAGCCTGGGCTTCAGCTCCTCCAGTTCCCCGAATGCCTGTTCGTGGCTGATCTTTCCGCTCTTGTAGAGAATCCTCAGGTTCCTCCTGACCGCCTCGGCGGTTGCCAGTGCCCGTTCACCGGTCGGATCCGCGAGAAAATACCTCGACCTCTCCTCCTGGTTGAGAAAATCGATCACGGCCTCTTCCGAGAGCGAGGTGTACTCCTCCAGGTCGCTGATCTCCAGGGCATAACTGGAAGACTCGGCGACCGTTTTCAATACCTCCTGCCATTTCTCCATGCGGCTCAACAGCAGGAGGGAGTTGAAAATACGCTTGTTGGTGGCAAAGGAAAAGATGGTATC
Source organism: Geobacteraceae bacterium (assembly GCA_029975275.1). Lineage (GTDB taxonomy): Bacteria > Desulfobacterota > Desulfuromonadia > Geobacterales > Geobacteraceae > RPRC01. The sequence continues at coordinate 122,728 of JARKPN010000101.1, read as the reverse complement.
CGAGAGCACATCCCGTAACAGGGCGTCATTGAGCCGGTAGTGCTCCATCGACACCCTTTTTCCCGTTTCCCAGATCTCCCTGTCCACCAGGGTTTCGAAGCGCATCTCCCAGTAGGTGTGCTTCATGGTGAGCCTGGAGAAGCTCCGCATGAGCTTGTAGGGGACGAAGTAGTTGTGTGCCACGGTGTCCGAGGCCAGGTGGGCGAGGTAGCCGTACGCGCAGGCCTTCTGCGGGCCGGTAACGGCGCTGCGCAGGACCTTCAGTCCGATGTCCCATCGATGGCAGTGCTGCAGGTAATGGGTGAACCTCTTGCCGATGGTTATGTCGGCTGCTATGCAGCCGTAGAGGAAGTCGAGGGGGAACCCCCCGATGAGCGTGGCCAGGGCCGGCTTGATTGCCTGCAGGTTGCCGAGGATGGTTGAGCCGAGCTGGAGATGGAATCCCGGACCCCAGGCAAGGGCATCGTGTGGAAAGAAGAGAAGCAGCAGAAGGACGGCTGTAAGAATTACCATGGTTTCAGAATAGTGAATGCGGCATGGAATGTAAAGGGTTAAAGAATGTCGGATACTGAGCTCCGCTTGCTCCTCTCATCCCTGCGCGGGTATCTTGGCGAACTGCGGGAGACCGGGGTCGAGGGTTTGCCGTTCGCCGTGACAGCGGCCGGACAGGTGACCGCCTCGGCCACTCCGGAGCCCCTCCCGCTGAAGGGGGAGGAGTCGATGAGTGATGCCGGCAGCCCCGTTCCGGAATCCGTAGAGGATGTTCTGCACGACCTGGGGGACTGCCGGCGCTGCGCCCTGGGGGCCGGAAGGACCAGGCTGGTGTTTGGCGTCGGGAATCCTGAGGCAAGGATAGTGTTTGTCGGCGAGGCGCCGGGGCGGGACGAGGACCTCCAGGGCGAACCGTTTGTGGGCGAGGCGGGACAGCTTCTCACCAGGATCATCCAGGCCATGGGATTCGATCGGGAGGAGGTGTATATCTGCAATGTCCTCAAATGCCGTCCGCCCGGCAATCGGAACCCGCTCCCGGCCGAGATCGATGCCTGCCAGCCGTTCCTGCTCCGCCAGATCAAAGCGGTAGGGCCGGAGGTGATAGTTGCGCTGGGAACCTTTGCCGCACAGACTCTGCTTGCGGTGAGGGAGCCCATATCAATGCTGCGCGGTCGCTTCCACGACTACCACGGCATTCCCCTCATGCCCACCTTCCATCCGGCCTACCTGCTGAGGAACCCGGCCATGAAACGGGAGGTGTGGAACGACATGAAGGCGGTGATGCGGGTGCTGGGGCTGGAACCCGCGCAAAAGTCCCATTCCGGGGAAAAGGGATAGGGAACCGGTTCAGCTGACTCCCAGTATTACATCGGAGGCCTTGCAGACGGCGCAGGCAGCGTCCCCTTCCCTGAGGGCCAGTTTCCGGGCGCTGCTGTTGGTTATCACGGCGCTGATGGTATTTCCTCCGGAGAGCTCAAGGGTGACCTCCGTATTAACGGCGCCTTCCACCAGACTGACGATCCTGCCGGCCAGAATGTTACCGCTGCTGATACCGCTCTCTTCGAGGTTTTTGCCTATCAGCACCGAGCTTGCCTTTATAATGGCATAGACCTCGGACCCCTCCCGCAGCCCGAGCCCCTCGACGCTTTCATTGGTAACCACCGAGACGAGAGAATCCCCCCCCTTGAGGGATATGACAACCTCCGAATTGACCGCACCCCTGGTCAGGCGGGCGATGGTACCGCTGAAAATGTTGCGTGCGCTGATTTTCATGGCTATCCTCTTGATGAATTTATAAAGCTCCTGGGCCGAACCGACCCTCTTGGTTATGTTTGCCAGGAACTTCTCGTGCTCCTCGCGGATGACCCGGTATTTGTTGATGACCTCGCGACCTTCGTCGGTGAGCCGCGTACCCCCGCCCGATTTACCTCCTGCCATGCGGACGAACAGGGGCCTGTCCGACAGGTTGTTGATGGCGTCCATCGTGTCCCAGGCCGTCTTGTAGCTTATGCCGACCGCCTTGGCCGCCTTGGTGATGGAGCCGTGCTCATCGATCATCTCAAGCAGCCTGATCCTGTCGTCACCCAGGTATTCCCGTTCCTCCTTGCAGAGTGATACCGTACCGGCAACCTCCATCTTCTGCCTGGAACCGTTCATACTCATTTCGTCTCCTTTTCGATAGTGCGTATGCTTTATCAGGCGGTCAGAAAGGGGAATTCTTTCCTGAAGCGTCCGATCTCTTCCCGTATCTCGGCTGAACTCTCCAGCCTAAGTATGTTTGCGGCCAACCCATCGGCCTCTTTTTTTGAAATCCTGCGGAGAGACTGTTTTACCACCGGGATATAGGGAGCCGACAGGCTGAACTCGGTGATCCCGAGGCCCATGAGCAGGACCGCGTTCACCGGGTCGGACGCCATCTCCCCGCAGACGGACAGGCTTTTTCCGGCCCTGGCACAGACGTCGGCCACGTGCTTTATGGAGTGCAGTACTGCAGGATGGTAGGGGTCATAGTAGTGCCGAACCTTCGTGTTGTTCCGGTCAGCGGCAAGGGTGTACTGGATCAGGTCGTTGGTGCCGATGCTGAAAAAGTCCACTTCCCTGATGAGAAATTCGGCCATCTGGACCGCGGCCGGGACCTCGACCATGATGCCGAATCCGATCTCCGGCGACACCGCATGACCGGCCTTTTCCACCTCGACCCTCATTTCGGCCAGTATCTCCCTGATACTGCGAACCTCTTCGATACGCGAGATCAGCGGAAACATCAGCCGGGGGGTGCCGAAACGGGAAGCCATGAGCACTCCCGCAAGCTGATCCCGCAGGATCTCCGGGCGTTCCAGGGCAAGCCTTATGGATCGCCATCCCATGAACGGATTCTCCTCTTGAGGGTGCGGAAAGTAGGAAAGTTTCTTGTCTCCACCGATATCCAGGGTCCGGATGGTAACCGGGAGCGGGGCGAACCCCTCGAGAACCTTACGGTAGAGCCTGAACAGATCCTCCCTGCCGGGGAACGCGCTGCGGGCCATATATGGGAATTCGGTCCGGTAGAGGCCCACCCCTTCGGCGCCGTTAGCCATGGCGACCCTGATGTCGTTGAGGAGCGCGATGTTGGCGAGCAGACGGACTCTGGTACCGTCCGTAGTGGTCGCCGGGAGTTCGCGCAACCCGTCCAGCTCCCGTTTCCTGGTGCTGAAATCCTGGCTCAGCCGCTCGTATTCCTGCGTGACCTTTTCGTCGGGGTTGATGTACACGCAGCCGGAGTTGCCGTCAATAATGACATGATCGCGCTTTGTTATGTTTCTGATCGCTTCCCAATCCGCTATGACCGCCGGTATCCCGAGCGATTTGGCCATGATGGAGGCGTGGGAGTTGGCGTCGCCGCTCCCGCTGATGATCCCGAGGATCTTTTCATGGTCCATGACGGCCAGGTCGGAGGGAAGAACCTCTTTTGCAAGCAGGATCCTTTTCTCCCGCAGCATGGTTGCCTGCCGGTCGGTGCCGGTCAGGCAATCGATAATCCTGCGGCCTATATCCTTCATGTCTGCGGAGCGTTCCCGCAGGTAGGGGTCTTCCATCTTGGAAAACGCCGCCACGTACGAGTCGACCACGTCCTGCACCGCGCGGACTGCGCCGATCCCGTCCGCCAGGCGATCAAGCACTTTGGCGGCGAAGCCGCGGTCCTCCAGTATCATCAGGTGGGTGTGGAAGATGGCCGCGTCTTCCTTCGACAGGGCCTGGGCAACGCGCTTCTCCAGGTAGAGGGTCTGGATCTTCGCCTTTTCCACGGCGAGCAAGAAGCTCTTTTTCTCTTCCTGGAGCGATCCCACGTGCTCTACGGCAGGCGAAGCAATATCGGTCGAACGGTTCAGCACGGAAACTTTGCCCCAGGAAAACCCGGGCGATACCGCGGTTCCACGCACCATGGGCAGACGACCGGTCTGTTTTGTGCTTTTGAGCGGCAGGAGTGTTCCGTCGTCGCTTCCGGACCTGATCCTCCGCAACTCGCTCTCGAAGAACGCGCGCTCTTCCTCTTTTTTCCTTATCGAGTCGAGGAGCCGGGCATTGATGACGATGCTGCTGATCTGGTTTGCAATGGTGGTGAGGGCGCTTATCTCCCTGGCGGTGAAAAAGCGCGGCTCCCTGGTCTGCACCACTATGACGCCGGTGGGGCTTTTGTGCTCGAACAGCGGAATGCCGAGAAAGGAACGGAAACGCTCCTCCTTGGTCTCGCGGAAGTATTTGTAGCGGGGGTGGGACGGCGCATCCTCGATGGCCACCACGCCACGCTGCTCCACAACCAGACCGGTCAGACCCTCGGAGGTGTTCATCCGGACCTTGCCGACGGAGCCTCTTGACAGTCCCTTGGTGGCATACAGGGCAAGGGTCTCCCCGTCCTTCTCCAGCAGGTATATGGAGCAGACATCGGACCCCATCCGTTTCGCCACCATGTTGACGATATTCTGCAGGGTCTCCCTGAGATCATGGGAATGCAGGATCAGTTCGCTGATGTCTTCGAGGGTCCTGAGTCCGAGATTTGCGGGGCTGTCGTCGGTCATGTCGCTATATCCTTTTGAATAGAGTTTGAGTATAAGTGATTCGATATCCTATGGAAAGCTATTTCAGCCATTTTTAACCTGATCCGGGGATTTGTGGCGATCGGGGATGGTTTCTGGTATAGTTGGGCCGAAAAGGGTAATCCTTGGAATGGAGGTGGCGGCAATGCCTGAACTTTTTGATGACGGTCTGCGGGAGGGGATAGCTTTTCTGGAGGCGGGAGAAATAAAAAAGGGGGTGGAGCGCTTCAGACGATGCGTGCAGCTTGAACCGGAACGCCCCGAGGGCCATTTCAGACTCGGCTACGGTCTGGCCGAGCTCGGGAAGCTGGCCGAGGCCCTTGCCGCCTATAGCGAGGGATTGCGCCTGGATCCCGGAAACACGGAAGCCTTGACGGCAGTGGGGGATATACATTTCGAGGCGGGCCGGTACCAGGAAGCCATTGATGCATACCGGCGCGTCATCGGACTGAACCCTGATGACCCTGACGGATACGTGAGCGTGGGGTTGGTATACAACTGCATGGAGCAGCCCGACGAGGCGATCCGGTACTATACCACCGCACTGGAGATGGATCCCCACAATGTCTTTGCGCTGAACGCGCTGGGTGACGCCTATTACGGCCTCGGCGAGCGGGAAAAGGCCATCGACGCATACCGGAAGGGTGTGACAATCGATCCCGAGGATGCGGCAGCGCATTTCAACCTCGGTGAGCTCTACTACGATATGGACGATCTCGCGGAGGCCGAGAAGGAGTGCGCGGCAGCGGTCAGGCTCGATCCATCCTTTCCACTGCCTTACCTGACCATGGGCAGCATCTGTCTCGACCAGGAGAGGATTACGGATGCGATTAAATATTTCGAGCTTTACCTGAAGAATGAGAAGTCACCCCGAGCGGAAGAGACAATCAGCGAGGTTCGGGCGGTACTTGAAGGGTTGAAGGAAGAAGCAAAACAGTGAAGCGGGCGGACACGGAAGGGGAGGCCGTGAGGACGCTCCCCTCGCCTGAACCGGCAGGGCGCGCGGCCTATCCGAGGAAACGTGCGAGGCGGGCACGTTGTTTTTCCAGCTTTTCCTGGCCGTCCTCGATAGTCTTAAGGATCTCCTTTTTGACGTCGTGAGCGAGATCGGTGCCCCTGTCGAGGATGTCGGCCGACTTCTCCCCAACCGTCTCGACCATCCTGGATATGGTGTCGGAAAAGTCGTCCACCACGTCCTCTGCCCGCCGTCTGACCTTCCTGGCGTAGCGGGATATATCCTTGCGCGTCGCTTTCCCCGACTGGGGGGCGAAAAGCAGGGCCACTCCCGCACCGATGACTCCACCGGCAATCAGCATCAATGCCCCTACCTTGATGGTGGTGTTCCTGTCCGGCATATGCACCTCCTTTAGCTGTCGAATGGGGAACATTCTACCATAAATCAAAGAGGGGTAAACCGGGAGGGCAAAAAAAGGGATGCCGGCAACGGTGATCCCGTTCCACAGCCCAGCGGAAGCGTGGTCATGGTTCCATCTGTCGGGGCCTCCCTTCCCGGATTCTACGATTGCTGAACCGTGGTCAAGAAGACGATTGACAGTGGGTGGGATTCACTGTAAAAAGATCCGATTCGCCTTTTGGGGAACGGAACACGAAGGGTCTCCGGTACCCTCTTTCGGGACGGCACATGCGATGATTTTCGGCACCGGCATCGACATAGTTGACATCACGCGCTTCGAGCGGTTTCTCGCGGAGGGAAAGGATTCCCTGTTCCAGCGGGTGTTCACCCCGGCGGAAATCGAGTACTGCGGCCGGAAGAAACGGAGCGCCCAGCACTTTGCCACCCGCTTCGCCGCAAAGGAGGCGTTTTTCAAGGCCAGCGGGCTGGGCCTGCGGGACGGCATGTCCTGGAAGGATGTCGAGGTGGTCAGAAACGATCTCGGTAAACCCCGTCTGGAACTCCACGGCAGGGCCGCTGCCATCTTTGCCGAGCTGGGTCTGAAGATGTCCCATACCGCACTTTCCCATGACGGGGCCTATGCCGTGGCCATGGTGGTCCTGGAGCGCTAATATATGAGAATAGTCACCGCCGCCACGATGAGAGAGGCTGAACGCCGCACAATGGAGCAGCACGGCATTCCCGGCCGCCTGCTGATGGAAACCGCCGGCAGGGCCTGTGCGGACGTGGTTGTTGACGAATTCGGCCACGGTGGGGGAAGGTCGGCGGTCATTGTCGCAGGAAAAGGGAACAACGGCGGGGACGGGTACGTCATAGCGCGCTGCCTGCGTCGGTCAGGATGGAACGCCAGGGTATTCGTCCTTGCCGAACGGTCCCGGATATCCGGCGACGCGCTGACGAACCTGCTGCTCCTGGAACCCTCGGATCTGGTGTTCTGTCCCTCCCAAGAGGGTCTCACATCCCTGGCCTCCGCGCTGGACAGCGCCTCGGTGGTCGTCGACGCGCTGTTCGGAATAGGGCTCGTCAAGGAGGTGTCGGGGATCCACGCGGAAGCGATACGCCTTATGAACGGCTCGGGGAAACCGGTGCTCTCGGTCGATCTTCCCTCCGGGATTGACGCGGCAAGCGGACGTGTCCTGGGGGTCGCCGTTGAGGCGGACATTACGGTTACCTTCGCATTCGGCAAGATGGGTCACGTCCTCTACCCAGGCCGCGAACATACCGGAAAGCTCGTAATAGCCGATATCGGGCTCCCCGATGTGGTAACCGCGGCCACGGAAACCCGACAGTTCCTCGACCCCGTGACGATACGCCCTCTGGTGAGGAGACGGGACCGCAGGGGACACAAGGGGAGCTACGGACACTGCCTGATCATTGCCGGTTCCACCGGGAAAACCGGCGCAGCCTCACTGGCGGCCAACAGCGCTGTCAGGACAGGCTCGGGGCTGGTAACGCTGGCAGTGCCTGCCAGCCTGAATTCGATACTGGAGACCAAGACCACTGAGGCGATGACCCTGCCGCTTGCCGACGCAGGCGTCGGGTTTCTCGGCGAACGCAACCTGGATGCCGTCCTCATGGCCCTCCGTGGCAAGGACAGCGTGGCGCTCGGCCCGGGAATATCAAGGGAGGCGGATACCGGCGCCCTGGTGCGGATGCTGCTGAGGGAGTGCGACCTTCCCATGGTGGTGGACGCCGACGGACTGAACGCGATCGCGGATGACGTCTCAATCCTGCTGGAGAAAAAGCCGCGGACGTTGGTCCTCACCCCGCATCCGGGAGAGATGTCCCGGCTCACCGGCCTGACCATCGACGACATAGAGAGAGACCGGGTTGCCGCGGCAAGGGAGTTTGCCCTGCGCTACCGGGTCTATCTCATCCTCAAGGGAGCGGATACCGTCATAGCCTCACCGGAGGGCGAAATCGCCGTCAACGGCAGCGGCAATCCGGGCATGGCCTCCGGAGGCATGGGGGACGTGCTGACCGGGATACTCGCCTCCCTGCTGGGACAGCGCTATCATGCCATGGAAGCCTGCATGGTGGGGGTGTTTATCCACGGCCTGGCAGCGGATATGGTTGCTGCCGAGAAGGGCGAAACAGGGATTAACGCCACCGACGTCCAGGAGCGTATTCCTTTCGCGTACAAGAAACTGACAGAATACGGACAGCCTTAGGGAGAGACTGATATGCTTACCGCCCGCGACGTCATGACAAAGGAAGTTGTCACGGTTACCATGGAAACCACCATCCGTGAACTCGCAGGAATTATTACGGCCCACCGCATCGGGAGCGTGCCGGTGGTGGATTCCACAGGGAATCTCGTCGGGATCGTGACCGAATCGGACCTGATAGAGCAGGACAAGAGTTTTCACATTCCAACGGTAATCTCCCTTTTTGACTGGGTTATCTACCTTGAGAGCGAGAAGAGGTTCGAAAAGGAGCTCAAAAGGATGACGGCCCGGACCGTCGGCGATATCTGTGCAAGGGAGGTGGTCACGGTCACTTCGGACACGCCGGTCAACGCAATCGCCGATATCATGAGCACCAGGAAAATCCATGCCGTCCCGGTAGTTGAGGAGGGAAAGCTCGCGGGGATCGTGTCCCGCATCGATCTCATACGCAGCATGGCGGATTAGGCCCCATGCCTGCTGTCGTGAGCCACAGTGTCGAAGAGACCGCGGCCATCGGAGAATCTCTTGGAAAGCTGCTGAGGCCCGGTGATTTTATCGCCCTGGCAGGGGACCTGGGCGCAGGAAAGACTCATTTCACCCAGGGGGTGGCCCGGGGTCTCGGAGTAAGTCCGGACATCTGCGTCGCAAGTCCTTCGTATACATTGCTCAATGAGTACACTGGGAGGATACCCCTGTATCATTTCGACCTCTACCGGCTCGACGGAGACGGCGATATCCGGGATCTGGGATTTGACGAATATTTTTCGGGCCGGGGCGTCTGTGTCGTGGAATGGGCCGACAGGCTGGTTTCGGAGTTACCCGAGGAGTACCTGAGGATCGAGTTTATCCTGACCGGGGATACGGAACGGAGGATGGAAATTTCGTGGAACGGCTCACGCTACGGGAAACTGACGGCCGAGCTTGTCCGCATGCATCCGGCGAAGGCGTGAACCGCATCGGATGGTGACATCGAACCCGCGGCTGCGGGGTTTGATGAGGCTTTGACATTTCATAGATTGATGGGGGACTGGAAATGGCTCTGGTTGTACAGAAGTACGGCGGTACCTCGGTGGGGGATATCGAACGAATCAAGAATGTTGCCAGGAGGGTTGCGAAGACCTACGATGCCGGTAATCAGTTGGTCGTGGTGCTGTCCGCCATGTCGGGAGAGACGAACAAGCTTGTTGCCTTTGCCAATGAAATCTGCGAATTTCCCGATACGCGCGAATACGACGTGCTGGTATCCTCGGGGGAGCAGGTGACGGTGGCCCTGCTGGCCATGTGTCTCAAGTCCATGGGGTATAAGGCCAAATCGTACCTCGGGCACCAGGTGCCGATTGTCACGGACAGCGCGTTCAGCAAGGCGCGCATCGAGAAGATAAGCGAAAAGAACATGCGTCAGGACTTGGCGGATGGCACCATCATCGTTGCCGCCGGCTTTCAGGGAGTGGATCGGACAGGGAATATTACCACCCTCGGCCGCGGTGGATCGGATACCTCGGCGGTTGCCCTGGCGGCCGCGCTGAAGGCTGATGTCTGCGAGATCTATACGGACGTTGACGGCGTATACACCACCGATCCCAACATATGCGAGGGAGCCAGAAAGATCGACCGGATCTCCTATGACGAGATGCTGGAGCTCGCAAGCCTGGGGGCGAAGGTTTTGCAGATCCGTTCGGTCCAGTTCGCCAAAAAATTCAACGTGAACGTGCATGTCCGTTCAAGTTTCAATGATAACAAAGGAACTCTGGTTACCAAGGAGGATAGTGAAATGGAGTCGATTCTCGTCTCTGGCATCACCTACGCAAAGGATGAAACGAAGATAGCCGTCATGCGGGTCCCAGACAAGCCCGGGATAGCGGCAAGACTCCTTTCTCCCCTTTCCGAAGCGAACATATCCGTAGACATGATTGTGCAGAACGTAAGCGAAGATGGGTATACCGATTTCACCTTCACTGTAAGCAAGGCGGATTTCAAGAAGGCCCTCCTCATCACCAGGGAGGCAGCCGAGGAAATTAACGCGAAAGACGTCCTTACCGATGAGAGTATCTCCAAGGTGTCCATCGTGGGACTGGGAATGAGGAGCCATGCTGGTGTTGCCACCAAGATGTTCGATACTCTGGCGCACGAGGGAATCAATATACAGATGATCTCCACTTCGGAAATAAAGATTTCGGTGGTCATCGATGCCAAATATACCGAGCTTGCCGTGCGGGTGCTCCATAATGCCTTCGGGCTGTCCAACAAGGATGTGCAGCCCGAATAGCCGCTTTTCATTCCAACAAAAAGGTGAGCCATGAGTCAACTCAAACTCTACGATACCACTCTTCGGGACGGGACCCAGGCCGAGGACATATCTCTCCTGGTCGAGGACAAGATCCGTATTGCACACAGACTGGACGAGATGGGCATTCACTATATCGAGGGAGGTTGGCCCGGGAGCAACCCGAAGGACGTCGCCTTCTTCAAAGAAATCCGGAAAGAAAAACTCGCCAATGCCAAGATAGCCGCATTCGGTTCCACCAGGAGGGCGAAGTCGACTCCCGACAAGGATCAGAACATCCGTACCCTCATACAATCGGAAGCGGGCGTTGTGGCCATTTTCGGCAAGACCTGGGACTTCCAGGTACGCGAAGCTCTCCGCATCTCACTGGAAGAGAACCTGGGGTTGATCTTCGACTCTCTGGAGTATCTGAAGGACCATGTTGCCGAGGTATTTTATGATGCCGAACATTTTTTCGACGGGTACAAGGCAAATCCCGAATATGCTCTGAAGACGCTCAGGGCCGCCGAAGAGGCAAAGGCCGACTGTATCGTGCTGTGCGACACGAACGGAGGCACGATGCCTTTCGAGATTGCGGCCATCGTGGAAGACGTGCGCAGGCATGTGTCCACGCCGCTGGGCATACATACCCATAATGATTCCGAGTGCGCGGTGGCGAATTCCCTCGTGGCCGTAGAGCGGGGTGTTGTGCATGTGCAGGGGACCATAAACGGTTTCGGGGAGAGGTGCGGCAACGCCAACCTCTGTTCCATCATCCCGGCACTGAAGCTCAAAATGCAACTTGACTGCATCTCGGACATCCAGTTGAAAAGATTGTCGGAACTGTCCCGTTACGTCTATGAACTCTGCAATATTTCACCGGACAAGCATCAGCCTTACGTGGGCAAGTCGGCCTTTGCGCACAAGGGGGGCGTGCACGTCAGCGCCATTCAGCGCCATCCGGAGACCTATGAGCACATCAGGCCCGAGCTGGTGGGAAATGCCACGAGAATCCTGGTTTCGGACCTCTCGGGCCGTTCGAATATCCTTGCAAAGGCTGAAGAGTTCAATCTCGACCTGGACAGCAAGGATCCCATAACCATGGAGATCCTTGACAGCATAAAGGAAATGGAGAACCGAGGTTATCAGTTCGAAGGCGCGGAGGCCTCATTCGAGCTTCTCATGAAACGCGCGCTCGGCACCCACAAAAAATTCTTTTCGGTGATTGGTTTCCGGGTCATCGACGAGAAGCGTCAAGGGGACCAGAAGCCGATCTCGGAAGCCACCATCATGGTAAAGGTGGGCGGCAAGATCGAACACACAGCCGCGGAGGGAGCCGGCCCGGTTAACGCGCTGGACAACGCATTGCGAAAGGCCCTGGAGAAGTTCTACCCGAGGCTCAAGGACGTAAGGCTCCATGACTATAAGGTCCGCGTCCTTCCGGCGGGGCAGGGGACCGCCTCTGCGACCAGAGTTCTGGTGGAATCCGGTGACAAGGAGGACCGCTGGGGTACGGTCGGCGTTTCCGACAACATCATTGAAGCTTCCTACCAAGCGCTTGTGGACTGCATAGAATACAAGCTCGACAAGGACGAGGAGGCGGAGACGATAAAGAAATGAACGACCGTCGCCGACGGTTGATACTTTTGCTGGTGGGGCTTACCCTCACCGTGTTGCTTCAGCAGAGAGGCCGCGCCGTTTCCCCTACGGGAGATGTCGCGGCCTTTCTGCCTTCAGGGGTACAGAGCAGGGGTGAGAGAGTCATTCGCATTCAGGGAGACGTTATCAGACCCGGGATATATATGGTCTCCTCCGGTGTGGATCCAAGAACCGTCATAAATATGACGATACATGCTTCCGGGTATAATATTAAAGATTCGGGAATACTGCCGAAAAGCATACGCAGTGGCGATGTCCTCTCCCTTGTTGCTAAAAACAGTCAACTTACCGAAATTAAAATGGAAAAAATGAATGTCCTGGAGAAAATGCTTCTGGGAGTTCCCTTGGACCCAAACCGGATGGATGCCTCCGAATGGGAGTATATTCCCGGTATCGGCCCGGCTACGGCAAAAAAGATAGTTTACGACCGTCAAAATTATGGCGATTTTTCTTCGATTAGGGATCTGTTAAGGGTACCCGGCATTGGAGAAGGAAAATTGAGGCACATGGAACGTTACTTCGGGAGAGATGTAATTCGCTGAAATATAAGAATAATATAATCATCTATAAAAAACTGGGGGAATCGGGACAGTGCATTCTCAAGCGTTGGCATGCTTGATGAAATATTTTTGGGCACTTGGTTTTCAGTGAATTTTTTCAGAGGGAGGGATCGTCATGCAATGTCCAAAATGCAAAGGGCTCATGTTTTCAGAGAAGTACTATGATTATGTGCGGTCTTTTTATGCCTGGAGATGCACAGGTTGCGGTGAATTGCTTGATCCAACGATACTCTCCAACAGGGCGAGGAGAAGTAATCTTATCATAGGATAATGTTTTTCCTGGCCCTCAGGTTGGGTAGCGTTATTCCGCACGAGCAGTTTGTAACATTCTAACAGGAGAAGGCGGGTGCCGGTGGGCCGATGATTGAAATGTTCGCCCGCAAGCAAGCGAAGCTTGTTGTTTTTCCGGCATCCGTCTTCTCCTGCCTGCATGTCTTTCCCCACAGATCGACAATTTTATAGAAACCACTCCCGTGCAGTCCCCAAAACCCCCGCTGAACTGCCTTCCAATGCTTTCGTAAAGTTCTCTGGCCGACGAGCATTCCGGTTTCTCGCTAGTGTCCTGTGCGGCTAATTCCTTCCTTACAATTCCGGGCCTTTTGGCCCCTAGCCGCGTTCCGACTCCTCGGCTTAGACCCCGCTAGGCCTGTGTCGCCGCGCCTTGCCAGGAACCAAAATTCCTCGGCATTCTTGCGGTGAACTAACCGCACAGGACACTAGGGCTCGCTGCATCCAGATTGTCCGGTTCCGAAGAATATCTGCCGGGCGATAAGCTTTATGATGAACGCTCCTTCTGGTATACTCAATGGCTCAGGAGAACAGAATGGACATCCCGAGCTACCCAGACCACAGAGATTTGGAGTTAATCGACAAAACGTTTCTGGATGCAATCTTTTACCGTTTGCAGCCCCATATTTCCGAGTTTACCTTCTCCAATCTCTATCTGTTTCGTCGAGCTCATTCATACAGGCTTACAAGATGCGGAGACTCCCACGTGGTTCTTGGGAAGGGATATGACGGGACCGAGTATTTTCTGCCGCCATTGGATGGAAATGTCACGGATTCGCTTGCTGCCCTGATGCAGGACGGCTTGGTACTCTACGGCGCAGACCAGCAGTTCGTAGATATCCACTTGAAGGCGCGGGAGGATGTCGAGATCGTGGAAGACCGGGATGCGTTTGACTATCTCTACCTGCGTAAGTCCCTAGCCGAACTCCCCGGAAACCTGTATCACAAGAAAAAGAACAGGATCAACTATTTCACTGCCCGCCACGCATACCGGGTAGAGCAGTTTTCCGGAAGTCACCTGGACGGGGCGCTTTTGCTCCTCGAGCAATGGAGACGTGTCAAGTCTGACATTAGCGGGGGCTCGCTGGATCTGGAGGTGGAGGCGTCTGCGGAGGGGCTTGAACTGGCGAAAAGGCTCGGATTGGAAGGTGTAGTGGTGCTTGTGGATGGAAAGGTGCGGGCGTTCGCCCTGGGGGAGAGGTTAAACGCTTCTACATCGGTCTGTCATTTCGAAAAGGCTGATCCATTTCTCGAAGGTCTCTATCAGCTGGTTGATCGGGAGTTCAACCTTCGCTGTTTCACCGACTGCACCCGCGTCAACCGGGAGCAGGATCTCGGCGAGCCCAATCTACGCAAGTCAAAAATGTCCTACCATCCGGTTGAACTTGTTAAGAAATTTCGCGTTTGGAAAAGAAAAAGCTGATACCGGGCGTCGACCCCGCCTTTCAATCTCCGATTATCTTTACCAGAACACGCTTCTTCCGCTTACCGTCAAAATCACCGTAGAATATCTGTTCCCATGGCCCCAGATCCAGGTCGTAGTCAGTCACGGCAACCACCACCTCGCGACCCATGATCGTCCGCTTGAGGTGGGCATCGGCGTTGTCTTCGCAGCCGTTATGATGGTATTGGGAGTACGGCTTTTCCGGAGCCAGCATCTCCAGCCATTCCTCGAAATCAAGGTGTAATCCGGGCTCGTCGTCGTTGATAAAGACGCTCGACGTTATATGCATTGCGTTGCACAACAGGAGGCCCTCGCTTATTTCGCTCTCCTGCAGGCATTCCCGGATTTGAGGAGTGATGTTAACAAAGCCCCTTCTGTTACTGATTTCGAACCAGAGCTCTTTCCGATAGTGCTTCATGAAAGCTCCTCCTGCTTGTGCGGGTCAATCAATGTTGGTCTGAAAATAGAGCGACAGGCTATTCAACTCCAAGGCTGTAAGGGTTCCCAGATCCGGATCCGGGGCATAAACGCAGCCGTTATCCAGATATATCCTTCCCGTTGAGATGCTCTGTCTTATGGTTTCCCTGCTGACCGGGGTATGCCCTGATATTATTTTCCTGGAGCCTATCCGCTCCGGCTCCACCTCCCCGGACCGGTTCCAGAGCATTGCCTGCGTATCGGCAAAGGGATCGTCGGCCTTAAAGTTCAGGCCGGCATGGACCAGGATGTAATCGTCGCGCTCCAGATAATAGGGAAGTCCGGCAACGAACCTCTTGTATGAAGCAGGGATTTCGCAGGGCTCTTCGACGCCGAAGCTTTCGAGGGTTGTCAGCCCGCCGTTCAGTATCCAGAGCCGGTGGTAGTCCAGGCTTCCGCACGCCTGCAGGAACATTTCGTCATGGTTGCCGCGAATAGGGTGAACACTGAAACCGTCGCTCTGCAGTGACCGGATCAGATCGATTACTTCCCTGCTCCTCGGTCCGCGATCCACATAGTCGCCGAGCAGGTAGAGGGTGTCTGTCCGGTGGAGGCGCAAAACGTCGAAAACCAGGGCTGCAAAGGTTCTGGCGCATCCGTGGATGTCTGGAATGACGAATCGGCGAACAATCATTAAAAAAACCACCAGGAAAACATGCGGCCGGCGTTCTCCGGGGCAGGAACGTTCAGGTGTTTAGTGACGTGACAACAGTATCCTAAATTTTTTCCTTTGAAAAGAATGTAAACAGAATATGGAGCACCATGTGTGGCGTGAAGATGAGAAAGGCCGCCTAAGGGATACGGGGACAGGTTCGAAGTCAACCGTCAATGGAGTGATACGATAAACAATACATATAAAAATACGTCAGGCGTTTTTGCCCTTGACAATAATGCCAGGAAGTGAACAATTTCTCGGGTAAATTTCATTTCAGGAATATCAGATATGAAGAAGATCTACCTCGTTGCCACCGCCTCCCTTTGTATTCTCGGCGCAGCCGGATATTTTCTCTTTGTCAGAAAGACCCCTCCGGAATACAAGACGGCCACGGTGGAACGCGGAGCAATAGTCGCCACGGTCTCTTCCACCGGGACACTGAACGCGGTCACCACCGTTCAGGTCGGGACCCAGGTGTCCGGAACCATTCAGAAGCTGTTTGTCGATTATAATTCATCGGTGAAAAAGGGTCAGATTATCGCGCAGATTGACCCTTCCATATTCAACTCGCAGGTTGAGCAGAGCCGGGGCAACTACCAGGCCGCAGCGGCAAACCTTGCAAAACTGCGAGCCACCGCCATGGACGCAGAAAGGACCCTGAAGAGGAACAGGCAATTGCTGAAGGAGGGTATTGTCTCCCAGGGAGATTATGATACCGCGGAAACCAGGTATCAGGAGGCAAGGGCCGCCGTGCAGGCCGCTGAAGGGAATGTGCTTCAGACCCGCGGCTCTTATCGGCAGGCAGAGACCAATCTCCGCTATGCCACCATTCGCTCTCCGGTCGACGGTATCGTCGTGTCGAGAGATGTGGATGTGGGGCAGACAGTGGCCGCGTCCTTCCAGACTCCAACGCTTTTTACCATTGCCCAGGACCTGACCAAGATGCAGATCAACACCAGTGTCGATGAAGCCGACATCGGCAAGGTGCAGGTAGGCCAGACCGCCGTTTTCAACGTGGATGCCTATCCTGAGACACAGTTCAGCGGCGTTGTGTCACAGGTCAGAATTGCTCCGATGATTACCCAGAATGTGGTAACCTACGACGTTATCATTACGGTCGATAACAGGGATTTGAAACTCAAGCCGGGTATGACGGCCAACGTGAGCATCGAGGTGATGCGGAAGGACAACGTGCTGAACATCCCCACCGCTGCCTTGCGGTTCAGGCCCGCTGCCGACGGAGAGGAAACGGAGCGGCAACCACCCCGATGGCGGAGCGGTACTGCCGGGACGTCGGGACAGAGGGTATTTGTGCTGAAAGACGGCAAACCCGTACCGGTACCCGTGCAGACGGGGACCACCGACAATTCGCACGTGGAGCTTGTGGGTGGAAGCTTGCGGGCCGGCCAGGAAGTAATCGTGGAACAGATTCTTACCAGGAAGAAGGCGAGTCCGGCCGGCCGTATGATGGGGCCGAGGTTCTAGATGGGAGAGATTGTAGTACGGATTGATGGAGTCTCCAAGGTATACAGCATGGGGGAGCAGCGGGTCGAAGCGCTGAAAGACGTTTCCCTGGAGGTGGAAGAGGGGGATTTCGTCGCAATCATGGGCGCCTCGGGAAGCGGCAAGTCTACCTTCATGAACATCGTCGGCTGTCTGGACGTTCCCACCGCCGGTACGTACTGGCTGCAGGGCCTCGACGTGCACGGGCTGTCCGGAAACGCCCTGGCTGATATTCGAAACAGGAAGATAGGTTTTGTATTCCAGGGATTTAATCTGCTGGCCAGGACCTCGGCGGTTGAAAATGTGGAGCTTCCGTTGATCTACGGAAGGGTACCCGCCGTTCTCAGGAGGGAAAAGGCCCTTGCCGCCCTGGAACTGGTGGGACTGGCCGACCGCGCCGGCCATACCAGCAACCGGATGTCCGGGGGGCAGCAGCAACGGGTCGCTATTGCAAGGGCACTGGTGAACGAGCCTGCCATAATTCTGGCCGACGAACCGACCGGCAACCTCGATTCGCTGACCAGCGTGGAAATCATGGCTATTTTCCAGAAACTGAACAGGGAGGGGAGTACCATCATCATGGTCACCCATGAGCCGGAGATTGCCGCCTTTGCCAAAAGAAACGTCGTCTTCAGGGACGGCCGAATCATTTCCGACACTCCGGTCGCGCTACAGGCGGATGCCGGGCAGGTGAGGGGCTCGTGATGGAGTTTCTGCTGAGCCTCAAAATCGCGTTGCGGGCGCTCAGGACGAACAAGATGCGTTCGTTTCTCACCATGCTGGGCATCATTATCGGTATCGCAGCGGTTATAGCGATGGTGGCAATCGGTTCCGGGGCCAGCAGGATCATTTCCGACCAGATCGCCAGCATCGGCAGCAATATCCTGCTGGTGTTACCGGGATCCAGGACCAGCGGCGGAATCCGCCTGGGTCACGGCAGCACGCCGACCCTTACCTATGACGACGCCAAGGCAATCAGGGCCGAATGTCCGTCCGTGGCGTTGGCCGCACCCGTAGTCCGGGGAGGGGCACAGGTTGTCTACGGCAACATGAACTGGTCCACCGCGGTCATGGGTATAACCCCGGAGTATCTCATGGTGCGGGACTGGCGGGTTGTCGAGGGTCGGGATTTTTCCCAGGCAGAGGTCGAGGGGGCGGTCAAGAACTGCCTGATTGGCCGGACAGTCGCCGAAAACCTGTTCGGGGCCGAGGACCCGTTGGGAAAGATCGTCCGGGTGCAGAAGCTCCCCTTCATGGTCATCGGGGTCATGGACCGGAAGGGTCGCTCTCCCCAGGGATCGGATCAGGACGATGTGGTTTTTGTGCCGCTGCGAACGGCCCAGAGGAAGCTGTTCGGCAGCCAGTTTCCCAATTCCGTCGGTTCGATAATGGTCCAGGCAAGGAGCGAGCAGGACCTGGCAAGGGCCGAGGAGCAGGTAACCATGCTCCTTCTGCAGCGGCACAGGATTGGACCAGGCCGCGAGCCCGATTTCACGGTGCGTAACCTCAGCGAACTGCTGGATGTGGCCGAACAATCGTCAAAGGCCATGTCCCTGCTGCTGGGTGCCGTGGCATCCATCTCCCTGATCGTCGGTGGGATAGGCATCATGAATATCATGCTGGTCTCGGTCACGGAACGGACCAGGGAAATCGGGATCCGCATGGCAATCGGGGCCAAGCAGCGCGACATACTGCTCCAGTTTCTAACCGAAGCGGTTTTGTTGACGCTCATCGGCGGAGTCATCGGCATGCTGCTCGGTGTCGCGGGTGCAAAACTGGTTGCCCAGGTCTTCCAGTGGCCGACGCTGATATCTTTCAAGGCGATTGCCGTTGCTTTCGGGTTTTCCGGCGCGGTCGGCATCTTTTTCGGTTTCTACCCGGCCCGGAAAGCGGCTTCACTGAACCCCATCGACGCGCTTCGTTACGAATAATCGCTTAACAGAAGTCAGGTGAAAGGTTACAACATGGAAAGACTGCGTCCCATCCGTTTGCTGCTTCCGGTAGTTGCCCTCGTGCTGTTCACGTCGATCCGCGTGGTTTTTGCTGAAGAGCCGGCACAGAAACTCACCCTGAAGGACGCCATCAGAATGGCGGTGGAGAAGAACCTGGAGGTCAGGGCCGAGCTCTACAATCCCGCCATTGGCGAAGCGGATATCAGGCTGAACCGCGGCATTTACGATCCGTTGCTGACGTTTCTGGCCAACTACCAGGAGTCCACCACCCAACCGGCCAGCACCCTGCTTTCGGGCGCCAGCATCAGCAGGCAGAAAAATCTCTTTGCCAATGCGGGGATAAGCCAGCTGATTCCCATAGGCGGAACCGTAGGACTGTTCTTCGATAACCTCTGGAACCGCAACAATGCGGACCCCTCACGCGGATTCCTGGACGAGTACTGGCAATCGGAGCTCACCATCAGCTACTCGCAGCCGCTCCTCAAGAATTTCGGCAGGGAGGCGACCGAGCTCGGCATCGCCGTGGCGGTAGGCGCCAAGGAAGCGGCAAGCGACCAGTTCAGGAGCAAACTGATAGACATCGTGGCCAGGACCAGGACCGCCTACTTCACCCTTCACAGCCTGAAGGAAAACCTTGAAGCAAAGAAAATCGCCCTTATCCTTGCCAACAAAATTCTCGAGGAAACAAAAGGGAGAGTCAGGGCCGGCGTGCTCCCTGCCATGGAGACCCTGAACGCGGAATTCGGCGTCGCCTCCAGGGAAAAAGAGCGTATCGATGCGGAAAAGCTTCTGAATGATCAGATGGACGCTGTGCGGCTTTTGTTGCAGATTGAAGGGACCGGTGAACTGGATCCCGTTGACCCGCCTGATCGCCGGGACTATCAGGTTGACGAGGAGGATGCGGTAAGACGCGCACTGGCCGGACGGCCGGATCTCAGGGCCGTGAAGGTCAATCTGCGTATCCTTGACCTGCAGACCAGAGTTGCGCACAATCGAATCCTCCCGGCCCTGTCCTTCAACGCAAGCGCGGCTCTGACAGGGCTGGGCCAGGATTACACCCGCGGCCTGGATCGGGTCGGATCCGGAGACTACCCGATCTGGAGTCTTGGTCTGCAACTGACCTACCCCCTGGGCAATCGGGCCGCTGAGAACGACTACATCAAGAGCAGGTTGAAGATCGAGCAGGCCAGAGTCGACCTGAAGAACCTTGAGGATTCCATCAGGAACGAGGTGAGAACCGCAATTCGCGGCATCCGGGCGAACTACCTCCAACTGGAGGTGGCGGACAGGGGGCTTGCCTATGCCGAGGAGAGGATGCGTGCCTACATAAAAAAGAACGAGGTCGGGCTTGCAACCACCAAGGAGGTCGTGGATGTGCAGAACGATTTGGTGGCGGCGCAGGCCAACCGGATTCAGGCTCAGGCGGAGTACAATATCGCCTTGGCGCAGTTCTGGAAGGTCACCGGCGAAACACTTGAGCACGAGGGGATAACTATCACCGGGAAGGAAGCTGATGCCCTATATGACGCCAACAGCCGCTGACAAAATCGTTTACACGGGACGGTTCCTGTTGCTTGCGATGTGTATTCTGGTAACGGCCTGTTCCGGCAAAAAGGAAAAATCGACAGAAAAGTCGCCGGTACCGGTCAGGACGGCAGTCTCCGCAACCAGAACCGTGCCTGTGCAGATTCGGGTAATTGGGAATGTGGAGGCCTATGCAACGGTCTCCATCAAGTCCCAGGTCAACGGGCGGCTGGAGAAGGTCCATTTCCGCGAAGGCGACGATGTCCGCCAGGGAGCCCTGCTCTTCACCATAGACAGCCGTACCTTCGAGGCGGCCCTGCGGCAGGCGCGGGCGGCCCTGGCCCGGGATCTGGCCCAGGAGCGGTATGCCCGTGAACAGGTGCGAAGGTATGGCGAACTGCTGAGGGAAGGAATTGTGAGCAGGGATCAGTATGAGCAGTTGCAGGCCAACGCCGACGCGCTGACGGAAACGGTGCGGGCTGACCGGGCCGCCGTGGACGATGCCGCCGTAATGCTGGGTTACTGCTTCATCCGTTCTCCCATCGACGGACGCACCGGAAGCCTGATGGTCCAGAGCGGCAACCTGGTCAGGGCAAACGACGATCCGGTCCTGGTTACCATCAACCGGATCAATCCGATCTACGTCACCTTTTCCGTGCCGGAAAAGGAGCTGGCTGAAATCAGAAAGCACATGGAGGCTGGAGACCTGAAGGTGGAGGCACTCATCCCTAACGATTCAGGGCCGGCCGAGCAGGGGTCCCTGAGTTTCCTCGACAATGCGGTGGATGCGGCGACCGGAACCATCAAGGCCAAGGGTACCTTCGCGAACAGCGGGAAAAGGCTCTGGCCCGGCCAGTTCGTCGACGTGGTCCTGACCCTGGCGACCATCCCCCATGCGGTGGTCGTACCGTCGCAGGCAGTGCAGATGGGACAGGAAGGAGAATATGTCTTCGTGGTGAAGCCGGATCGGACTGTTACGTACCGGCAGGTCTCAGCCGGTGAGACCCATAACGGTGATCGGGTAATCATGAAAGGTCTGGCCGCGGGCGAGACCGTGGTCATCGACGGGCATCTGAACCTGGTGCCGGGCGCCGCAGTGACAATCAGGCAGGACACCCCGGACCGGCAGGTAACCCGGTAATGAATATCCCCGCCCTGTGTATCAGCCGGCCGGTCATGACGACCCTGATCATGGCGTCCATCCTGATCTTCGGACTGTTCGCCTATCGCTACATACCGGTCAATGACCTGCCCAACGTGGACTTCCCCACCATCCAGGTAACCGCCAACCTCCCCGGAGCCAACCCCGACACCATGGCCTCGGCCGTGGCAACCCCTTTGGAACGGCAGTTTTCCACCATTGCAGGGGTGGATTCCATGACCTCCGCCAACGGGATCGGCAGCACCAGGATCACCATCCAGTTCGATCTTTCGAGGGACATCGACGCCGCGGCCCAGGACGTGCAGGCAGCTATCTCCCGTGCGGCGCGGCAGCTCCCCGAGGACATGCCGGCACCGCCGTCCTTCCGCAAGGTGAACCCGGCAGACCAGCCGGTCCTCTATCTCGCCCTCAGCTCTCCGACTCTCCCGCTCTACAAGGTCAACGAATACGCGGAAACCATGACCGCGCAACGCATCTCCATGGTAAGCGGGGTGGCCCAAGTACAGGTGTTCGGCTCCCAGAAGTACGCCGTTCGCGTCAAGGTCGATCCGAAATCCCTGGCAAGCCGCGGGATCGGCATCGACGAGGTGGCAAGCGCCCTGGCGGCCGGCAACGTCAACCTGCCCACCGGGACCCTCGACGGTGCCCATCGCGCCTACACTATCCAGGCCACCGGCCAGCTGTACGATGCCGCGGCATACCGACCTTTGATCGTGGCCTACCGGGGCGGTTCACCGGTGAGGCTGCAGGAGTTGGGGAGGGTGGTTGACGGCGTGGAGAACGACAAGGTGGCGAGCTGGTACCGGGATACCCGCGCCGTTGTCCTTGCCATCCAGCGACAGCCCGGCACCAATACCATCGAGGTGGTGGACGGCATCAAGAAACTTCTCCCGGTCTTCAGGGCTCAAATGCCCGCCTCGGTAAACCTCGACGTCTTCTACGACCGCTCCGAATCCATCCGCGAATCGGTGGACGATGTCAAGTTTACGCTCTTCCTGGCAATATGCCTCGTGGTCCTGGTCATATTCCTGTTCCTGCGCAACCTCTCCGCGACCCTGATACCCAGCCTGGCGCTTCCCTTCTCCATTATCGGCACGTTTGCCGTCATGTATCTGATGAAATTCAGCGTCAACAACATCACGCTCATGGCCCTGACGCTCTCGGTCGGCTTCGTGGTGGATGACGCTATCGTCATGCTGGAGAACATCGTACGTCACGTGGAACGGGGCGAAGGGATCATGGAAGCGGCGTTCAACGGTTCCAGGGAGATCGGTTTCACCATCATTTCCATGACCCTGTCGTTGGTGGCGGTATTCATTCCGGTCCTGTTCATGCCCGGGATCATGGGACGGATCCTGCACGAATTCGCCGTAACCATAAGCATGGCCATACTCATTTCAGGTATTGTCTCCCTTACCCTCACGCCTATGCTGTGCAGCCGCCTGCTGCGGTCCGGCGGCTCCGAGCGGCACGGCCGGCTCTACCTGATGATGGAACGGTTCTTCCAAGGCATGCTCGACCTTTACGAGCGGACCCTGCAGACGGTTCTCCGGCACCGCCGCGCGACCCTGACGGTTGTCGTCGTACTAACTATCCTGACAGGGTGGCTCTTCAGCAGGATGCCTACCGGGTTCCTGCCGAGCGAGGATACCGGGCAGATTTTCGCCTTTACCGAGTCCGCCCAGGGGACATCCTTCGAGGAGATGAAAAGGAAACAACAACAGCTGGCGGACATCGTTGCCCAAGACCCGAACATCGAGGGTTTCAT
Organism: Geobacteraceae bacterium; assembly: GCA_029975275.1. Lineage (GTDB taxonomy): Bacteria > Desulfobacterota > Desulfuromonadia > Geobacterales > Geobacteraceae > RPRC01. Next base: position 99,326 of record JARKPN010000101.1, on the reverse strand, counting down.
GTCCTCCGTGGGCACGGGCGGAGCCAGCGCCTCGGGCAACGAAGGAAGAATTTCCATGAAGCTCAAGCCGCGCCATGAGAGGAAACTTTCCGCCGACGAGATTATCAGGGAGCTGCGGCCGAAGGTCGCGCAGGTTCCCGGCATAAGGATGTTCATGCAGAATCTGCCCACGATCCGCATCGGCGGGCGGCTGACCAAGAGCCAGTACCAGTATACCCTGCAGAGCACCGACAAGGACGAGCTGTACCGGTATGCGACAGTGCTGGAGGAGAAGATGCGCGGCCTGCCCCAACTCCAGGAGGCCACGAGCGACCTGCAGCTTAATAATCCCCAGATTGACCTGGAAATAGACCGGGACAAGGCATCAGCCCTTGGAGTTTCCGCCCTGCGTATCGAGGATGCCCTTTATTATGCCTACGGTTCCAGGCAGGTTTCGTCCATATATGCGCCGAACGACCAGTACCAGGTCATCCTGGAACTGGAAGAAAGGTATCAAAGGGACCCTTCGGCGCTGTCCATGCTCTATGTCCGGTCCGACAGTAACCGGCTGGTTCCGCTTTCAACCGTTGCCGGTCTGACCAGGAGTCTGGGGCCGCTGAGCGTGAACCATCAGGGGCAGCTTCCGGCGGTGACGATTTCGTTCGACCTCCGGCCCGGGGTCTTCCTCAGCGACGCAGTATCCCTGGTAGACGGCCTGGCGCGCGAGACCCTGCCGCCGACCATAAGCACCAGCTTCCAGGGCACCGCCCAGGCATTCCAGGAGTCCGTCCAAGGGCTCTGGCTGCTGCTCTTGATGGCCATCCTGGTCATCTATATCGTGCTCGGTATTCTCTACGAAAGCTTCATCCATCCGCTTACCATTCTTTCGGGTCTCCCGGCGGCCGGTCTGGGCGCGCTCGTCACCCTGATGATATTCGGCAAGGAACTCGACGTGTACGCGTTCGTCGGGGTGATCCTGCTCATCGGCATCGTCAAGAAGAACGCCATCATGATGATCGATTTCGCCCTCGATGCGCAGCGGAAAGAGGAAAAGCCGCCCTTGGATGCCATCTGCCAGGGGGCGATTATACGTTTCCGTCCAATCATGATGACTACCATGGCGGCCTTCATGGGGACGCTCCCCATCGCCCTGGGTTTCGGCGCCGGTGCCGATGCCCGCCGCCCTCTGGGCCTGGCGGTGGTAGGCGGACTGGTCGTTTCCCAGCTGCTGACCCTTTACATTACGCCGGTGGTGTATTATTACATGGACCGGATAAGGGAGAAGACCGGCTCATTCGTGAGCGGATTACGCGACAGGCGCCGACCGGCAAGCTCTGGTTAGCCGGGAGGGATAATCGGAGATCTTGGGATGAGCCTCTTTCTATTGGTATTCTTTCTGCTTTACGGCGGGATGCATTTCTATGGGTATCGTAAGCTCTGCGGCGCGTTTCCCCTTTCCACGACCGCCGCGATCTGCCTGTTCCTCCTCATGGCCCTCATGGTCTGTGCGCCGATCCTGGTTCGGCTGGCGGAGAGAAAAGGGCTGGAGACCCTGGCGGTGCTGCTGGCGTATACCGGCTATACCTGGATGGGGTTGCTCTTTCTCTTCTTCGTCACCTCGATTACCATTGACGTGGGGTGCCTGCTTGCCCGGCTCGGTGGTGCAATGTTCTGGAAGAATTCCGCTCTCCCTCTTCCTAACGGGCGCCAGGCGTTTGTCGCCGCTCTCCTGATTTCCGCCGGAGCCGTGCTCTACGGTTATTTTGAGGCGCTGTCAGTACGCACGGAACGGGTCGTCATACCTACAAGTAAGCTTCCCGGGTCAATAGCCCGGTTCACCATCGTGCAGATATCCGACGTGCACCTGGGGCTGATAGTAGGATCCGACAGACTGAAGCGGATCCTCGGGAAGATTGCGGAGGTCGGGCCTGATATGCTGGTTTCGACCGGTGATCTGGTGGACGGTCAGATGGATGATCTGGATAACCTGGTCGACGAGCTGCGGAAGGTTAATCCCCGCTACGGGAAGTTCGCGGTGACCGGAAATCATGAATTTTATGCGGGTATAGACCACTCAATGGATTTCACCCGGCGGGCAGGGTTCACGGTTCTCCATAACAGCATGGTCGATGTAGGCGGCGTGCTGACCGTCGCCGGGGTTGACGACCCGGCAGGGCGGGCATTCGGGAAACCGGCGGTCCCGGAAAGGGAGGTTCTGGAGAAAGCGCCCCGGGAGAGGTTCCTGGTGCTGTTGAAGCACCGGCCCGCCGTGGCCCGGGAGTCGGCGGGGCTTTTCGATCTCCAGTTGTCGGGACATGTCCACAAGGGACAGATTTTCCCCTTCGGGATTGTCACCAGACTCTTTTATCCCGTTGGGACCGGTTTCCTCCCGCTCGACGGGTCTTGCTCTCTTTACGTGAGCAGGGGGACCGGGACCTGGGGACCGCCAATAAGGTTCCTTGCACCCCCGGAGGTCACGGTCATCGAACTGGTGAATGCGGGGAAAGAATAAAGCGAAGGCCGTTCAGACGCAGTCGTCCTTCCAGCAGCATTCAGTCTGGCCACATGTTTCCGACGAATTCGTGTTATAACAGGCATTGTTGCCTTCATCCTGCTGAATCGCCCTGATAATGGCGGCCTTCTTCATGTTCTTTACTTGCAACCCGCGGTTTTGCGCAATCTTTTTCACGGCTTCAAGTTTCATGGGTAATCTCCTTTCCGCATTGCCCTGTTTTTGAAATACGCTTCGTCAGTTGAAATCCCACCCGATCCAAGCCGGTCTCGTTGAGGAACGGCAATCAGAATAGATTCTGACAACCAGTCGGAAACTATAGCAGAGCTTGATGCAAATTCAACCGTATCAACCGGCGTGCTGGATCTGTTTTCCCCTTCCGGCCCCGGCCAGTCGACGCAGAACAACGCTTCTGTCATCAAAAGGAGAATTCGTATGAGGATAGGGTTATTTCGCATGTTGAGCCTGATGGTGCCCGTTTTCATCGTTAGAAGACCGCATTGTCTGGTGCTGCTTGCCTTGGCGGTGCTGGCGGGCGTTCGACCCGCCGCGGCTTTCGGCACGCATGAGAAACTGGTCTTTGATCTGACCTGGACGGGTATCAAGGCCGGAACGGCCACACAGGAGATTACCACCGACGGTAATGAAACCAGGATCGTTTCCATTGCCCGTTCCGCCGACTGGATTTCGGTCTTTTTCCCGGTCGAGGACCGTATCGAGACGGTTCTTACCGGAAACAGCCCGTCCAGGATCGGGCTGCCGACGCTCTACCATCTGAAGATAAGGGAAGGCAACCATCGCAGGGACAAAGAGGTCCGGTTCGAGCATGCCAAAGGCGTCGCTCATTACAAAGACAACCTGAACGGCGACAGGAGGGTCATCCCCATATCCCCATCGACCATTGATACCCTTTCAAGCTTCTATTTCGTCAGGACCCTGAAGATGGAGGTCGGAAAATCGATCTTTCTCACCATCCTCGATAACATGAAGGTATGGAACGTGGAGGTCCAGGTACTGCGCAAGGAAAAGATCAAGACCAAGCTCGGGAGTTTCGATACCATCGTGATCAAGCCGTTGATGCAATCCGAGGGTATCATGGACCGGAAGGGGGACATGTATATCTGGCTTACGGATGATCACCGCCTTCTCCCTGTCAAAATGAAGACCAAGGTGAAGGTAGGAAGCATAACCGCAACCCTGGTGGGCGGGGTCTACCAGAAACAGTAACCGGCGGCAGTTGGTCGGATATCCGTATCCGGTAACGTTGCCGGCCGGACAAATCGTTTTACAAAATCGACAGGATATGGTAACTCCATAATGGTCAACCGATAGTGAATGTGTGGTTGACCATTTTTTCTGTGAAGGAGATCCCGTGCCGGTCAGTTATGGGGAGGAATTACACAGGCTCCGGGAGGACGGCCTGTTCCGGTCGATGAAGCGCATCGAAGGGGGGCAGGGTCCGCGCGTCATGCTGGAGGGCCGCGAGGTGGTTCACCTTTGTTCCAATAATTATCTCGGGCTTGCTGATCATCCCGGCCTGAAAGAGGCCGCAATACGGGCGACTGAAAAGTATGGGGTCGGCACCGGCGCATCCCGGCTGGTTTCCGGGACCATGGAGCTCCATGTGGCACTGGAGAAACGGCTTGCACGGTTCAAGGGAACTGAATGCGCCCTGGTGTTCAACTCGGGTTACGCGGCCAATACCGGGGTAATCCCGGCTCTTGTCGGGAAGGGAGACGTTGTCTTCAGCGACCGCCTTAACCACGCCAGCATCGTGGACGGCTGTCTCCTGTCCAGGGCCAGGATGGTCCGTTATCCCCACAGGGATACGGCTGCGCTGCGGCGTCTCCTGGATGAGCATCGGGGAGACGGCCGCTGCGTCATCGTCACCGACGGTGTCTTCAGTATGGACGGCGACCTGGCCCCCCTTGCCGACCTGGTGGCAATCAAGAATGAATACGGTGCCCTGCTCATGGTGGACGACGCCCATGGGACCGGCGTTCTCGGGGCCACGGGACGGGGAACGGCGGAACATTTCAGCGTTATGTCCGGGGTGGATATTCACATGGGTACCCTGGGCAAGGCGCTCGGATGTTTCGGCGCGTTTGTCGCCGCTTCCGCTGAGCTGGTTGAATACCTTGTGAATCGGGCGCGCACCTTCATCTTTTCGACCTCGCTCCCCCCGTCGGTTCTTGCCTCGGCCCATGCCGCGCTCGACATTGTGGATTCGACCGAAGGCGGTGCGCTTCGCGCCAGGTTGAATCGTCACGCCGATTTCATGCGGGAAGCGCTTCGTAAAGCAGGGTTCGACACCCTTGGGAGCCGGACCCAGATTATCCCGCTTCTGATCGGCGGAGCGGAAAAGACCATGACATTTTCCAGCGCGCTTTGCGAAGCCGGCCTCTACATCCAGGGGATACGCCCTCCCACCGTGCCGACCGGGGGGAGCCGTCTCCGCTGCACCCTGATGGCGACCCATGCAGAGGAGGAGCTTGCCAGGGTACTGGAAGCGGTTGTCCGGGTTGGCAGGCGCCTCGGTCTCGTATGAATGCAAAAACGGATCGACACATCACATTAACGGTATATGGTGTTTCAGGAAATCAAGGACTCTATTGCAATCCACTGTGAGACTACGGGGGCAGGCCCTCCGCTGGTTTTCGTCCACGGCTGGTCCCTGTGCGGAGCGGTATGGAGGTTCCAGACGGAACACTTCCGCGACCGCCACAGATGCATAACCATGGATCTCCGGGGACACGGCAGGTCTTCGGCCCCTGAGGCGGGGTATGGCATCGAGGATTTCGCCTCCGATCTGACGTCCCTGTGCGAGCAGCTGGACCTGACCGGGGCGACCCTGGTGGGGTGGTCCATGGGTGCCATCATAACCCTGGCCGCCTATCCGAAACTCCGAGACAGGCTCCGGTCGCTCATCCTTGTTTCCGGAACGCCAAGGTTCACCTCATCGGGCGACTACCCCCACGGCCTCCCGCCAAAGGAGACCAGGGGGCTGTCTCTCCGCCTTAAGAGGAATCCCGGCCAGACGCTGGATGCCTTCTTTCGCATGATGTTCACCCCAGAAGAAGCGAGAGGCAGGTCGTTCGAGCCCATATGCCGGGATATCGTTCCCCTTCTATGCCGACCGTCGTGCACGGCCGCCCTCCATTCACTGGATACCCTTGCATCCGCAGACGTGCGGGCCGTCCTTTCGGATATCCGTATTCCGTGCCTCCTGATCCACGGCCGGATGGATACCATCTGTCCTGCAGGGGCGTCCCGGTACATGGCGGAACGGATTCCCCGCGCGTATCTGGCGATCATGGACGGAGCCGGCCATGCCCCTCAACTGTCGCGGCCGGAGGAATTCAACAGGATAACCGGCGATTTCCTGGGAAAGGTTTATGGGATTGATTGAAAGGAAAAGAGTGAGGTCGGCCTTCCACGGGCAGGCTGAACGTTACGACGAGAAGGCTGTAGTCCAGAAACGCGTGGTTGGGCGGATGGTCGGCAAGATCCGGGAAGGATGGACCGGCCCTGTGCCCCGGAGGGTACTGGATATCGGATCAGGCACCGGTATGCTGTTGCGGGAAGTCCGGAGTCTGTTTCCCGCCTCGTTCCTGGCCGGCCTCGACCTGGCGCCTGCCATGGGGAGGGCGGCCATGCGCTCTCTTGCAGGGAAAGGAAGGGGGATATGCGTGGAGGGTGACGCGGAGCGGCTTCCCTTTGCCGAAGGCACCTTCGACCTGGTTCTTTCGTCCTCCACCTTTCAATGGCTGAACTCGCTCGATACCGCTTTTTCCGAGGTCCGGCGGGTCCTGGCGCCTGGCGGCACTTTCCTGTTTGCCCTGTTCGGCGAAGGGACCCTCAGAGAGTTGCAGGAATGTTACCGGAAGGCACTGGTGCAAGGTAGAAGTGACATTGTGGACAGGAGTCACCGTTTTTTCTCAGGGAGGGATGTGAACAACGCCCTTGAAAGGGCGGGTTTTTTTTGCTGTCACACTGAAACCGTCATGGAGCGGGAGTTCCATGCGGATGTCCCGACCCTGCTTCGGTCCCTGAGAGGCATCGGAGCCGGAAATGCTTCTCCCCCCGCAACCCGGGGTCTTGCCGGCAGGAAGGTGATGATGCACATGTTTGACGCCTACGAAAGAGAATACAGCGAAGATGGATTGATTCCGGCGACGTATGTGGTAGTGCTCGGAGAAGGGAAAAAAGTCTGACAAGCACTCTGCCCGCGCGGATCGATGAGGGTACTGCAGAAAAAGGCAGGAGGCCTGAAAAAGCAGAGACCGCATATAGTCTGTATGCGGTCTCTGCTTTTTCAGGCATAAGTCGTTAGTAGGTCTCAGCGGCGGGAGGAGCCTCTTCGGTTGTTTTCTTCGATTTCTTTGACTTCTTCGGGGACTTCTTCTTGGCCGGTTTCTCGTCGGCCTTCACTTCCTGCCCGGACGCCTCCTCCTTCTGGAGCTTTCTGTACTGGGTGCTCGTATCCGCTCCCTTGGTTGTATCAGTAGTTGTGTCTTCCTCAAGCACCTTGCCTTCCGGGTTGGTTACCGTTGTGGTCACGGTGGCTTCCTGTGTCGGAAACTCCTCCGCTGCGTAGACGCTTCCCGAAAAGGCAAGAACCGTTGATGCTGCAACGAGTGTGACGAGAGTTTTTCCCATAACGTCCTCCTAGCGATAAGTTGTTAACGCAGCTGCGGATACCCGCAGAGTCGGGGCGATGAAAAAATTTTTTAAAATAATAACATCACGCAAAATAAATGCAACAAGCTTTCTGGGTCATCATCCTGCGGGGCACCCGTAATGGAATACTCAGGTGCGGGTTTATGCGCAATACCACCCGGTGTCGGCTGCAGGATCATGTCGTGGGTGCCTGTTCCGACCCGATTGCGCATCCACAGCGGTAACATGCCTGTTCCGGTTCGTCCCCGCGTGCAATAATTATGGCGTTGCAGCTCGGACAGGTCGAAAGTCCCTGCATCTCTGAAGAAACGGATTCGCGGTAATAGGAGTCCCAGTCCATTTCTTTGACCTGCCTGAGTTCTTCTTCGGTTACGGTTTGACTTGATCTGACGTAGTTACGCATCATCCGACCCCTTGTACTTAGTATTGGTAGCAAAATGGCTGCCGGATGATTTTAGCATAAAGTTGCCGAAAATAGAAATATGTCACTGGTTGTCGCCAACTGTGGATTGCCGCAAAAACCTGTTGACTTTGTACCTCTATTTCGGATAATTGGCCAATAGTGACATACAATTGAATAATTTTGAAAGATAAACGATAATACTAAACCATCCGCGAGGGTGGGGCGGAAAACCTCCAGGGTCTCCAGCAGACAGCCGGGTTGCCGAAATATCCGACAGATATTTTTGCCCCGGTTTTTTGCATGCTGACGGTGCCCCGGGCTCTGACATTTTTACAGTCATTCATGAATCAACTACATTTTTTGTGACAGGCGCATATGCCGTGACAGCCGTTGCTACCGGGGGATTCGGCCCGGCGCGCGCCATTGGCCGTGGAAACACCATTTGCGGGGTGGACTATGTTTGTTGAGAACAAGTCATTGCATTACATTGAAGCCGAAGCGCAGGATGTTGTCACGCTTTACCGTTCCACGGGGACAGTGATGCTGGCCCAGGGTGGAAGGGGGCGCCAACCCTGCGAAGCATTTGTATGTGCGGTGCAGAATGGAGCGGCCGTTAACGTCTATGTGGCGCTTTCGTTGCAAAACAGCAAAAATCTCGTCATCTTCGCGCCAAAGGAACTCCCGGACACCAAAAAAAGCCATGAAGACCTGGTCAGTGCTGCCTTGGCTACCGTAAAGGATTGGGGTTTTGAGATGGAAGGTGTCAACCTCAACTACAGCAAGGCGCTCAAGGAGGTGGTGCTCAACGACCTGCGGATAGTGCGCCAGCCCCAGTCGGCCAGGAAGTCAGGACAGAAAAGAGGCGCCGGGGAGAGGCATGCGCGGCCGTCGTCGCAGGTTCAAGGGAAAGGGGGACAGACTGAAGTCTCCCATGACACCAAGTCTACAGAAGAGACCCCGGCAAGCCTCAGGACGCCTGATGGAAAAGCCACTGGAAAAGGACATGGGGGGGGAGAGAGGGGTAAAACCGATAAGGAATCCGCCGGAACGGGCAGAGGCGAATCAGTTCCGGATCAAGCTGGTAGGCACGAGACACCCATCCCCGGCGCTGTCGAGCATCACGGGACTCTAATGGAATCCGTTTTACAACCCACCAAAGGGCCTAGTGATGCGGCGGTGGAAAAAAAACAAGAACTTGCGTCCCTGGAGGCCGAGATGGAACGGATCTCCAGGGAGAAGTCCGTGGCCGTCTCAAAGCTGAACAACGACCTGGAAAATACAAGAAAAGAGATTGCCAGGGTCGGCGAGGAAAAAGCGCGGATGCAACGCGAGGCCTCGCAACAGATAGACCGGCTGCGTTCCGAGCTGGAGACCTTGTCCAGCGAGAAACGCGATGTTGAAGAAGCGTTGTCACGGGAAATCGCCACGCTCGGCTCCGAGATTGAAAAAGTTATCAAGGATAAAAAATCCCTGGAAAAGGATGCGGCAGAGGAGGTCGCTACTCTGAAAGCAGAGTTGGAGCGACTTTCAAATACCAGGTCGGAAGATGAAAAGATGAGGGCAGGGGAGGTGGCCGCTCTCAGGAGCGAGCTCGAGGGACTTTCCACTGCCGAGGCTGACGTCGAACTGGACGGGCTCAGGGTGGAACTGGAAAGGCTGAAGGCCGAGAGGGACCTGGCCCGTTCTGCAACGGAAACAGAGAAATCCGCCATCAGGGAGGAGATCGAACGAATTCGGAAAGAAAACAGAAAAAACAAAGAAAAATCAGTAGAAGAACTCTTAGTACTTAAAGATAAACTTGAAGAAACTCTGGCGGAGGGAAACAAGAGTGAACACGAGCTGCAGCAGCAAGTGGCTGCAACGAGGGAAGAGCTGGCACGGCGACGGGAGGAGAGGGCGGCGGCTGTCAAGGAGGCTGATACGGAGCTTGACACGCTCAGGGCAGAGCTTGACCGGCTGAACGCAGACCGAGCCCGGGACGAAGAAGCCGCGGCCCATGAGCTTGCGTCACTCAGGGAACACATTGCGCGTCTGCTCGAGGAGAAGGCTGCCGCGCAGGAAGCGCTGGCCGGGAGTATTGCCGACCTGAAGAGCGATGCGGAACGTCTTGTCGCCGAAAAGGAACTGATTGCGAATGCGGCGGCAGAGGAACAGGCAGGGCTGTCTGACTTGATTCGGACCCTGGAAAGAGATATATCGGATTCCGCTGAACAGGCCGCAAAATACAAGGCCGAGCTGCTTGAGGAAGCTGAAAGACTGAAGACGGAAAGAGCCGCTGCCGAGAAAAAGAACTCAACAGAGATCTCAAGGATCGAAAAAGAGATTCTCGGCCTCAGGGAGGACGCGCAATTGGCCCGGGACACGGCTGCACGGGAGATCGCGCAACTTAAGTCTGAGATGGAGGGGCTTTCGGCTGAAATGAGCGCCCAATTGGCGCATTCAACTGCCGAAATTGCCGGCCTCAGGAAAGAGTCGGAGCGTCTGCTGCGCGAGAAAGAGGAAACGGTACTTGCCACGACCTCGGATCTGGAGGCTGCCCGTACGTCAGCGGCGGGACTCTCTGACGAAATCCTGCAGATACGCTCCGCCAAGGCCGCGGAGCTATTGGCGATCAACTCCGAGATAGCACGACTGAATCTGGAGAAGGAGTCTGTCGAGAAGGATGCCGCGGATCAGCTTGGTTCTGCGACGGCAAAAGCGGCCCAGCTGGCGGCGGATCTCCTGGAGACCGAAATAGGAGTCATCGAGAAGACACAAGCGGCGAGGTCGGCGGCGCGCGCGCTGCTGACCGCCGTGTCAGGGGACGGCACCTCTCCTGAAGCCCTGGTCGAAGGTCCGGATATCTCCGAGAGAATAGCCGGACTGCTGAAGGAGGCGGACCGTCTCGCGGCAGAGAAGGCTGAGGTCGAGGATTCGGCGCTCGCTGAGCTTGCCTCACTGAAGGCCAGGGTGGCCCGGCTCGAATCGGAAAACAACGCCGCAAAGAGGGCTGCGGCTGCCGAAGCGGATGCGTTGAAGGCGGAAGCCCGGCGACTGATTTCGGAAAGAGAGGAAGCAGAGAGGATTGAGGGAGAACGTCTTGCTCAGCTGGCGGCTGAGGTGGCGAGGCTTGCGAAGGAAGCGGACGCGGCCAGGGAGGCGGCTGCGGCCAAGATGGCGCGATTCAAGGCGGAGTCCGATACCCTGAGCGACGTGAGGAAGGCGTTCGACAGCGTATCGGCGGACTTTCCCCAAGGGGCGGAGGTGGAGGACGATAGGCCAGCGGACAGGGTTGCTCCGGTTCCTCTCCAAGCCACGGCCGTTTCCCGGCATGCTGAAAGGGCTGAAATGCCTGCCACCGCTTCGACCTGCGGGGCGCCGTTACCGATTGAGATTCATGGAGAGACGACCGGTGAAGCGGAGAAGTTATCGGAAGTGGTGGACGACCCCGACCCGTTTGCATTCCTTGGTCACAGCGACGGGATGATGGGGAGCACCCGCAGCTTCACTTCGGCACGGTCGGGACCTCCGGTAAAATTCAGCATAAACAGGGCACTGCAGGCAATAGATTTTGTCTCGCCGGAAGACGTGCTGGAGGTACACCAGTCGCTGAACAGGACCCGTGTCGCCATGGAGGACAACACCACGGTGACTTGCGATTCCTTCCTGTGCGCGGTGCGGAAGGAAGGCAAGCCGCATGTCTATATAGCCCTCTATCAGGTGGACAATAAGACGGTCCTTGTATACACCCCGGAAAAGCAGCCCGAGGATCCGCTGGAGTTAGAGCAGGTCATGCGGGACGGCATGGACTTCATAGAGATTGTCGGATTCATGATGGACGCCGTGGATCTGGGCAGGGGAAGCGGCGGAAGGGCTAAGGTCCTGAGCAGGATACCGGTCCTGAGACAGGCGTCGTGACAGGATTGGGGTACAAGCCGGCAGGTTGTCATTCTTTGCAGTCAGTGGGGGGGGCCACAAGTTCTATCAGCTTCCTGGCAAGGGGGTGCACAACGCTGTAACGCACCTCCACCCCCTCGCGTCTCCCCTCGATGATTCCCTTGTTCTTCAGCAGCGCCAGGTGTTGGGAAACCGTGGCCTGCGGCAGGCCGAGACATTCCCAGATATGCTTGACATTGCATTCCTTGGAACAGAGCCCCGCCACGATCTTTAACCGTACCGGATGACCAAGGACCTTGAAGATCTCGGCTTCCGGACCGTACTCCCTGTTTATGTCGAACTTCATGGCGCGACCCCTTGAAAGAGCAAATTCTATATATCTATATTATTGCCTGTTGGTTTTGTCAATCAGAATGGTGTGGTTTCAGTGAAACAGCCGATCACTGAAATGGCAGGCAGCGAGATGGGCCGGTTTTTTTTCCTCAAGGGGTGGTACGCGCACGGCGCAGATTTCCGGAACCGCATGGGGGCAGCGGGGATGAAACGGGCAACCGGGAGGGGGGGCCAGGGGAGAGGGAATATCCCCTTTGAGAACTATCCGTTTCCCACGGCCTCCTCGCTCCAAGTGGGGGACCGCCGACAGCAGGGCTTCCGTATAGGGATGGAGGCATCCGCTGAAGACATCCTCCGCATTTCCCATCTCTACGATGGTTCCCAGGTACATGACCGCGATCCGATCGCTCATGTGACGGAGCACGGTAAGGTCGTGGGCGATCAGGATGAAGGAGAGCAGGTACTCCTCCTTCAGTTCCTGGAGCAGGTTTATGATCTGCGCCTGGATGGAAAGGTCCAGGGCGGAGACCGGTTCGTCCGCGATGATCAGCCGGGGCGATACGGCCAGTGCCCGCGCTATTCCTATCCTCTGCCGCTGGCCCCCGGAAAATTCATGGGGGTAACGCCGCAGGTGCTCTTCCGTGAGCCCCACCCGTCCGGCCAGGCTGACCATCCGCTCCCGGTACCCGTCTCCCGTACCCAGTCCGTGGATCTTAAGCGGTTCGCCGATAATGTCCCCCACCCGCATCCTGGGATTCAGTGACGAATATGGGTCCTGGAAGATCATCTGGACATCTTTCCTGAAGCCGAGCAGATCCGCGCCGTGCAGGTCGCCCAATGACCTTCCCCGATACAGCGCCGCACCTCCGTCGGGCTTCAATAGCCTGAGAAGAAGCTTTCCGAGGGTGGATTTGCCGCTCCCGGATTCACCGGCAAGACCGAGGGTTTCGCCCTCGGCGAGCGACAGCGTGACGCAGTTGACGGCTCTCAGTGGAACCGCTCCCCTGAAGGGGCTCGTCCTTACCGGAAACGATTTACTGATGTCTCTGGTTTCGAGCAGGGTGTGGTTCATGAGTATTTCCAGCAGCGGACGAGCCGGCCTGATCCCATGTCGCGCAGGGGAGGCTGGTCGGTCCCGCATTGCCACTCCCTGGCCGGGCAGCGATCGCAGAAGCCGCAACCGGGGAGGTCAATCAGGAGATTGGGAACCTGTCCGGGTATCACGGCCAGCGGTCTTCCCGGCTCGGACCGCTGGGGGAGCGAGGCAAGCAGGCCCTCGGTGTAGGGATGGAGCGGAGTTTCCAGGAGCGCACCGGTCGGTCCGGTCTCTACGACTTTCCCTGCATACATGATGGCGGTGCGGTCGGTGCGTTCGGCCACGATCCCGAGATCGTGGGTAATCAGCAACAGCCCCATCCCCAATTCCTGTTTCAGGCTGTCGATGAGCTCCAGGATCTGCGCCTGGATGGTGACGTCAAGGGCCGTGGTGGGCTCGTCGGCAATCAGCAGCCTGGGCCTGCAGGCAAGGGCCATGGCGATCATGACCCGCTGGCGCATGCCACCGCTCAACTGGTGGGGGTAGTCGGAATAGCGGGAGGATGCGGATGGAATCCCGACCCGGTGGAGCATCTCGACGGTTTCCTCCCGTGCTGCATGCGCCGTCAGGCCCCGGTGGAGGCGCAGCCCTTCCGAGATCTGATCGCCTATCCGGAACACGGGATTGAGAGAGGTCATCGGCTCCTGGAAGATGATGGAGATGAGGTTACCTCTGACCCGGCGCATCTCCGGCTCGGAGAGCAGCAGCAGGTCCCGTCCTTCAAAGACTGTTGCACCGCTGGTGATGACTCCGGGCGGGGGGACGAGGCGGAGCAGCGACAGGGCGGTCATGCTCTTGCCGCACCCTGATTCGCCTACGATCGCCAGCGCCTCACCCTCCGAAAGGTAAAGGTCCAGGTTGTCGACGGCCTTTACCGTCCCCTCGGTCGAGGGGAAATGCGTTGACAGGCCGGTGACTTGAAGCAGCATTGTTTCAAGGCTCCTGCAGGCGGAGTGGGATAGGACATCGTCCAATTCTATATCATGAATTCACGGCAGGGGCAAACTGTTTGCCTGAAGCCGGCCAGGTCTGAAAAGCTTGACAAGGGGATGCCCTCTTCCTATCATACGCCCTTCCGGTGGTATATGGGGATGCCGGGAGAGACCGCATCCGCGGTGCCGGCCAATGACGGAAAATTGCCTGTCCCGTCCGGTTTCACGGGGCAGACAAAAACAAATTGACTTCATATCCGAATTTTGTTTTTATCGAGAAGTTTAGGAAAGATAGATGCCTGCGGTCAAATTGTTCCTCACCGTAATGCTTTTCATGTGCCTGGCATTTTCCACTGCGGAAAGCGCTGCGAGCCGGCCGGAAACCGTCAGGGTGGCCATTTACAAGGGCCTTGAGAGCGTCCGGATCAGCGGCTACGGTCTCAGTGTCTCCACCGGAGACGGCAGGCGTGTCGAGATCGAAACCCCGTTTACGGTAAAAAGGGGAAGAAACGGTGTCTCGGCAGGTGAGGTCCAGGCGCGCAGCCTGGTACTCTCCTCCCCGGGAATTGTCCAGATAAACGGCAAGGGGTACCGGGGTACGATAGAGATCGTTGCGGCGGAGAAGGGGCTTCTGGTAATCGACGAGATCCAGCTGGAAGAGTACCTGGTCGGGCTCGTCAACTGTGAAATATCGTCCCAGTGGCCAATCGAGGCCGTGAAGGCCCAAGTGGTGGTTGCCCGTTCTTTTGCCCTGTACCAGAAGGAATCCAGGAAAAACATGCCTTATCACCTGGAATCGACGGTGTACGACCAGGTTTACGACGGGTGCGACATCGAAGACAGCAGGGCCGAACGCGCCGTGGAGGAGACGGCCGGCGAGGTCCTCACCTATGACGGTGCGATCGTACTGGCATTTTTTCACTCCAGTTGCGGCGGACACACGGAAGCGTCCGAGAACGTCTGGCCCACGCGGCTCCCGTACCTGCGGGGCGTGGAGTGCACCTACTGCATGAGTTCGCCTTCAGTCGTATGGGAACAGACAGTCCCGCGCAGAAGGCTCGAGTCCATTCTACGCGCGGCGGGATACAAGGTTCGCGGCCTGAAGGAAATACGTCCGAAATCCCGCAACCGGAGCGGGCGGATTGATTCCATTGAACTGGTTTCAGGGGAGGGTAAAACCACAATACAGGCGGTTTCCTTCCGGAAACTGGTCGGTTATGGGGTCATACGGAGTACGGGTTTCGAGGTAAAGGGTACGGACGACGATTTCACCTTCACAGGTGTCGGTTACGGACACGGTGTCGGCCTTTGCCAGTGGGGGACAAAAAAACGGGCGGAAGAGGGGTTCTCCTACCAGGAGATACTCTCCTACTACTATCCCGGTACCCGGATAAGGCAACACTTCACCGAGTAGTGCATGCATTTCAGCGATTTCGATTATTTTTTGCCGCCTGAGCTGGTTGCCCAGACGCCTGCCGCGCGGAGGGACGCCTCCCGTCTCATGATTCTGGACCGGGTGGAGGCGAGCATCTCTGAAACCGTATTTTCGGGCATAGCCGGACTGTTTCGCCCCGGAGATCTCCTGGTCCTGAACGACACCAGGGTCATACCCGCCCGCCTGCTGGGGAAAAAGGAGAGCGGCGGCAGGATCGAGGTATTCCTGGTCAGGAGGGTCGCCGGTCCTGACGAGACCTGGATCTGTCTGCTGAAGTCTTCCAAGAAACCGAGGCCAGGTACGGTGATCTCCCTCCCGGGAGGGATGGAGGCTGTCGTGCTGGACAGGCGCGACGAGGAAACCTGGCTGCTTGCGTTTTCTCCGGCACAGGGTTTCGACGGCTGGCTTGAGGAACATGGCAACATGCCCCTCCCTCCCTACGTGCGCAGAAACGCGGGCAGCGAAGACAGGTCGCGCTATCAGACCGTGTTCGCCAGGGTGAGCGGCGCCGTGGCCGCTCCTACGGCCGGCCTGCACTTCACCGATGAACTGCTCGGCGAGCTCGGCTCCCTCGGGGTTGCAATGGCGACACTGACGCTCCATGTGGGGCTCGGGACCTTTCTGCCGGTGCGGGTGGACGATGTCCTTGAGCATCGCATGCACCGCGAGTTCTTTTCCATACCGGGCGAAACCGCGGCTGCCGTTGCCGAGAGGAAAAAGGGGAAGGGGAGGGTCATAGCGCTCGGGACCACCACGACCAGGGCGCTTGAGCAGGCCGCCGCCCCCGATGGTACGGTGCGGCCGGGGGAAGGCGAGGCCGATATTTTTATTCGTCCCGGCTACCGGTTCAAGGTGGTGGACGCACTGATCACCAATTTCCACCTGCCATGCTCGACCCTGCTCCTGCTGGTTTCCGCCTTTGCGGGCAAGGATTTCCTATTCAGGGCCTATGGGAAGGCGGTGAAGCGGGGGTTTCGCTTCTACAGTTACGGCGACGCGATGTTTATAAGGTAAGGCTGGCATAGGGTAAAAAGCAAATTCGAGGCAGACGGACAGCGGCATCAAATTGGCGGCACTGAATTTTCAAGTATTGGCGAAGGACCCGTCGTGCGCGGCGCGGGTCGGCACCCTGACCACCACCCACGGGACCATGCCCACCCCGATCTTCATGCCGGTGGGAACGCAGGCAACCGTAAAGGCCATGACGCCCGAGGAACTGGCGGAGGTGCAGGCAAGGATCATCCTGGCCAATACCTACCACCTCTACATCCGGCCCGGTCATGAACTGATCGGAAGGATGGGGGGACTGCACCGCTTCATGGGGTGGCCTTCGCCGATCCTGACCGACAGCGGGGGGTTCCAGGTCTTCAGCCTCGGCGAGCTCTGCCGGATCCGGGAGGAAGGGGTTACCTTCCAGTCCCATCTGGACGGTTCCCGTCACTTTATCTCCCCGGAGATCTCCATCGGTATACAGGAGGCATTAGGCGCCGACATCATCATGTGCTTCGACGAGTGTCCCCCCAGTTCGGCCGACTACGGCTATGTACGGAAATCCATGGAGATGACCTCCAGGTGGGCGGAACGCTGCAAGGAGGCAAAGCGGCGCGAAGACCAGGCCCTGTTCGGTATCGTTCAGGGCGGGAGGTTCCCCGACCTGAGGGAACGGAGCGCAACGGACCTGTGTGCCATGGGCTTCGACGGATATGCGCTCGGAGGCCTGTCGGTAGGCGAGGAGAAAGAAGTCATGTACCAGGTCATGGACAGCTGCGAACCGCTCCTTCCCGAGGACCGGCCGCGCTACGTCATGGGCATCGGCACTCCTGCAGACCTGATTGAGGCCATATACCGGGGATACGACATGTTCGACTGCGTCATGCCGACCAGGAACGCGCGCAACGGCATGCTGTTCACCTCCGGCGGCAGTATCAACATCAAAAAGGCCTGCTATGCCGAGGATCCGTCTCCGGTTGATCCCGAATGCGGCTGCTATGTCTGCCGGAATTACAGCAGGGCCTACCTGAGGCACCTCTACCGTGCTGGAGAGATTCTTTCCTCACGCTTCAATACGTACCATAACCTCTACTACTACCTGAACCTGATGGAAAGGGCCCGTGTCGCCATCTCAGCCGGACGCTTCACCGAGTTCAGGTCCGAATTCCATGCCGCACGACAGGGTTTTGACGGTTCCGGCGCGGGTGTTGTTGCAGGAAAGCACGTTCTACCATAAGCGCCCATTGGGCTTCTTTATTTCACAAACCCAGGAGGTTTTCACCAATGATCGATCTGGCATACGCAACTGGTTCAGCGTCGGGGGGGGCAAGTGGTTCGGGTTTCATGAGCTTTATCCCCCTCATCTTCATGTTCGCGATTTTCTATCTGTTGCTCATCCGTCCCCAGCAGAAAAAGGCCAAGGAGCACAAGGCCCTGCTGGAGACCCTTCAGAAAGGCGATCAAGTGGTCACGGCCGGAGGGATACACGGCAAGGTGACGGCAATCGACGACGGAGTCGTGGTGGTCGAGGTGGCAACAGGGGTGAATATCCGAATCAACAAGGCCTTCATTGCCAGCATTTCGAAAAAGGCCTGAGAGGCCTGTTCCGCAGCCTGAGCACAATCGATAAGGTGCGCTCTCGGCAGCGGGCGAGTCATAATTTTTGAAAGGAGCGTCTGCCATGCCCAAGGGAATCACCTCGCGCGTCACCCTCATATTGATCTTTCTTTTCCTGTCCCTGCTATACCTTACGCCTACCCTTGTTCCGAACCTACCTTCGTGGTGGCAAGGGATGTTTTTCCCGAAAGACAAGATACACCTGGGGCTGGACCTTCAGGGGGGTATCCACCTGGTGATGGAGGTGGACACGCAGAAGGCGGTCGAGGGGCAGCTCGACCTCATCGCAACCGATCTGGAAGACACCCTGCATTCGAAGAATCTCCGCTTCAGAAATGTATCCAGGCTCGGAAGCGACAGGGTGGCAGTGGTTCTCTATGACAGGAGCACCGCCGACGAGGTGGGAAAGTTCCTGAAGAGCAGGTATCCCAGGCTCAATGTCCAGGCGCCCTTTGACGAGGGGGGCTTCCTGAACCTTCAACTCAGGATGGACGACAAGGAGATGCAGGGCATAAGGGACAAGTCAGTCCAGCAGGCACTGGAGACCATCCGGAACCGGATAGACCAGTTCGGCGTTACGGAACCGGTCATCCAGCGGGAAGGGACCAGGAACATCGTGGTGCAGCTTCCCGGCGTGCAGGATCCGAAGAGGGCGATCGAGCTCATCGGCAAGACCGCGCGGCTGGAGTTCAAGCTGGTGGACGAGGGCGTGAACCCCGCAACGGTAACCCCTGGGACGGTTCCCGAGGATGCCGAGATCCTGATGGAGAAAAAAACGGATCCGGATACCCACGTCGTCACGGAAATGCCTTACGTTCTCAAGAAGAAGACCATGATAACCGGTGACCTCCTGACTGACGCCCAGGTCAGGTTCGACCAGTACAACATGCCCTACGTGGCCATCGAGTTCAATTCCGTGGGCGCCAGGTTGTTCGACCAGGTCACCGCCGCCAACGTGGGCAAACGGTTTGCCATCGTGCTGGACAACAATATCTACTCGGCTCCGGTCATCCGTGAGCGGATTTCCGGCGGAAGCGCACAGATATCGGGGAGCTTCACCGAGCAGGAGGCCAGGGACCTGGCAATCGTTCTCCGGGCCGGAGCGCTCCCCGCTCCGGTACACGTTATCCAGAACGTAACGGTCGGGCCTTCCCTTGGCCAGGACTCCATCAACAAGGGGCTGATAGCCGGTCTCGTGGGTGTCATCCTGGTGGTTGGTTTCATGGCCGTCTACTACAAACTTTCGGGCATGGTGGCGAACCTGGGCATGGTGCTCAACATTGTATTCCTTATGGGCGCGCTCGCGGCCTTCGGCGCCACCCTGACGCTTCCGGGCATCGCCGCAATCGTTCTGCTCATCGGCATGTCGGTCGATGCCAATGTGTTGATCTTCGAGCGCGTACGAGAGGAACTGCGGCTCGGCAAGACCCCCAAGGCCGCCCTGGATGCCGGTTACGACAAGGCGTTCCTCACCATCATGGACTCTCACGTTACCACCCTGATTACCGCCGCCGTGCTGTTCCAGTTCGGCACCGGGCCGGTCAAGGGATTTGCCGTCTCCCTGAGTCTGGGCGTGATCATAAACCTGTTCACTGCACTGGTGGGGACCAAGGTGGTGTTCGACTACTTCCTCGGCCGTGGCCGAGCGACCAAAATAAGCATATAGGCTGGGGGGATCAATGGAAATCATCGGGAAAACCAATATCGATTTCATCGGCATGAGGAATATCTCGTTTATAGTATCAGCCGTCATCTCGATTATCGGCATCATCAGCATCATCCAGATCTCCCGGGGAACAGCTAACATGGGGATCGACTTTGTCGGCGGAACCGTCCTCCAACTGAAATTCGAGAAGCCGGTCGACATGGCGGACGCACGCAAGGCCCTTGACGGTCATGGCGTGGCGGCCGCGCTCCAGGAGATTGGTGCGGGCAACCAGCTCCTGATCAAGATCGGCAGGACCAACGTGGCGCTCGGGAAGGTCTCGGACACGGTGCAGGAGGTCTTCAGGAAGGAGTTCCCGGCCAACCCGTTTACTGTGGAGAGTTCGGCCGAAATAGGACCTTCCATCGGGGAGAAGCTCCGTAAGGATACACTGATCGCAATCGTCATCTCCATGATCGGCATCATCATCTATATAGCCTGGCGGTTTGACCTCAAGTTCGGTATCGCCGCCACCGTAGCGACCCTGCATGACGTATTGGCGATCTTTGCCATCTTTTTCGTTCTCGGCAAAGAGGTGGACCTCCTCCTCATTACCGCTGTACTGACCATCGCCGGCTACTCCCTGACCGATACGGTGGTGGTCTTTGACCGGATCCGGGAGAACCTGCGCAAGAACCTGAAGGAGTCCCTGGACAAGATCTTCAACCAGAGCATCAACGAAGTCCTCTCAAGGACCATCATCACCTTCTTGACCACCTTCTTCGCGGCCGGTTCGCTGTTTCTGTTCGGCGGCGAGGTTATCCACGACTTCGCCTTTGCCCTGGCCTTCGGTATGGTGGCCGGAGTCTATTCGTCGGTGTTCGTAGCGAGTCCCCTCGTGCTGGTTCTGGAGAACCGGGCCAAACGGGTCAAGGTGTAGGTCCGTCGTCGCTGCTTGCTGGTGAGAGATCCCGCCCCCGTTTTTCGGGGGCATTTTTTTCTGAGGAGGGGGCAATGGAGCCGATACTGGAGAGACGCTGGCGCATGGCGCAGCCGGATGAGTCCATGGTTGCGCGTCTTTCGCGGGAATGTTCCATACCGCGGCTCACCGCAATCCTCTTTCTCAACCGTGGGATAGACGATCCCGGGGATGTCAACCGGTTTCTTTCGTCAACACTTGCGGAGCTCCACGACCCTTTCCTGCTCATGGACATGGACAAGGCTGCCCAGCGGCTCGGGGAAGCGGTCCTGAGCGGTGAGCGGATCTGTGTCTACGGTGATTACGACGCGGACGGCGTAACGTCCGTGGCTCTGCTGACCTCGTTCCTGAAGGCGCTCGGCGCCGATTGTTTCTATCACATCCCCAACCGCCTGGAGGAGGGGTATGGCCTGGGCGCTGCCGGCATCGACGCCGCGGTTCGCGGAGGCGCCCGGCTCATCGTGACGGCTGACTGCGGAATAACCGCCTTTGCCGAGGCCGAGACATGTTTGTCTCTCGGTGTCGATCTCATCATCACCGACCATCACACCCCGACCGACAGGATTCCGTCGGCCCTGGCGGTCATCAATCCTTTACGCCCCGGATGTACCTTTCCCTGCAAGACGCTGGCCGGGGTGGGGGTGGCCTTCAATCTGGTTGTCGCCCTGAGAAGCCGCCTGCGGCTGGAAGGATTTTTCGGGGACCGGGCCGAGCCCAATCTGCGGGAATGCCTGGACCTGGTCGCCCTCGGCACCATTGCCGACATCGTCCCCCTGACGGACGAAAACCGCATACTCGTAAGCCATGGGTTGAAGGAACTTTCGGCGGGTAGCAGGATCGGGGTGAGGGCATTGAAGACGGTCGCTGGGATCAACGGCGCCGTGGACTGTGGCGCGGTGGGCTTCCGCCTGGCGCCTCGCCTGAACGCGGCCGGGAGGCTCGAGGACGCCTCAATCGGGGTCGAACTCCTGCTCACCGGTGATGCCGGACTTGCCGCATCCATTGCCGAAGAGTTGAACGCCAGCAACGAGGAGCGGCAGTTCCTTGAGCAGACCATCATTCGTGACGCGCTGGATATGGTCAGAAACGATCCGGCCATGGCTTCCAGGAAGAGCATTGTCCTGGTCTCGGAGTCGTGGCACTGCGGGGTCATCGGGATCGTTGCGTCCCGCATAGTGGACCTGTTTCACAGACCGACCATTCTCATCTCGCTGGCGGAGGGTAAAGGCAGGGGTTCGGGGAGAAGCATCCCGGGCTTTCATCTCCACGATGCGCTCCAGGCATGCTCAGAGCATCTGCTCCGTTTCGGCGGACACAAATATGCAGCAGGACTTACCATCGGCCAGGAGTCCCTCGAAGCTTTTGCGGGGCGATTCGACGAGATCGCCTCGGAACTCCTTTCGCCGGACGATCTCATCCCGGAGCTCAGGATCGACGCGGAGCTCCTGCCGGCGGAGGTTTCGCTCGAAACAGCCGAACTGATCGGTTCCCTGGAGCCCTATGGCATGGGCAACCCTCGTCCGGTCTTCCTCCTGCGGGGGGCCAGGGTGCTGGAATCGAATATCCTGAAGGAGAGGCACCTGCGGATGCGGCTCTCAGCGGGCGGGATTACTTTCGATACGGTAGGCTTCAACCTGTCGTCCCGTACACCAAAAGGCGATACCGTGGACATCGCCTTTTCCATGGACATCAACGTCTGGAACGGAAGAAGGTCGCTTCGACTGCGGATAAAGGACCTGCGGGAAGCTGTCGATTAGATCCGGCCATCCGCTGTCCCCCTCACCTGGCGCTGCGCGCCACCCCCATGGTAGCCGTTAACATCATCCCTTCTCATGAGGAGGAAGGGAGCGCCGGGAGAGGCTGACGGCCTCCTTTTTCCTGGTAGAATGGTACTCTGTATCCGTTCGAGGGGGATGAAATGAGGAGACGGGAGAGGTTTGCCGGGGCCGACAGGGTCATAAGGGTTGGCTTTATCGCCAATGCCGTCCTGATGGTCCTCAAGCTGGCAGCCGGCCATTTCGGGGGATCCGAAGCCGTGTTTGCCGACGGTGTCGAGAGCGCATGCGACTTTATCGCTATCGCCTTCACCATGGTGGCCCTCCGTATCGGCCGGCAGCGACTTGACGGCAGGCACCCCTACGGCCACGGCAGGGCCGAGAACATCTCGGCAATCCTGGTGGCAATCATCATCTTTCTCGGCGGTGTGGGAATCCTGATTCGCTCCGTTGTCACCATCGCAGCCGGGACCTACCCAGAGCCGGAACCGATAGCGGTCCTTGCCGCGGCCGTCACCATAGGGGCGAAGGAGTTTCTCTACCGCTTTACCGTGAGGACAGGCTCCCGCCTGGAGAGCCCGGCACTGCTGGCCGTGGCCCAGGACCACCGCAAGGACGCCCTCACCTCGGTCGCGACCTTGGTGGGTGTGACCGGCGCCTTCTTCGGCGTCGGCATACTGGATCCGGCGGCCGCGGTGCTCTCCTCCCTCTGGATCTTCCGGATCGGCTATCAGACCTTCCGTTCAGCCGCCCATGACCTGATGGACGGCAGGCCTCCGGAAATGCTCATATCTTCAATCAGTGAGATTGCGGAACAGGTGGATGGGGTCAAGCACGTGCACGAGATCAAGGCCCGCCGCTCCGGCCAGTATGTGATAGTTGACCTGAAGCTTGATATGGACCCGGATATGACCGTCAAAAGATCGCACGATATCGCCACCCGGGTGAAAAGAAACATCTTCAGGAAATTTCAGAATGTGGGCGACGTAATGATTCACATCAATCCCCATGAAGAGCAGCACGAGGATCTGACCAGGCTCTGACCGGTCTCGATATCTGAGAGCTTGTCCCTATTTCCAGACAAGCTCTAAACCTGACCGTCTGGCGCTGTTCCCGGACAAAGCCGCCGCATCGGTATCGACCGATGCGGCGGCTTCTTTATGTCCAAAGCGCTTTCATCGACTGTGGCCCTGTGCTATGATTACCCGATTGGAGTCCCGCCATGCCGAAAGGGGGATTTCTGACGTTACGGATGTCTGAACGATATTCTTCAAACAAAGGAAACCCTGCGTGCGTAAACCGAACAAGAGGCGAGTAAACACCAGAAAAAAACAGGGAGGTTTCCGCCCGTTCGTCTATCTGATTCTGACCATTGCCCTGATAATCCTGCTGTTCTTCGTGTTGGACAAGCTGAAGAGGCCAGCCCCGGTCAGGCCCGGGGGCAAGCCTCCGGTGGAACGGCCGGCACCACCGGTCGAGCGGCCCGGGAAGCCTCTGCCCCCTGAGAAACCTGAAAAAGCAGAAGAACCGGCCATGCCTGAAAAGCCGGCAAAACCGGCACCGGTCCATAAAGGGTATACCGCCCCTGTTCCTGTAGTGAAACCTCCCGTTATAACCGGGGAGGGAACCATTGCAATTATCATCGACGACATGGGTTCCAGCCTGAAGGAGGCGGAAGACCTCATGAATATCGGCGTTCCGCTGACCTTTTCGGTCATCCCCGGTCTGCGGCAGGCACGGGAGGTGGCTGAGGCCGTGCATGCCGGGGGGTACGACGTCATGCTCCATATCCCGATGGAGCCCCATGACTACCCGGCCCGCCGGTTGGAGACAAACGGACTGCTCCTGGCCCATTCGGAGGGTGAGATTGAGAAGAGGATGAAGGATTATTTCCGGGCGGTTCCATACGCGGCAGGGGCCAATAATCACATGGGCTCCCGCTTCACCGAGGACAGGGACAAGATGCTGGTTGTGCTGGAGATGCTGAGGGCGAAAGGGATGTTCTTCGTGGACAGCATGACGACGCCGAAATCGGTCGGTCTGTCCCTGTCCCGTGAGCTGGGTCTGCGTGCCACGGCGAGGAGCGCACCGTTCCTTGACAACAGCCAGGACGTTGCCGCGGTCAAGGCGCAGCTGGGGGCACTGGAGAAGCTGGCCAGGAAGAGGGGGAGCGCAGTCGGTATCTGTCACCCGCACAGGACCACCATACAAGCGCTCGCCGAGGAGCTCCCCCGGATGCGAAGCCGGGGGATACGGTTCGTCTCCGTCTCCAGGCTGGTGAGGTAATTCCGGATCCGTTAAGGCGCAACGGATCCGGGAGATAGACTCTACGCCAGCCTTTCCGCCACGTGACGCATGGTCTTCATCAACCGCCGGTAGCCGTCCTCGGACAGGATTGAACCAGGTTTGCGGGGGTTGGTCGGGTGGATGAGCAGGAAGGCGTCGCGCATCCTGCCCGGAAGCTCGCCGAGCGCTGCGAAGATAAAGTCGTAGAGACTGCTCTTGGTCCTCGTAAAGCCGGACCCTTCATACTCGTGGAGGGGGTGGACCTTCTTCAGCACGGAGCTTCCGTCCATGTTGAACCGCTGGACCTCGACACACCGGCCGTTTCCGTTTTCGAAAGGTCTGAAGGTATAAACCGATTCCCGCGCGGTTTCCCTGAACATGTGCAGGAGCGGGTCGTCGTCCGACAGGACCGTCCTGGAGTTATAGAGGCAGGAGAGGAGCAGCGAGGAGCAGCAGCGGTCTTCCAGGAAACCGCACGCACCGCCGTCGGATGCCTCGTAATAGAAGGAAAGTTCGTCCGTGCCGTCGACCGCGTGGGCCTTGCCGCAGAGGAGACAGGTATCCTTCAGGCGGGAAAGCCGCGCCTGGTACTCATCCCGCTTTCTCTCCTCCTCGGCCAGCATCCATTTGTGAAACAGGAACGAGTGGGGCTCTGCCGTGTTCCGGTACTCCTCCAGTATCTCCCGGGACAGATGGGCATACTGTCCGTAAACCTCGGTTCCGCGGGCGTGGGTGAGGATCGGGTAGATCCTGCCGTCCGGATTGGTGTTCAGGCTTTCGACCTTCGGACTCTTGGAGATGAAGCCGTCGATGCAGCGGTAGCCGCGGTTGATGGCGAACGCTCGCAGCAGGGATTTGTGGTCCTTGAAGGGACCCTGGTATTTGATCCTTGCGTCGATCAGGCATGGAAGGACCGTGAGGCTCTTTCGGTCCAGTCCGCGCTTGTCGAACAGGTCGAAGATATTCCGGCAGTTCTCCAGGCTGGGCATGTCTTTCACCGGGATGATGACCCGGTCGGAGGCGTAGAGCGCGTTCTGGGTGAATATGTTGAGCTCCGGCCTGGTGTCGATTATCAGGATGCCGGAAATGCCCGACAGGGCCAGCAGCCGGGACATGACCATGTTCCCCCGTATGGAATCCCTCAGGTCGTCCAGCACCAGTGAGGAGGGGATATAGTCCACGCCGTACTGACCGGTCTGGATCAACTCCGACCCCGGTGTTTCCATGAGGAATTCGGCCACGTCACCGACGGGCTTCTGCCCCTTGATGGCGAACATCTTGTCCACAGTGAAATGGTTGTCCAGAGAGAGGATCGACACCGGAAGGTCCTCGGCCAGGGCCTTCAGGTAGATAGCCAGGTTGGTTGCCAGGGTAGTCTTTCCGACTCCCCCTTTTTCCGACGAGATGGTTATGACATATGGATATTTTTCCATGGACGGGATGGTACTATAAAGCCGGAAAAATCGTCAACCGTTAGTTTGAACGCAGCACAGGAGCCGGACATGGACCTGTTCACAGAAAAAAGAATCCTGACCGTAAGCCAGCTGACCCAGCTGATCCGTGGCGTGCTGGAGGAAAACTTCGAGCACGTCTGGCTGGAGGGAGAGGTTTCCAACATGGCCGCGCCCGCCTCGGGCCACCTCTATTTCACGCTCAAGGATGCCGGCGCACAGATCCGCTGCGTGGTGTTCCGCGCCTCGGCCCGGGCCATGCGGTTCAAAATACGGAACGGCATGGGGCTGGTGCTCCGCGGCAGGGTGTCGGTTTTTGACCAGCGCGGCGAATACCAGTTCATTGCCGAATACCTGGAACCAAAAGGGATTGGCGCGCTCCAGCTTGCCTTTAACCAGCTGAAAGAGAAACTGGCGCGGGAGGGACTGTTCGACGAACTCAGAAAGAAACCGCTCCCAGGGCTTCCCCGCAGGATCGGCGTGGTGACCTCCGCCACCGGGGCCGCCGTCCACGACATACTCACCGTGCTGAAGCGTCGTCACGCCCCGGTGGAGGTGCTCATCATCCCGGTCAAGGTGCAGGGAGAGGGAGCGGCGAGGGAGATAGCGGCCGCTATCCGAGACTTCAACCTCTACCGGGAGGTGGATGTCCTCATCGTCGGCCGGGGGGGAGGCTCCATGGAGGACCTGTGGGCGTTCAACGAAGAGGTCGTCGCCAGGGCCATCAGTGCGTCGAGGATTCCGGTGGTCTCGGCCGTGGGTCACGAGGTGGACTTCACCATCACCGACTTCGTGGCCGACCTGCGGGCACCGACCCCTTCAGCGGCCGCCGAGATGGTGGTCCGGAGCCGGGAAGAGCTGGAAGGGGAATTGCGGCACCTGACGACACGTCTCTCGTCGGCAATGGGGCGGAAGCTGTCCGGTGCCAGGGAACGGGGTGAGGGGTTGATACGCGCGTTAAAGGACCCGTCGCTCCTGGTCGGTCATCTGGCCCAGCGGGTGGACGACCAGGCTGCCCGGATGAAAGGAGCGCTCAATGGGAGCCTCCGGAGGCGCAGGGAACGGCTCGATGCGCTTGCGCACCGGCTTCAGATAATGAATCCTGCGGTGGAGGCTGAACGCTGCCGCGAGCGGTTGCTGATCCTTTCCGCCGGGATGGAGAACGCCATGCAGCGGCTTCTGGACGGTCTGCGGGAAAAGGCCGCCGTGAGCGGGGCCAGGCTCCATGCGTTCTCGCCCCTTGCCACCCTGGATCGGGGCTACTGCATCGCCCGCCGTCATCCGGCCGGAGAAATCGTCAGGGACGCCGGCCTGCTCGAACAGGGAGACAGGCTGGGGCTTACCTTCCGACACGGTTCCGCCCGTTGCGTGGTGGAATCCGCGGATGAGTCCTGAATTCTTACATAGGTATCCCGTTCGTCGCATCTTTAAGCTCGAGTCCCGTCGTCCTTGACTGGGACGGCGGATTCCGTATAATGACTCACACCCGACATCCGGGTAGAGGGGCAAACAGATGGCAGTGGAGAAATTCGAAACCGTATTGAAGAAACTCGAAGACGCCGTGCATAAGCTGGAGGGGGGGGAACTCACCCTGGAGGAATCGCTCAAGGTATTCGAAGAAGGGGTAAAGGCCGCCAATTTCTGCGTAAAGAAGCTGGACGAGGCGGAAAAAAAGGTTGAGCTTCTCCTTAAGCAGAAGGACGGTGCGTTCATTAAACGTGAGTTTTCCCTAGAGGAAGACAGGTGACAAAAATAACCGACTCGAAACGAGAAAATACCATGGACTTAAAGCCATACTTGAAGAAAATGCAGCAAATGGTTGACGAATCGCTGGAAAAATACCTGCCGAGGAGGGACGAACTCCCCGGCTCGATCCACGAGGCCATGAGATATTCCATATTCGCCGGCGGGAAACGGGTCCGCCCCGTGCTGATGCTCGCTGCCTGTGAGGCAGTGGACGGGGATATCTCCAAGGCGTTGCCGGCGGCATGTGCCATGGAGATGATCCATACCTATTCGCTGATCCACGACGACCTTCCTGCCATGGACAACGACGATTTCAGGCGGGGGAAACCAACCAGCCACAAGGTGTTCGGCGAGGCGATCGCCATCCTGGCTGGCGATGCCCTCCTGACCGAGGCATTCAAACTCCTGAGCAATCCGGAATTCACCCGGGGACTCTCTCCTGACGTCCTTCTCCGGGTCATTCACGAGATAGCCGTCTGTGCCGGCTCCCGGGGTATGATCGGCGGACAGGTGGTGGACATGGAGAGCGAGGGAAAAAAGGACATCGACTTTGCCACCGTGCAATACATCCATACCCACAAGACCGGCGCCCTGATCAAGGCGTCCCTGAAGTGCGGCGCTCTCATCGGGGGAGCGGACGGGAGTCGGCTCAACGCCGTCACCCGTTACGGCGAGGCCGTCGGGCTGGCGTTCCAGATTGCTGATGACATCCTGGACATCGAGGGGACCACCGAGCAGATCGGCAAGGACGCGGGCAGCGACCAGACCCGCGGCAAGGCTACCTATCCGGCCGTGATCGGGCTTGCCGAATCGAAGCAGAGGGCATCCGAGCTGGTTGAGACGGCAGTGGAGGCACTGGCCGGCTTCGGCGAAAAGGCCGATCCCCTGCGGGCGATTGCGACCTATATAGTAAAGCGGAAGTCCTGATGACCAGTATCCTCCCGTCCATAGATTCTCCGGATGACCTGAAGAAGCTTGCCGATGCGGATCTGGAGGCGCTTGCAGCCGAACTGCGGGAGGTCATCATCGATGTCTGTTCGCTGAACGGCGGCCACCTGGCGCCCAGTCTCGGGGTCGTGGAGCTCACTCTGGCCCTCCACCGGGTGTTCAAATCTCCAACCGACCGGATAATATGGGACGTGGGACATCAGGCGTACGCCCACAAGCTGCTCACCGGCCGCAGGGAAAAGTTTGCTGCCTCGCTTCGCAAGCTGGGAGGAATAAGCGGATTCCCCAAACGGTCCGAATCTTCCCATGACGCCTTCGACACCGGACACTCGTCCACCTCCATCTCAGCCGCCCTCGGCTTTGCCGCGGCCCGCGACCTGAAGAAGGAACGGAACAAGGTCATCGCCGTCATCGGCGACGGCTCCATGACCGGAGGACTGGCCTACGAGGGACTTAATAACGCGGGACACCTGAACAAAGACCTGATCGTAATCCTGAACGACAACGAGATGTCCATTGCGGAAAACGTGGGCGCTTTGTCCGGTTTCCTGAGCCGGACCATGACCAGCGAGTTCGTCCACAAGATAAAGAAGGAGGTTGAAGGCTTCCTCAAGGGTCTGGACAGCATCGGGCAGAGCGCCCTGCATATCGCCCGCAAGGCGGAGGAGTCCCTCAAGGGTCTGTTCACGCCGGGTATGCTGTTTCAGGCCTTCGGCTTTGAATATATCGGCCCCATAGACGGACATGACCTCCCCCGGCTGATCCACACGCTGGAAGGGGTGAAGAGGTTCGACGAGGCTGTTCTGGTGCATGTCCTGACCAGGAAGGGAAAGGGGTACCGGCCCGCGGAGGAGAACCCCTCGCTGTTCCATGGGGTGGGGCCGTTCGACAGGGAGACCGGCAAGGTCCGGTCCTCCAAGGGGGCACCATCCTCCTACACCGCCATTTTCGGGGATACAATGAAAAAGCTGGCCTCCGAAGAAGAACGGGTCATCGCCATAACGGCGGCCATGCCGGACGGGACCGGCCTGACAGGGTTCTCGCGGGAATTCCCCGACCGGTTTTTCGACGTGGGCATATCCGAGCAGCATGCCGTCACCTTTGCGGCCGGCCTTGCCGCCGAGGGGCTCCGGCCGGTGTTCGCGGTTTACTCTACCTTCCTTCAGCGTGCCTATGACGAGATCTTCGACGTCTGTCTCCAGAAACTGCCGGTGGTATTCGCCCTGGACCGGGCCGGCGTGGTCGGGAACGACGGCCCGACCCACCACGGCCTGTTTGATCTCTCATACCTGCGCACCTTTCCCAATATCACTGTCATGGCTCCCAAGGACGAGAACGAGCTCCGGCACATGCTGGCCACCGCGCTGGAGTCCGAGGGTCCGGTAGCGCTGCGTTATCCCCGCGGAAACGGCTACGGCGTCCCCCTGGAACAGCAACTCACTCCGCTTGCCGTCGGAAAGGGAGAGGTGCTCAGGCTAGGGGACAGAGGAGCTATCCTGTCCGTCGGCACCATGGTCTACCCCGCCCTCGAAGCCGCCGACAGGCTTGCAGCAGAGGGATTGAGTCTGTCCGTGGTAAACGCCAGGTTCATCAAGCCGCTGGATCGAGAGTTGATTTTGAAGCTTGCCGCTACCAGCGGCGTTCTCATCACCGTGGAGGAAAACGCCATCGAAGGCGGATTCGGCTCCGCCGTGCTGGAGCTCCTGGAAGAGGAGGTGATGGACGGGGTCAGGGTGAGACGTCTCGGCTTTCCCGACCAGTACATCGAGCAGGGGGAGCAGGGGGAACTCCGGACCATGTACAGACTGGATGCCGAGGGGATTGCGGCAAGCATACGGGAATTCCTCGGGGGAAGTTAAATGACATACAGCCGCGGCCCTGGCAGGGGGCATCGACCCGGAAGCCTATCTGCAAGACAATGATTCATATACGTGCTTCAGGAAGGTGGGAGATTGCTCAGCAGCGGGCCGGCCGGCACTGATAGAGAGTAGATAAACAAAGCAGGGTGAATACGGACAGCCCATGGTAGAGGGGGCGGTACGATTTCGTGCCGCCCCCTCATTTCTGACTGTCCGGCGGAATGAATCCCTGCTCCCGCCGCGTATCTTTACTTTATCGTGAATGCAGTATTACTGGAGTCCTTGATCAGAGAACTTGTCGTGCAGGTTATCTTGATCTTGTAGGTGCTTCCGACAGCCTGGGTCGAAGGTATGGTCCAGTTGTACGTGCCCGCACTCATCGGCGTGCTCGAGGTTATCGTGCGGCTGAGGAACATCCCCTTGTAGAGCTGTATCTTAACGTTTGTTCCCGGGCTGCCCACGGACGACCAGCTGATGGGCATCGCGCCCCCCCTGGTGAAGGACTCGCCTCCGTTGGGCGAGATGACCGTAACGGCCGGCTTGGCAATGGTGAAGG
Organism: Geobacteraceae bacterium; assembly: GCA_029975275.1. Taxonomy (GTDB): domain Bacteria; phylum Desulfobacterota; class Desulfuromonadia; order Geobacterales; family Geobacteraceae; genus RPRC01. The sequence continues at coordinate 68,228 of JARKPN010000101.1, read as the reverse complement.
TGCCATTGCTGGTATCGGAGATTGTGCTGTTGGTCGTGCTGGTTATTTTGATTTTGTAGTTACTTCCCAGTGTCTGCAGGGACGATATTTTCCAATTGTACGCACCCACGCCCAGCGCTGTGCTCGTCGCTATCGTGCGGCTGAGGGTGGACCCGTTATACAGCTGTATTTTCACCTTCGCGCCCGGGTTGCCCGTGTAGCTCCAGGTAATGGGCACGACGCCGCCCCTGACCAGGGTTTCGCCGCCGTTGGGCGTGGTAACGGTGATGGAGGGCCCGGTGATGGTAAAGGGGGCGTCGCTGGTGTCGCTGATGGTGCCGTTCGTGGTGCTGGTTATCTTGATGGTGTAGTTGCTCCCAAATGTCTGGGTGGACGGTATGCTCCAATTGTAGGAGCCGGCGCTCAGCGAGGTGCTCGAAGTTATCGTGCTGCTGAGAGTGGGTCCGTTATAGAGCTCGATTTTTACGTTACCGCCGGGGTTGCCCGAGTAACTCCAGGTAATGGGCACGACGGTCCCCCTGGTCAAGGTCTCGCCGCCATTGGGCGAAACCACGGTGACGGTGACCGCATTCTGCGTCGACTCAAGATTCACGACGCTGACGGACAGAAGCTGCATGCCGGCGTAGCTTCCCCCCCAGGTCATGGTGTGATTGCCGTAATCCCAGGTGTCATGGATGTAGACCGTATTTGTTGTATCGTCGTATCCAACCCCGACAATGGAATGACCCGCAAGGTTGAGCAGTACCGGCCGGCCGGCATCGATTTCGGCTTTGAACTGGTTGAAGGAAAAGCCCCCGGCGATTGTGTTGTCCGTTTTCTGGTTGTAGCAGTCGGTAACGGTATAGCCTCTGGCTTCATAGAAGAGTTTTCTCCCGTATGTTCCATCTGCGCCGGCTATGCCATAAGTTACCATGTCGGCGCAGGTCAATGGGTCTGTCAAGCTTGTCCAGTTATAGAACGAGGTCGCTCCGTCCGTGTTGCTGTAGGCGGATTGGCTGGTCTTCATGTAGTCCCCGATCGCAGTGCCCCATTCATGCTGTGCCCAGGCGCCCGTGATGTAAGGGTCATTGGCCGAACTGCCGTACTGCACCCAATAGTCGTCTATGGAACCTTTGATTGTTCTGCCGTCCACCCCGTTTTTGGAGGCGATCAGCGGGCAGTTCGGATAGGTGCTGTAACCATCGGACCAGGTCGGCCAGGAACTGTTATCCAGCGGCATAACGCCGCCATTTGTAGGACCGGTGTACATGTTTGGGTAATCCGTCCGGTCATAATACCCGGCAATCATTGCACCGGATACCGCGGAACAGCCGAAAACCCAGTTGAACGTGGGCACCGTCAATGTGTTTGTTCCTGCGGAGCTATCCGGTTCCGGCAGTGAAACCGCCTGTCGTTGAACCTCGAAGCCGGGCGGCGGTACCGGCGGACCATTGATAACGGTCTTGTCAACGTCCATACCGTCCGGGAGCGTTTCTGTAGTTATCGCGAAATACTTGCTCGGCGGGGCTGGCTCTGGTGGATCGGCGAGGGAAACGGAGCCGTAAAACAGGACTATCCCCGCCAGCATGAACCCCAACATCACCTTGCGAACTTGAGCCTTGAGCTTGATACGCATGCATTTTCCTCCTTTTGGCGAAAATTATCACATCCGGAATGTTCCGTTTCATCCGTTGCCTCAACCTTCAACACATTCGCATCGGCAATCAGCAGAAGGAATCCGGTTGACTTCAATCTGGCTGAAAGCCCGGCGGCTATTCAAAAAGTGTTTGAAGATGCAAGGCCGGTAAGGAAAAGAAACAACACATTTGAGCATTCCAACCATAAATTGTTTTTCTTGTCAATAGATCTTTTGAGATTACCCCGTACCTCATCAACGAGGATGACTTCTTTGCATGATACATAGATGAGAAGGGGGGAGACGGGGATTTCAGGCAATAAAAAACCGCCCTACCTGCAACGAAATAGGACGGTTTTTTTGTCAGATGGTGCCGAAGACGAGAATCGAACTCGTACGGGCTGTCGCCCACCACCCCCTCAAGATGGCGTGTCTACCAATTCCACCACTTCGGCGTCGAGGCTTTTTTGTAACAATTCGCGACCTTGATGTCAACAGGAAAGTGAATGATTCTCTACTTTTTCGCGGGCTGCTGCGGAACCGCCGGAGGCGCCGCGGGTTTTTCCTGCACAGGAGCGGGAACGGCCGGTGCGCTCTTGGTGGCCGGCCCCTTGTCCGGCATGATCGTGGAGGTTCCGCCCTTGCCTGAGAGGTAGGCCAGGGAAAGCGAGGTGAGCATGAAGATGATCGCTACCCCGGCGGTGAGCTTGCCGAGGAAGCTGGTACCGCCGCCGGCGCCGAACAGCGACTGGCTGGCGCCGGTGCCGAAAGTGGCGCCCAGGTCGGCCCCCTTGCCGGCCTGAAGCAGGACGATAACGATCAGTGCTATGCTGACGGTGATATGGACAACAACAAGAAAACCGAACATTGTGCAAAAGACCTTTCTAACGGAAAATGGAAGCAATACGATAGCATAGAAGGCGGTGGCAATAAAAGCCTTTATTTAAGGTGCCGGATAACGGCCGCGAAGGACTCGGCCTCCAGGCTCGCCCCGCCGACAAGGGCCCCGTCGATGTCGGGACGGGACATGAGTCCGGCGATGTTCCCCGGCTTGACGCTCCCGCCGTAGACAATCCTGACGGCCTCGGCCACGGTGGGGGAGAAGATCCCGGCCACCAGACCGCGGATAAAGGCGTGGGCCTCCTGTGCCTGGTCGTCCGTGGCGGTGCGGCCGGTGCCTATGGCCCAGACCGGCTCGTAGGCAAGGACGATCTTCTCCGCTTGAGGCATGGACACACCCGCTAGGCTGTTCCCGACCTGACGTTCCAGCACCTTGAAAGTATCGCCCGATTCACGTTCCCCGAGGGTCTCACCGATGCAGAGGATGGCCGTCAGACCGGCCGCTACGGCCGATTTCAGCTTTTTGTTGACGGTTTCGTCGGTCTCGCCGAAATACTGCCGCCGCTCCGAGTGGCCGATGATGACGTGGCTGCAGCCGGCATCGCTCAACATGCCCGGCGACACCTCGCCGGTGAAGGCCCCTTGCTCCTCCCAGAAACAGTCCTGTCCTGCCACGGCGATGGGGGAGTCGACAAGGGCGTCACTGACGCTCCTGAGCAGTGTGAAAGAGGGCGCCACCACGACCTCGACCCCCTCAACCCCCTCGGTGAGCCGCAGCAGGTCTGCCACGGTCTGGAGTGCGTCGGCGGTAGTCTTGAACATCTTCCAGTTGCCGGCTATGAATGGAATCCGCATGAATACTCCTGGTAAATGGGTGGTAGTCAGTTGGTGCCGTTGTCTTCGAGCACCTTGATGCCGGGGAGTTTCTTCCCTTCGAGAAGTTCAAGGAAGGCGCCGCCGCCGGTGGAGATGTAGCTTATCTTGGCGAATTCTCCGGCCCGGTGCACCGCCACGTCCGTATCGCCGCCGCCGACGATGGTCAGGGCATAGGAGTTGGCCACGGCGCTGACCATGGCGAAGGTGCCGCGGGAGAAGGCGTCCATCTCGAATACCCCCATGGGACCGTTCCAGATGATGGTCTTGGCGTTCTGGAGCGCCTCGGCGAACAGGGTTACGGTGGCCGGACCGATGTCCAGGGCCATCCAGTCGCTGGGGATCTCCTGTATCGGGGTGATCTTTATCTCTGCGGACGGGTCGAAGCGGTCCGCCACCACGCAGTCCACCGGGAGATAGATCTTGATTCCCTTTTCCCGGGCCTTGTTGTAAGCGTTGAGGGCGGTCTCCAGGAGCGGCTCTTCCACCAGGGACTTGCCGATGCCGTAGCCCAGCGCCTTCAGGAAGGTGAAGGCCATGCCGCCGCCGATGATGATCTTGTCCACTTTGTTGAGCAGGTTGTCAATGACCTCGATCTTGCCCGACACCTTGGCCCCGCCCAGGATAGCCACCAGCGGGTGAACCGGGTTCTGCATGGAGCGCTCGAAGAAGCCCATTTCCTTCTTCATGAGAAAACCGGCCGTTACCACGGGCACGAAGCGGGTGATGGCCTCCACCGAGGAGTGTGCCCGGTGGGAGACCGCGAAGGCGTCGTTCACATAAATATCGGCCAGACCGGCCAGGGCCTTGGCAAAGTCCGGGTCGTTCTTTTCCTCGCCCGGATGGAAGCGAAGGTTCTCCAGCATGATGACGTCGCCGGGCTTCATGTCGTCCACCAAGGCCTGCACCTCGCTCCCGATGCAGTCCGGGGCCAGCGTCACTTCCTTGTCCAGCAGCCGGGAGAGCCTCTTGGCCGCCGGCGCCATGGAGAATTTGGTGTTTTTCTCGCCCTTGGGTCGCCCCAGGTGTGAGGCCACGATGACCTTGGCATGGCAGTCCAGGGCGTAGTTGACGGTCGGCAGCACGGCCCTGATGCGCGTATCGTCGGTGATGTTCCCCTTGTCGTCCAGGGGAACGTTGAAGTCCACCCGGATAAACACCCGTTTCCCGGCCAGGTCGCTGACCTCATCGATGTAGCGTATTGCCATTAGAGCACTCCCTCGCTGATTTATGATGGCCTGAATCCGTGAAGGCTCCACTGATTCAGGGGGTTGTCTTTGCTTACCTGGCCACCAGCCGCATCAGGTCGATGAGCCGGTGGGAAAATCCGGATTCATTGTCGTACCAGGAGAGGATCTTCACCATGTTCCCATCCATGACCTTGGTGGACTGGGCGTCGACGATGGAGGAAAGCGGATTGCCGTTGAAGTCGATGGAGACCAGCGGCTCGTCGCAGTAGCCGAGGATCCCTTTGAGGCTTCCTCTTGATGCCTTTTTCAGGGCTGCATTGACCTTGCCCGCCTCGGCCTTCCGGGAGAGGAGGGCCACCAGGTCCACCACCGAGACGTTGGGGGTCGGTACCCTGATGGCCATGCCGTCCAGCTTCCCTCTCAGGTCGGGAAGTACGAGGGAGATGGCCCGGGCGGCCCCGGTGGCGGTGGGGATCATGGAAAGGGCGGCCGCCCTGGCCCTCCGCAGGTCCTTGTGCGGGAGATCCAGGATCCGCTGGTCGTTGGTATAGGAATGGATAGTGGTGACCAGCCCCTTTTCGATGCCGAAATTCTCATGCAGCACCTTGGCGACCGGCGCCAGGCAGTTGGTGGTGCAGGAGGCATTGGAGATGATGAAGTGCCGCTCCGGGTCGTACATGCTGTCGTTGACGCCCATGACGATGGTGATGTCCGGATCGGTGGCGGGTGCGGAAATGATGACCTTGCCGGCGCCTGCCTTCAGGTGCAGTTCGGCCTGGTCCCGGGTGGTGAAGTGACCCGTAGACTCCAACACAACGTCTATGGCCTCGCTCTTCCAGGGGAGCTCGCCCGGGTTCTTCATGGAGCATACCTTGACTGTCTTGCCGTTTATGGAGATACCGCCATCCAGGGTTTCCACCTTGCCGGGAAAGGCGCCGTGCACGGAATCGTGTTTGAAAAGGTGCGCCAGGATCTTCGGCTCGCTCAGGTCGTTGATTGCCACGACCTCAAGATCCTTTTCCCGCAGCGCCTGCCTCAGCACCATCCGGCCGATCCGGCCGAAGCCGTTTATAGCGATTCGAAGCGACATGGAATCCCCTCCTGATTAGTGGTACCGGAATCATCGACGCCTGGACGCCGAGCGGCACAATACGTGCGGTTCAAGGTGGCCGACGTGGTAACGTGTCTGTTGATATGCCGCATGAACCTGATTGGGCGGCCTCATCACACCGGAATGCTGAAACCGGGGCGTTCCGCTCAGGCGGAGGCACGAAAGCGTAACGGGTTCTGGTGGGAAAAAGCTGCCCCGCCGGAGCAAAACATGAAATACTATACAAGCTGACAGACTTCCGTCAACCTTTTTATGGAAGGATTACAGCGAGATTACCACTGTTTCTCCGCAGTGGGCGCGGCTTTGCGCTGGAGCAGGGAAAAGGGGGGATGATTTCATGTGCTGGGATTTATTCGGATGTGGCAACAAGTTTCAACTTGAATCCGGACCCTGATTTATGTATAAAATGAATAGTTTGAATATCACCCTTTGGTTGAAGGGGATTTCAGGCGAGTGCGGGAACGGAAACTTTCTTTACCGGAACAGGGATGGCTCTCTCGTACCGGCTTTTTATTGCCTTTTTCCAAGGAGGAACGGTTGCGGGTCTGTCTGCTGGCCAGCGGGAGCAAGGGAAATTCCCTGTTTATCGAGGCAGGCGGGACGAAACTCCTGGTCGACGCAGGACTCTCGGCCCGTGAAATCGTCGCCAGGCTCTCGGCCATCGAGGTTGCCGCGGCAGAGATTGACGGCATCGTCATCAGCCACGAGCACACTGATCATATTCGCGGCGCCGGAGCCCTTGCAAGGAAATTCGATTTACCGGTGTTGATCAGCTATCCCACCAGCCGGGAGACAGCCGGACATTTCCGGGCAGCGCGGCTGGTCGAGTTCGAGTCCGGTTGCTCCTTCGAGTTCAGGGACATCCTGATCGACCCGTTTCCCATTACGCACGATTCGGCCGATCCGGTGGGACTGGTGATCGAGAGCCGCGACGGCAGGATTGGAGTTGCGACCGACCTGGGACTGGCAACGCGGCTGGTCAAGGAAAAACTGAAGGGGTGCCGGGCACTGGTCCTGGAGTCGAACCACGACGAGGAGATGCTGGTGAATGGTCCCTATCCATGGTACCTTAAGCAGAGGATCAAATCCCGCCATGGCCATCTCTCCAATTCGGAATCGGCCGGGCTGCTCGCGGAGGTCATGGGACCGGATCTGGAGATGGTCTTTCTGGCTCACCTCTCCGAGGTCAACAACCACCCGGAGGCTGTTTTGGAGGCCTTCAGGAAGCCTCTGGCCGGGAGCAGCGTCTGCGCCCCGCAGGTCGTGGTCGGGATGCAGCAGCGGGTCAGCGAGGTTTTTCAGCGGTAAGTGACGACGGCAAGCAGTAAGGACGTATTCCCCCTCACTCGGCGCATTGCGTCACCCTCTCCCTCATGGAGCGGGTATGGTTTTTCCCCTTCTCCATGAGGGAGAATGGGCCCCGCAGGGGCGGATGAGGGGGAGCGGAAGACTGAACCTGATCTGCAATTATTAAAATCAACGAGGTACCATCTAAATATGATAGAACGTTACAGTCGTCCGGAGATGACAGCCGTCTGGAGCGCCGAGAACCGTTACCGGAAGTGGCTTGAGATAGAACTGCTGGCATGCGAGGCCCATGCCGAGATGGGGAACATCCCCCGCGAGGCCTTCCAGCGCATCAGGGAGCGCGCGAACTTCGACACGGCCAGGATTGACGAAATCGAAAAGGTCGTCAAGCATGACGTCATCGCCTTCCTGACCTCGGTGGCCGACTACATCGGTGACGACTCCCGCTTCCTCCACGTGGGGATGACCTCGTCGGACGTGCTCGATACCTCTCTGGCCATGCTGCTGCGCGAGAGCGGGCTGCTCATCATCGAGGGGATGAACCGGCTCATGGAGGCGCTCCGGAAGAAGGCCTGCGAACACAAGGACACGGCCATGATCGGCCGCTCCCACGGCATCCACGCCGAACCTGTTACCTTCGGCATCAAGATGGCGCTCTGGTACGACGAGATGCGGCGCAACCTGCGGCGCATGGAGGCCGCGGTGGAGACCATATCCTACGGCAAGATCTCCGGCGCGGTCGGCACCTTCGCCAACATCGACCCCAAGGTCGAGGAATACGTCTGCGCCAAGGCGGGGCTGAAGCCCGCCCCCTGCTCGACCCAGATCGTGCAGCGCGACCGCCACGCCGAGTTTTTTTCCACCCTGGCAATCATCGCCTCATCCATCGAAAAGTTCGCCGTCGAAATCCGCCACCTGCAGCGGACCGAGGTCCTGGAGGTGGAGGAGTTTTTCAGCAAGGGACAGAAGGGCTCCTCGGCCATGCCCCACAAGCGGAACCCGGTCCTCTCCGAGAATCTTTCCGGCCTGGCCCGGCTCATCAGGGGCTATTCGGTCTCGGCCCAGGAAAACATCCCTCTCTGGCACGAGCGGGACATCTCCCACTCATCGGTGGAGCGGGTCATCGCCCCGGACGCCACCATACTGATGGATTTCATGCTCCACCGCTGCACCGGGCTGATCGCCGACCTGGTGGTCTACCCGGAGAATATGATGAGAAACCTCAACCTGATGCGCGGCCTTGTCTTCTCCCAGCGGGTCCTGCTGGAGCTGGCCGGCAAGGGGGCGTCCAGAGAAAACGCCTATACCCTGGTCCAGCGGAACGCCATGAAGGTCTGGGAACAGGGCAGGGATTTCCGTGAGGAACTGCTGGCCGATCCCGAGGTACGGTCTTACCTCTCCAGCGCTGAAATCGACGCCGCGTTCGATCTCTCCTACCATTTCAAACATGTGGACACCATTTTTAAAAGAGTTTTCGGTGGATAGCATCCGGGACCTGTTCCGGATCGGGCTGGACAGCGACACGTTTGTCACCTGGGGTAAGGATCTGGTCCTGGCGCTGCTGATACTGGCTGCATTCTGGGGGCTTTCCCGCGTTGTGCGCTATTTTCTGGCCCACGTGGCGCCCAGGATCACCAAGCTGACGCGCACCGGCCTGGACGATCGCATGCTGGTGAGGGTGGCTCCGCCGGTCGAGATCCTGGTGATCCTTGCCGGTCTCTATCTTGCGCTGCGTTCCCTGGCGCTTCCGGAGCGAGTCCATCTGTTTGTCGCGGGGGCGGTGTTCGTGGCGAACGTGGCCGTTTTAACGAATATCGGCTACCGGATGACCGACGAATTCCTCGGCTGGTACGCGAGAAGGGTGGGGGAGCGGACCGGTTCCGGGATCGAGGCGCAGATTTTTCCGCTGGTCAGGAAGGTCTTCACCGTCTTCCTGACCTGTGCCGCGCTGATTGTAACCCTGCGACACTTCCGGTATGATGTCCTCTCCCTGGTGACCGCCATGGGTATCGGCTCCCTCGCCATCGGTCTGGCCGCCAAGGACACCCTGGCCAACATGATCTCCGGCTTCACCCTGATGATCGACCGGCCGTTCCGCATCGGTGACCGGATCGAGCTCACCACCGGGAAATCCGGGGATGTGGTCGACATAGGACTGCGCAGCACCAAGATACGGACCCCCGACAACACCCTGCTTATCATCCCGAACTCGGAGCTGTGCAACAGCACGGTCCTCAACATGACATTGCCTGACCTGAAGTCCCAGGGGCGCATCGCCGTCGGGGTCAACTACGGCTCCGACGTGGACCAGGTCAGGAAGATCATGGTGGATATCGCCATGGATGACCCGGACATCCTCCGGACCCCCCCTCCCGAGGCGTTTTTCCTTTCGTTCGGGGATAACGCCCTCAACATGACGCTGTTGTTCTGGGTTTCGGACTACGCAAAACTCTCCAAGGTCATGGATCGTATCAACAGCGCGATCCTGGTCACCTTTGCCGCAAGCGGCATCCAAATACCGTACCCCACCAGGAAGGTACTACTGGAAAGGGAAACACATTAAATGGCCCACAGAATCGAAGTCAGCCTGAAGGAACTGGTCCGTGACGCCCGCGGCGAGCGGATCCGGAGGGAGATCGAGCACTTTCTTCACCTCTCTGTAACGAGCGTTCGGACCATGGACGTCTATTCCATCGATGCGGAGTTGAGCGCCGACGAGCTCGAAACCGTCGCCTCGGAACCGTTGTGCGATCGCGTTATCCAGAAGTATTCCATCGATAGCCCCTCGGCGTCGGATTTCGACTTCCTGGTGGAGGTGGGATTCCGGCCCGGCGTCACCGACAACGTGGGCCGCACCGCACGGGAGGCCATAGAGTACGTCACCGGCCGCCGCTTTGGCCCGGGGGAGGGGGTCTACACCTCGGTCCAGTACCTCCTGAAAGGTGATCTGGAACGTTCCGAGGTGGAGAAAATCGCAACGGGACTCCTGTGCAACACCCTGATCCAGCGCTACCAGATAACCGATTACGCCACGTTCGCGGCTGGCGGCGCCAAGCCGCTCGGGATACCGAAGGTGGCGGTGGAGTCCCGGGTGGAAGTGCGGGAGATTGACCTGAATGTCTCCGACGACGTGCTCATGGCCATCAGCCGGGACGGCGTGCTTGCCCTCACCCTGGAGGAGATGAAAATCATTCAGGGATACTACCAAAGGCCCGATGTGGTCGAGCAGCGAAAGGCCCTGGGCCTCAGCGGAAACCCGACCGATGTGGAGCTGGAGGCACTGGCCCAGACCTGGTCGGAGCACTGTAAGCACAAGATCTTTTCCGCCCATATCGAATACCTGGATGAAAACGGCAACAGCGAGGAGATCCGGTCGCTGTTCAAGACCTTCATCCAGGGCGCCACCAAAAAGGTGCGCGAGGAGTTGGGCGAACGGGACTACTGCCTGTCGGTGTTCAAGGACAACGCCGGCGTCATCCGCTTCAACGACGACTGGTCTCTGGTGTTCAAGGTGGAGACCCACAACTCCCCCAGCGCCCTGGACCCGTACGGCGGCGCCCTGACCGGCATCGTGGGGGTCAACCGGGACCCCTTCGGTACCGGCAAGGGGGCGCGGCTCATCTTCAACACCGACGTGTTCTGCTTCGCCTCCCCGTTTTACGAAAAGCCCCTCCCGGCCCGGCTGCTCCATCCCCGCCGTATCTACGAAGGGGTGGTCGAGGGCGTGGAGCACGGAGGGAACAAGAGCGGCATCCCGACCGTGAACGGCTCCCTGGTGTTCGACGACCGGTTTGCCGGCAAGCCCTTGGTGTTCTGCGGCACTGCCGGCATCATGCCTGCCGTCATCAACGGCGAGCCGTCCCACGTTAAGAGCATCGACCCCGGTGACCTGATAGTGATGACCGGCGGGAGGATCGGCAAGGACGGGATCCACGGCGCCACCTTCTCCTCCGAGGAGCTCTCCGAGTCCTCGCCGGTATCGGCGGTCCAGATCGGCGACCCCATAACCCAGAAGCGGATGACCGATTTCCTGATCCGGGCCAGGGACAAGGGGCTGTACAACTTCATTACAGACAACGGCGCCGGCGGGCTCTCTTCCTCGGTGGGCGAGATGTCCCAAGTGTGCGGCGGCTGCCGTCTGGACCTGGCAAAGGCGCCGCTCAAGTACTCCGGCCTGGCGCCGTGGGAGATCCTGATCTCCGAGGCCCAGGAACGGATGAGCCTGGCCGTGCCTCCCGCGAAGATCGACGAGTTCCTGTCCATGGCGGAGAAGATGGGGGTCGAGGCCACGGTGCTCGGCGAGTTCACCGATTCCGGCTTTTTCCACATCCTCCACGGTGACCGGACCGTTGCCTATCTTCCCATCCACTTCCTCCACGAGGGGCTTCCCCCCATGCGGCTTCGCGGCGTCTGGGAGGTGAAGAAGCACCCCGAACCCCGACCGGTGGAGAAAAAGGACTACACCGGGGATCTGCTCGACCTCCTCTCGTCCCTGAATGTCTGCTCCAAGGAGTCGGTGGTCCGCCGCTACGATCACGAAGTCCAGGGTGGAAGCGTGGTGAAGCCGTTCACCGGCGTGACCAACGACGGCCCCTCCGACGCGGCGGTCGTCCGTCCGGTGCTGGAATCCTTCGAGGGGGTGGTGGTGTCCCACGGCATCTGTCCACGCTACAGCGACATCGACACCTACCACATGATGGCCAACGCCATCGACGAGGGGCTGCGCGGCTACGTGGCCGTGGGCGGCTCCCCGGACCTGGTGGCGGGCCTGGACAACTTCTGCTGGTGCGATCCGGTCCAGTCCGACAAGACCCCGGACGGGGAGTACAAGACCGCCCAGCTGGTGCGCGCCAACAAGGCCCTGTTCGACTACTGCGTGGCCTTCGGTATTCCGCTCATTTCGGGCAAGGACTCCATGAAGAACGACTACTTCGATGGTGTCACCAAGATATCCATCCCGCCGACCGTGCTCTTCTCGGTCATCGGCAAGATGGAGGACGTGCGCAAGGCGGTGACCATGGACGTGAAAAGGCCGGGCGACATCGTCTACCTTCTGGGAAAGACCTCCTTCGAACTGGGCGGCTCGGAATACTATGCGGCCAGGGGCTTTACCGGCAACCGGGTGCCCCGGGTCGATGCCGCCACGTCGCTGAAACGTTACCGCGCCTACCACGGGGCGGTGGATCAGGGACTGGTGGCCTCCTGTCACGACCTGTCGGACGGCGGACTGGCCGTGGCCCTGGCCGAGGCCGCCTTTGCCGGAGGCTTCGGCATCGAGGCGGACCTGGGGAGGGTGCTGTTCGCCGGCGTTGCCTGTGACCGGAGGGACGAGGTGCTGCTGTTCTCCGAGTCCGCCTCCCGTCTGCTGGTGACGGTGCGACCGGAAGACAGGGAGCGGTTCGAGGAGGTGATGTCCGGAAACTGCTTCTCCAGCATCGGGGTGGTTACGGAAGCAATGACGTTAACGGTAACCGGTCTTGACGGGTCGGTGGTGATAAGCGGTGACCTGGCGACGCTGAAAGAGGCGTGGCAGAGCCCGCTGAGGGAGCTGTAGCATGGCGCTGGCAAAAGCGATAGTGATAACCGGCAACGGGACCAACTGCGAGATGGAGGCGGCCCATGCCTGCCGCCTGGCAGGCTTCGACGAGGTGAAGATAGCCCACATCTCCGAAATCCTCTATGGCGAGGTCAGGCTGGACGACTTCCATTTCCTGAACCTGACCGGCGGATTCCTGGACGGCGACGACCTGGGGAGCGCCAAGGCCCAGGCCAACCGGCTGAAGCACGCCAGGATAGCGGGGAGCAACGAGCACCTGGTGGACCAGTTGCTCCGGTTCATCGCTGACGGCAAGCTCATCCTGGGTGTCTGCAACGGCTTCCAGCTCATGGTCAAGATGGGACTGCTGCCCGCCTTCGGCGGCAGCTATCTGGACCAGGTGGCCACGCTTACCTTCAACGACTGCGGCAGGTTCCAGGATCGCTGGGTCTACCTGCACTGTAACCCTGATTCACCGGCCGTGTTCACCCGTGGGATCGAGAAGGGGATCTACCTCCCCATCCGCCACGGCGAGGGGAAATTCTATACCGACTCGCCCGAGGTGCTTGAGAGGATCGAAAACCTGAACCTCTCGGTCCTGAAATATTCCGATGCCGCCTTCAGTACCCCCACCATGGATTTTCCCCTGAATCCAAACGGCTCGCTTAACGCCATTGCCGGGCTGTGCGACCAGACCGGCCGGCTCATGGGGCTCATGCCGCACCCGGAGGCCTTTGTGCACCGTACCAACCATCCCCGCTGGACCAGGGAAGAGCTGCCGGAGGAGGGGGATGGTCTGATCCTTTTCAGGAATGCGGCCGAATATGTGAAGAGAAATCTCCCCTAATGGAAACGGCCGGGAAGCAAAAGGAAACGGGTGTATCGATGAACTTTGCACGACCAGAAGAAGAGTGCGGGATATTCGGGATTTTCAACCATCCGGAAGCCGCCAACCTCACCTACCTGGGGCTGTACGCACTCCAGCACCGGGGCCAGGAAAGCTGCGGCATCGTCTCCTCCGACGGCGCCTATCTCCACTCCCACAAGAGCATGGGACTGGTGGCCGATGTGTTCGGCAACCAGGATATTTTCAAAAACCTGCCCGGAGGGGCCGCCATCGGCCATGTACGCTACTCCACAACCGGCTCCTCGGTGCTGAAGAATGTGCAGCCGATCATGGTGGATTACTCGCGGGGCTCCATCGCCGTGGCCCACAACGGCAACATCGTCAACGCCCAGCTGATCAAGGACGAACTGGAGGCTTGGGGTTCCATCTTCCAGACCACCATGGATACGGAGATCATCGTGCATCTGCTGGCCATGTCCAAGGCCAGCTCGCTGCTGGACCGGATTACCGAGGCCCTGGAACGGGTCGAGGGGGCCTATTGCCTGCTGTTCCTCACCGAGACCCAGATGGTGGCGGTCAGGGACCCCAACGGCTTCAGGCCCCTCTGTCTCGGCAAGCGGGGCGACGCCTACGTGGTGGCTTCCGAAAGCTGTGCCCTGGATCTGATCGAGGCCCAGTTCATCAGGGAGATTGAGCCTGGCGAGGTGATTACCATCGACAAGGATGGGATTCAATCCTTTTTCCCGTTCAAGAAGGTGGGGCCGACCCCCTGCATTTTCGAGTTCATCTACTTCGCCCGGCCGGATTCGTACATCTTCGGCAAGAACGTATACATGGTGAGGAAGGAGCTGGGTCGGCAGTTGGCGCGCGAGTATCCCATAGACGCGGACATCGTCATCCCGGTCCCCGATTCCGGTGTTCCGGCCGCCCTCGGGTACGCCCAGGAATCGGGCATTCGCTTCGAGTTCGGTCTGATGCGCAATCACTACGTGGGGCGGACCTTCATCGAGCCTCAGCAATCCATCCGCCACTTCGGGGTTAAGATAAAGCTCAATCCGGTGCGCGACATAATCAAGGGGAAGCGGGTGATAGTGGTTGACGACTCCATCGTCCGCGGCACCACCTCCCGGAAGATCATCAAGATGATCAGGAGCGCAGGGGCCAAGGAGGTGCACGCCCTGATCTCAGCGCCCCCCACCGACTACCCCTGCTACTACGGCATCGACACTCCGACCCGCAAGGAGCTGATCTCCTCGTCCCACACCATCGAGGAGATCCGTAAATACATCACCGCCGACTCGCTCGGGTACATCTCCCAGCAGGGGATGCTCGCGGCAGTCGGCACCGACAACACCGACTACTGCCGCGCCTGCTTCTCGGGAGACTACCCGGTGGAATTTCCCATCCTCTCCCCGGAAGCGCAGCTCGGACTGTTCAACAAGGAGTGAAACGCCGCATGACCGACCGTGAAAGACTGAAACAGATCATACTTGAAAAATCCTACGAAAGACGGAAGGTCGTCCTCGCTTCCGGAGCGGAAAGCGACTTTTATTTCGACGGCAAACAGACCACCCTGCACCCGGAAGGCTCTTATCTGACCGGGAGGCTCTTTTTTCAGACCATGGCCGACGTGGAGGGAATAGAGGGGGTCGGCGGCCTGACCCTGGGCGCGGATCCCATAGCAACTGCAGTATCGCTCATCAGCCATATGGACGGGCGGCCGATTCCGGCGTTCATTATCCGCAAGGAGCCCAAGGGGCACGGCACCGGCGCCTGGCTGGAGGGGAGAAAAAACCTGCGGGAAGGGGCGCGTGTGGTCATCGTGGAAGACGTGGTCACCAGCGGCGGCTCGTCGCTCAAGGCCATCCGCAGGGCCGAAGAGGAGGGGATGAAGGTCCTCGGCGTCGTCACCCTGGTGGACCGGGAAGAGGGGGGACGGGAGAACATCGAACAAGCGGGCTACTGGCTCAGGTCGATCTTCACCAAGTCGGAGATTGTCTCCTGAGGACGGTGTTCTGCGTTCGGGCAGTTTCGGAGGCGGTCTGTTTCACGGCCGCCTTCTTGTTTATGAAGCCTGTAACCCCTCCTGTCCTTCCCCTTTAAATACTGAAATGAAAAACAACCTCGACCAAATCCTCACCTCCTACGCCGCGCTCCTCTCCTCGGTGGACCGCTGGTTCGCCCGTGCCGCGGAAGCCGCCGGCAAGGCCGTGGTCTGCTCCAGGGGGTGCTCGGACTGCTGCCGGGGGCTGTTCGATATAACCCTCCTGGATGCCTGCCTGCTGAAACGGGGATTCGACCGCCTGCCCGCCCCGGCGCGGGAGCAGGCAGCGGACAAGGCCCTCACGCGGGTCGAGGTCATGCAAGCCGTACGCCCTGACCTGGAGCACCCCTATATCCTGAACGTCTGGCCGGAAGACGAATGGGAAGAACTGATGCCCGACGAGGACGAGACGCCCTGCCCGCTGCTGGATGACGACGGGAACTGCCTGGTTTACGACTACCGCCCCATGACCTGTCGTCTGCACGGCCTGCCGCTCATCGATGTGTCGGGAGAGGTGTTCCACGACGAGTGGTGCACCCTCAATTTCACCCACGATGATCCCCTGATGCACAAGGGACTGTCATGGGAGTTCAGGGAGCTTTTCAGAGATGAATTATTGTTATTTCAAGACGTTATGGTTTGCTTGTTAAATGAAAAAATGAATGAGCTCGACACGTTCATACCAACCGCTCTCATGATCGATTTCCAGGGGTTTGACTGGGAGAGATGGTGGGGGGAGAATCGCGAACGGGTCAGAAAGGAGGGTTACACAGCGAACCGGTGACGTTTTCCCCATCGCGGTCGATCAGCACCCTACGACCCTCCAACCTGATCCTCCCTTCCACGAACAACTGGATGGCGCCCGGATAGATCCGGTGCTCCTGCTTCAGGATCCTGGCCGAGAGGGTCTCTTCGGTGTCGTTGTCCAGGACCGGAACAGCCGCCTGGGCGATGATCGGTCCGGTGTCCATGCCGTCGTCCACGAAATGGACCGTGCATCCGGCAATCCTGACCCCATGTTCCAAGGCCTGGCGCTGGGCATGGCTGCCGGGAAAGGCGGGAAGGAGGGCTGGATGGATATTGAGGATAGCGCCGGGGAAGGCGTCCAGCATGACCCGTGAAACTATCCGGTTGAACCCGGCCAGGGCCACCAGTTCGACGCCGTGTCCGCGCAGCGCATCAACCGCAGCGGCATCGAAAGCTTCCCGGTCCGGGAAGGAGCGATAGTCCAGAAACAGGGCAGGGATGGAGTGCCTGCGGGCCCGCTCCAGGGCATGAGCCTGTTCGCGGTTGCTGATGACGCATGCCACTTCGGCGGCCAGTTTACCCGCCTCCACGTGATCGATGATGGATTGAAGGTTTGAGCCGTTGCCTGAGACGAGCACCCCGACCCGCACGATGCGGCGGTCCGGAGCCTTGGTATGACCGGAGGAGAGATCAGACAAGTTCAACGCACTCCGTGCCCACATCGCACTTGCCGACCTCGCCGATGACAAAGGCCTGTTCGTTCAGGCCGGAAAGCCTGATCAGCACTTCCTCGGCCTCGTTCTCCGGCACGGCCAGCACCATGCCTATGCCGCAGTTGAAGGTACGGAACAGTTCTCTCTCGTCCAGAGAGGCCCCCTGCCGGAGTATGATGAAGATGGGAGGCATCACCCAGGAGTCCCGGTTGATGACGGCCTTGCAGCCGTGGGGCAGAATGCGGGGGATGTTCTCCAGCAGTCCGCCGCCGGTGATGTGAGCGATGCCGTTGATGCGAAAATCCCGCAGCAGGTTGAGCACGGTCTTCACGTAGATGCGGGTCGGCGTCAGGAGCTCGTCCGCCACGGTCCTGTCGAGCCCGGGAAGGGTGCTGTGGATGCCCAGGCCCATCACCTCGAACAGGACTTTTCTGGCCAGGGAGTAGCCGTTGCTGTGAAGGCCGCTGGAGGCGATGCCGATGAGCTTGTTGCCGACCGTAATGGAGGAGCCGTCGATGATGTTGTCCCTGTCGACCACCCCCACGGCGAAACCGGCCAGGTCGTACTCCCCCTCGCCGTAGAACCCGGGCATCTCGGCGGTCTCGCCGCCGATCAGGGCGCATCCCGCCAGCGAACACCCATGGGCGATCCCCTTGACCACCTCGGCTCCCTGTTCCGGGTTCAGCTTTCCGGTAGCCAGGTAATCGAGAAAGAACAGCGGCTCCGCTCCCTGGACGATGATGTCGTTGACGCACATGGCCACCAGGTCGATGCCGACCGTGTCGTGCCTGTCGGCCATGAAGGCGACCTTCAGCTTGGTACCGACGCCGTCCGTGCCCGATACCAGCACCGGGTTGCGGTACTTGGAGGCGTTCAGGGAAAACAGACCGCCGAAACCGCCGAGGTCCGCTATTACCTCGGGACGGTAGGTGGCCTTAACCATCGGCTTGATGAGACTTACGAAACTGTTGCCGGAATCGATGTCCACCCCGGCGTCCTTATAGGTAACCTTGCCGCTCTTCAAGACGTGCTCCTCCTATCGTAAAAGAATACTATTCTTAAGGTATAAGCAACGAAATGTCAAATCCAAACTGGAACCTGGTTTTGCTTTTCCCTGAATACTGTGCTATCTAATCGTCCATATGGAACAACAACCCGTACCGCGTATTCTAACAAGATCCGAACACACCGTGTCCCGCTCCATGATCAGCCCCAATGCCCTGAAAGTCCTCTATCGTCTCAGGGACAGCGGGCATGTCGCCTACCTGGTGGGGGGGTGCGTCAGGGACCTCCTGCTCGGCAGGGAGCCCAAGGACTTCGATATTGCCACCGACGCTACGCCCGGACGCATCAAGAAGCTGTTCCGCAACTGCCGCCTGGTGGGACGCCGCTTCCGGCTGGCCCACCTTCATTTCAGGGACGAGATCATCGAAGTTGCCACCTTCAGGGCGCAAGCCCCGACAGAAGACGAGCCGCCGGCAGACGGGAACAGCGACGCGCCCCGTCACCCCCGGCACATGGTGAGCGAGGAAGGGGTGGTGTTGCGGGACAACGTTTTCGGCACGCCGGCCGAGGATGTCTTGAGGCGCGACTTTACCGTCAATGCGCTGGCATACGACATCGCCGACTTCTCCATCATCGATTACGTGGGCGGAGTCGAAGACCTGGAGTCCGGCATCATCCGTACAATCGGTGATCCGGCGGTCCGTTTCACCGAAGACCCGGTGAGGATGCTCAGGGCGGTCCGCTTCGCCGCCCTGCTGGGTTTCGCCATCGAGGAAGGCACCTGGAGCGCCCTGCTGGAAAACGCCCACGGCATAACGCGGGGCACAGCTCCCCGTCTCTACGAGGAAATGCTCAAACTGTTCCTCTCTGGGGAAGGAGAACGGTGCTATCAGCTCATGCGCCATGGAGGGCTGTTCGCACGGCTCTTTCCCGGACTCGACGCCGCCCTCGAAGAGGAGACGGAAGGTTTTCCGAGAATCCTGGTCGGTCGCGGCCTGGAGTGGGTCGATGAGCAGCTCGGCGCGGGAGTCGCGGTGTCGCCCCCGCTGTTGCTGACGCTGATGTTCGGCGTCTACCTGGAGGAACGGGCCGCCTGGTCGCGGAAGCAGGGTCGCGCCCCGGTCGATGCCATCAATGAGACAGTGGCGGGGTTCATGGGCGAACAGGCCCCCCTGGTGGCAATCCCGCACCGGGTGATCATTGCTGTCAGGGAGATCCTCGCCCTTCAGGAGCGGTTTCGCAGGATCCCGGGCAAGCGGCCCCAGGGAGTGCTGGCCCGTCCCGGTTTCGGCGATGCCCTGAGCTATCTGCGCTGCCGCTGCCGGATCACCGGCGAGGGTCATGAGGTCCTGACCTGGTGGGAACGTTACTCCAGGGACAAGGTCATGCCGCCGGTTGAGCGGGAAGCGGAGGTGTCCCGGCCGGCCAGGTCGCGCCGCCGCCGTCGCGGGAAACCGGCGGCTAAGATCACGGAAAGTTAGTGAGAGAGGGGGATTGTTTGGTTTTATCTTTCGTTTAGACTGGTAAAAACAGTTTGCAACCCCCTGCCCGAAGGGGTATCATTGGCGTCCGCCGCACGAGGACCGCATGGAAGGAATCACGATCCGTCCCATGACCGAAGCCGATCTGGACCAAGTCATGGCAGTTGAGACCGCTTCGTATCCCGCTCCCTGGAGCAGGGACCACTTCAGAAGCGAACTGTCCTCCCCGCACGCTTTCCCCCTGGTTGCCGAACTTGAGGATGGAACAACAGCCGGTTATATCTGCCCGACGCTGGTTTTCGACGAGGGGGAGATACTGAACGTGACGGTCAGATCCGATCTGCGCGGCAGGGGGATTGGGAGACTCCTGCTGGAAACCGCCGTCAACCGGTTCAGAACCCGGGGGGCCGCATGGCTCTATCTGGAGGTGCGGCCTTCCAACAGGGTAGCCGTGGCGCTCTATCAAAACTGCGGTTTCGTCACCAAAGGACGAAGGAAGGCATACTACGAAAACGGAGAGGATGCGGTTCTCATGGAATACGATTTGACGGGCCGGAAGGGAGGATCCCATGCAGTTTAAGTCCATGGTGGTGTTCAACGTGGAGATCTCCCCCGGCTACAGGCGGGTCCGCCTGACCGCGCCGCGAGCCATGCTGGAGGCCCGACCCGGCCAGTTCGTCATGCTCAGGGTCAGGGAGGGGATCGACCCGTTGCTCCGGCGGCCGTTCTGCGTGTTCGACACCGGCACGTTCTCGCCCGAGTATCCGGGTACCCCCCGCCAGCACTACTTCGATGTACTCTACCGGGTCGTGGGCAAGGGGACCGCAATCCTGGCCGCGCTGCACGAAAAGGATTACGTGGATGTGCTCGCCCCGTTGGGAAACGGCTTCGACCCGGGAGATCCCCGGGAAGAGAAGATCCTGGTGGGGGGCGGCATCGGTCTGGCACCCCTGTACTACCTCGCCAGGGAACTGGTGAGAAAATCCCGGGTAACGGCTTTCATCGGTGGGCGGAGGAAGGAGGACGTACTGTGCGTCACCGAGTTCGAGCAATTGGGTATCGACACCTACGTGGCCACCGACGACGGCACGCTGGGCACCCGGGGCCTGGTTACCGAGGTGCTGGAAGAAAACCTGTCGGGGGGTGAGGGAAGCCGTGCGGTGTTCGCCTGCGGCCCCGAGCCGATGCTGAAGGTCGTGGCGGACATCTGCCGCAGGAACGGCATCCGCTGCCAGGTCTCCCTGGAGGCCCACATGGCCTGCGGGATGGGGGCCTGTCTCGGCTGCGTGGTCAAGGGGGAGTCCCACACGGAGGCGGCGCCCGACTACCGTTGCGTCTGCAAGGAAGGCCCGGTCTTCAACGCGGACGAACTGTCGTGGGAATAGGAGAACCTGAAGCCGTGGCGCCTTCACGGATTCAGGGAAAGTAAAGGCTGAGAACGGAAACAGACCATGAGAAAACCCGATCTGTCAGTGAAGATAGCCGGAATTGCGCTGCGGAACCCCGTGATGACCGCTTCCGGAACCTTCGGTTACGGCGAGGAGTTCGCCGAGTACCTGGACCTGGAAAAGATCGGCGCCATCGTCACCAAGGGGCTCTCCCTGCGGCCCAGGGCCGGCAACCCCATGCCGCGCATCCTGGAGACCCCGGGAGGGATGCTGAACGCCATCGGCCTGCAGAACGTGGGGATAGAGGCGTTCCTGGAGAAGAAGGTGCCGTTCCTCAGGACCATCAGGACGCCGGTGATCGTCAACTTTTTCGGCAACACCGTGGAAGAGTACGCGGCCCTGGCCGAACGGATCGACACCATCCCGGAGGTGGCCGGGGTGGAGATCAACATCTCCTGCCCCAATGTCAGGCACGGCGGCATCGTGTTCGGCACCGACCCCAAGGCTGCCTGGTCGGTGGTCAGGGCGGTGCGGGACGTCACCATCAAGCCGATCATCGTCAAGCTTTCCCCCAATGTCACCGACATCGTGGAGATGGCCCAGGCGTGCGCCGAGGCGGATGCCGACGCACTCTCGCTCATCAACACCATAACCGGCATGGCCGTCGACCTGAAAAGCCGGCGGCCCGCCCTGGCCAACATAACCGGCGGTCTGTCCGGCCCGGCCGTCAAACCCATCGCCCTGCGGATGGTGTGGCAGGTGGCGCGGGCGGTGAAGCTTCCCGTCATCGGCATCGGCGGGATCACCAGCGGCACCGATGCCCTGGAGTTCATACTGGCCGGGGCCACCGCGGTTCAGGTCGGAACCGCCAACTTCATGTCTCCCGGCGCTTCCCAACGGATTGCCGAGGAGATGGAAAAGTGGCTGCGGGAAAACGGGGTAGCGGACGTGAAGGAGTTGATAGGGACGCTGAGGGTGTGAGGAAGCGGAGCAGGCCTGGACACAAAAAAGCGCCGGCCGGGGGAACTGTCCCCGCCGTCGCTTTTTTTGATCCCGCAAAACCCTGTCTCACCCCCTTATGTGAGCATAGGGCCTTGGCGGAGCCGAGAGGTAGGTGGGGTTTTTCCCTTTAACCTCGACCAGCGGCCCGTTCTCAATCAGCTCCAGGTTCCCGCTGTCCGGCCCGACGACGCTTTCACCCACCGCCCAGTCGTACAGTCGCTTGGAATCCATGAGCACCGGTTTGTCGGGGAAGCGGAAGATCCGGTTCTGCATGACCTCGTCATAGACACCCACGCAGCCGTGGGAGGCGGGTCGGCCGGGCAGGTCGCGGGCGTGAATCCAGTAGGCCACGTTGTCGGCCCCCACGTGAAACCTGATGGCGTAATCCATCGGATACTGGGCCGACTGATCGTCGATCTTGTAGAGCGACGAGGTGTGGTTCCGGTGCCTGGCATCGACCCTGAACAGCCCGGTGGGGGTCTCGAATCCGGCCTTGCCGGTGGCTGCCGGGATGGAGAACTTCAGGTTGCCGTACTCATAGGCTCCCATCCACTGCTCCTCCATGTCAATCAGGATGTACCTGGCGTAGCGGCGCGCCGGCTCATAGCGGCTGGGGAGAGGTGTGTAATTTTTTATATCGTCCATGTTTTCCGGTACCTTGATGGTCATGCCCGGATAGACGTGACGGCGATCGATGCGGTTGAAGCGGGCTACGTACTCCCAGTCGTCCCCGAACAGGCTTTCGAGAGAGTCCTGGGGCCGGATGAAGAGCGGTTTCCACTTCATATGCTCGGTGCTGGGATAGGCCACCCTGCTCAGATCCTCCTTGGCCGGATCCCGCGGCGATGCGGCGGGGTGGTCTGTCGAGAGGGGCTTGTGCACCACAATTGTCGTGAGCAGGACAAGAGGCAGCAGGTATTTGATAATGCGCAGCATGAATAGTTCTTTCCCGGGGCTTTTACGAGATATGAAAAAACCAGTCCGAAAACCAACTGGAAAAAGGGGCCATGGCCCCTTTTGTGTATCCGTAGCATTTTTTTTTATTCCGGTCAAGTGGCAGGAAGGTTGTTCTCATGAACTTCCCAATCTATGCTAGACTGTTACTAACTGAAGCCAATTAAAACGCTGGAGGCGGTGGGCACATTCGACCGCACGGAGATACCCTATGACAAATAACAGCAGAGTGAACGGCAACGAGCGGATCCGACGTCTGGCGGAGCTGGATCGGAGCACCCTCCCTCCGGATGGCGGACCCGGTTTCAACAGGCTCATTTTTTCCAGGAGTCCTTACCTGCTGCAACATGCCGAGAACCCCGTAGACTGGTTCCCATGGGGGGAAGAGGCATTCGAGAAGGCCAGACGCGAGGACAAACCGGTTTTTCTGTCCATAGGCTACGCCACCTGCCACTGGTGTCATGTCATGGAGCGTGAATCCTTTGTGGACCACGAGGTCGCCGAGGTGCTGAACGGGAAGTTTGTCCCGGTCAAGGTGGACCGGGAGGAGCGTCCGGACATTGACGACCAGTACATGACGGTGGCGCAGATGATGACCGGCGGGGGAGGCTGGCCGCTCACCATAGTCATGACCCCCGACAAGGAACCGTTTTTCGCCGCAACCTATATCCCGAAGACGCCGAAGAAGGACATGGCCGGGATAATCCAGGTGCTGGACAAGATCGACGAGTTCTGGCGCGACAGCCGCTCAGAAGTGGCGGAAAGCTGCGCGCGGATCATGATGAACCTGGCAGACACGGCTGCCCCGTCAGCCGGTCCGTTGGAGGCCGGGAAAGTGGCGGACAGCGCGTTCCGTTCGTTGAAGATGGCGTACGACGGCTTCTGGGGCGGCTTCGGCGAGGCCCCCAAGTTTCCGCTTCCCCACTATGTCTCGTTTCTGCTGCTTTACTGGAAAAGGCACGGCGCCATTGCAGCGCGTGAGATGGCCGAGCATACCCTGACCATGCTGCGTAGGGGGGGGATCTTCGACCAGGTCGGGTTTGGCCTGCACCGTTACTCCGTGGACAGGAACTGGCTGGTGCCCCATTTCGAGAAGATGCTGTACGACCAGGCGATGGCGGCCCACGCCTACCTGGAAGCGTTCCAGTCGACCGGTGAAGCCCGCTACGCCGCCACTGCCGGGGCGATCTTCAGCTTTGTGCTGGACGAGCTTGCCTCGCCCGAGGGGGGATTCTGTTCGGCCTGGGATGCCGATACAGACGGCGTTGAAGGAGCGTATTACACCTGGTCGGCTGCCGAAATCAGGGATGCCCTGGGCAGGGAGGCCGCCGACACGCTCTCGCGCCTGTTCGGCGTCACCGAGGAGGGGAACTTTGAGGGGCGGAATATCTTCAGTCTCCAGAGCCTGCCGGAAGAGTTCGCTGCAACCCAGGGTATCGATCCGGCGGAGTTCGCAGCCACCCTGGACGCCTGGAGACGGCAGCTGCTCGCGGTACGCAGAACAAGGCCCAGACCGCTCAGGGACGAGAAGATCCTCACCTCCTGGAACGGACTCATGATCTCGGCCCTGGCAAAGGGATACGCGGTTACCGGGGCGCTACGCTACCGGGAGGCTGCCGACGCGGCGGTCGAATTCATCCGGAAGCATCTGACCATGGACGGGGAACGCCTGCTGCGGAGCTGGTACCGGGGAGACGCCGCCGTTCCCGGCTTCCTGGAGGATTACGCCTTCCTGGTCTGGGGGCTCATCGAACTCTACGAGGCCACCCTTGACCGGGCCTACCTGGACGAGGCGGAGCGCTACACCAGGAAGATGCTGAGGCTGTTCAACGATGCAGAGCACTATGGGCTGTTCGATACCGCGTTCGACGCGGAAAGCGTTCTGGTGCGCAAGAAGGGAGGCCACGACGGGGTGATCCCGTGCGGAAACTCGGTTGCTGCCATGAATCTCATCAGGCTCGGCAGGTTGACCGATGATTCCAGGCTGCTGGAAGAAGGGAAGGGGATCCTGCGGGCCTTCATGGGGGGCGTTGCTGCGTACCCGGTTTCCGCGCTCCAGTTCGTCACCGCGCTGGACCGCCTGGAAGCCCCGGAGACGGAGATCACAATCGAAGGGAGCCTGGATTCCCCGGAAACCATGGACATGCTGCACGCGGTCCGAAGGCGGTTCATTCCCGGCATGGTGCTCCGCTTTTCCGGGAATGAGCACGGCTCGCGGGTCAAGATCTGCGGCAAGGGCGCCTGCCGTCAGCCAGTGTCCGACCCCGCCGCCCTGGAGGCGCTGCTGGACGAAGTGGTCTGAATTGTATACCAATTTCCCCTCACCTGTGATACATACCCCTGAAAAACGCATACAGGTGGGTGGATGTCTGAAAAGAAACAGATAGCCCGGGCAGCCGGGGTCATGGGAGCGGCGACCGTCCTGTCCCGCATCATGGGGATGGTGCGGGACATGGCGGTATCGCGTCTGTTCGGGGCCGGTTATGCCACCGACGCCTTCTTCGCCGCGTTCCAGATACCCAACATGCTGCGCCGCTTCTTCGCGGAAGGGGCTCTCACCTCGGCGTTCGTGCCGACCTTTTCCGAATGGTATGCCAACAGGGGAGAAGAAGAGGCCCGGGAACTGGCCAACATCTGCTTTTCCCTCCTGACCCTGGTGATGGGACTCGTCGCCCTGCTGGGGATCGTGTTTTCCCCTCTGATAGTGTCGGTCATGTTCCCCGGATTCAGTACCGAGCCGAACAAGCTGGAGCTGACGGTCTTCCTCAACCGGCTCATGTTCCCCTACATCTTCTTCATCAGCCTGGTGGCGCTCTGCATGGGGATCCTTAACACGGTGCGCCACTTCTTCACCCCGGCCATATCCACCGTGTTTCTCAATCTCTCCATGATAGGGTGCGCCCTGCTGCTGCGGGGGTGGTTCGATGTTCCCATAACCGCGCTGGCCGTGGGTGTCCTGCTGGGCGGCGCCCTCCAGTTGCTGCTGCAGCTTCCGGTGCTCTACCGCAAGGGCTTTCCCCTGCGACCCCGCTTCGTCCCCGGCCATCCCGCGGTGAGGCGGATCGCGCTCCTGATGGTCCCCTCCGTTTTCGGGGTGGGGGTCTACTATCTGAACATCACCGTGGGCGCCATCCTTGCCTCGCTCCTCCCTCAGGGGAGCGTGTCGTATCTCTATTACGCCCAGCGTCTGTTCGAGTTTCCCCAGGGTATCTTCACCGTCTCCATCGCACAGGCGATCCTGCCGTCCATGAGCAGACAGGCCGCCTCGGGTGACCGGGAAGGTCTCAAGGATTCGCTGGATTTCGGTCTCAGGCTGACGCTCTTCATCACCATCCCGGCCATGACCGGCCTGCTGGTCTGCTCGACCCAGGTATTCTCGCTCCTCTTCATGGGGGGGGAGTTCGACTACCAGAAGGCGGTCAAGTCGGGCGAGGCGCTGTTCTATTACTCGTGGGGCCTCTCGTTCGTTGCCCTGGTCAGGGTGCTGGTGCCGGCCTTTTACGCGCTCAAGGACACCCGTACACCGGTCATCACCGCCTTTATCGCCTTTCTCCTGAACGTGGCCTTCAGCCTTGCGCTCATGGGACCCCTGCTCCACGGCGGGCTCGCCCTCGCCACCACGCTCTCGGCACTGTTCAACATGGGGCTGCTGCTCTATTTTCTGCGCAGGAAGATAGGGGCTTTCGGCGGCCGCAGGATCCTGCCGGCCGGTTTCAGGATCCTGCTCGCGTCGCTGCCGATGGCCGTGGCGGTCCATTGGGGGATGGGCCTCATCGACTGGTCCGTACCGGGCGAGAAGATCCTGAAGGGGAGCGTGATGGCCGGCTCGGTGGCGGCCGGCGTGACGATTTTTCTGATCTGCGCCCATCTGCTGCGTTGTGAGGAAGCCGGCAAGGCCATGGAGATGATACGGAGGAGGTTCGCCAAATGAGAGGCCGAAGCCTGCTGCATGACGAGGTTTTCTACTCCTTTTATAAAGGGATGGGGTATTTCGGCTCCGTGGTGGCAACAGAGGCCGGGCTGTGCGAGGTGAACCTTCCGGCAGCCATGGATCCCGTAACCTTGGAGGAGTCCATCCGATGGAGATTTCCCGGGGCCCGGCGGGACAACAGTCTGAGCAAGGCGGCGGCGGAGTTGCTGGCCCGCTACTTCCGGAGGGAACCGGTCGAGTTCGAGCTTCCTCTGTACGAACAGCCGTTTACCCCGTTCCAGCGGGAGGTCTACCGCGCCGTCAGAGACATCGCCTACGGCTCTGTGAGGAGCTACGGCGAGATTGCACGGGAGATCCTCCGACCCGGCGCCGCCAGGGGTGTAGGTGCCGCCATGGCCAGAAACCCCCTCCCGATCATCATCCCCTGCCATCGCGTCATCGGCTCGTCCGGAAAGCTGACCGGTTACTCGGCGCCAGGTGGACTGGAGTTGAAAGCGGAGTTGCTGCGCATGGAACGTGAGGTGCTGGAAGCGCAGGAGGGTGGCAGGGGATAAACCGCCCTGTTTTCCGCAAGTTGTTCACAGCCTCATGGTCGGGTTTCCTTTTTCATGAGAAACCGGTGACAAGCGGGTTCGTAACGTACTGAAATGGCTGAAAAAACAGTTTAACTATTTAAAATGACTGAACTAATTTGTTGCACATAAATTAGGCAAAACGTGAAAAGCTCAATTGAAGGTATCGAAATAGCGACTTATCCACACCATTTCCCACAGATTTTCCACAGTTGATGTGGAAAAGCCGTTACCTTCCCGATAACGGTGATATTTCTCTTTCAAAGGATTCCATTCCCCTGTCGGAAACCGGCTACTCCCTGCCGCGCTCCATCCGTTTCGCCTCTTCCCAGAGCGCGTCCATCTCCTCCAGGGTGGCCTCCTGCAACCCCTTACCGCGCGCGTGAAGGGTGTTCTCGATGTGGGAGAAGCGTTTGGTGAAACGGGCAATGGTCTTGCGAAGCGCGTCCTCCGGGTTGAGGGACAGGAACCTGCCCAGGTTTACAATGGCGAACAGGAGATCCCCCAACTCGGCCTCCAACCGTTCCTGATCGCCGGCAAACAGAGTTTCCTCCAACTCCTTCAGCTCTTCCAGGACCTTGGCGAACACCGGGTCCAGGTGATCCCAGTCGAACCCCACCCGGGAGGCCTTTTCGGTTATCTTCTGGGCGCGCAGCAGGGCCGGGAGATGCGAAGGGACACCTGACAGGGCAGAACGCCGCTCTTCCCCCTTTTCCTTCTTCTTTATCCGCTCCCAGTTCGCCACCAGCTGATCGATATCGCTCACCTCCAGGTCGGCGAACACGTGGGGGTGGCGGCGGATCAGCTTGTCACAGAGGATCCTGATAACCTCCTCCATGGTAAACTCGCCCTTCTCCTCGGCGATCACCGCATGAAACACCGGCTGGAGGAGCAGGTCGCCCAGTTCTTCTTTCAGCATCTCGGGAGAAGCGGCGTCAATGGCCTCAATTACCTCGTAGGTCTCTTCCAGCAGGTACCGTTTCAGGCTCTCATGGGTCTGCTCCGCGTCCCATGGGCAGCCGCCCGGCCCCCGCAGCCTGCGCATCAGCTCCATGAGGCGATTGAACCCGTCTTGTTCCGTTTTCATGTGGATTCGGCCTTTCTACTCGTTGTTTTCGGCTATTTAACCCTTCGTCTCCGGAAAAGTCAACTTGAGGTACAAAAAGAAAAGGCCCCCTACGGAGGACCTTGTCCGATGATTCCGGCATCCGAACCAGGTAAGTTATTTCACCCGTTCCTCCGGGTAGGCGTCGATGCTGTGTATTGCCAGGCCGGTACCCATGAACTCCTCTTCCTTATCAAGCCTGATGCCGGTCGTAATAGCTCCAACCTCCTGAAATTACACCGTTATCCTGATGGGAACCGGCGTATTTCGAGAAACAGTGCCTCATTTGCCATCTTTCCTGCCGCGAATACCAGGCTGTTTCCCACGGCAAATTGCTGTTGACGCCCCCTGCCGGGCGTAGTACATATGAAAATAGTTAAGTGGAGGGGAGATTCTGCGTGGCGGCACAAACGGCCCTCATCTATTCGTCCGACTTCAGCAGGTTCAGCTACGGCAGGGAACACCCGTTCAAGGTGCAGCGGTTCCGTCTGGCCCATGAGCTCATGGAGGCCTTGGGCCTGACCATGCTTGCGAATGGACGGGTGGTCGAAGCCGTTCCCGCCCGTGAGGAAGACCTGCTGAGCTTTCATAGCCGCGGCTACCTGGAAAAGCTGAGGGAATTCAGTTCCTCGGAGGAACCGCGGGCTGATTTTCGTTACGGGCTGGGAGATATTGAAAACCCCGTCTTTCCAGGAGTCTACGACTGGGCCAGGCTCAGTGTCGGTGGTACGGTCGAGGCTACCCGGCTGGTGACCGAGGAGGGATATTCCGTCGCTTTCAACCTGGCCGGCGGGTGGCACCATGCTCACCGGAGCAGGGCCTCGGGCTTTTCCTATCTGAACGACGCCGTGATAGCCATCAACCTGCTGCTTCGGCAGGGAAAGCGCGTCGTCTACCTGGACATCGACGCCCACCACGGCGATGGGGTGCAGGAAGCCTTCTACGACACGGACCAGGTCCTGACCATCTCGATCCACGAGAGCGGTCTCCATTTCTTTCCAGGCACCGGTTCGGAGAAAGAGATCGGAACCGGGAAGGGAAAGGGGTATTCGGTGAACCTTCCACTCAAGGAGCATACTGACGACGCCCTGTACATGAAGGCCTTTGACGAAGTGGCATTCCCGCTGATTGCCGCATACGATCCGGATGTTCTGTTCACACAACTCGGCGCCGACACCTTCCGTACCGATCCGCTGACCCGCCTGGAGATAACGACTCACAGCTACGGCTATATCGTCAGGAAGCTCAAGGCCTTGCGGATTCCGTGGGTGGCCGTGGGCGGGGGAGGATACGAGAATGTCAATGTTGCACGGGCGTGGACCCTCGCCTGGTCCATAATGAACGGGGTGGAACTCCCTCACAGGCTTCCGGCCGGATTCAGAAAAACCATCGAAGAACTCGGGTACCCGAACAGGATGCTGCTCGATGCCATGCACTGGGCCGAAGAAGACGACCGGAACCGTGCGCTCGACTCCGTGGAAAAGAGCATAGCGGCAATCAGGAAAAAGGTGTTCCCGATCATTATCGGCGGCCATGGCTAAGTTACCCGGGAACAGCCAGCTGACCGATGCCCGCGGCAGGCCCCTGTTCACGCTTCGGGACATCAACTCGCTTGAGCAGGGTGAAAAGGAGCGTATTTACGGCGGCATAATTCCGGTCCGGTTGTTCGAGATCTTTTCCATATCCCCGGAATCCTTCCTGGGAGCGGACGGCCAGCGCAAGGTCTGGTTCCTCGCTCCGGAGGGGCTCGGTTTTTCCCGGGTCGAGGTGCGACTGGCGCCTGAGGTGCGCGACCCTGTGTTTTTCCTGGA
Source organism: Geobacteraceae bacterium (assembly GCA_029975275.1). Classification (GTDB taxonomy): domain Bacteria; phylum Desulfobacterota; class Desulfuromonadia; order Geobacterales; family Geobacteraceae; genus RPRC01. Next base: position 38,155 of record JARKPN010000101.1, on the reverse strand, counting down.
GATCGCCGATACCCAGCATCACCAGATGGAGCTTTCCTTCTGCGTCATCAGGGACCCATGGTCGCCCCGTTTCGATGTGGATCTGGATGCCGAGGGACGCGACAACTGTTTTGCCACGTTGGGCAGGAACATCCCCGAGGAGATAAGGGCCATGGAGGCGGGCCTCTACCCCAACCAGACACGGCGGGGTTTGCGCATGTTTTCCGAATTCCTCCGCCCCTTCGAGCGTTTCGTCGATTCCCTCGGCATGGAGGTCATCGTAGCCGAGCCCCTCACCTATGACAATGCGATCCGCTACGAGAGGTACGGGTTCGACTACATCACCGGGAGACGCCTGATGCAGGAGATCAACGAGGGGTTCAGGGAAGGAAACAGGTATCATCGCAGACTGGACGGTTCCACCCCGTTCAGGCAGCCCGGTTTCGAGCGGACCGTCCGCGGCAGGAGCTGGTCCATTCACGACGGCATCCTGGATGCGCCGTGGGACAACGTCAGGATCTATCTCCAGGTGGGTCGCCATGCCGGGGTAGACACCTTTCCTGAGCGGGAAGAGCCGGGGAAAATCGCAACCTGAATCCAGGTTGTGAGATAAGTAAATGTTATGGGGGCCGGGTTGGGGCAAGTTCCCACCCGGTACCCAGCAACACTTCCCGGATGGAAAAGAGATAACAATATCAGGGGATTGACGTATGTTCGGTTTCAGCATTGCCGATTGGATTTTCATCGGGCTGGTGATAGCGGTAATCTTCTTCTTCGTGGCGCTCAGCGGCATGAACAAGCGCAGGAACTGAAGGAACGCCACCGTGTTGGCGGGGAAGGGCTCCGGATAAAGGATTTGATTAAATGTTTCTAAAAACACACAGGGCAAGCGAAGGCAGGATTGAAAGGCTTCTGCACAAGGTCACCCACGGGCTGGTCGGCTACGTCTTCCACGCCGAAGAACAGGGACCGGCCATCGACCTGCGCGACACCAGGCCGGTCGGGATCCGCATCGCCGGGCTCAACAAGTCGTTCGGCGACAAACACGTGCTCAAGGACGTGCAGCTGGAGATACGGCCGGGTGAGACCTTTTCCATCATAGGTCCCTCGGGAACCGGAAAAAGCGTCCTGCTGAAGCTGATTGTCAAGCTCGACACCCCCGACAGCGGCGAGATATTCATCAATGAAGTGCCGGTGTTCGCGGCAGGGGAGGGAGCGGCCGAACGGGATTACCGCTACAGCATGGTGTTCCAGTCGTCGGCCCTGTTCAACTCCCTGACCGTGGGGGAGAACGTGGGGCTGTGGCTGCGTGAGAAACGGGTCTGCAAGGAGCAGAGGGTACGGGAGATCATCCGGGAAAAGCTCGCCATGGTCGGCCTGGAAGGGACCGAGGACCTGAAGACGTCCGAGCTTTCCGGCGGGATGAAGAAGCGGGTGGCCATTGCCCGCTCACTTGCCATGAATCCGGACCTGATCCTCTACGACGAGCCCACGGCCGAGCTCGATCCCATCAACTCCGACGAATTGGCCGACACCATCATAAAGGTCAAGGAGACCACACGGAACACCACGGTCATCGTCACCCACGACCTGAATTTCGCCCTCTACGTATCCGACAGGATAGCCATGATGCACGATGGGAGGATCATCGAGACCGGCACGCCGGCAGAGATTAAGGCAAGCCCGAATCCCACGGTGCGCGGATTCATCTATACCACGACCAAAGGGATCAAGGGTGAACAGGAGGAAGCGGGGCTCTCCGCGACTACCACACCCTGAGCCGTCTGGGGAAAGGAAGAGAAAAGGATGGACAGAGGCCGCTTTTTGCGCCATCATTTACTATGAACGAGGTACATGGAAGTGCCGCTCCGTGGTTCGAGGGGGATATGGGAAAGATACTGATAATTGACGATGACGAATCCTTTCTCCATCTTCTCAGCTCCTATATAGAGCATTATTACCCCCTGCTGAAGGTCCAGACCTGCAAGAACCCCCTCCATGGACTCAAGGCCATGAGCCAGGAACTGGATCTCATGATCATCGACCTGGAAATGCCCCACCTGGACGGCGCCAAGCTCCTGAAGTACGCGGCGGAAAAGGGGATAAGCAAGAGCAGGATCATCCTTCTCTCCAACCACGACGCGGACTATCTGCATGAACATTTCCCCATGGGCACCTGCCTGGCCGTGCTCAACAAGTTCGAGGCAGGCCAGAAGGCCGTGCTCGACATGATCTTCACCTCCCTGGAAAAAAAGGCCGCCGGCTGAGGCCTCCAACGTATTTCCTTACCTCACTGCTCCACCCGGAACGAAAATGGACCTGATCACCACCCATGTTAATGCCGATTTTGACTGCCTGGGGGCCATGGTCGCGGCGAGAAGGCTCTATCCCGGGGCCGTGATGGTCTTTTCCGGATCCCAGGAAAAGAGCATGCGGGACTTCTTCCTCAAGTCCACCGGTTACGCCCTTGATTTCAAGCGTCTCAAGGACCTGGATCTCTCCAGCGTCAGCCGCATCGTCCTGGTAGATTGCCAGCACTCCTCCCGCATCGGCAGGCTGGCGGAGGTGGCCTCCCGACCGGGTGTCGAAGTCCATATCTACGACCACCATACCGAAACCCAGGGAGACATCCGCCCCTCAGGCGGGGAGATCCGGGAGTGCGGCTCATCCACCACCATCCTGACCCGGATCCTCATGGAGAGGGGAATCGGGGTGACCCCCACCGAAGCCACCCTGATGATGCTCGGTATCTATGAAGACACGGGGAACCTGACCTTTCCATCCACGACCGTGGACGACTACCGGGCCGCCGCCTGGCTCCTGGAACAGGGGGCAAACCTCAATACGGTCAGTGACTTCATCACCCAGGAGCTTACCGCTGAACAGGTCTCGCTGCTGAACGACCTCCTCAAGTCCCTCAAGACCACCACAATCAACGGAATCGACGTGGCGATCGCCCAGGCGTCGGTGGATTACTACATCGGCGACATAGCGGTGCTCTCCCATATGATCAGGGACATGGAGAACCTGGACGTGATCTTCCTCGTGGTGGACATGGGAAAGAGGGTCTACGTCGTTGCCCGGAGCCGGCTGCCGGAGGTGGACGTAGGCGCGGTCCTGCGCAGGCTCGGAGGGGGCGGCCATGCCCACGCCGCGTCCGCAACCGTAAAAGATCTGACCATCATCCAGGTGCTGGCGGAGTTGGACAGCCTCCTCAGGGTGATGGTCAACCCCCAGCGTACAGCCTCGGACATCATGTCGTCTCCGGTGAAGACCATGCCCGCCGCATCGACCATTATAGAGGCCAGGGAGCTGCTGACCCGCTACAACGTTAATGCCATGCCGGTCGTCGACCAGGAGAAGATGGTCGGGATCATCTCGCGAAGGATAGTGGAGAGGGCGCTCTATCACGGCCTCGGCCACGTGCCGGTAAACGAATACATGCATACCGAATACATGCGCGCGGTTCCGGAAACACCCCTGTCGGAAATCCAGGATTACATCGTTGGCCGCGAGCGGCGCATGGTTCCGGTCTTTGACGGCAACCGTCTCGCGGGCGTGATCACGCGCACCGATCTGCTGCGGGTCATGTACTCGGGGATCCGCGGTGGAGAAGACGGTGTCTACGACATGGCGCGGGACGACATTCCAGTCCGCAGGCGTCACATGGACGCTCTCCTGCACAAACACCTCTCACCGAGGGTTTTCCGCAACCTGCGGGAGCTGGGCGAAACCGGCGACATGCTGGATCTGCCGGTTTACGTGGTCGGGGGATTCGTCCGCGACCTGCTGCTCGGCATCGAGAACCTGGATATCGACGTAACGGTGGACGGGGACGGGATCCTCTTCGCCGAGACCTTCGCCCGGCAGTACGGCTGCAGGGTCAAGAGCCACCAGAAATTCGGCACCGCCGTCATCGTTTTCCCGGACGGATTCAAGATAGACGTCGCCAGCACGCGGCTGGAGTATTACTCGTCGCCCGGCGCCCTCCCCACCGTGGAAAGGTCTTCGCTCAAGATGGACCTCTATCGCAGGGACTTCACCATCAACACCCTGGCGATACGCCTCAACCGGGAAGACTTCGGCGTGCTGGTGGATTACTTCGGAGCCCAGCAGGACCTGAAAGAAAAGGTCATCCGCGTGCTCCACAACCTCTCGTTCGTTGAAGACCCCACTAGGGTCTTCCGCGCGCTCCGTTTCGAGCAGAGGCTGAACTTCCGCATAGCCAAACATACCGAAAACCTTATCCGGAACGCCGTGAAGATGAATTTTCTCAGCAACCTCGGAGGGAAACGCCTCCTGACGGAGCTGGTGATCATCCTCAAGGAGAAGGAGCCGCTCCGCGCCATCGAGCGGATGGATGCGCTGGGGCTCATCCCGTTCATCCATCCCGACCTGAAGCTGACCACCGGAATCCGCGAGAACCTGGAGGAGGCTGCGAAGGTCCTCACCTGGTTCGACCTCCTGTTCCTCGATCGCGGCTACGATAAATGGGTGGTCTATTTTCTCTCACTGTGTGACTCGCTGAGCCCCGAACAGTTCGTGGAGACCTGCAGGCGGCTTTCCCTCTCGGAACACTACCGGGAGCGGCTTTCCGAGACCCGCGGGAGGGTCGATTCCGTGCTGGAGACCATGCAGCGCAGGGTGGTCCGCGGGCCGGAGGTGAGGAGGAGCGAGATATATTTCTGGCTCGAAGGTCTTCCGGTCGAGGTCCTTCTGTACCTGATGGCTAAGACCAGGCTGGAAGGGGTGAGAAAGTTCGTTTCCCTCTATTTCACGCAGTTGCAGGGGGTACGTTGCGCCATCACGGGAGAGGACCTCAAGGAGCTGGGGGTCCCGCCGGGTCCCAGGTTCAGGGAGATACTGGATCGGGTCTTCCGGGCCAAACTGGACAACGAGGCGATTACCAGGGACGATGAGCTGCGTATAGCGCGCAAGGCGGCCGTAAGCCGTCATTGAAGCCGCATCGACGTTGAAGGCCTTGTCCCTTTTGCACGCTCACGCCGTATCCCGCCTTTCTTATCCGGTTACCGCCCTGATGGACAGCTCGATGCCGTCCATCAGGGTCTTCAACTCCTCCATGGAAATGGACAGGGGAGGAAATACTACTATCACGTTCCCGAGCGGTCTCAGGAACAGGCCGTGCCTGCGCGCCTCCAGGCAGACGCGGACCCCGACCCGATCCTGCCAGGGGTAGGGCCTGCCGTTCTCCCGGTCCGCCACCAGCTCGATGCCGCCTATCATTCCGCAGTGTCGGATGTCGCCTACGTGATCCAGCCGGCCCAGACCGCGGAATCTCTCCTCCAGATAGGCAATCTTCCCGCCGAGGCTCTCCAGCAGGCGGTCTTTCTCGAACAGGTCTAGGCTGGCCAGGGCGGCCGTGCAGGCTACGGGGTTGCCGGTGAAGGTATGGCCGTGGAAAAAGGTTTTCATCTCGCCGTAGTCGCCGAGGAAGGCGTCGTAGATCTCCCGGGTGGCCAAGGTGGCGGCCAGCGGCAGATAGCCGGCGGTAAGCCCCTTGGAGAGGGCCATCAGATCCGGAGTCACCCCTTCCTTTTCGCAGGCGAACATGGCACTGGTCCTGCCGAAGCCCACCGCCACCTCGTCGGCGATCATCAGGATGCCGTAGCGGTCGCACAGCTCCCTGACCTTTTTCACGAAACCGGGCGGCTGGACGATCATCCCCCCGGCACACTGCACAAGGGGCTCGATGACCAGGCCGGCGGTCTCGTCCGCATGGGTTTTCATGAGGCGTTCCAGCTCCTTGAGACAGCGGCGTTCGCATCCCGCGTCGCCGCTCCCGCCCAGCTCGCAGCGGTAGCAGTAGGGGGAGGGGGCCTGGATGGTCGGAAACAGGAGCGGGCGGAACACTCCGTGGAACAGGTCGATGCCGCCGACGCTGACCGCGCCTATGGTGTCGCCGTGGTAGGCGTTTCGGAAGGTGATGAACCGGGTCTTTCCGCTGTCGGCCCCGCTGCGGTGCCGGTGGTACTGGAAGGCCATCTTGATGGCGATCTCCACCGCGGTCGAGCCGTTGTCGGAGTAGAACACCTTGTCCAGTCCGGGAGGGGTTATCTCTGCCAGCCGCCGGGCGAGGATTGCGGCACGGTCGTTGGTCAGGCCCAGCAGGGTTGAATGATCAAGCCGGTCCAGTTGCTCCTTGAGCGCCAGGTTGATCTCGGGACGACAGTGTCCGTGCACGTTGGTCCAGACTGAGGCAACGCCGTCCAGGTAGCGGTTACCCTCGCTGTCGATGAGGTACGACCCTTGGCCCCGTTCAATGACGATGGGGTCTTCCGCCTCCCAGTCCTTCATCTGGGTAAAGGGGTGCCAGACGTGTTCCAGGTCGTAGCGTCGGAGCGTTTCCGTATCAGGCTGTTTCACTTGTTCCTCCATTTAGAGCTTGTTCATAAGTAAGCTCTGAATTACCGCGGCCAGTGGTCCACCATCAAGGCAATCCGCAAGCCTTTCCACAATCCGTTTCTGATCCGTACCGGAACTGCGTGGCAGCACGTCCAGCACGGGAACCCCCGAAAGCCGCTCGATGATCCGGGGTGCATACGACTCCGCCTCGCCCGGCTGTTCCGGCTGGCCGTTGATGACGATGCCCAGTATCCCGATGCCACGGGAGCGGGCGCATTCACAGGTCAAGAGGGTATGGTTGACGGTCCCCAGATCGGGCCGGGCCACGATGAGCAGCGGCAGTTGGAGCCGTCTCGCCAGGTCCGCCGTCATGAGGTCCTCGGCAAGGGGAACCAGCAGCCCCCCGGCGCCCTCCACGATCAGGAAGCCGTGCCGCGTCGAAAGCCGGTCGAACGCCTCTTTTATCCTCTCGTACCTGACCGTCACGCCGTCATGACGGGCCGCCTCCGAGGGAGCTATGGGCCGCCGCAGGACGTACGGTGCGATGTCGTCATCCGGCGAGGCGCAGCCTGAAGCCTGCTTCAGCAACTCGGCATCCTCGGATACGAGGATACCGGCACGCTCCACACCGCCGCTGGTGACCGGCTTCAGCACGCCCACATAAACTCCCTTGCCCTTGAGATAACAGGCGACTGCGGCGGCAACAATGGTCTTGCCGACGCCGGTGTCGGTCCCTGTCACGAATATTCCTTTGGGTCGCATGCTTTTCCGTGCCCTCCCGGCTCAGCAGCCGCCGGCTTCGATGTCGAGATCCAGGTCCTTCAGCATCTGCCGATCCTGGGCCTCGTCCCGGCCGCTGGTGGTAAGGTAGTTCCCGATCATGGTGCCGCTGGCGCCGGCCAGGAACATCCATGACTGGAGGTCGCGGAGGTTCCTTTCCCGGCCGCCGCAGATGGATATATTCTTCGTGGGAAGGATCAGGCGGAACAGGGCGATGGTCCGGAGGCATTCCATGGGGGTTATGAAGTCGGCCTCCGCAAGTCTCGTTCCGGGGATGGGGTTGAGGAAGTTGAGGGGAACCGAGTCCACGTCCAGTTCCTGAAGGGTGAAGGCGAGCTCGATCCGCTGCCCGACCGTCTCGCCCATGCCGAAGATGCCGCCGCAGCACACCCTGAGACCGGCCCCTTTCGCGTTCCTCACCGTGGCCACGTCCTCTTCGTAGTCGTGGGTGGTGCAGATGTTCGGGAAAAACGACCGCGCCGTCTCCAGGTTGTGGTGGTAGGTGACCGCCCCCGCTTCCTTGAGGCGACGCGCAGTCTCCAGGTCCAGCAGTCCCAGCGAGCAGGACGGGGAGATGTCCAGTCGGTCACGGATGGTTCCGAGTGCGGCGCAGATACGTTCCAGCTCGTCGTTGCCCCGGATGGCAGTGCCGCTGGTCACGATGCCGAAGCAGCCGGAACCAGCCAGCTCCGCGCTGCGTGCCGCCTCGACAATACGCGCTTCGTCGACGAGCGGATGGACCGGGGCATCGGTCCGGTGATGGGCCGATTGGGCGCAGAAGGCGCAATCCTCGGCGCAGCGGCCCGACTTGGCGTTTATGATGGAGCAGAGGCGGACCCGTTTGCCCAGGTAGTGCTCCTTGACCCGGTGCGCTGACGTAAAGAGATCAAAAAGATCGGATCCTGAAAGGGTGGATAACGAGAGGGCCTCCCCGATCGTCACCGTCCCTCCCGCCAGTATCCTGCCGGTTAACTCCTGAAGAAGTGTCATGGTGCGTAATCCTCCGGCTGTCTGGGTAACACGGAGCTGAAAGATTTGTCAACCTAAATTATGTTTGTGGTTGACGAATGGAGGTGCAACGGAATATGCGGGTCAGGCGTCAGGTCGGGGGAAAGGAACCTGTCCGATCTTCGATAACGGCCGGTAATGCTGGAAGTTGCACCACTACGCGCAAGCCTTTGCCGTCTGGACCTTGGTCAAGCGTGATGGTACCGCCGTGGCGTTCAACCGCGGACTTTACGATGGCGAGGCCGAGACCGCTACCGCTTTCACCGGAGCGCGTACACCGGTAAAACCGCTCGAATACGCGTTCGCGCTCGCCCGGGGGGATGCCGGGACCGTTGTCGACGACTTCGACAAAGGCCCCGGCATCGGAACGGCCAACCCTGACGTCGACAGCGCCTCCCGCCTTGGTATATCTGACGGCGTTGTCGACGAGGTTCGCGATCATTGCCCTCAGCGACTCGACCTCTCCGACAACGGTCACCGGTTCTCCCTCGATCATCCCCAGATCCACCCCCCTCTGTTCCGCGATGCGGGCATGCTCAGCAACGACTTCGCCCGAGGCAATGTCCAGCCTGAGCTTTGAGAATGCCTTGGGGGACTCAGGCTCGAGCCTCGCGAGAACGAGGAGCTGTGCCACCATGTGGGCGGCTCGTCTGATTCCGTCCCGGAGACGATCGATTGCCTCGCCGCTCTTATCCTCGCCGGTGCTTCGCTCCAGTATCCTGAGTTGAAGCGCAATGACGGCCAAGGGTGTCCGGAGCTCGTGGGCCGCATCGGCCACGAAACGTTTCTGCCGTTCCAGTGCGTCGGACAGCCGCGCCATGAAATAGTTGAGATGCGTTGCCAGGGGAAGGATCTCGGAAGGAAGGCCGTCGATGGGGAGCGGCTTCAACTGGGATGGGGAACGGCGTCCGACATCTTCGGCAATCCGATTCAGGGGGCTCATGCCGATCCTGACCGATAGCCAGATAAAGAACGCGAAGATCGGAAACGCCACCAGAAGCGGTGTCACCGCATGGACGGAAAAGTTGAAACTGATATCTCTTCTCGCCGCGATCGGCTGGGACACCTGAATGATCCTATCATCTGTCCGAAGCACGAATGCCCGCCAGGTGCTTCCCCCCACAGGCAGGTCGAGGAACCCGGCTCCACGGGGGGGGTGGAGGCGTATCCCTGGGGGGTCGGCATAGACCAGCTTCCCGTCTTTCCAGACGCTGACAACGAGTTTTGCCTCGTCTTCGTGGCTGATGGATGACGGAAGCGGCACGACCCCCTGCCGGAAAAGTGCGTTCGCCACCTGCACGAGCTGATAATCGAAGAGTTCGTCAAACTCGTCTCGGGCAATGAGGTAGACGGCTGCGCAGGCAAGGATGCCTACGAACAGGAAACCGCCGAGCAGGAGAGTCTGCAGACGCCTGCCGATGGAGTTCATGAGGGCTCCTCGATTATGTAACCCACGCCGCGAACGGTCCGGATGATTCCGTGGCCCAGCTTTTTTCTCAGGTTATGTATGTGGACCTCTACCGCATTGCTCTCGACCTCGTCACCCCAGCCGTAAAGGCGCTCCTCGATCGACGCCTTCGAGAGAAGGGTACCGGGCCGCTCAATCAGGGCTGCAAGCAGTGCGTATTCCTTTGCTGTCAGCCAGATTCGTTCTCCATTCCGATACACTTCGCGGATAGCCGGGTTAATGACCAGTGATCCATGCTCGATCAAGGGGGAGAATCGACCTGCCTGTCTCCTTTGCAGAGCCCGGATCCGCGCCGAAAGCTCGTCAGGATCGAAAGGCTTTACCAAATAGTCGTCCGCGCCGGTGTCGAGCCCGGCGATACGGTCAACGACGGCGTCGCGGGCCGTCAGTATAATGATCGGAATCGGATTGGCAGCGGAGCGCTGATCCGAGAGAAATTCGAGGCCTTCCTTGTCCGGAAGGCCGAGGTCAAGAAGGACCAGGCCGTAAACCACGCTTGACAGCGACAGTTCGGCATCTTCCGCATTCTGCGCCCAATCAACGACAAAACCATCCTGGGTCAGGGAACGGCAGAGAGCATCGCCGAGCATGGAATCATCTTCTACCAGCAGAATACGCATAGCAATTCACCCGACGCATTTCTCTGTCAATGGTGGACATGATGAAAGCAGATTTACAGCCTCCATTACGGTATCCTGAACCAGTGGGGCCATGCGGCCGACATCCTCAAATGCATCGCTATCTGGAGCACGACCGGAAAAGACAGCGCTATCCAGATGCGTCTCGTTTCAGATGCGAGATCCCGCAGGCTGACGGACACGGAGGGCGGGGAATGGAAGGAGGAAAAAGAGGGAATGAAGCGGGGAGTTTGTTCACGGTACTTGAAGAATTCCGATCCGTACCTTCCCGCCAGGAAACGCTCTTCCGCCCGGATGACGAAACGTGAATAGAACAAGAAACCTGCCAGCATTACAACCGCAAGGGTAATGCTCTTGCATAATAGCACAGCGGAGAGTGCAAAGCAAAATGTGCCGAAATAGAGCGGATTTCGGGTTATTGAGTATGGCCCATCCTGTTGCAGGGTGCTGTCCTTACGTGATCCAATGAAAAGAGTGGCCCAGATCCTGATGGTCGCGTAAAGGCAAAACATGACCCAGGCGGAGAAATTCATGAGGATGCCGAGCAGCGAGTTCTCCGCCACCAGGGGGCGGCTGAAAAGAATGGCGACAATGAGGGGTCCAATCAGCCATAAGCCTATCCGCCCTCTGTTTCTGAACGCGAACGCATCCGATATCGAGCACATGCTACCAGTCTTTTTCGTTTTTACCGTCAGGTTTCCGGTATCCGCTGTCGTTACGGGTGTACCGGTGCCATCTGTAACGCGTACTGCGGAATGCGCGGTGATTCCGACCGCATTTTCGTTCATTTCTCTACTCCTTTCCGTGAAGGTTCCGGAAGACTTAAAGCATGAACGGTATAGTAGCGGCTGAAACTTAACGCAATATTAAGGCTCGACGGGTAGTTCGGTGAAGTCTCAGGTGATGTGGTGGAGGTACATGAAAAGGATGAACTGTTAACGAGGTCGCTGCGTGGCGGAAGCGTACGGGCATGTAGTGAAGCGGTCCGGAGGGAAGGAATGGAAAGGTGAGGAGTGGTCACCCCCCTCCGGTTAAAGTTATTACGGTTGAAACGGCAGACTGGGTTTTCACGTAAACCGAAAGAAGCTTCTGACGTGAACGCCGGCGTCAGATGATTTTGTTCAGGGGGTACTCTATGATCCCTTCGGCGCCCGTTTTCAGCAGCTCGGGGATGATCCGGCGCACGTCCTTCTCGTTGAGCACGCTCTCGATGGAGACCCACTCGGCGTTGTACAGGTTGGAGACGGTCGGAAAGTTGAGGCTCGGAAGCACCTTGATGATGTCGTCGATGCGAACCTTGGGCGCGTTCATCTTGAGGCCGACCATGTTCTCTGCGCTCAGGGCCGACTGGAGCAGGGTGGCTATCTGGTTGATCTTCTCCCGTTTCCAGGGGTCTTCCCAGGACGATTTGTTGGCGATGATGACAGGGTTGGAGGTCATCAGGGTCTCCACGATGCGCAGGCCGTTGGCCCGGATGGTGGAGCCGGTTTCGGTCACCTCCACGATGGCGTCGCACAGCCCCTCGACCACCTTGGCCTCGGTGGCGCCCCAGGAGAATTCCACCGTGACCGGTATGTTCCGCTCTGCGAAATAGCGCTTGGTAAAGCCCACCAGTTCCGTCGAGATCGTCTTCCCGGCCAGATCGGCCGAGCTCCTGACGGGGGAGTCCTGGGTGACCACCAGGACCCATTGCGCCGGTCGCCGGGATACCTTGGAATAGACCAGGTCGCAGACCGTCACTACCTCGGAATCGTTTTCCATTACCCAGTCGCGTCCGGCGATCCCGACGTCGATGGTCCCTTTTTCCACGTACTTGCTCATTTCCTGGGTCCGGATGAGATTGCATTTCATCTCGTCGTCGTCGATGGACGGGAAATAGCTCCGGGAAGAGAGGGTGATGTTCCAGCCGGCCTTGCGGAACAGCTCGACCGTGGCGCTTTCCAGGCTCCCCTTGGGGATGCCGAACTTGAGAAGGTTGCTCATTTCTTATATACCTCGTCGGGATTGAATAAGGGATTGGAGTGCTCCACCCACTGGCCGCCTTCGCGCTTGACGTAAAAGCAGCTCCTGTTGCCGGTATGGCAGGCTGCGCCGCCGTGCTGTTTCACCTTGATCAGGATCGCGTCGGCGTCGCAGTCGGTGTATACTTCCATCACTTCCTGCACGTTGCCTGACTGCTCCCCCTTCATCCAGTATTTGTTCCTGCTGCGGCTGAAGAACCATGTCTTCCCGGTTTCCAGGGTCAGATCCAGGGTCTTTCTGTCCATAAAGGCGAGCATCAGAACCTCTCCGGTCTCGTAGTCCTGGATGATGGCGGGTACCAGTCCGCCCATCTTGTCAAAATCGATTGTTATCATGCGAAAGCCTTTCATGCTCAGGTTGTTGTTTCAGCGGGAAGAGGCTCTCTTCATACACCGTCCGGCCAAGTCTGTCAATCTTCTTCATAGCGGGGATCCGAACGAGGCGCGAGGCCGCGATACGCGGCGGAGAGAGGGGTAATGAAAGATTAAAAAAATGCTTGCATTTTCCAATAGCCGCATGGTAGAAAGAAACCACAACTAAACGTTCACTTAAAAAGTGAGCTCCTGCGGCTCGCTTTTTTTGTTTTAAGCGGAAAATCAAATGTCATTTACCGATGTAACGAGACGTGTTGAAGAGATAGCGCGGCCCTTGGCCGAGTCTCTCGGTATGGAGTTCGTGGAGCTCGAATACAAGCGGGAGGGGAGGCAGATGATGCTTCGCCTCTACATTGACAGGGAGGGGGGCGTTTCCCTGGACGACTGCGCGGCGGTGAGCAGGGAATTGTCCGCCGTGCTCGATATCGAGGACATCGTGCCGGGGAGGTATACCCTGGAGGTTTCCTCCCCCGGACTGAACCGGCCCCTGAAGTCCAGGGCGGATTATGAGCGGTATTGCGGGAGGCTCGTAAAGATCAGGACATTCGAGCCTTTCGCGGATGATGCGGGCAACAGGCGCAAGACCTTTCTCGGTGAGCTCGTCCGGCTGGACGGCGACCTGGTCCGGTTGAGGCTCAGGGAGGGGCAGACGGCCGCGATCCCGCTGGAGTGCGTGGCCAAGGCCAATCTCGAGTTCGAGATCTGAGCATCAGCCCCTGACAGGCAACGGACCGTCCCGCAACCGGCCGGGAACGCTTCACACTACATTTTTTGAGGAGATTCGGAAGTGGATACTACCTTTAACCTTAAAAATACCATCGACCAGATCGTCAAGGAGAAGGGGATCGACAAGAGGATTGTGCTTGAGGCCCTCGAGCAGGCGGTTCTCTCCGCGGCCAACAGGAAATACCGGAACACGCGCGATCTGGAAGCCCATTACAACGAGGAAATAGGGGAGGTAGAGCTCTTCGAGTTCGTCACGGTGGTTGACGAGGTTCAGGACTCCTACAAGGAAATAGACCTGGAAGAAGCCAGGGAGGTCGACCCTGATGTGGAGATAGGGGATTCGCTGGGCATGAAGATGGATGCAAGCGACTTCACCCGCATAGCCGCCCAGACCGCGAAACAGGTAATTATACAGAAGGTCCGGGAAGCCGAGCGTGAAACCATATTCAACGAATTCATCGAGCGCAAGGGCGAACTGGTGAACGGTATCGTTCGCCGCTACGAAAGGGGTGACCTGGTGGTTGATCTGGGAAGGGCTGAAGCCGTCCTCCCCCAGAACGAACAGGCGCCGCGGGAGGTTTATCGTCAGGGTGACAGGATCAAGGCGCTGATTACCAAGATAGAGATGACCGGCAAGGGGCCGCAGATAATATTGTCGCGGGTGAATCCCGTGGTCCTCGCCAAGCTCTTCGAGGCTGAGGTGCCCGAGATCGGCGAGGGGATTGTCGAAATAAAAGGCGTCGTAAGGGAACCGGGGAGCCGTTCCAAGATCGCCGTCTACTCCCATGACGGCAATGTGGATCCGGTCGGTGCCTGCGTGGGGATGCGCGGCGCCAGGGTCCAGAACGTGGTTTCAGAGCTGCGCGGAGAAAAGATCGACATCATTTCCTGGTCCGAAGACATCGCCAGGTTTGCCTGCAACGCGCTTGCGCCGGCGGTCGTTTCCAGGCTCTACATCGATGACGACAACAGGTCTATGGAAATAGTGGTAGCCGATGACCAGCTGTCGCTTGCCATCGGCAAGCGGGGCCAGAACGTGCGTCTCGCCGCACGGCTGACCGGATGGAGAATAGACATAAAGAGCGAATCCAGGGCGGCCGAGGCCGAGATGCTGCAGTATTCCTCATTTGACGGGACGCTCGACGAAACGGCGCAAGAGGATGCCGATACGGAAGATGCCGTTTCGGAAAATGCCCCGGAGCTGACGGAAACAGACGGTGAAACCCCGGAAGAGTAACCCATGGCAAAGGCAGTCCCCCGAAGAACCTGCATAGGGTGCCGCGAAAACAGGGAACAGCCTGATCTGCTCCGTTTCGTGCTGTCTCCGGACGGCATCCTGACGCCTGACTTGATGCACAAGCTTCCCGGGCGGGGCGCCTATACCTGCCTCAGCTATTCATGCATACGTAAGGCATGCGAAAGAAAGCAGTTCCCTCGTGCGTTCAGGATAGAGGTGGCCGGCGCGGATGCCGGTGAGTTGCGCGAACGAATCCTCCGTTGCATGGAGGAGCGGATAGCATCCTACCTGGCTCTGGCCAACAAGGCGGGGAAGGTCGTTTCCGGCAGTGACCAGGTGGCGGGTTTCCTCAGGAAGATGTCCCCGGTCAAGAGGATCGTTTTTCTCGCCTCCGACATTTCCGAGGATATCGGGCAGAGGATTCGAACCCTGGCCGAACTGAATAATGTGGCATGTGTGACCCTCTTCGACAAGGAACGTTACGGTGAGCTGCTGGGAAAGGGTCTGAGGAGCGTGGTCGCGGTGCGTGGAGACGGTTTTGTGGATAAGCTTACAATGGAAATTGAAAGATACGGGAACTTCTTGAGAGGGGAGGGATGTACTATATGAACAAGACCCGCATACATGAGTTGGCGCAGAAAATGGGAATCGATAATAAAGAACTTATCGCGCGATTCAAGGCCGTCGGGGTGGAGGTCAGCAGTCACATGGCAGTCGTCGATGAGGAGGACATCAAGAAACTGATCCCTTTGTCGCCAGCGTCGAAGGAAACCTCTCAGGAAGAAGTGCGGGTCAAGCCGACCCTTATCCGCCGCCGTCCCAAGCATGTGGAGGAGCCCGTGGCGGCGAAACCCGAGGAGCCCGTGGCAGCCCCCCAGCCGGCGGCGGCGGAGGAGAAAGCCGAGGAAAAGCGGGGCGAGAAAAAGGTCCCTGAAGAACCGGTCGCGGTTGCCCCTCCCGAGGCCGAAAAGCCCGCCTCCGCAGAGAAACCCGTTCCCGTGGAAAAGTCCAAGCCGGAGCCGAAACCTGAATCCAAACCGGAGCCGGAGAAGCACGTGCCGGGCCGGGCGCGCATCATCGGCCGGGTTGAGATACCGTTGCCCCAGCAGAGACCGTCCAGACCGGCAGAGCGTCAGCCCCAGGCCAGGCAGGTTCAGCCAGCGCCGGAAAGAGCCGCCCACCCCGCGCCCCAGGAGGCCCCCGGGTCGGCGGAGGGCAACCGCAAGGGTCGCAAGGGGAAGGAGATCGCCCAGCCCGAGATGGAGCGGGCCGGCAAGAAAGCGCCTTCGACCGCGGGCAAGAAAAAAGATGCCTTCAAGAAGGTAGAGATAATCGAGAAGCGCGAAAGGGTCTTCGAACCGTCGCTCCGTCAGGGCAAAGGGAAAAAGAAGGAGAGGGACCGGGGACCCGAGAGCAGAAAGACCGAGATTACGGTCCCCAAGGCGATCAAGAGGATCATCAAGATTTCCGAGAGCATCACCGTAGGCGAAATGGCCAAAAGGATGGGAGCCAAGGCCAACGATCTGATCCGCGCCTTGATGAAGATGGGGCTCATGGCCACCATCAACCACCCCCTGGACTTCGAAACCGCCAGCATAATCGCAACCGATTTCGGCTACGAGGTGGAAAACGTGGCGGTGGACCTGGACGAAATGCTCGAGGCCGTGCCCGACAAGGAAGAGGACCTGATCAAGCGGCCCCCCGTTGTCACCATCATGGGCCACGTTGACCACGGCAAGACGTCGCTGCTGGACGCAATACGCGCCACCAACGTGATTGCCGGAGAAGCCGGCGGCATCACCCAGCATATCGGCGCGTACGACGTGGAATTGAACGGCAGAAAGATCACTTTCCTGGACACCCCGGGCCACGAAGCGTTCACCGCCATGCGGGCCCGCGGCGCCAAGGTTACCGACATCGTCATCCTGGTGGTTGCGGCCGATGACGGCGTCATGCCGCAGACCAGGGAAGCGGTGAACCATTCCAAGGCCGCGGGGGTTCCCATCATCGTCGCGGTCAACAAGATCGACAAGCCAGAGGCCAAGCCCGAACGGGTGAAGCAGGAGCTGATGGAGTTCGGACTGGTTTCCGAGGAGTGGGGTGGGGACACCATGTTCGTTGAAGTATCTGCCAAGAAGCACATCAACCTCGAAGAGCTGCTGGAGATGGTCCTGCTCCAGGCCGACGTACTTGAGCTCAAGGCAAATCCGCACAAGCCGGCGCGAGGCACCATTATCGAAGCGAAGCTGGACAGGGGACGCGGTCCCGTTGCCACCGTCCTGGTCCAGGAAGGGACCCTCAAGGTGGGTGACTACTTCGTCTCCGGCGTTCACTTCGGCAGGGTCCGCGCCATGCAGAGCGACCGAGGGGACAAGGTGGCCGTGGCCGGTCCATCCATGCCGGTCGAGGTCATCGGGCTCACCGGAGTTCCCGAGGCGGGCGACGGTTTTGTAGTGCTCTCCGACGAGCGCCAGGCCAAGGAGATCGCTCTGATCAGGCAGCAGAAAGTGCGCGAAACCGAGCTTGCCAAGAGCAGCAAGCTCTCCCTGGAGCAGTTGTACGAAAAGATCCAGAAGGGAGAGGTCAAGGAGCTCAACGTGGTGGTGAAGGGTGATGTGCAGGGTTCGGTGGAGGCCGTTTCGGAGTCGCTCCGCAAACTTTCCACCGATGCCATACGTCTCCGCGTAATCAACGCGTCCGTTGGCGCCATCACCGAGACCGACGTCAACCTGGCAACGGCCAGCAACGCCATTGTGCTCGGTTTCAACGTACGGCCAGAGGTCAAGGCCCAGGCGCTGGCGGAGAAGGAAGGCGTGGACATCCGTCTCTACAACATCATCTATGATGCGGTGGACAACATCAAGAAGGCGATGGAAGGCTTGCTTGAGCCGACCTTAAAGGAAAAATTCCTCGGCCGCGCCGAGATACGGGAGGTGTTCTCGGTCCCGAAGCACGGCAACGTGGCGGGATGCTACGTCCTGGACGGCAAGATGATGCGCAACTCCCAGGTGCGCCTGCTGCGCGACAACATTGTCATCTACGAAGGAAAAATGGCCAGTCTGCGGCGTTTCAAGGACGACGTCAGGGAGGTTGCCTCCGGCTACGAATGCGGCATCTCGCTGGAGAACTATAACGACATCAAAACCGGCGACATCATCGAGTCCTTTGAAATGGAAAAGATAGCCGCTACACTGTAATCACGGAAAGCCCGAATGACCATAAAACGAGCAGACAAGATTGCCGAGACCATACACGAGCTGATCTCAGGACTCCTCATCAAGGGGGTCAAGGACCCGCGCATCGGATTTACCACCATAACCGGTGTGAAGGTCAGCGATGATCTCCATCTGGCCACGGTCTACTTCTCCGTGGTCGGCGATGACACGGAGAAAAAGTCCACCGAAAAGGGCCTGAACAGCGCGCGCGGCTTTATCCGCAAGGAGTTGGGGAAAAATCTCCGCATGCGCTATGTTCCTGATATCACCTTCAGGTATGACGTTTCACAGGATTACGGCCGCCGCATCGACTCGCTGCTGGAAGAGATAAAAACCATGGAACCCGGTGATGATACGGAAAATTCTAACTGAAATCGAGTCCGGCAATTCTTTCCTGGTCACGACCCATGAGTGTCCGGACGGCGACGCGGTCGGCTCCACCATGGCGCTGGCGTCTTTCCTGCTGGCGTTGGGCAAAGAGGTGACCATATACTATTGCGATCCCCTGCCCGAAAACTACCGTTTTCTTCCCCTGGCGGATTCCGTGGTCTATGCCGTCCCTGATCGGCCTTACGACGTCTGTTTCGTCCTGGATGCCGGAACGCTGCAGCGCGCCGGCGAGGAGATATGCTCCTTCGGCAGGTTCGGCAAGGTCATCAATATAGATCACCATCCCTACGGAGAGCAGTTCGGCGCTCTCAACCTGATCGATCCCGGCGCATCGGCCACCGGCGCCATCATCTATCGGATAATCAAGGAGGCCGGACACCCAATCGACTACAATGTCGCGCTCTGCATATATACCGCCATCGTCACCGATACCGGCTCGTTCCGCTATTCCAATGCTGATCCTGAGGCTTTCCGGATATCCGGTGAACTGGTCGAGCTCGGCATCAATCCCTGGCTGGTGGCTGAAAAGCTCTACGAAAGCCAGCCGCGCAAGCGGCTCGAGCTCCTGGCCCTGGTGCTCTCTACCCTCACCGTATCGGAAAAGGGTGATTTTGCCTCGGTGACCGTCACCCTGGACATGTATGCAAAGACCGGGACAACTGCCGAATATACCGACGGTTTCATCAACTATCCTCGCTCCATCCGCGGCGTTGAGGTGGCAGTGCTCTTCCGGGAAGTAA
This sequence comes from Geobacteraceae bacterium, assembly GCA_029975275.1. Lineage (GTDB taxonomy): Bacteria > Desulfobacterota > Desulfuromonadia > Geobacterales > Geobacteraceae > RPRC01. The sequence continues at coordinate 19,215 of JARKPN010000101.1, read as the reverse complement.
AGCACGAGGTGTTCAAGGTCGGGTTCCGCTCCAAGGGGAAGGTGAACGTTTCCGCCCTGGCCGCGGCTTTCAGTGGAGGCGGCCATCACAACGCGGCCGGCTGTACGGTGTTCGGCCCCCTGGAAGAGGTCAGGAAAAATGTGTTCTCCTACCTGGAGGGGTCGTTCTAGCCGTGATGCACGGTTTTGTAGTCATCGACAAGCCGGCGGGGCCCACCTCCCACGGTGTGGTTGCGGCTGTCCGCCGAATCCTCGGAGAAAAGAAGGCCGGGCACACCGGAACCCTCGATCCCTTTGCAACCGGCGTTCTGCCCGTGGCTGTGGGTGAGGCTACCAAGGCCATCCCCTATCTCGACGAGTCTCTCAAGGAATACCGGGCGGTCATGTGTCTCGGTACGGCCACCGACACACAGGATGCGACCGGCAGGGTTGTCAGCGTCCGGGGATGTGCGGGGATAACCGGCGCCATGCTGCAGGAGGCTTTCAGCCGCTTCACCGGGACGATCTCCCAGCTCCCACCCATGTATTCAGCCGTGAAGCAGAACGGGGTTCCCCTATACATGCGTGCCAGAAGGGGTGAGGAGGTAGACAGGGTGGCCAGGGAGATTACGGTGCATTCCATCTCCATCGATGAGGTGGAGTCGCCGCTCGTTACCTTCCGTGTGGTCTGCTCCCGGGGCACCTATGTGCGGACCCTGGCCGCCGACCTGGGAGAACTGCTCGGTTGTGGGGCACACCTGACCTCTCTGCGGAGGCTCAGAAGCGGGCCGTTCAACGAGAGCCAGGCCATTTCGCCGGAGCGCCTGCAGGAACTCCATTCAGGGGGGAGGATTCCCTCTATCCTGATAACGCCCTGCCAGGCACTGTCGCATCTCAGGGACCTGCGGCTCACCGCGGACGGGGCGAAAAAGGTCTCAAACGGAAGAAGTCCGGCTGGAGAAGATTTCCTGGGGGATTCCATGCAATGTCTCCACCCCGGTGAAAAGGTAAGGCTTTCCATCGGAGGAAGGCTTGCGGCGGTGGCGGAGAACATTGCCCAGGACGCTTCGGATCCGGAGAAAACCATTCGTCTTTTAAGGGTTTTCTCCTAGGTTTTCCTTTACAAAGAAGGGTGTTTGTGATAGAAAAGAGAGCCTTCGCCGCATAGACTGGATAGTACAACAATAGATACGATTTTTAACCTGAAGGGGGGTGTATCGGAATGCTGGTGACTGAAAAAAAACAGGAGATTATCAAGAGTCATAAACGTCATGAGAATGATACTGGTTCTCCTGAAGTGCAGATAGCGATTCTCACCGAGAGGATCACGTATTTGACCGAACATTTCAAGGTGCACAAGAAGGATCATCACAGCAGGCGCGGTCTGCTGAAGATAGTCGGCCAGAGAAGGCGGCTGCTCGATTACCTGAAGCTCAAGGACGTCGACAGGTACCGGGCAATCATAGAGAAGTTGGGTATCAGGAGATAGGAAAAGGCAGTATATCTCTTGAAGTTCGGAGATATATTGCCTTTCTTTTTTTCAGGACGGGCGTTACGCCCGTTCGTTTTTTTGTTGGGGGCGCGGGTAAAATTACTAAAGTTTCGCCGCGAACGGCGACCTTAGTGACTTTATCGACGGCCCCAACAGACAACATGGTCAGGAGGCCAGACAAGATGAAGAAACATACGGTACAGGCGGATATACATGGGAAGACGATAACCATCGAAACGGGATGGATGGCCAAGCAGGCCAACGGTGCTGTCCTGGTCAGATCAGGAGATACGGTGGTGCTGGTGACGGCGGTTGCGGCCAAGGCGGTCAGGGAGGGTCAGGACTTCTTTCCGCTCACGGTCAATTACCAGGAAAAGACCTATGCGGGGGGGAAGATACCCGGCGGGTTTTTCAAGAGGGAAGGGCGGCCTTCCGAGTCCGAGACTCTGACCTGCCGCCTGATTGACCGGCCGATTCGTCCCCTCTTTCCGGAAACCTTTCTGAATGAAACCCAGATTATGGCAACGGTTGTCTCGGCGGACTGCGACAACGATCCCGGAACCCTCTCCATTATCGGGGCATCGGCCGCACTGGAGGTCTCCGACATCCCCTTCCTGGGCCCCATCGCCGGGGTCAGGGTCGGCAGGGTCGACGGCGCTTTTGTCTGCAATCCTTCCGCGGCCGAGCTGGAGCGGAGCGACATCGATATCGTGGTTGCCGGCAGCAGGGACGCGGTGATCATGGTTGAGGGGGGCGCCAGGTTCGTGTCGGAGCAGGACATGCTGGATGCGATTTTCTTCGGTCATGAGGCCATGCAGTCGGCTCTGGCTGCCCAAACGGAGCTTCGCGAGCTGGCCGGCGTTCCGAAACGTGAGGTTGCCGCTCCCGAAGTGGATGAAGTCCTGAATGGAAAAGTTACCGAACTGGCCTACGCAAAGATAAAAGATGCCGTGCGGATCAAGGCAAAGACGGAACGGAAAGGTGCCCTCTCTGCAGTAGAAGAGGAGGTCGTTGCCGCGCTCCAGCCGGAATACGAGGGCCGCGAGACCGAAATCGCCGGCTTCCTGGGGGACCTGGAATACAAACTGGTCAGGGAGCACATAGTGAAGGACGGTGAGCGAATCGACGGCCGCGACACCCGCACGATACGTGCCATCACCCCGGAGGTCGGACTCCTGCCGCGTGCCCACGGTTCCGCTCTTTTCACGAGGGGGGAAACCCAGGCCCTGGTTACCGCGACCCTTGGGACGTCCATTGACGAACAGAGGATTGATTCGCTGTTCGGCGAGTCCAAGAAGCGCTTCCTGCTGCACTACAACTTCCCCCCCTATTCGGTGGGTGAAACCAGCATGCGTCTGGCCCCGGGCCGCCGGGAGATCGGCCATGGCGCGCTCGCCGAGCGGGCGCTCGATAAGGTCATGCCCAGCTTTGACGACTTTCCCTACACCACCAGGATCGTTTCCGAGATTCTTGAAAGCAACGGCTCTTCCTCCATGGCTACGGTATGCGGAGGCTCGCTTGCCATGATGGATGCCGGCATCCCCATCAAGGCTCCGGTGGCCGGCATAGCCATGGGCCTCATCAAGGAGGGAGACGACGTCACCATCCTGTCGGATATCCTCGGTGATGAAGACCATCTTGGCGATATGGATTTCAAGGTTGCCGGAACCGCCGAAGGCGTTACCGCCCTCCAGATGGACATCAAGATTACCGGTGTCACCCGCGACATCATGCAGAGGGCATTGGAGCAGGCACGGGAAGGGAGGCTCCATATACTCGACAGGATGGCCGAGGCTATCGATAAGCCCCGGCAGGAGCTGTCACCCTATGCCCCCCGCATCACCACCATTTACGTGAAAACCGACAAGATCCGCGACGTCATCGGTTCCGGCGGGAAAAACATCCGCGGCATCACCGAGGCGACCGGGGTCACCATCGATATCGAGGACACCGGCAAAATCAATATCGCCAGTGCCGATATGGCCGCCTGCGAAAAGGCCATCAAGATGATTCGCGACCTCACTGCCGAGGCGGAGGAAGGTAAGCTGTACATGGGCACCGTGAAGAAGGTGATGGATTTCGGCGCGTTCGTGGAGATATTCCCCGGCACTGACGGCCTGGTTCACATCTCCGAGCTGGATACCGAGCGGGTGAAGAACGTCAGCGACGTGCTTCGTGAAGGGGACAAGGTCCTGGTGAAATGCATCGGGATCGACAAACAGGGCAAGATCAAGCTCTCCCGCAAGGAAGCGCTCGGCGCAACCCTCCCGGAGTGACTCCCTCCCTGCGGGGCTGCGCAGTGGAATTTGGCTTTTTCAGGGGTATAGTTAGTTCATGATCACCAAATCGGTTTTGAACAATGGGATCAGGGTCATCAGCGAAACCATGCCCCATTCCCATTCCGTCTCGATAGGCATATGGGTAACCAACGGTTCCCGCCACGACCATCAGGAAATCAACGGAGTCGCCCACTTCATCGAACACCTGCTGTTCAAGGGGACCACAAGCCGTAACGCCTTGGACATCGCCCGCGAGATTGATTCCGTTGGCGGTGTCCTCAATGCCTTCACCTGTCGGGAATTTCTCTGTTGCTACGCCAAGGTGCTTAGTGAAGCCCTGCCCAAGGCAGTGGCGCTCTTGTCTGACATCTTCATGAATTCCCTTTTCGATCCCGCCGAGATCGAAAAGGAACGGAAGGTCGTCATCCAGGAGATCCGCATGCTGATGGACAACCCCGACAACTACATACACGACCTTTTTTGCAGGAACTTCTGGAAAAGTCATCCGCTCGGCATGTCTGTCATAGGCACGGAGGAGAGTGTCGGCAGGCTTTCCAGGGGGATCCTGTTGGAGACCATGAAGGACAGGTTCCGGGCTGAAGAGATCATTGTCTCCGCCGCCGGCAAGGTGTCGCACCCGGAACTGGTCGAACTTCTGACCAGCCTGTTCGTGGATGTGCCTGCCGGGAAATACGACAAGGACGGCCAGCTTCCCCGGCACGGCAAGCACGTGGAGGTCATAGACAAGGACCTCGAGCAGGTTCATCTCTGCCTCGGTACCAGGGCGCTGCCGCAGGACAGCACGAAACGCTATGTCGGCTATGTCCTCAACACCATTCTCGGAGGGAGCATCAGTTCCCGTCTCTTCCAGCAGGTCCGGGAAGACAAAGGGCTGGCCTACTCGGTCTATTCCTATGTCATGTCCCATTCCGATGCCGGCACAATGGTCGTTTACGCCGGCACCAAACAGGACAGGCTTCTCGAGGTCATCGAGATAATCCTTCAGCAGTTAAAGGAGCTGAAAACCGAACCGGTGACGGATGCTGAACTGGCGTTGGCGAGAGAGCACCTGAAAGGGAACCTGTTACTTTCGCTGGAGAGCACCGACAACAGGATGACCAAGCTCGCAAAGAACGAGATTTATTTCGGTCGCCAGGTTGCAATCGCCGAGATAATCGCCGGCCTTGACCGTGTTACTCCAAGCGATCTCATCGACCTCGGGGATGAGCTGTTTCGCGACGACTGCCTGACGTTGGAGCTTCTGGGAAAGCTGGGCAGTCTATCAATTCCCCCTTACTCCATCTCTCTCTAACTCCATGAACGACACCCTCTCCGTCAGGATCAAGCGTATACGCACAGAAGGCGCCAACCCGCTCCCCTGCTACATGACTACCCATTCGGCCGGCATGGATCTCTACGCTGACCTGTCGGAAGACACGATCCTTGCCCCCGGGGAAAGGGCTCTGGTCCCCACCGGTATCGCAATCGAGCTCCAGGACGGCTTCGAGGCCCAGATACGCCCGCGGAGCGGCCTGGCTCTTCGACACGGTATAACACTGGTGAATTCGCCCGGTACCATCGACCCTGATTATCGCGGCGAAATCAGGGTTATCGTCATCAACCACGGCGCCGAACCCTTTGTCCTCAAGCCAGGGGAAAGAATTGCCCAGATGGTGTTCAGCAGATTTACGAGGGTTGAGTTCCAGGAGGTCCCCGAACTGAGTGAAACCGCCAGGGGAGAGGGAGGTTTCGGCCATACCGGGAAGAAGTAACCATGTTAATGGAGATAAACACCGAAAACCCGCAGCCGCGGCTCATAACAAAGGTGGTCGATATCCTCGAAAAGGGAGGAGTCATCGCCTACCCGACGGACACCACCTACGGTATAGGGTGCAGCATCCTCAATAAACGGGGAATAGAGCGCATTTATTCGATTAAGCAGCGCGACAAGAAAAAGCCTTTTTCCTTCATCTGCAGCGACCTCTCCGATATCGCCAGGTACGCCAAGGTGAGCAATTACCAGTACAAGGTCATGAAACGACTGTTGCCCGGTCCCTATACCTTTGTGCTGTCCGCCACGGGCATTGTGCCCGGTCTTCTGGTCACCAAGCAGAAAACGGTAGGGATCCGAATACCCGATAACCGGATCTGTCTGTCCATGGTCCGGCAGCTGGGCCACCCCATCATAACCACCAGCGCCAACCGTACCGGAGATGAACCAATTGGAGACCCGTCGCTGGTCGAGCTTGAACTTGGAAAGCAGCTTGACCTGGTTGTGGACGGAGGGGTGCTCACGGCCTCGGTCAGTTCCGTGGTGAGCCTCATCGACGATATCCCCGAAGTCCTGAGAAAAGGGATGGGGGATGTAAGCTGGTGCGAGTGAGCTTTCTGAAAACCGGAATATTTCCCCGTTTTATCGTTCTCATGGTCTGGGTCCTGGTTATTATATGGCTCTCTCTTACCCCTAAGCCTCCCAACCCCCACATGGTGTTGTTCGGATACGACAAGTTCTTCCACGCAATGGCGTACGGCACCCTGACCCTGCTTGCGGGTTGGGCATTTTCCGGTGTCGTCATGCTCTCCAGCCGTTCCTGGTTCATGATCGCAGCATCAGCCGTGCTGATAAGCGGGCTGGTGGAGGTTGCCCAGGCCCTGCTCACGACCACCAGGTCCGCTGAAGTTGCCGACCTGGTCGCAAACGGCATCGGAGCGACAGCCGCTCTCTTGCTGGTAAGGATCGCCAAGATATCGAGGGTATCCGGGCGCTAAAATCTTTGCGGAAAAAACTATCTGATATTGAGCGGAAGGGAAAATGTTGACAGCGGTAATATTTGATTTCGACGGGGTTATCGTGGACACCGAGCCGATCCACTACAGGGCTTTCCAGGACGTCCTTCAACCATTGGAGCTCGGCTATACCTGGGACGAGTATCTCGAGCGTTATATCGGCTTTGACGACCGGGATGCTTTTCGCGAGGTTTTCAGCGTGGCGGGGAGGTCGCTGGATGAACGGATGCTGGCCGAACTCATCGACCGTAAGGCGGCGGCGTTCGAAGCAGCCGTGAAGCTCGGCGTAAGACCATACCCCGGCGTTCTGGAACTCATCAGGTCCCTTACGGGCAACATCCCACTGGCGCTGTGCAGTGGCGCCCTGAAACGCGACATTATGCCGATACTCGACATACTGGGAATAGGCGGGATATTTGACGTCCAGGTAACGGCGGAGGACGTGGAGGCGAGCAAGCCCGATCCCGAGAGCTATTCACTGGCGGTGCAACGCCTTGCGGAGCAGTTCCCGGATCTGGCGATAGCGCCCGGCACTTGCCTGGCCATAGAAGATACTCCCGCTGGTATAGCATCGGCCCTCGCCGCCGGCGTCAAGGTTCTTGCGGTCGCCAACAGTTATGGGGCCGAGCGTCTCACCGAAGCCGTCCGTGTGGTTGAATCCCTGGAGGGGACGGACCTTGCCGGACTCCGCGCAATTCTACCGGAGACATCTTCGGGGAGGGCTTGAGACGCCCTGGTGTCTAGGGATGCATCAACGGCAGGTTAGTCAGCAGGATCGTCCCGTCGGCCATTACCGTCCTGCGTATGATGTCTTTTTTCGGTCCGTTGCTCCGGACCTTGTACCCCCTTCCCGATACGGTGCTGCCGTCCAGGAACTCGGAGGTTATGTTCATCCCGTCCTGCCATGCCTCGAAATGGAGATGAGGACCGGTGGAACGTCCGGTTGAGCCGGTGAGGGCTATGGTGCTTTTTGTATCTACATGCTCGCCGGCCAACGCCAGGTTAGTTCTGTTGTGGGCGTAGATGGTGACCATGCCGTTTGCGTGCTCCACTATCACCATGTTGCCGTAACCGTTTCTGCTTCCACTGTAGGTAACAATTCCGGGCGCCACCGATTTTACCGGCGTACCTTCCGGCACCGCGATGTCTATGCCGTTGTGGTTCCTGAGCAGTCCGTCGATGGGGTCGTATCTGAGTCCCACGTGAGAAGATATTACTCCGGAAACGGGAAGTGCACGTTTTACCGAGTCCCCGGCGCCTTGCATGGAGGTGTGCGGAGCGGAAGGGGTGCCGGCCGTGGAACGGATGGAGGCAGGGGAGGGCTTCCGCTCCTTTGCCGCGCGGCGTTCACGCATCATAATCACGGCATTTCTGTTCACGGGAGCATTGGTATAACACTCCACACCGTCCTCCGAGACGTACCTGTAAACATCGGCGTCGGCATCAGGTGTGGTGATAAAAAAATAAGCAATTAGGAAAATGACTATCATCTTCCCGCTGTTTCCTCCTGATCTGCAGTGCCCATCCATGGTATCGAGGACCTTGACGATGTTGTCGGTTCTGCCAGTCTTGACCCTTATATATTCTGTGGGATGATTTTGCAAGATGAATGAAACCTCTTCCTGTCGATTGTCATGCTGAATACGCATGATCGCTGAGCTTGGAGCCAGGCAAAGAGGATTTTCGACTTGATGCACAACCCTTTTTTGAAGGATAGTTCCGCCCCCGTTCGCTTGTGGAAGACATGGTAAGGTTCAGCGAAAATTTAAGGGGGCAGGTGCGCGGCGCGTTCGGTCATTGCCTGCATTGCTCGGTACCGGCAGAGAAAGGTTAATTATTCAGCTTTTTGTGCCGGTCTTTTTGGTTTATCAATCAGACTGTGCTGTAAATTTCATCATCAAAGTAGGAAAATGTTCACATAATAGGCGTTTTGGGGGTCTGCTTATATGTCCTTGCTTTGTAACTGGTTGAATTTATACGGTTGCTCTTTTCTGCCTTTACAAGGCAAGATAATTGCATAAACATGTTGCCGTCACAACATCAATCACGGTCTATGCATATCTATCAATCAAGTTCTGTCTGGATCAAATAAATTCTCCGAGGGGGTGATCTGATTGAAAAAGGTCGAGGCAATCATTAAGCCGTTCAAGCTGGATGAGGTTAAGGAAGCGCTCAACGAAATCGGTGTGCAGGGGATAACGGTAAGTGAGGTCAAGGGGTTCGGCAGGCAGAAAGGGCATACGGAACTGTATCGTGGCGCCGAATATGTCGTCGATTTTATTCCCAAGATCAAAATGGAGATAATCGTCGGCGACGATCTCGCATCCAAAGTCATAGAAACCATTGAGCAGGCCGCGAAAACCGGCCGAATCGGAGATGGCAAGATATTTGTCACCAACGTGGAGGAAGTGGTTCGCATAAGAACCGGTGAGCGGGGACAGGACGCGATCTAGTCGTGTCGATTTAATATTCATTAAAGGAGATTGTATATGACAGCACAAGAAGTAGTAAAGTTTGCGCAGGATAACGGCGCACTTATGGTTGACTTCAAGTTCATGGATTTTGTCGGTATATGGCAGCACTTCACGGTGCCCATCAGCGAATTCGACGAGGATGTCTTTGAAGAAGGCTTGGGTTTTGACGGTTCGTCAATCCGCGGCTGGCAGCCCATCCACGCCTCGGACATGATCATCCTTCCCGATCCGGCCACCGCGAAGATGGATCCCTTTACCGCTATCCCGACCCTGAGCCTCATCGCCAACATCTTCGATCCGATCACCAAGGAAGCCTACACCCGCGACCCGCGCAACATAGCGAAGAAAGCCGAAGCGTATCTGAAGGCCTCCGGCATCGGCGACACGGCCTTCTTCGGTCCCGAAGCGGAATTCTTTATCTTCGACGACGTACGTTACGACTCCAGCTCGAACCAGTCCTTCTACATAGTGGACTCCTCAGAGGGCGCCTGGAACACCGGCCGCGAAGAATTCCCCAATCTCGGCTACAAACCGCGCCACAAGGAAGGATATTTTCCGGTTTCCCCTACCGATTCGCTCAACGACCTGAGAAACGAAATGGTCATGGAGATGCAGAAGGTCGGCATCCGCGTCGAGTGTCAGCACCACGAGGTCGCCACCGGCGGCCAGGCCGAGATCGATATGCGTTTCGACTCGCTGGTTGCAATGGCCGACAAGCTGCAGTGGTTCAAGTACATCATCAAGAACGTTGCGGTGCGCAACGGCAAGACCGTAACCTTCATGCCCAAGCCCCTTTACGGCGACAACGGCTCCGGCATGCACACCCACGTCTCCATCTGGAAAGACGGCACCAACCTGTTCGCCGGCGACGGCTACGGCGGCCTTTCCAAGACGGCCCTTTACTTCATAGGCGGCATCATCAAGCACGCGAGGGCGCTGAGCGGTTTCTGCAACCCGACCACCAATTCCTACAAGCGACTGGTGCCGGGCTTCGAGGCCCCGGTCAACATGGCATACTCCAGCCGCAACCGCTCCGCCGCGCTCCGTATCCCGATGTTCTCCACCAATCCGAAATCCAAGCGCGTCGAATACCGTACTCCCGACCCGTCCTGTAACGGTTATCTCGCCTTTGCCGCAATTCTCATGGCAGGCATTGACGGCATCGAGAACAAGATCGATCCGGGCCAGCCGCTTGACAAGGACATCTACGGTCTTACCCCGGAAGAGCTCGCCAACATCCCGTCGGCTCCGGGCAGCCTCGACGAGGCACTGAAGGCCCTTGCCGATGACCACGATTTCCTGCTGAAGGGCGACGTCTTCACTCCCGACGTCATCGAGAAATGGATCGAGTACAAGACCGAGGCAGAGGTTAACCCTATTCGCATGCGTCCCGTACCGCTGGAGTTCGCACTCTATTTCGATATTTAATTAATAGGAATTAAATCCGCAGAAAAAAGGCGACCGGCAGGTCGCCTTTTTTCGTGAACTAAAGGAAAAACGTGAATACGCAAATGCATTCTTCTCCCATTAGCCACTCGGCGTTGACTTTGTATACTAAACCTGCTAGAAAGAAAAAGTCGAATATTTTTATATCTTTGAGGTTATATGGACGACATTTCAGGTTTCATTTTTAAGCTATCTATTATGTTGGTCCCTGGAGTCTTCGCTGTTGTCTGTCATGAGGTGTCTCATGGTTATGTTGCCAACATATTCGGCGATCCAACTGCAAAAAATATGGGAAGACTGACACTAAACCCGATAAAACATATCGATCCCATCGGTTTGCTGATGCTATTTATATTCAAGATTGGATGGGCAAAACCCGTACCGGTAAATTTTTACAACTTGCGTAATCCCAAGAGGGATATGATATGGGTCGCTGCCGCTGGTCCCATTACGAATTTTCTATTGGCTTCGCTTTCCGCCCTCTTGTTGCGAAGCATAATCGAAATGGCGGCTTTTATCCCCCGGAGTATTGCGGAGCCATTACTGATGATGCTGGCTTTTTCCGTTTTCATAAATCTTATTCTGGCCCTGTTCAACATGATTCCAATCCCTCCTCTGGATGGTGGCAGAGTGCTGGTCGGTTTGCTGCCTCCCCGACCGGCAATGGCTTTATCGCGAGTAGAGCCGTTCGGCATGTTCGCTATTATTTTAGTGGTTATACTTTTCCCACTCGTAATCTTCAGGGTGATCTATCCACCGCTTTATTTGGGTCTGGATTTGCTGATTGGTGATGCCGCCATGGGCTATCTGTTGAAAAATACTTCCATTGCCCACCTTGGTTTCTTCAATTTTTAACATTCCCCGGGACACATTCCCCGGGGCCTCCCGAACTGCCGCAGGAACATTGATGACTGTTACTTTGGAAGGAAGGAAACAAGAAGGCCCGTAAGAAGGCCGTGGAGACCATGGCCGAGGTGAGGTCCGCGATCAGGGTTTGATTCCGACCGGAGTGTGCGGCTTTCTGACGAGGTGGAGACTCCTTTGGTAAGACATCAGGTTGAAAATCACGATAATTCAGAGCAATACAATACTTTATATAATGTAAAACTTGATAAATTTGAAGGTCCGCTAGACCTTCTGCTCTATCTTATCAGGAAGAATGAACTGGATATCTACGATATCTCCATCTCGATAATTACAGGGCAGTATCTCGAATATCTCAAGCTCATGAAGGAGCTGAACCTGGAGGTTGCCGGAGAGTTTCTCGTCATGGCGTCAACCCTGATCCAGATAAAATCCAACATGTTGCTGCCGACCCGCGAAGAGGACCACTCCGGGGAAGAAGAGGAAGAGGACCCCCGTGCCGAGCTGGTTCGAAGGCTGCTGGAATACAGCCGCTACAAGGAAGCGGCCTTGCTCCTGAGTGAAAGGAAGCTGCTGGGGAGAGAGCTGTTTGCGCGCTCCTTTCCCGCGCCGGAACTCCAGACGGTGGAAAAGAGCGATGAACCGCTGGAAGTAGAGCTGTTTGAGCTGATAGAGGCATTCCGTGCCATCCTTGCCAAGGCGCCACGCGAGAGCTTCCACGAGGTGAGCGCCGAGTCCATCAGCATCGCCGAGCGAATCAACGAGATTCTCTCCCTTTTGCAGGAGAAGGAACTGATTCTGTTTGACGAACTGTTCGAGAACAGTCTGGACCGCGATTATATCGTGGCCACGTTCCTGGCCGTACTTGAGCTGTGCAAGTTGAAGATGATCCGGGTTCGACAGCAGACCCAGTATGGAGTTCTCCGGATCATGCCGGCCGTGGTCGAGCCGGTGGAGGAACCGCGTTCGGAGGGGGGTGGTGACGACGTCGCGACTTAAATCGTTGGTGGAAAGCCTGATTTTCGTCTCTGATACTCCGGTGTCCCTGGACAGACTCTGCGGTATACTGGAAGAATATGGCAGGGAGGATATCCGGAGCGCCGTTGCCGCACTGATGGACGAATATGCCCAGCCCGAAAGGGGCATTGCCCTTGCCGAAGTGGCAAAGGGGTACCAGTTCCGCACCAGGGAGGAAAACGGTGAATATGTTCGTCGTCTCATCAAGATCAAGGCTTCGCGTTTCAGCCAGTCGGCCCTGGAGACGCTGGCGATAATCGCCTATCGTCAACCCATCACACGGGCCGAGATCGAATACCTGCGTGGGGTCGATTCAGGAGGGGTCGTCAAGACTCTGCTGGAAAAGAAACTGATCAAGATCCTGGGCAAGAAGGACATACCCGGCAGGCCGCTGATTTACGGCACCACAAAGGAATTCCTGGAGATATTCAGCCTCAGGGATCTGAAGTCGCTTCCCACATTGCGGGAGATCGAGGAGTTGTCCGCGGAGAGGATGAATGAACAGCAGGAGGAACTCCCGCTGGAGGATCCGCCTGTAGGGGCTTCACACGGCAACGGGGCCGTCGAACGGGACGGAGACTGAAAGAGGGCAGGGCGGGGAGGTGGGAAATGGTACGTCAGCCCGTGGTTGCCGGTCAATTCTACACCGGCGACGCAAGACACCTCAAGAAGCAGCTCGGGTCGTTTATAAGAGAAAGGGGAGCCGGGGAAAAGGTTCTCGGGATCATCGCGCCACATGCGGGGTATGTTTACTCCGGCGCGGTTGCCGGGGCGGTTTACGGTGCGGTCCAGGTGCCGGGCACGGTGGTGATTCTCGGCCCGAACCACCACGGCAGGGGTTCACGGGCCGCCGTTTATCCTGCCGGGGAATGGCTTACCCCCCTGGGGAGTGTCCCCATAAATTCAGGATTGGTCGAGCTGCTGTTCAGGAACTCTCCCCTGCTGGAAGAGGACAGTTTGGCCCATCAGTACGAGCACTCGCTGGAAGTCCAGGTGCCGTTTCTGCAGTTTGTCAGGCCGGACGTAACCATCGTCCCCATCTGCCTCGGATTCGGCGACCTCGCATCCTGCAGGTCACTGGGGAGCGCGCTGGCCAAATCCATCGGTGAATACGGCAAGGAAGTGCTGGTGGTGGCCAGTTCGGACATGACCCACTACGAACCGGCCGAGGTGGCGAAAAGGAAAGACAATCTGGCGCTGCGAGAGGTGCTGGCCCTGAATCCCGAGGGGCTCTACTCGGTGGTGAGGGGCGCCGGAATTACCATGTGCGGCATCATACCCGCAACGGTAATGCTGGTGGATGCGCTTGAACGGGGAGCAACCAGGAGCGAACTGGTATGCTATGCGACCAGCGGGGACGTGTCCGGTGATTTCGGACAGGTGGTCGGTTATGCCGCGGTGGCGGTTTCCTGAGACAGGTCTCTACTCCTCTTTTGTTATTCGTATGACCTGAAGCACTCCGTTCATGGATTCCAGCTCAAGGGTGTCGAGTTTCTCGGTATCCCCTATTACTCCGATTATTGTCCGGTTGACGCCTGTGGACTGGTGGATGTCGAAGTGCCTGTCTATCAGGTATTCCTTTATGTGTTCCAGCGCCGCTTCATCGGCGCTTTTCTTCATGATGATCAGCATGGATTCCCCCCTTGAAGGGATTAGCTCTCGCTCTCCGTCATGATTCTCTCAAGACGTCTCGATTCATCGATTACCCGCTCGAACAGCCTGATGATGGCCTGGTCGTCGAGAGGTCCGGGGTTCTCTTCCTTCATCCTCTGGAAGATTCTTTTTTCGCGGCCGGGATCATAAACCGGAAGCCCCGCGACCTTTTTCAATTCGCCTATCCGCAGTGCCAGAGTGGCCCTCTGGTTGAAGATTCTCAACAGTTCTCCGTCCAGGCGGTCGATCTCCCTTCTCAGGTCGTCAATCGTCATAGCGCCTCAGAACTCCTTACAGACGAGGGTGTCTTTCTTCCATCTGATATCGTCCCGTTCCGGATAGTCTATGTTGTAGTGGAGCCCTCGTGACTCTTTCCGCTGCATTGCGCAGAGGATTATCAGTTCAGCCACTGTGGCGATGTTCCGCAGCTCGATGAGGTCGGAAGTAATAATGAAGTCCCAGTAATACTCGGCGATCTCCTCCTGGATAAGCTTGATCCGGTTCAAGGCCCTCTGGAGGCGTTTGTCGGATCGGACGATACCGACGTAGTTCCACATGAAGCGCCGTATCTCGTCCCAGTTCTGGGATACGACAACCATCTCGTCACTGTCCGTGGCGGTTCCCGAATCCCAGTCGGGAATGTCTATGTGGTCGAACTGCGTGTTCCTGAGTTGGTCAACCGCGTACCTGTACGACCTTCCCGCGAATACGGCAGCCTCCAGCAGCGAGTTGCTGGCAAGCCTGTTTGCACCGTGAAGCCCGGTAAAGGCAACCTCGCCTATGGCATACAGGTGCTTGATGACGGTCTCCCCGTTCATGTCCGAGACCACACCGCCGCACAGGTAATGGGCAGCGGGAACAACCGGCAGCGGTTCCTTGGTCATGTCCAGACAGAACTTCAGGCAGGTGCGATAGATGTTCGGGAAGCGGCTTTTTACGAAATCCGGGTCCTTGTGGGTGATGTCCAGATAGACGCAGTCGTCACCATAGGTCTTCATCTCATTGTCGATTGCACGCGCCACAACGTCCCTGGGAGCCAGGTCCTTGAGCTTGTGGTACTTTTCCATGAAAGGCGTGCCGTCTTTGCGTCTCAGGATCGCGCCTTCCCCCCTGACCGCCTCGGAGATGAGGAAGGATTTCGCCTGGGGATGATAGAGGGTGGTAGGATGAAACTGCATGAATTCCATGTTGGAAATCAGGGCGCCGGCGCGGTATGCCATGGCGACACCGTCGCCGGAAGCCACGTCCGGGTTGCAGGTATAGAGATAAACCTTACCGCCGCCGCCGGAGGCGAGGAGGGTTATCCTGGCAGGGAACGTCTTTACCTGGTTGTTAACCACGTCAAGCACGTAGGCGCCATAGCATTTGTTCCGCTCGACCCGCATCTTTTTTATCTTCGATTCGGTAATCAGGTCTATGGCCGTGTGGTTTTCGTATACCTCGATGTTGGGGTGTTCAAATACCGCGGTCACCAGTGCCCGCTCGATCTCCCGGCCTGTCAGATCGTCGGCGTGGAATATTCGTCGCTTGCTGTGTCCACCCTCCCGGGTCAGGTCGTAAGAATTACCCCGCGTGGTAAATTTGACGCCCCATTCTATAAGTGTCCTGATGACCTCCGGCCCCTCTTCGACGACCATCTTCACCACGTCTTCATGGCATATCCCGGCGCCGGCGACGATTGTGTCCTCCATGTGCGACTCGAAGGTATCTTCCTCGGAGAAGACGGACGCTATCCCTCCCTGGGCATAGTTGGTCGCCGATTCGGTAATCTCCTTCTTGGTAACAAGCGCCACTTTCCCGTGATTTGCCGCCTGCAGCGCAAAAGACAACCCTGCTATACCGCTGCCGATAACGAGAAAATCATTTTCTATTTCCATGGAATCCCCCGAAGTGAACCGCGCGGACGGTCAGAAGTGCTGCATTATCTACCCCGCCACTTGATTTTGTCAAATGGTTTTCAAACATCTTTTTATAACGAAAAGGCGAGAGAATTTTCCCCGGGCGTAGAAAGGGGATGGTTGATGAACCTCGAAGGCAAGCGGCGGACATCCGGTCGATCCTGTCCTGTAGCGCTTTTCGATCGGATACTACCTGTTTATGATTTTGAAAAACCGGACCAGATAATCGATACCGGACCAGATGGTTATGATGGTGGCAACCCAGAGGAAGAAGATACCGACATTATGCATGTTGACGTACAGGTAGGGATTTTTGAGCCCGAAAAACCAGTAATAATCATAATGGAGCAGCAGACCCAGAATGGCTACAATCTGAAAGATGGTTTTATATTTGCCGAGCCTGCTTGCGGCTATCACGATACCCTCATTGGACGCTATCCCACGCAGCCCGGTAATGACTATCTCCCTCCCCAGAATGACCAGCACCATCCAGGCGGGGGCCCTGTCAAAAGGGAGGATCATTATGAGTGCCGCCATCACCAGGAGCTTGTCGGCAATCGGGTCGAGGAACTTTCCAAGTGTGGTGACGATCTCCATGCGCCGGGCAAGATAACCGTCGAGCCAGTCGGTCACGGAGGCCAAGGCGAACAGCAGGCTGGCAAGAAAGCACGCGGCTCTGGAAGGAGACAACAGGATCAACACTATCGGAGGGATGACTGCAATACGACAAAGCGTAAGGATATTGGGCAAATGCCGGAGAAGTCTGTTCTGTGCGATGACCATCGGGTACACCTAGTTGTTCTGATAAGTTTTCTGGTAAGCCAAAACCTTGGAGATGTAATTCCGGGTCTCCTGGTAAGGCGGAACTCCTCCGTACTGGGACACTCTTGACAGCCCCGCGTTATAGGCTGCCAGCGCCAGGGTAACGTCCCCCTTGAAGGTGTCCAGCAGAAAGCGAAGGTAGCGGATGCCTCCCCGGATATTCTCCTTGGGATCAAAGGAATTGCCGACCTTGAGCCCCTGCGCGGTTTTCGGCATCAACTGCATCAGCCCCTGCGCTCCCTTAGAGGACACGGCATTGGGGTTATATCCCGATTCGGCATGTATAACCGCTTTCACCAGGCTCTTGTCGACCCCGTATTCGGAGGCGAGAGACTTGATTATGGGCTCGAATTCATCAGGGTTTCTGTAACACGCCGATAGTTTGAAATTGGTCCTCAGTTGTCTGTCCTTCTTCAGGTCCCGCATAAAAATCTTGAAACGGCGGTCGGTCGGCGCGTCGGTAAAGTGCATCACCCCTTCTTCGTCCACATATTTATAGATATCCGACGATGCGGGAGCAACCTGGAAGAGCAGGGGAAAAAGAAGGGCGGAAAGAATCCATGACCGACGCCTGTCAATGAGCATCAACCCCCCCTTAAACATAGTAAAAACAGAAAGTTAATTTATAGATCAAAAAAAACAATTCTTCAATATGTATTATCCGTCTTCAATATGGTTGTGAACGGAATCACCTGGAAATCGTTCTGTCTGTATTTTACATTTCCGCTCCCGGCATGATAATATCTCACATCATTCAAACCATACGGAATCGAGGGAATATGTACCGACTGAAAATATGCACTTCTTTTGCTTCAGCGCACAACCTTATGCATTACCAGGGTGAATGCGAAAACCTCCATGGGCACAACTGGAAGGTCGAGGTCTCCGTAGAGGCCGTGGAACTCGACAGGGCGGGCCTGGGAATCGATTTTAAAATTCTCAAGTCCGAGACAAACGCGCTGCTCAAGACCCTTGACCACAAATACCTTAACGAGCTCCAACCTTTCCGCGATACTTCACCCTCGTCGGAAAACATCGCCAGATACGTCTACAGTGAACTGTCTTCCAGGCTGAACAATGAAAACATCAGGGTGGTGTGCGTCACCGTCTGGGAATCGGACTTCGCCTGTGCAAGCTATTATGAGTAATCCCGGCGCACCTCTTGTCGAGATGTTCTCTTCCATTCAGGGAGAGGGGATGCTGGTGGGATTGCGACAGGCGTTCGTGCGTTTTTACGGTTGCTCCCTGTCGTGCGACTATTGTGATTCGAGGGATACCGTCTACTCTCCGCCGCCGGATGTGTGCCGGGTCGAGCGGAGGCCGGGTAGTGGTGATACTGTTCTCATTAAAAATCCTGTCTACCTAGAGCAGGTTGTGGAAGTTCTTGAAGGCTGGCTTCAGGATTCGCCAAAGTCACACCACTCACTCAGCCTGACCGGCGGAGAGCCGTTGCTGCATTTTCGGGTGTTGAAGTCATGGCTTCCTGCGTTAAAAAGGTTTCTTCCAATCTTTCTGGAAACCAACGGTATTTTGCATGCCGAGCTCTCAGAGTGCATCGATCTCATCGATTATGTCTCCATGGATGTGAAACTCCCGTCAACTTCGGGTGCTCAAGGGTTGTGGGAGGACCACCTGGCCTTCATGCGCATTGCGTCCCGGCGGAACCTGTACGTGAAAGTAGTTGTCAGTGATACGACTACGGCGGATGAAGTCAGAAAAACCTGCGAGCTCATTCTTTCCGTGGACAAGGCAATCCCGCTGGTCCTGCAACCGCTCACGTCCGCACAGGGAGCAGTGTCAACAATCCCAGCCCGTTCACTCTTCAAGTTTCAGGAAATCGCTGCGAGTTTACTCAGGGAAGTCAGGGTCATCCCCCAGACTCACCGTTTTCTCGGGCTTTTCTAGCAGTGACCTAAACAACCTTTTTAAAAGGAAATATTATGATTTTGGAAGAAATTACCATGGCAGACTTCGAGTATGGCTTGAAGAAAACCAAGACGGTTCTCATTCCGTTTGGCTCTACTGAGGAGCATGGCTACCACCTGCCGCTTTCCACCGACACACTCCAGGCATATGAAGTGGGCAAAGCCGCCTCGTCCAGACACCCTTTGTTTGTGGCGCCTCCGGTACACTACGGATGCTGTAGGTCCACGTCATGTCATCCGGGCACCATATCCATCACAACCGGCACATTGAAATCTCTGCTGAAGGATATTGTACGTTCGCTTCGGAGACACGGTCTTAGGAATTTTATAATCCTTACCGGGCATGCCGGGGGAACCCACAAAATGGCACTTATAGATGCCGGAGAAGAGCTTATAGAAGAATTTCAGGACATCAGACTGGCCGTGTTGACGGAATACGATCTTGCTTACCGCGAGGGCAAGGAGATCATCGAAACACCGGGAGACGCCCATGCTGGCGAGATCGAGACCTCCCGGGTGATGCATCTGCGGCCGGACCTGGTAAAAGCTACCGGCGAAAGGGAGTTTCCGTCCTTTCCGC
>JARKPN010000094.1 GCA_029975275.1 Geobacteraceae bacterium | reverse complement strand
ACAACCTCACGCTTGCGGGAGGCACTCCAACGCTGTCCTTCGGCTAAGGGGCCTTTGACGGTTTCGTTCTTGTTCTTTGTAGTCATATTCTCTCTCCTTGGACACGGGGACTTTACCCCAAATCAGTGTCCAAGAAAACTGGTGCCGCTATATGTCAATCGTCTACGGCATAATCAAGGAGCATGGCGGCTATATAAACGTCCAGAGCAGGCCGGGGTCGGGGAGCACGTTTAGGATATATCTCCCCCTGCTGGAAGAACGCTCGCGCAAGTCGGAAATATCACGCTTCGCCATGCCCGAAGGCGGGGGGGAGACCATCATCTTGGCCGAGGACGACGCAGCGGTCCTGGAGATGGAGGCTAAGCTCTTGCAGACCTACGGGTACAAGGTCATCAAGGCGACGAACGGAGGCGAGGCAATCGAGAGCTTCATGGCCGCCGTGGACGATGTCCGGTTGCTTATCCTGGACGTTTTGATGCCCAACAAGGGGGGACTCGAGGTGGCGGAGACGGCCAGGCGTATGCGTCCCGAGATCAGGGTGCTGTTCAACAGCGGTTATCCCCTGGACCTCCTTCAGAGAAAGGGGATTCTGCAAGGAGATGTCCCCTTCTTTACCAAGCCGATAGCACCCACGGAACTGCTCAGGAAGGTGAGGGAGGTGCTCGACGGTGGCCGGCTTGCGGGATGACGCGTCGGGCTCACAAACCCCTGACGGCCTGGTAAACGTCCATGATTATCGCTGTGGAGGCCTTTTCCATCCCCCTGCTCATGGCCCCGGCCAGACCCGCCGGCGTCCGGTCGGAGATCGGTTCCGAGAAGCTGTACTTATTCTGAAAAACCAGCCTGCCCGGGAAGGAGGGGAGGGACCTGTCCGTAAGGGTGACGGAGAGTGTAAGCACGGCGCTCCTACGCTCGCCGTCATCGGACTCCAGAAATTCCTCCACCCCCCCCTGGATGACAAAGCGGGCGTCCTCGTAGTCGCGGTACGAGAACCCCGCCCGGAACAGCCCGGAACCCCGCAGATCCCGCAGCAAGTAATCGCTCACCATGTCGCCCGGGTTGGTCATCCAGCGGTTGCTGCCGTAGGTGTCCAGCTTGAAAGGTTCCGGCCGGAAGACCATGGAGAGGGTGTTGTAGGCCTTGGCCACCGAGAACCTCTCCACCTTGACGGCCTGGTCCAGGGGAACGAGTCCCGTAAAGGCGGGGGAGGGGTATTCGAAGGCGTAATGCTCTATCATCCGGGACGGTTTGCCGCGATCTAGGCAGCCGGTAAGGAGCAAGGCGAACAGTGTGAAAGTCAACGGAAGCAGACGGATTCCAGCTTTCGCGGGAATGACGGAAAAAAGCTTTTCCGGACTCTCTGCCGGCGCATCGTGTAGTGTCGTATGGTTCATGTTCAGTTCCTCGTTACTGGCGGCGAACGGCCGGCGGGGCACTGAAGATCAGGTCCGACGGTGTCGTGTTGAGCCGGTCGAGCAGCTTCTGCAGGGTCTCCGATGCCTGCTGCAGGTTTTCGCTGGTCACCCGGAGCTCGGTCGTGATGGCCCGGCTCCTTGAATCGATCCCCTCGACTACGCGATTGGCCTTTTCAGACGTCTCCCCGAGCTTCATGGAGCGGATTTCCTCCCTGATCCCGGTCAGGAGCGACTTGGCCTCCACCAGGGAATCCCTGGCCTCGTCCAGCACCACTTCGACCTTCCCTTCGGTCACCACCTTGTCGATCCCGGCCACGGTCCGTTCCATGCTGGCGGTGGTGGATTCCAGGTTGGTCATGATGTTGTTCATCTGTTTCCCTGCCAGGATCTTTTCCGTTGCCTTGCCTACGGCCGTGAACTGCCCGGAAAGGCTTTTCAGGTCGAGCTGCTTGAGGTTCTGTATGATGTCCTCCACACCGCTCAGGATCTGGCGGAGATCCGAAGGGCGGGAGGGGATAATGGGGTATTCGGCCGCGAACTCGATTTTCGGAGATCGGTCAGGCGCATCGGGCTTTTTCCGGTCCAGCTCGATGAAGACGATCCCGGTTATGCCGGCGGTTTTCAGCTGGGCGACCGTGTTGTGCTGGAGGTCCCCTTCCAGGTCCACCTTCATGACCACCTCCACCAGCTTGTAATCGGGAGCGACCCCGATCCTTTCGACCCGTCCCACGTCCACGCCGCGGTACTTGACGCTCGAATCCATCTGGAGCCCCTGTACCGATTCGTCGAAAAAGGTGACATAGGTGGCGCCCTTCTGGAAATACCTGGATGCCCCGATCCATACGATGATACCGATACCCAGCAGGACGCCGGCAATGACGAACAGTCCCACGAGGAACTTGGATGTTTTTCCGGTCATGCCCTCTGATCCTCCGCTCCCGCCGCGGCGGGAATCCGATTGAAGAAATTTATGACCCTGCGGTCGGTCGACGACTCCTTCAGCTCTTGGGGCGTTCCCTCGGCGATTATCCCTTTAGCGTCCCTGTCGAGCATGACCACGCGGTGGGCGATGGCGAAGATGGAGTCAAGCTCGTGGGTGACGACCACCATTGTGGTTCCCAGCCCGGCGTTGATCCGTTTCATCAGGATGTCCAGTTCCGCCGAGGTGACCGGGTCCAGTCCGGCGGACGGCTCGTCGAAGAACAGCACCTTCGGATCCAGCGCCATGGCCCGAGCCAGCCCGGCCCGCTTCTTCATCCCTCCGGAAAGCTCGGAAGGGAGATGGTTCTCGAACCCGGAGAGGTTTACCATGGCGAGCTTCATCCGCACGATACGCCCGATGTCCTCCGAGGAAAGGTCGGTGTATTCCTCCAGCGGCAGGGAAACGTTTTCCATGAGGGTCATGGAGCCGAACAGGGCGCCCGACTGGAACAGGACCCCGATGTTCCTGCGGATCCCGTCGAGCTCTTCCGGGTTCTCCGTGGCCGCGTCGATGCCGTTGATCAGGACCCTTCCGGCCTTCGGCCGATAGAGGCCGAACATGTGCTTCAGGAGGGTGGACTTGCCGCAGCCGCTCCCTCCGAGGATCACCAGGATCTCGCCCTTCATGACCCGGAAGCTCACGTTCTTGAAGATGATATTGTCCCCGTAGCCGGCAGTCAGGTTCTCAACGGTTATTATGGGCTCTTTTCCAATGTTTTGCACTCTACCCGCCTTTTCCGGGGACTCGTCTCCGCTGCCGTCCGTCGCCCGGCGCGAATTCAGCGTATATAGTACAGGATTATGGCGAAAAGGGAATCCGCGACTATTATGAGGAACAGTCCCGCCACAACCGCCGAAGTGGTGAAGGTCCCGACCGCCTCCGCCCCCCCCCTGGCACGGAACCCGCGCTGACATCCTATCCCTGCTATCAGCACGGCGAATACCACGGCCTTGATGAGGCTGGAGACCACATCGAAGATACTGATGCTCTTGACGGTCTGGGCGAGATAGGTATAGATCGTCAGGTCGAAACCTACCACGCCCACCACCATCCCTCCCAGGATGCCGAACAGGTCGGAATAGAGGGTGAGCAGGGGGACCACCACCATGGCGGCCAGGACCTTGGGCAACGCCAGGAAGCGGGTCGGGTTGAAGCCCATGGTGACCAGGGCGTCCACTTCCTCATTGACCATCATGGTGCCGATCTCGGCGGCAAAGGCCGACCCGGACCGGCCGGCGATGATGACGGCGGTCATGATGGGACCCAGCTCCCTGACCATGCCGAAGCCCACCAGCGAGGCGACGTAGAGGTTGGCCCCGAACTGCTTGAGCTGGAGGGAGGACATGAAGGCGATGATGAGGCCCAGGAGAAAGCTCAGCAGCGCCAGGATCGGGAGGCCGTCCAGCCCGGCCCGTTTGACGTAGAAGAAAAAGTCCTGCCAGCGCACGGATCTTGGATTCAGCAGGGCGCTGCCGAGCGCGACCAGCAGGTCGCCGAGAAACGTGACCGTACTCGTGAAATCATTGAATACCTTGAGGCCGGTCTCCCCTATGCGCTCGATGGCGCCCTCGGGGTCCTTTGCCGAAGGGGGAAGCGGGGCCATGACCGCGGCCCGGTCTATGAGTCCAAGCATCCCCCCCGTCTCTTCGCTCACGTTCGCAAAGCGGCACGGGATGGATGCTGCTTCGGCGTACTGCTCCAGTTCCAGCAGGATCAGGGAGCCTCCGCTGTCCAGGTAGCCGACTCCGGCGAGGTCTACGGTAAGACCGGCAGGTTTCATCGGTTCCAGGATCGAGTGCAATTCGGCCCGGACGGAGTTCAGGTTCCGGAGGGAGATGCGC
Source organism: Geobacteraceae bacterium (assembly GCA_029975275.1). GTDB lineage: Bacteria > Desulfobacterota > Desulfuromonadia > Geobacterales > Geobacteraceae > RPRC01. The sequence continues at coordinate 118,539 of JARKPN010000094.1, read as the reverse complement.
CCGGACAGGGACACGGTGGTCTCTCCGCCGGCCTCTTCCCGGACGTCGATGGCGAAGTCCCGCCCCGATGCGACCGCCGGGTTCATGGACGGTCTCCGGGCCGGGCCGAGAAGGTAAGGGACATGAACTCCTTCTCGCTGATGCCCGACCGCTTCAGTTGGTCCGCGCCGATCCCTAGTATCAGGACTCCGACCACCTTTTCCCCATTCAGCAGGGGAGTGCATATTATGTAGACCTTTTCCCCGCCCTGCAGATAAAGGGCGGACTGGAGGGGCTTACGTTTCTGGATGACTTTGGAAACTATTTGATAGTTGCCGTAGTTCCCTGCGCCAGCGGCCGAGGCACCGGCCCTGGCGGCCACGGTCACGCCGTGCTTGTCGAGCACGTACATGGAGATGTCCAGGTCGTTTTTCAGGGGGGTGGATACGGCATGGATCCTCTGCAGCACCGACCTGGTGCGCCTGCGGTCGTTTTTCGCCATGGACTCGGCCAGCGCCGCGGAGTACATGGTCAGTTTCGACTGAATTTCCGAGCGGAATTCCAGTGCTGTGCTGCTGACAGGAGCGGAGTCGGGCCGGCAGCCGGACACCGTCGCCAGCATGGCGAGGGGAAGCGCCACGCCGCATACCAGGAAGCGGAGAAAGACAACAACAATGTGGGTGCCGTCTTGTTTCATGCGAGAACCATCTGGAACCGAATCCTGTTCTTTGCGTCAATCCTCTTCCCGGCGCGGTAATTCCTCAAGGGCCTTGCCGGGACGGGTTCCCCATCCGGGCCCTTCCCGAAGCGGGCTGGCAGGATTATAACAAGGAATCCGAATATTACAAAGGCTTTCTATCCATTGATCCCTTGCCCGGCGAGCCCGGCAGGTCTGTCTCTTCTGATGTGGGTGAACGTGAATGGAGCCGGATTCATACAGGATCCCAAGCCTGCACTTCTACCTATCCGGCTTGATGTCGGAGATGCGTGCTGACGGTCATTGCATTGAGGGACGTTCCGGAAAGTCGTCACGCCGGTTGGTAAGATTCGGCCGGTCGGTCCGAAGCTCCGGGCCGGAAGCTTCCTGAAGATGCTCGATGTGCTCCTGGTTCTTGAGGTATTTCTGTACCGCCCTGTTATGCTCCTCCAGAGATTCGGAAAAGTGGTGGGTGCCGTCGTTTCTGGCTACGAAATAGAGGTACCGGGTCCGGGCCGGGAAGAGCACCGCCTCTATGGCCGCGTCTCCGGGATTGCCTATTGGTCCGGGCGGTAGTCCCTTGATCCGGTAGGTATTGTACCTGGTGTCGCGCCGGATGTCCTGTCTGGAGACCTTGCCGGCAAAGGCCCGCACCCCGTATACCGCGGTCGGGTCGCTCTGCAGCGGCATGTCTCTTTTGAGCCGGTTGAGAAAGACCGATGCGATCACCGGCCGCTCCTCCGGGTCAACGGCCTCTTTCTCGATCATGGAGGCGAGAGTCAGGACCTGTTCCCGGCGCAGGCCGGCTCTTCGTGCCCCTTCGGCGAACTTGCCGTCATAAGCCGTGTGGAACCGGGCGACCATCTCACTGATAAGGGCCTTTTCGTCCGAGTTCGGCCTGATGGTGTAGGTGGACGGATAGAGATATCCCTCGACGCTTCCGGCGGTGATCCCCAGTTCGTCAAGCAGCGGACGGCTGAAGCACTGCCTCAGGAACGACCCCCTGCGGAAGATGCCACGCCGGTCCAGCAGTTCGGCAATCTGGTAGACGGAATATCCCTCCGGGACCGAGAACCGAACTTCGTAGACTTCTCCGTCGACCAGTTTCCTGAGTATCTCGGCGGGGGGCATGGCATCGCTGAAGCGATAGCTGCCCGCCTTGACCCTGGAGTCGGCCCCTTCGAGCCTCGCGTAGAGCGCGAACAGCAGGCTGCTGGAGATAATGCGGGATCGCTCCAGTTCTTCGGCAATCCGCTTCATCGTGTAGCCGCTGGAAAAGTCGAAGACCCTGACATTGTCGCCGTTTCCGGATGGACTCCGCCGGAAATCCAGGTAGGTCGCAATAGGTGGAACGAGAATGAGGAGAAGCAGGAGAGCGGCTCCCGTGAGCAACCAGGTTCGCTTCCGCCGCATGTTTCGTATCGTTCCCAGGAGGTTCCGGACCTCGATGTTCGGTAGCATGATGAACTATTCTTAAGTCATATCCCGGCGGCTGTCAAGACGGAAAGCCGTTGCTTGACAAGGGTGGGCTTTGTTGTTACAAAGGGGGTCGGAAACGGCGATTGACAACCGTGGAACTGCAACAGAGGAGAACATTGTGGATCTGAACAGCATTGACGAAATTCTTGAATTTGCCCTGGAAAGGGAGGACGCCTCCTACCGCCTCTACGTGAACGCGGCCAAGAGGTCATCCAATGCTTCGGCGAGGAAGATATTCGAGGATCTGGCCGAACAGGAGGCGGGCCACAAGAGGCTGATCCTGAACCTGGACAAGGAGAAGATAGCCGCCTACCGGTTCGTCAATGTTCCGGACCTGGGGATCAGCGAATACCTGGTCGAGGCCCCGTATAACGACTCCATGTCGTACCAGGAAATCCTGGTATACGCCATGAAGAACGAGGAACGGGCATGCCGGTTCTACCTGGAGGCCGAAAGGATGACCGACGACCCCGAGCTGAAGCAGCTTCTGCTGATGCTCGCCAACGAGGAACGGAAGCACAAGTTCAGACTCGAATCGCTCTACGAGGAAAAGGTGCTGACCGAGATGTGACGCTCGCAGTGGATGGACAAAAAAGAGGCCTTTGTCGGGCCTCTTTTTTCATGCCTTGAAACGGCTTTCGGTCCCGTTCCTGAGCCGGCTTATGTTCTGGTGATGCTTGGCGATTACGATGGCGGCTATAATCAGGGACATGGCCACGATGATCGGTTTACGGTCGATGAGGGCGGCCAGGGCCGGCATGGCGGCCGCCGCGGTTATGGAGGCCAGGGAAACGTAACGCCACGAGATCAGCACGGCGATGAAGACTCCGAGGGCCGCCAGCACCGCCAGGGGGGACGTGGCCAGGAAGACGCCCAGGGCCGTGGCCACCCCTTTCCCTCCCCTGAAGCGGAGAAAGACCGGAAAGATGTGGCCCAGGAAGGCAGCCAGTCCCACCGCGGCCACCCCCAGGTCGGGCAGCCCGAGCCATTTGGCGGCCAGGACGGGGAGCAGGCCCTTGAGGCAGTCGCCAACCAGGGTCAGAATGCCGACCCTGCGACCCAGGGTCCTGTAGACGTTGGTCGCCCCGATATTGCCGCTCCCCTGGGTGCGGATATCGATACCGCCGAAGGCCTTTGCCAGCAGCAGGCCGGTCGGTATCGAGCCGACCAGGTAGGCGCACAGAACAAACAATATTTCGTTCAACATCACGATTGCTCCCGCATGAGAATAAATGGTGTTAGGCCTGAAGGCTACCTGCTGGAGAAACGGCATTCCCTGCGGGCCGAGAAAAGGATGAGCGCAACCGTAAGGAAAACGATGTCCCGCAGGATGGCGACCCAGGCAGGCGTCTTTTCGCCCCCCTGGCGGAAACATCCGCAGTCGATGTCCAGGCCCCGGACGATGGTGGAGGCGAGCAGGACTATGAAAAGCACGTTCATGGCTGCAACGATGCCGGCCGCCGCCTTTACGCGGTAGCCGACGATGAGCATGATGCCGCAGACCGCTTCAACCCAGGGGATGGTGGCGGCAACCAGATAGTTCAGGGAATAGGGGAGGATCTGGTAGGCAGCCACTGAGCCCGCAAAGGCGATCGGTTCCCGTATCTTCAGTATTCCCGCATAGACGAACACGGCGCCAAGCCCTATTCGCAGGGCCGTGAGAATATGCTGCCTGGTTTTCGTCTTCATGATTGTGGCCCTTCCACGGGCAGTCCGGCGTCTTTCCATTCCGGAAAGCCCCCTTCGAAGATGAGAATTTGCCCATAGCCGCTCTGCAGCAGTTTTTCGCCCACGATCTTGCTGTCGTGGCAGCCGAACCCGCTGCAGTAGATCACCAGGGTGGAGTCAGGCGGGACCTTGGCCTGAAACTCCGCCAGCCTGGCTTCGAACTCGCCGACCGGCAGGGAGAATGCGCCCTTGATGTGTCCCTGCCGATAGGCGGAGCCTTCCCTGGCATCGATGAACACGGAATCCTTTCCGTTGAACATCTCCCTGGCCTGCATCAATCCGGTCGGGACGAGGCCTGCGGAGGGCTTCCGTGATGGGGCGGGTTCCGATGCGCTTTCCACTGCTTTTCCGGAATATATGTCCATGAGCATCCGGTGGTTCCAGACAATACCTATGGTGACGGCGACCAGGATGATGATCGCCATTTCGAACAGCAGCTTTTTCCATTGCCTGGTCATAAGCTCACCCGCTTGTCGGCTGACGCTCGTGGGGGGACTCGTCACGGTTCCCTCACGGAGCAAACCTTGTCGTTCTCGTCGCAGTAGCGTACTACCCTGACGTTTTCCAGCGTAATCAGACCGCCTTCCATCATGTCGTCGATTTTCGGCATTACACCGTCAACCTTCTCCTGGGCCGCCACCACCTCTATGATGATGGGGAGCGCGCTGGAGAGGTCCAGCAGCTTGTCCGTATGGTACACGCTGTGAACACCGAACCCGGCGATGCCCCTCAGAACCGTGGCCCCGGCGAAGCCCTCGGCGATGAGCAGGTCCATGATGGCCTCGTACAACGGCCGGTGACCATGCTTGTCGTTCTCGCCGATATGGATGCGCATGAGGACCTTTTCACTGATGAATTTCGTCATCGCAATCCTCCTCACAGGTGTCTTGCCGTGATTATGCCGGCCCAGGTAAACAGCAGGCAGACCAGTACGCTCAGGACCACGTTCGCCGATGCGATGAGAAACTCACCGTCCTCCAGGAGTCTGAACGTCTCATAACTGAAGGTTGAGAAGGTCGTGAGGCCCCCGAGAAAACCCACCGTGAGGCCGACGCGGAGAGTGGGGGGGATGAGGGCGCTCCTGAGACCGAACTCCATGAGCAGGCCGATGATGAAGGCGCCGATGACGTTGACCACGAAGGTGCCGTAAGGGAAACCCCGCCCGAGGATGCCGTAGACCCATCCGGATAGATAGTACCGCGTCAGGCATCCCATGGCGCCGCACAGGCCGATCGCAATCGCAATTTCCATTTCCGCTCCCCCGGATGCATGACTGGTTGCCGTCCGGAATATACGGCAAGGGTCGGGTCGGGACCTCCCGGAGGCCTTGCCAAATCCGTAGTCATTCATTGGTATCACTGGTTTTCCCAAACTAGCGTGAAAATTACGCAATGTCAAGGGACGGGTCGATTGGGGAAATGGTCTGGAGAGCTGTGTGCGGCTGAAACGGGTTGACAGGAGAGGGTTTCCGTTTAAGAGTGGACGCTAAGTACCATAGCGTGGTTGAGGCGTTCATTGGCGTCATTACACGGTCCCGGATATCAAGGTACCGGTTCGACGGAAAGGGGGAAGGGTTCATGTTAAAGGATGCCGCCTACTGGATAGCAAGGCTGAAGCTGGCGAGGCACCCGGAAGGGGGCTATTACCGGGAGACGTACCGTTCGGGTGAAACCGTCGCCGCCGGCGCGCTGCCGCAGCGCTATACAGAAGGGGAGCGCGCGTTTTCCACCGCCATCTATTTCCTGCTGAGCGGGGATGACTTCTCGGCCTTTCACCGCCTGAAGTCCGACGAGATATGGCATTTTCACACGGGCTCGACCCTGACCATACACGTCATCGACGCGGAAGGGAGCTATCATGCGCAGAGGCTGGGAGCCGGCGGTGGGGACGGGGAGACGTGGCAGACGGTTGTCAGGGCCGGGAGCTGGTTCGGGGCCGAGCTCGAAGAGCAGGACTCCTTCGCCCTGGTCGGTTGCACGGTGGCGCCCGGTTTCGATTTCAGGGATTTCGAGATGGCTGACCGCTACGCTCTCGTCCGGGCATATCCCGGGCACCGGCGGATAATAGAGCGGCTGACAAGGGAGAAGTAACAGGCTTTTTTAGCGTAACCACCCCTTTTATTTCAAGAAAGCGGCTAAAATTCAGTGGACTGGCCGATTGTCACCACCATTGAGCCCTCTGCCGGAATCAGTTGACTGAAGTAGTGGATGGAGACGAATCGTGGTGATGCGACCGGCGGTTCAACCGAGCTGGAACGGCTGACGAAGATGAGATGTCTGATGCCGTATGCAGCCGCCGTGGAGAGGTTGGTCTCGCTGTCCTCGCCGAGCATGGTGCGGTCCGGGTCGAAGGGGATGCGTTGCCGCAGCTTTCCCCAGAAGGCCCCGTCCTCCTTGGGCAGTCCCAGGTCGTGGGCGGAGATTATGCCGGAAAAGTAGGCGCCCAGGCGGGTCTTGCGGAGTTTCAGCTCCAGGCTCTTGCCGTGGGCGTTGGTGACCAGGTGGACCGATTTGCCGTGGTGACGAAGAAACAGGAGAAACTCGACCACGAACGGATGGACCGCAATGAGGTGGTCCACCTCCAGCTTCAGCAGGGGGATGTCGAGCTGCAGGCGTGATGACCAGTAGTCCAGATCGGTCCAGTTGATGGTCTTTTCCTGGGACCTGAACATGCGGTAGAGGAGGGTTTTGGCTGCTTCGAGATCCATGCCGTGCTTGCGGGCGTAGGTCCTGGGGACGTGCTCCAGCCAGAAGTGGTCGTCGAAACGGCGGTCCAGCAGGGTGCCGTCCATGTCCAGCAGCACGGTGTCGATACGGTTCCAGTCGAGTCTCATGGGGGCGGTTTGAGAAGAGAGGCCGGAAGCCCACCCGCTGAACCTTGGGGTGAACTGCCGGCACCGTCTTTTCAGATGGCGTGACGTTCGATGAAATCCCTCAATTGGGTAAGGTCCGCCTCAAGCACCTGGCGCCTGGAGGGGAGGTCCTCTATGCCCGCCAGCGACGCGGGCCGCTCGGGCTCACGGCCGGTGGCCGTCTTGACCGCCTCGTCGAATTTTGCCGGATGGGCCGTTGCCAGACAGATTATCGGCATCCCGCATCCAAGGCGGCCAAGGGCCGCCTTTACTCCGACAGCGGTGTGTGGGTCCAGCAGGTAGCCGGTCTCCCGGTAGAAAGAAGCGATGGTGTCGAGGGTCTCTCCGCGGTCTACCGAACTGGAGATGAAGTCCCCGGCGACCCGTTTCCGCTCGGCCGCGTCGAACTCCATCCGTCCGGTTTCCACGAAGCGCGCGAAGGCTTCACGGACCCGGGCGGGGTTTTCATCGAACAGATAGTAGAGGTACCGCTCGAAGTTGGATGCGACCTGGATGTCCATGGACGGTGAGAGGGTCGGAACCACGGTGCCCAGGGAGTAGTCGCCGCCGTTGACAAACCGGGTCAGGATGTTGTTTTCGTTGGTGGCCAGCAGCAGCCTCCTGATGGGGAGCCCCATGCGTTTGGCCACGTAGCCGGCGAAGATATCGCCGAAGTTGCCGGTCGGGACGGAGAAGGCCACCTCTTCTTCCATGCCTGCCGTCACGCGGAAGTAGGCGTGGAAGTAGTAGACCACCTGGGCCAGCACTCGGGCCCAGTTGATGGAGTTGACCGCGCCGAGGGCGTATTTCTCCTTGAACCGGAGGTCGTTGAACAGGGCCTTGACCATGTTCTGGCAATCGTCAAAGGTCCCCCTGACCGCCAGGTTGTGGACGTTCGCGTCGGTCACCGTGGTCATCTGCAGGGCCTGGACCGGAGAGGTTTTGCCGTGGGGATGGAGGATGAAGATGGCGATGTTGTCCTTCCCTCTGACGCCGTAGATGGCCGCGCTGCCCGTGTCGCCGGAGGTGGCGCCGACGATGTTCATGCGTTCTCCGCGCTCCTGCAGCATGTATTCGAACAGGTTGCCGAGCAACTGGAGCGCCACGTCCTTGAACGCCAGGGTAGGACCGTGGAACAGTTCGAGAATGTGGACGCCGTTCCTTCTTATCGTCGGGGTGATCTCCGGGTGATCGAAAGAGTCGTAGGAGCGGTCGATGATGCGTTTCAGGTCGTTCGTGGCGATGTCGTCGCAGAAGAGGGAGATGATCCGCAGCGCCAGGGCGCGGTAGTCCAGGGTCCGGAGCGATTCCAGGGTCTGTCGGTCCAGTTGGGGGATCCGCTCCGGAAGCAGGAGTCCGCCGTCGGTTGCAAGCCCCATCATCACCGCGTCTTTGAAAGGAATCGGCTCTATGCCGCCCCTGGTGCTTATGTATTTCATCTTTCCGTCGTGTCCCTTCCGGTAAGCTGTAATTTCGCAAGTCTAGCAGTAATTAACCGAAATGTGAAGCCGTTTGAGCACCGCAGGTTGCGGAAGCCTTTACAGGGAAAGTAAGGATGGGGTATCCTTGCAGTGATCTGGTTTCTGCCCGGAACCTCTGGAAAAATGTTATGAGGGACGGGTCGGGGCTTTCACGAAGCCTCTCGTACGGATTGAGTGCAATCAGGTGACTTACGGGAAAGCATCTGAATCCAGCAGAGTATTTGATCCAGGCGAAGGGTGGCGACCGATTACGAGGGGCTTCGGGGAAGTTCCGACCCGTCCCCTGGTGACACTTTCCGGATGAGAAACTAATCTAAAAGCTTGTTCGTAAATAAGCATTCCGGGCTCGCATCCCGTCTTCACGCCGTCTTTGACCTGTCCTCAATTGCAAAATCCTCGACGTAGCTCTGCTACGCCTGTGGTTTTACTCAATCGTCCAGGCCAAATCCGACATAAATCCGGGCGCGATCACTCGGAACGTTATTTACGAACAAGCTCCAGATACTCTGCTGGATTCAGGCGCTTTCCCGTGGGTCACCCGATTGCACTCAAGCCGTACGAGAGGCTCCGTGAAAGCCCCGACCCGTCCCCTGTCGACACTTTCCGGATGGAAACTGCCTCGTAAAGTTAAAGGGCCGACAGGATCCTCCTTCCGGTCAGGTAGGTCCGGTGGGTGGCGTCGGCGATCTCCGCCAGTCCTTCGCCCTGGAGGTTGCCGCGCTTCATGGCAAGAAAGTCCACCAGGGTGGCCAGCTCCGCGTGGCGACCGCCCAACCGGCGCAGTTCCTCGTCCAGGGCGGCCTCCGTGTTGCCGAGCATCCGCAGCTCCTCCAGCGGCGGACCGGGACGCGCCGCGCAGGCCGCAATCCTTCCGGTCACCTCCACCCCCCGCTCCAGCAGACGGCCCAGCTCCCGTGCCGCTTCGCTCGCCCGGCCCGGCGCCTTCCGGTCCGTGCCGTCGAGGAAGCCCTTCCACATGGCGGCATGACACCGCGCCGCCTCGTCCTCCGCATGATCCGTATTGTACATGCCTTCCCATTCCAGGTAACGGTCCTGACCGAAACCGCTCCGGTACACGCTGACGCCGTCGAACAGCTCGGCCGGGACCGGCCCCTCGTCCAGCAGCAGCCTGCATGCGGCTTCCACCGCATCGACGGTAATCGACTGCTTGCAGATCGGGTCGGTGCAGTCCAGGCTGTAGGGGCAGGGGGAGCAGGGGAGGTCGGGCTTGAGGGCGATGTTGCCGCTGCTGTACGGTCCGGTGCCCCGGAAGAAGGCCGGGCCGAGGCAGAGCATGACCGACGGGACGGCGGCGGCGGCCGCGAAATGCATGGTTCCGGTATCGTTGGTCACCAGCAGCGTCAGCCGCTTTACCAGCGAGAACAGCTCCTCTATGGAGGTCTTTCCTACGGCGTCGACCGGCGCATGCTTCGCCGTGGCAACGACCTCTTCGGCCAGATGCCGCTCACCCGGACCGCCGAACAGGACCACCGAGCAGTCCCATCGCTCCCGGAGCCGATCGCACAGGGCGGCGAAGCGGTCCGTATCCCAGCAGCGGATCGCCTTGCTGGCACCCAGCTGCAGACCGACCAGCCTTCCGGCGTCCAACCCGTGATCGGCCAGAAACCGGTCGGCAAATGCCCTTCCGTGTGCGGTCTCGAACAGCTCCACCGGCCCGCCGTCCGGCCTCCCCCCGCCGATGCCGGTGAATACGTCCACCAGGTTGATGCGGTTGAAGCGGCGGTTGTCGCCGTTGAGTGTCGACAGCAGGTAAGCGGCCCAGTCCGACTCGACCCGGCGTGCGCCCCGTTCGCCGGCGATGGTTCCCGAAACCCTTTCGGCCGGGACCAGCGAGGTCAGAAAATCGCTCAGTCGGCTCAGAGTGATGTTGACCACCAGGTCGTAGCGGGTGTCCTCCAGTTGGCGGACCAGTCGTTCGAGGCAGGCGTAGGCGGCCAGCGGATCGTCCTCCATCGCCACGCGCCAGGCAGTCTCCCTGTTGTCGTAGAGGATGATGCGGTCGATGCCGCCCATCAGCTGCAGGACATCGGCGAAACGGCGCTCCGCGACCATGGTGATCCGTGCCCCGGGGTGGCGGCTGCGCAGGTCCCGCAACAGCGGCGTGGACTGGATGTGGTCCCCCAGGCGGGAGAGGGACAGGATCATGATCTCTTTCATTCCGGCACCCTTTCCAGGTTGAGCTCGACGGTTCCCAGGGCCATGAAGATGCGGTCGGCACGGCTGAGAGGGCCTTCCTTCCGCAAGGATGCCTTCCAGACCTCCTCAATGTCGTACCAGCGATCCTGCGGCAGGGAGTCCAGCAGTCGGCCGAGGCCGGGATGGGAGTTCAGGCTGCCGAGGATCTCTTGCCGATCCTGCAGCCTTTGGTCCTGGCGTTCGGCTATCTCAGGGAAGGCGGCGATCATTGTGGCCAGCAGCTCGGTCATCCTGGCCCGGTAGCTGTGCTCGGCCAGGACCCTGGCGCGGCCCCGGCCGGAGCCGGCGTGCCGTGCCGCCTCATCCTTGAGAAAGAAATCGATCTTGTCGCGCAGCTCGGCCAGGTCCCCGAAGGTCTCCAGCTCGCCCGGCTCGAACAGACCGTCCATCAGGCTGCGGCGGTCCACCAGTTGGAAGGCGCCGCAGGCGGCAATCTCGAAGGTGCGCGGGTTCACGAAATCGCCGTCGGGCGCGACCCCCTCATGGCGGGTGGAGGAGTGCAGGTTCAGGTTGATGGCCGAGGCATTGAAGATCCGGACGCAACTGTCGGTGTCTACCCGGGCTCCGTTGCGCTGGATATGGGGGGCCAGCGGGGAATTGTCCGGCCAGCCGCTGCCCCAGATGCGGAACTGGTAATCGGTGAGTCCCCTGAAGAAATGCTGCCTGTTGTAGTAGCCCGCGCCCACGAAGGAGAGCCGGGAGCCGAATTCCTCCAGTTCCGCCGGACAAAGCTCCAGGGGGGCGTGCACCTCGGGGGCCGCGCAGGTGGGCAGGTAGGCGTAGCGGGATACCCCGATCCGGGCCAGCTCGTCGGGGAACTCCCCCTGCTGGATGCCGAAGAAACAGGAATACCAGGGGGCGGTCTCGCGCCAGTAAGTCAGCACCCGCTTGTCCTCCACGAACCAGAAGGCGGTGGGGATGCCGCGCTCGTCCAGGAAGCGGCAGGTCTCGGCCATGAGCGGCGCCTGGGCCAGGGCCAGCACCAAGTCGGGGCGGACCTCCCGGGCCATGAGCTCGACCCCCTGCGACAGCATGGCGGAAAGCCCGTTGTTGTAGCGGACCCGGCTCTCCCTGAACCGGAAGGCCTCGCCGAACTCCATCCCCTGGGCAAAGGTTTCGCTCTTGAACACCGTCACCTTGTGCCCCATGCCCCTGAGCGCCGCGGCGCAGTGTTGGGCCGTCGGCAGCGACCCCCCGTAGACGGGATTAACCACCAGGATGCTGAGCCCGCCCCCGGCGGCGCGGGGCAGCGCCCGGGCATAGGCGTCCAGCTCCGCCAGCAACGGGTGGACCCGCAGCGATGCGGGATGCGCCAGCACCCGGCGGCTGAGCAGGGCTCCGTGGCGGCGCCGGATCAGGTCCTGCGGTACGCCGGTGACCACTGTGAAGCGTTCGAGGGCGTCCGTCAGGTCGACCCGCTCCATGGCGGTCCTGAGCATTGCCGGGTCCGGCTCGATGACGGCGCCGGTAACGCCGCGGCCGGCAAGGGCCGACAGGTGGTGCCCCAGCCCCAGGCCCAGCACCGTCACCGGGCTGCCGTCGCTCCCCGCCAGCATGGCGTCGGCCCACTCGCCCGCCTCCCGGGAGGGGTCGTAGGAGGAGTGGAGCATGATCTCCCCCAGCCGGGCGGTCGTCTCGCCGTTCCTGGCCTGTATGAGGTCGACGTGGGGAGAGGGCGGCAGGCCCTCGATGGCGGCTGCCAGCAGCGGGTCCCGGCCGCGCAGCGCTTTCAGGTTGTTTTCCAAAAGGGTCATGTGTCCAGTTGTTTCTCCGGCCCCATAAGGTCAGGCCGCCAGTTGTTCAAGGATTTTGTCCTGCAGTTCCCTGCCGCCCTGGTAGCCGGGCTCGAACAACAGGACCGTTTCTATGCTCTCCAGCGCCGCGGCCGCGTTTCCCGTCTTGTACCGGATTCCGGCCAGCGAGAACAGCATGTCCAGGTCGGCCGGGTGGTACATCAGGTAATCGGCCAGTCTTTGCTCGGCTTCCTCGAATTTTCCGGACTGGTAGGCGCAGCCGACCAGTCCGTTCAGGGCCGTCAGTTGCTCGGGATCAGCGTCGAGCGCCTTGGAGAAGAGTTCGGCGGCCTCTGAGTGCCTGTTCTGCAGGTTGCGTACCATGCCGAGCCCGCAGAGTGCCCGGGCATTGGACCCGTCGGCAGCGAGCGCAAGGTCGAACCAGCCGGCCGCCTTGTCCTGGTTCTCCTGCAGCATGCTGAGCACGCCAAGCCCGACCAGGGCCTTGGGGTCGTTGCCGTTTATCTCCAGCGCCTCATAATAGCGTCCCTCGGCCTCGGCCATCCGGTCGAGATTGGCAAGGCAGTCCCCCATGTCGGCCAGAACCGAGCGTTCTCCCCCCTCCAGCAGGCCGGAGAAGATGGTCAGCGCCTCGGTGAAATTCCCCTGTTCTTTGAGCTCCCTTGCCTTCTCAAGGGAGAATCGCCGTCCTGTCGGCCGAGTTGTGCCGCCGGCAGTGCGAGGCTCCTGTCCGGCCACCTGTTCGTCCGGGAGCCGGTCGGGCTGCGCGGGGTGTTGACGCATCCCGTTGACCTTTTGACCGGTTCCGTGTCCCGGGGCGGGAGCCAAGGCCAGTTGCCGGATGCGGTGGCGACCGTCGGCCAGTATCTCCTTGGCAAAGCCCTCGGAACGGTAAAGCTCGCCGTCATCGCTGCGCACCTTGCCCTGCCATCTGGCCAGATAGCGTTGGATATTCTGCTGCTCATGGGTCTTGCGGCCTTCGCTGGTCTCCTCGAAATGGATCAGGACGCTCTCCGGGGTGTAGAGGATCCGTTTTCCCGACGCCCCGGCCCTGAGACAGAGGTCCACGTCCTCGAAGCCGTTGCGGTACCCTTCGTCGAAGCCGCCCAGCTGCTGGAATACCTCGCGCTTCACCAGCATGCAGGCTGCGGTGACGCACTGCATGAAACGCTTGCGGTTGACCGCCGGAGCATCGGCCGGAAAACCGTTGAAGATGTGGTAGCCGATGGATTGCTCGTCAAAGGCCACGCCCGCGTGCTGGATGCGACCGTTGGGATAGAGCAGCCTGGCCCCGACGATGTCCGCCCCGTCCTCATCGATCCCCCGGACCAGGGCGTCCAGCCAACCGGGATGGGGCACCGTGTCGTTGTTGAGGAACAGGAGGTGTCGCCCCTGCGCCAGCCGTGCCCCCTGGTTGCAGGCCCTGGCGAAGCCCAGGTTGGTTTTGTTGGAGATTACCGTCACGTCCCCCTGGAGTGCCTGCAGGTAGCTCGGGGTGCCGTCCGACGAGGCGTTGTCAACCAGGATGATCTCGTAGGGGGTAGCCTCGCCGCTGTTGATGGCCAGACTTTCAATGCAGCGGGTGGTATAGTCCAGCTTGTTGTAGATCGGAATGATGATGCTGACCATTGAAGTGACTCCTTCGATAATCTGTCGATAGGTTTCCCGGTAGCAGTCGCGCTGCACGGAAATTGTGCAGCGCTTGCTTACCTCATTGAAAGCCCGTGCCGCCACGTCGCGCCGCAGGTGTGCGTCGCCGACCAGCCGGTCGATTGCGTCGAACCATGCGTCGGATTCAGGACCTGCCAGGAATCCGGTCTCACCGTGCCTGATTGAGCCGCTGTACGGCGGAAGATCGGCATAGACGCCCGGGATGCCGCAGGCCGAGAACTCCAGCCACTTGATGTTGCTCTTGCAGCGGTTGAACGGGTTGTCGGCCAGTGGGGCGACGGCGATGTCGATCCCCGACTCCCCGAGCTTCCGGGCATAGGACTGGTAGTCGGGATCAAAGGGGAGCGAGGAGAAGCCGGGCAGGGCGGCAAGCCGGCCCGTGGCGCAGCCGAGGAAGCGGAAGGCGACCCGGTCTCCGTGTTTCAAGGCAATCCGTTCCAGGGCGGAGCTGATGAACTCCAGGTCAGCCCCATGGGTCGGGGTGCCGGCATAGCCGATTACCACCGGCCCGCCCGGTTTCCTGTCCCGTCTGTGGAACAGCGCGTCGTCAATCAGGTTTGGCAGCAGATGGATGTTCCGGTTGTAAGGTCTCAGGGCCTTTGCCAGCTCGCCGGTCGATACGGAAACCGCGGTTGACCGCTCCAGGCAGGAGACGATGAACGGCAGGCAGGATTCATATTCCGCCCGATGCGGATTCGTGACCGGGAGATCGATGAGCAGGTCATCCAGGTCGTAGAGCACGGGTTTGCCCAGGGCAAACAGGGCGTCCAGAATCTGCCTCGTTTCATGCCGGGGAAAACCTCGCTGGATGACAATCAGGTCCGACCGTTCAAGGTAATCGGCGGGGTTGTTTCCGTCATTCCACCAGCAAAGCTCGATCTCGTCCGAAAGGGCTGTCAAGGGGACGACCAGGCGTAGGCGGGCGCAGGCATACTCCCTGGCTTCCAGGGAGAACACGATGACGCGGATTTTCGAGCATTCAGGGCCGGGCGCCGTGGGGGACGCACCGGCCAGCCTGTTCATCCATTGGCGGGAAAAGGGAGAATCGGCCTTGAGCGGTATGCTGCCGTCGCCGTAGCCGCGGATGTTCCGGCTGAGCACGCCGCTGTCGATGGTCCGTTTCCTGGCCGCATCCTTCCACGCCCGGTAGTCGGCATGGATATCCTCTTCGACGCCGTCAGATGCCCGATAGGTGTTCATGTCGATGACCGCCGCCCGCCCGGCGGGGAGGTGGATGCCGATCTCCTCGTCTTCCATGTAGCCGTTCTCAAGCCCGGCCAGACGGATCCGGATGCCGTAGTCATAATCCTCTTCACCGTACAGGCCGTAATCCTCGCTCCAGAAGCCGAGAAGATCATGGGTGCGGCGCGGGATGAGGATGCACGCCCCGCCCAGGTTACCCTCGGGTTTGATGCGGATGGGGAGGCCCTCTATCACCTGCAGGGGGTAGCTTGCCGGCTCGAAGTTGCAGGCGACCGCCCCCAGGGAAGATATCCCTTCGATGGTTTCCACCATGCGCGAGAGCCAGCCGTTCTTCCCGATGACGATGTCGTTGTCGAGCTTCAAGTAGTAAGCCGCGTCCGGCTCCAGGCTCCACCCCAGGTTGGCGGCCTTCGCCACCCCGACGTTTTCATCCAGCAGAACCAGATTCTTTATTATCCCGTTTCGTTTGAGCTCCTTCAGGTACTCACTGGTCCCGTCCTGGCTGTTGTTGTCGATAATGGTGATGACATGGGGGAAGTCGGTTGTCTGCACCAGCGCATCGATATACTGACGGGTGAAATCGATGCGGTTGTAGGTGACGGTGCAGATGTTTACGAACTGCTTTTCCGTTGCGTCCCCTCTATACTGCAGGTTGTCGGTGAAATTCCGGGAAGGGGTGGGAAAGCGCTCGGCGTAGGCGCTCCGAACCGCCAGGGTCTCCTGAACGCTCAGGCCGGTATCGGCGTTGCAGAAGCCGGCTGGATTCTCGAAGTAGAGGCCAAGGAACTGTCGGATGTGCAGCAGGGGGTGTCTGAGCGCGATGCGGCACCAGAACTCGTAGTCCCCAGCCGAACGCAGTTCCTCGGAGAAATATCCGAGATCCTCGTGGAGAGACTTCCGCCACATGGGTTGCGGTCCCATGTGGCAGCCGCTCAGCATGATTTCCGGCGAATATTCCGGCCTGATGTGGTAGCCGCAACGGATATGATCAGGGAATGTCTGGTTGGGAAAGTTGGTGACAAATACGTCACCGTACACGAGGGCTGCACCGGGATTTGCATCCAGGGCCGCGGCCATCACTTCCAAGGCATCGGAGCGGTGGCGGTCGTCGGTATTGGCATTGGTGACATAGCGGCCCCGGGCGGCCTTGATCCCGCGGTTCCATGCCTGGTAGATGGTTTCCCGTTTCTCGGTCCGGATGTAGCGGATGCGCCTTCCGAACCGCTCCCTGAACTCTCGGACGATAGCGCCCTCATTCTGGGGCGAGGCGCTGTCCACCACGATGATCTCCAGTTTGTCCCGCGTAAAAAGGGTCTGGTCCGTGAGGTCCTCCAGGCAGCCCCGCATGAAGCTTTCGGAATTATAGGTGGAGACTATGGCTGAAACGAGATATTTGTGCCCTCCGTGACGGTCTGTCACGTCTGGGCAAGGGATGGTGAGTTCACGCGTTTCGGCCCGGTTCTTTATATGCCGAAGAACCGCTACAGCAAAAGAATGAAAGTCTCCGTTGAATCCTAAGGCTTTTAGATCGGTTAATAGGTGGTCGCTGAACGTGGAGCTGAAACTACCTTGAAATAGGGCGTCGAAAAGAAATTTGCCAAAGTCGTCCCACAGATTTTCGTCCCACTTCGTCGGATGCTTGGGATGAAAGGCGACGGGTGAGGTTATCCGCTTGGCCGGCAGGTTGAGCAGGAGCGGGACGAGCGGGACCCAGTAATCCCACCACGGCGCGCCCAGGCAGAAATCCGTACGCGGGTAGCGGGCAATCAGGCTCCGGTCGAAAAAGAAATAGTCGAAGCCTACGGTGAATTCTTCACCTTCCCGGCTTTCCAGTGAAGGCACGTCCAGCCGTGAGCCGAATACCATTGATTGGGGCGTTTCGCTCGCCAGAAACCGGACAAGTGCAGCCTCTTCGGTCAGCAGGATGTCAGAGTTGACGATGCCGCAGATCTCCGCCCCGGACTCTTCCAGTGCCCTGAATATGTCGTCCAGATAGACCAGCGGTTTTCCAGTGAGGTTGGCGGCGGTGCGGTGTGTCTCGTAAAATCGCACCTCGGGAAAGGCGTCCGCGAGCTGATCAATTTCACCTGTTGAATTTACCGAGATCACCCTGCAGCCCAGCCGCAGCCAGCTCGCCACGGCGGCCTTCTGGCTCTCCCGGTTTCCAGGAGCGATGCTGGTGGCGATCACGGCCTGCAATTGCGGAATCGCGCGGGGAACGGCCGCGTCGCCGGATGCGGGGGCGGTTTTCCTCCACAGGATATTGTAGGACGTGGGGCGGCCGAACTCCTGGTAGCTGCTCCGCGTGATCTTTCTCCACCCGCTGTCGTATGCCGCCTCCGACATGACGTGGAGGTGCGGGTCGAGGGAAAGGCGTTCAAGGGGAATAAAGCGGTTCAGGGTGCCGTACGATTTGAAGAGGTAGTGCAGCAGCCCGTTTGTCCAGTTTCCCCCTTCCTTGAGAACCACGTCAAAGCAATGCAGTGACAATCCGTCCTCTTTCATGAGGCGATCCAGGTCCCGGCAGATATTCTCGAAGTTCGAAGGGGATTCGGCCACATGTTCTAGTGTGGAGATGCTGAACACGAAGTCGAAATAGTCGTCCGGCAGTTCGCGGCTGAACTCGCCAAGATAGGCCTTTATCAGGCGGTAGCCCTGCGGGACCACGTGCGTCAGCCCGTTTCCCACCCCTTCGAGCTTGTCGAGATTCCAGCATTCGTAACTGCCGGAGATCGCCTGCAGCACCCGCGAGTCTCCTCCGCCGATCTCGAGGATGCGCGCGCCCGGGGGGATGTTCTCCCTGATGAAGCTGTACACCAGAAGGTCCTGGTAGATCTTCAGATCGGACGAGGCCGGGTCGAATCTGGTGCCGTACAGCTCCAGGTCTCTCTCCTTGAAATACGCGAACTGCCACCCTCGGGCATAGGTGAAGAGATCGAAATTGCCGGGCGTGATGCAATCCCGCGTGGAGAGGGCGAGCTCTTCGATGGTTATGGGCGCGGCCGCGGACAGGGAGGGGCGTGCTGGGGAGCAGGAGTCCAAAGCGATTTCGCGGTCGATCACCGCATGGGCCTCGCGCTTGTACTCGGCCAGCATGCTCGCGGTTTTCTGGCTGTCGTGGAAACGGAACCCGCCGAGCAGGGCATCGATGGAATAAAGCCGCGCATGCCGGAAGAAGCGCGCCCACAACTCGAAATCGGCTGCCAGTTTCCATTCGGTGTCAAGCCTGCCGCCCGCCCTGTCCCACAGCGACCGTCGCCAGAAGGTGGATTCCTGCTGGATGAAGTATTCCGTGAACTCGCGGTTAAAATACCGTGCCCGTGACCAGGTCGGGAGGTGGTCGAACACCAGCTTCAGGCTTCCGTCCTCGCGCCACCCGGTGGGACGCCCGGTGAGCCATTCGACTTCGGGCCGGGACCCGAAAACCGTTGCCAGCAGGCGCAGTGAGCCGGGGTGCAGCTTGTCGTCGGAGTTGAGCCAAGCCATTATTTCGCCGCTGGAAAGCCTGAATCCTTCGTTTATGGCTTCATATTGCCCGCCGTCTGGTTTGCTCTGCCAATAGGTCAGGAATTTATCGTATTTCTTGATGATTTCGACGGAACCGTCCGTGCTCCCGCCGTCCATGATGATGTATTCCAGGTTTGGATAGTTCTGGCTAAGGATGGAGTCGATACATTCCTCCAGAAATTGCCCCTGGTTGAAAGACGGTGTCACGATCGAGATCTTCGGGTATGACGGATTGTTGTCACGGTTAGGGCATGAAGCGGATTTTGTAGTATTAATTGCGGTTCCACGAGATATTTCATCTGCAAAAGTTATCAGATCGTGGATAAAATCATCAGGGCCGTATTTATTCCAAAGCCTTTGTCCGGCGTCTCGAAAACTTGTCAACGCTTTACGGTCCGCCGCTATTTCCCGCAAGAAGGCCGGTAACTCCGAAACGGCTTTTTTGTCTTCAGGAACGATGATCGCCGCCTTCTTCCACTCTTCTTCCCTGCCGGGCAACTTGAGCGTGTCGGCCATGATTACGGGGATACACCCGAAACCTAATGATTCCCAAAGCCTGATACTGTTTGGGCCGGAGCCTGAAGGACAGAGACTGAAAACCGAGTCTTCCAGCGCATGTCTGTATGCTTCCGCCTTGGAAGAGATTTTCATCTTTTTTTCAGGCGATACTTCCTTGTCTAAAATTTGTGAGTCATATACATCGCTCTGGTAATGCCATTCGGTGTTTCTGATGATCAAAGCGTCCTTATCCGGTGGCAATTCCGATATCCAGAGTCTGGCCTTGGTAAGGTAATGTATTGGGTCATACGCGCCAATGAAACTATATAGGTATTTACGCACTGAAAATTCTTTCTTTGCAGGCTCTGGAGTATCAAGGCAACGTACCGGGTAAAGCGGGAACGGATGAATACGAACTTTTCCAATCGACTCCGTGTCTTTGGTGGCGTGTGACCAGAAGATATCGGTGATGCCGGCGTATTCAAAAACCTCGATATACCGACTGACATAAATGTGCTGTGCAACGGTTATCTTAAAAGACGAATTAATGCGAGGTATCTGTTCAAGTTTTCGCAAATAAAGGTCAGCCTTTTCCTTCTGGCCTGTTTGAAGTAAATCAATAAGCGTAGCCCAAGGGAAGCCTATGTAAGTTAAACGGCTGGTATCAGGCAATGTTTGGCACACGCGCTCATAAGCGAATTTTTCAGTAATGGCAGGAAATTGCCAATTGTATGGGAACGCAATAATATTTCCAAGTCGAATCCAGAACCTCGAATCCATTGAACCGGACAAGATATCCGTTTTTACAAGATCAACAACTATTGACATAGGACGATATGGTGTCTTTACACGTGCATCGAAATCGGGAGTTCTTCTAACATAACCTTTCGAGTAATCAATAGGTCTTGTTACAAAAGTAGAATCATCCATATTCCAATAATGTAAAAAATCAATCGTGCCATGGGAGTTGAATTTTGTTTTACTTAATAATTGTCTGACATTACTTAATCTTGGAAACCAAACATGCCCCGGATTGTCCGGAGTCCCGCCTCCGCCGGGATCGAATACAATATTTCCTGCTGCATCTTTAATGGAACGTTCTCGCAAGACATCACAACCATAGTCGGGGAGGGAAAGTCTGAGCAAACCGCCAGGTTTTAAAATACGGAAAATATCATTTAATACAGAAAGAAGTTTATCGTAGGAAATGTGTTCAAAGACATCTTCCGATTGAAATAAATCAACAGAATTGTCTGGTAGTGGAATCGGATCGGTGATGTCGTGTTGAACGTGGGTGTGATCCGAACGGTTTAAGGATAGGCCGATAAAATTACAGGGATAATGATTGTTGTCAAGTGGCAGGTCTCCAGCGTATAGAGTTATTGAATTGTTCGAATAAAAGTCTTCCCATTCAATGAAGTTTCTAATTCTCTGTACGGTTGTGGGTGGAATGATCTTACGGTAGTAATTTAATAATTGAGAGAAATTAGCAAGGTAAAAATAAAATTTTACATCAAGCGAATTACTTCCTAGCCATAACCCTCCACCATCCAAGGTTGTGCTCAGAAGAAACATTTGGTGAGTAAAGCTTCTTGTTGCCGACCAATACCTCTTTCTGTTAGCATCGTGAAGAATTATCAAACCGTTGGGTGAAAGATACGTAGACGCCTTTTCAAGGCAAGAGACCCTTGCTCTCCCATCAACAATAATAAGATCAAATGGACCAAGGTCCGATGGTAATTCAAGGTAATTTTTAAAATCATCATAACTGGCACCAGAGATTTGGTTATTATCGAATTTGGGATTATTTGCTGGAACGTGATGAATTTTAACGTTAGTGTTTGTGTTTGTTAAAGAAATTTTGAGGGCCCAGTCTTCTACATGCTCTATGGCATGCCATTCTGAGTTTTCATCGATAAATTGAGAGAAAAACAAAGTGCTCTGCCCGGAACCCCATTCTAACACTTTTAACGGTTTCAATCGGGCTAACAGAAAAGATATTGCTTCAATTTCAAAATATTCCATGAATGGAGTATCTGAGCCATAATACTCTGATAAAAATCGTTTACAAAGATTTTCATGCACTGAAATGTCATTATATAAAATATTATTGTTGGCTACATAGATTAATTCGGATACGAATGACATTTAAGGCTCCGATGTTTTAAGTGAGCGAAAGAAATGAAAATATTGCAGGATTACTTGTACATAATGTGTTGTTGATGTAACGATAAAGGTTGCAACAAGTTCGGGTGCTTAAAGGATATAGAGAACTGTGCTCCCATCAATACATGAAACCTGATAGCTATCCGCTAAAGGGTCAACTACGGTTGATGTTTTAAGGCGTCTGGGTCGCTTTTTGTCGGATGACTCATAGCAATTTTAGCAAGTTGTGTGCCGTGTTCGGATTTAAGGCGATTTCTGACGTTGTGGCATTTAAACATTTCTATGGCACCTAGAATTAAGTTTCTATTCAATGTCGCCTATTTAAATTGCGAAAAACATCATAAATAATCCAGCAGTCTAAGCATGCGATGTACTGTCAGGTGTGATGTTTTTATTATTGACAAAAATTAATAATTAAAGGAATCACAATAGTTACCTTCATATAGGTTACATCCTCTCCAAGCTGAATTGCTGTGGTGAGTCAAGATTATGACATGCGCGATGTACGAATGACGACGCAAAATTTTTAGCTGTTTTGTCTCATGATATTGATGAGTTGCACCAGTTCGACTCGTCGGTTTCGGAACTTTATATATCCTTGCTGACTTCAGTCGCAGAAGAACCTTAATTTGATTTGTCAAGATTGATCTTTTCATGTTAAAGTTCTTTTCCACTGCTCAGTGGGAATCACGGTATCATGTTGAAATTCCTTGTGAAAGGGGGCCGGCAAGAGGGCGGACTGCGGGGAATCAGGAGAATGGCGAAGAGAAAGGTTATCTACGGGAATTACTACAAGGTCGGCCAGCAGGTAACGGTCGGCATCCAGCTCTCCGGTGCGGTTGCGCGGGAGAGCAACGGCGAGATCGTTTCCCTGCAGGATGATTGGGTCACCGTCGAGCTCCTTGGGGAGATGCCGCCGGTTCTTTCCGGGAAGAAGGACGATTCCCGGTTCTCCATCTCGGGGTGGTCGGGGTGGGGCTTTTTCCGCTGTGACGCGATTCCGGACGGAACGGCGTCTTCCAAGGAGCTGAGGCTCCGGCTGGTGGGCGACGTGGAGGAGAGGCAGCGCAGGGAACACTTCCGGCTGGACGTCTCCCTGCCGGTCCGGTTCGAGGTCCCGTCCATCCAGAGCCCGGCAGCCGTCAGGGATGGCTGGAACGACGCCCACGGCAGGTTGCTGAAAGCCCAGCCCCCGAAGATGATCCAGTCAGGGCAGGGGTACCGGGTGATTCTTCCGGACGGCGGGGACATCCCCCCCCAGACTTTGAACCTGAGCGGCGGAGGTCTGCGGCTGCGCATGCCGTCGGCCGTTCCGCCGGGCAACAGGGTGCGCGTGGAGCTGTTTCTTCCCCTTGCTCCGCCACGTGTTATTCCGGTCGTGGCCGAGATCCTGCGCTGCAACGAGGTGACCCTGCGGCTCGAAAAGGAGCCGGTCTTCATCACCGCCATGAAGTTCGTTCATATCGACGACAAGGACCGCGAGGCCATCATCGCCTACCTGTTCGCCGAGCAGCGCAGCCAGCTCCAGGCCGAAGCGGACCGGCTTGGCCGCGACCGGTGAGCCACCCCATGCGCCGGCCTTCTCAACTGGTTGACGGCTCGCTCTTCTCCCCATCCCCCGACAATATCACGATGTCCACCCGCCTGTTCTTCGACCGTCCTTGGGGGGTGCCGTTGTCGGCAACCGCCCGAAACTCGGCATAGCCGGTTGCGGAGAGTTTTTCCGCGTCGAACCTGTAATAGGTCAGCAGGTGCCTGACGATGTTGGTTGCCCTCGCGGTTGACAGCTCCCAGTTGGATGGGAACGTGCGGGTGTTGATGGGAACGTTGTCGGTGTGCCCCTCGACCCGTATCTGGTTCGAGTACTCCGAAAGCGACTCGGCGATCTTGGCCAGGAGCGGGTACGAACTCACCTTGATCTCCGCGCTCCCCGAATCGAAAAATCCCGCCTCCTTGAGACTGACGACCAGCCCCCGTCGGTTGATCTCCAGGTTGACCTTGTCCTGTACCCCGTTCTTTATCAGATAGGCCTCCAGGGATGCCTTGGCCTTCCTGAAATCACGCTCGTCACCGTGGCGCTGCTGCCTGCCGTTCCTGCTGAACGGCATCTGGGGGGTCATCGGCCCCCCGCTTGCGGGCGGCGTTATGGAGGGGATCTGTGACAGCTCGGTCGAATCCAGCACGTTGACCTTGCTCATGGGACTCGACTTCGCGTAGCCGAACGACTCGCGCAGCGAGGCGATGACCTCCTCCACCTTCCGCTTGTCGGTCTGGGACATGGCGAACAGGGTGACGAAAAGGGCAAAGAGCAGGGTCACGAAGTCGGCGTAGGAAACCATCCATCGTTCATGGTTCACATGCGGTTCCGGTTTTTTCTTTCTGCGCGCCATCTATTTGGCCTTCTTGTCTTCTCCGGTATGGACCAGGAAAGAGCGGAGTTTCTGCTCGATGTAGTGGGGGTTCTCACCGTTCTGGATGGCGGTCAGACCCTCGATGATCATCCGTTTCTGAAGCAGCTCGCCCTTGATTCGGTGCTTGAGCTTGGTGGCGAAGGGAAGGCAGATGATGTTGGCGGTCATCAGTCCGTAGATGGTGGCCACGAAGGCCACCGCGATCCCCGACCCCAGCTTGGAGGTGTCGGACAGGTTGTTCATCACGTGGATGAGGCCAAGCACCGCGCCGATGATGCCGATGGTGGGGGCGTAGCCGCCGGCCGCCTCGAAGAATTCGGCGCTCCCCTTGGCGTGCTCCTCGTAGGTGTCCAGCTCGGTCTCCATGGTCTCCTGGAGTTTCTGCGGGTCGATGCCGTCCACCACCAGGGATATCCCCTTGCGGGTGAAGCGATCCTTGGCGCTCTGGGCCTCCTGCTCCAGAGATATGAGCCCGTTCCTCCTGGCCTTGGCTGCGTATCCGATGATCTCCTTGATGATCCCCTCATTGTTCTGGTCCTGCGCGAACAGGACCTTTTTGGCGTCCTTGGCCGCCTGGAAGAACGTGGAGAGAGGGAAGCTGACGAGCGCGGCGCCGAAGGTGCCGCCCAGGACAATCAGCGCCGCCGTGGGCTGAATGATGGCGCTGACGTGCCCGCCTTCGAGGATCTGTCCCCCGATGACTGCGCCGAAGCCGAGTATGAGGCCGATGATTGTTGCGATATCCATAGCAGAGTCTGTTCCGTTGCCTTAAGTTGAGTATGAGGATGCATCTGCGCCCGGTTTCCCGAGGCATATGGGGAGGCCGCTAACGTTCTCTGCGCAGGTATGATTTCGCAAGACCGTTCCTGACCCGGCGCATTACCCGAATCTTCTGGGACAGGATCCTTTCGATGAGCATGGAGGCCTTTTCCTGCACCACATATCTGTTGCCGTTGATCAGGGTTATGTGGGTGTCAGGGGTTTCCTCCACAAGCTCGATAAGATCCTCGTTGAGATAAAGTTCGCTTCCGTCGAGACGGGTGAGTCTGATCATGGCGTACCCCCACGCATAGGGAATGAAATCCGGAAATCCCGGATCCTCTGAAGCAAGAAATCCGCCAACATTTTCAAGCCTGCGCGGTCCCTCTCACTAGTATGTATCGACCTTTGAAGCCGGAACTTGAGGAAAATGCGGTTCAGCCGGCCGAATGGCCGGGCGCCGGAAACCGGGGTCTCGGGATTCCGGTAGTCGCGACGTGGCGAACCGGCTGATTTACCGCTAAAGTTTCCGGAATTTCAGCCGATACTATCAACGTGGAAATGGATCTATGGGCGGAAGGGGGAAAGATTATGTCAATAGAGATGACGGCTGCCATTGCCAAGACCGACGTGTCCAGAAGCGAGGGACTGGCCCTTGTCGCGAAACAGGCGGTTGCAGGGATTCAGCGGCAGGACGCCGCCGAGACGGAGCTCCCTGAAAAGGCGGTTAAGGGGCTGACCCCGGGACAGGAAGAGGAGCAGCTCAGGGACGCCGCCGACAAAACCAACGAAATCGTCAAGGAGCTTGCCCAGAGGCTCCAGTTTTCGGTGGACAAGGATACCGGGAAAACCGTGGTAAAGGTGATCGATCAGGATACCGATGAGGTGATCAGGCAGATTCCTCCCAAGGAGATGCTGGAGATAGCCAAGGCACTCGACACGCTCCAGGGCCTGATCATCAGGAAGAAGGCCTGACAAGGCTCATTCATGGAGCAGGGCGGATTTCTTCATGCCGCCGGCCCCAGTGGGTGCCGTTTCACCGTGGCGTTGACGACGAAGACCCGTGTCAAAATTTTGTCCGGACGCGTCGGGATTGATGAAGCCTGCTGCCGGTCGGCTCCTCCCGACACGGCTGCCGACCGGCGCATCGACTGCGGACAGGGACCGCAGGTGCCGGAGCAGCCGCTGTAGAGATATTTTCACGAGTCGTTGGAAACGGCACCGGATCTGCAGGGCACGGAAAGGAACTCGAGCGGTCGCTCGGGGCGCGCAGCATTGTGTCTGTTTTCATGACCTGCCGGTCAGGGAGGCGTTCTGCCAGGTGCGAAGCGGCAAGGTCGGGCATTGGATGAAGATTGCGATTGATTCCGGCTCAAGGAGCTTACATGAGAAGTGATCAGATGATGGACGGCGCGCAGAAGGGCAGGGCGGATGCCGCCGGGCATGGTTCCAGGCTCCAGGTCCTGGTAAACAACGTCTGCGACGTGATCGGGATGCGCAGGAACCTGAAGGAGATGTCCTTCATGGCCGATTTCTTCCGTTCGGTCACCTCCTCCATCATCCTCGAAGAGGTACTTGCCACGGCGGCGCGGAAGATCTACGAATACTTCCGCTTCAACCTGATGGTGGTGCACCTCGCCACCGGAACCGAGGAGCGGAGCATGGCATTCACCCCGCTGGACATCGTGGAGCGTCCCGTCAGCCTTTCGGCCATACTGGACAACAATGCCGGCCTCCGGATCCACGACGTCAAAGGCTACGCCAGTCTGGGACTTGACCGGCCGGAGGGGAGCCCGGCCTTCGGGAACACCAATTACCTTGAACTCCCCATGCGCCTCGGAAGCGTGACGGTATATTCCGAGTTCAATCTTATCAGCCATTTCTCGGACGCCATGCTCCAGGGAATGATGGAAAGCTTCGCCACCGCGCTCAAAAATTCCCTGGAATACGAAAAGCTGAAGGATCTCTCCATGCGGGACGGCCTCACCGGGCTGTTCAACCGCCGTGTCCTCGAGGAGATGCTGGAGCTCGAGGGAAGGAAGCGGCAGGTGACCCCTATGTCGCTCCTGGTCATGGATCTGGACAATTTCAAGCAGATCAACGACACCTACGGCCATCCCGCCGGAGACCTGGTCCTCCAGACCACGGCGCGGGTCCTGCGCGAGAGCACCCGCGGTTCGGACCTCCTGGTGCGGACCGGCGGCGAGGAGTTTTCGGTGCTGCTCCATACCCATAGCCCGCTCGGCGTTCTCGAGGTGGGGGAACGGATCCGGGGGAACCTGGCCAGGACGCTCGTGACCTATAACGGCCGGCAGATCCGTATAACGGGAAGCATCGGGGTCGCCCACCGATCGGTCAATGAACCGTGCGGCGTGAAGGAACTGGTCCTGAGGGCCGACCAGGCCCTGTACGAGGCGAAGCGACAGGGGAAGAACCGGGTCTGCGTCTACCGGGGTGAGTCGTTTGCGGAAACGGATCAGGTTGACGGGAAGCCCGCGAAACCGGGCTCCAGGGTGGTAAGGATAAAATAGGGGCGACCGGCCGGTCGCGCATGAAGGCTGATAGAAGTGCCCCTGTATCCGGCCAATGCCCTGTCTCGGCAGGGATATAGAAGTTGACCATGTTACATCGTAGTGCTACAGTAAGCGCAACATCAAACAGGAGGTACAGCCGTTGAGAATCTGACAGAACTGCCCGCATTTACGATATTCTGTTATGTCGTAGCGCCGGATCCTTTCGCGATCCGGCAGGTGCTGTGTTCTGTTTCCGTGATTCTCAGGCTGCCTCCGCGCCTGCCTTACCAATGCCACGGAACTCCGTGGCATTTTCCGTTCACCCCCCCTTTCATCGGAACAGGACCTCCGGCACGTAGTTTATGGTACCTGGAGGTATGCTATGCCGTTAATCTTTCAGCACATCACGTTTACCCATGACGGAGCCGTCTCGGCACTGGTGGAGGATATTACCGTACACTTTCCCGAAGGGTGGACAGGCGTCGTCGGACCAAACGGCGCCGGCAAAACCACTGTGCTTCAGTTGGCCGCAGGAGATCTTCATCCACAACAGGGAACGATCAGACGGCCCGGGCACATTGCGTTCTGTCCGCAAAGGACTGACGATCCGCCCCGGGGACTCCCCGGCTTCATCGCCGCCACCGACCCCGAGGCCTGCGTGCTGCGTGGGAAGCTGCGGATCAGGGACGACTGGGGTGATCGCTGGCGGACTCTGAGCCATGGCGAGCGGAAACGGGTACAGATCGCCGTCGCGCTCTGGCAGCGGCCTGAAGTGTTGCTTATCGATGAGCCCACCAATCACCTCGACCTTACCGCTCGCGAGTTGCTGGCGAGCGCACTCGGTAGTTTTCGTGGTATCGGACTGCTGGTGAGTCATGACCGTGAACTGCTCGATCTCCTGTGCGGCCAATGCCTCTTTCTCGACCCGCCACGGGCTGTGCTGCGTCCCGGCGGCTACACGGCCGCCGTTGCTGAAGCCGGGCGGGAAGAAGCGAGCCTGCTGGCCGAACGGCGGGTAGTGAAGCGAGAGATGGAGCGGTTGACGGTAGTGTCACGTCAGCGTCATGCCGAGGCTTCACAGGCAGACCGCAAAAAATCCAAGAGGGGCCTCGCAAGAGGCGACAGTGACGGGCGAACCAGGATCGATCTCGCGCGGGTCTCCGGCAAAGACGGTCGGGCAGGCCGTCTTGCCGACCAGTTGGACGGCCGTCTCCTGCGTACCAGGGACCGGCTGGCGTCCCTGGAGGTCAGGAAACGCTATGCGGCGAACTTCTGGCTGGACGGTTCGACCTCGCCGCGTAATCGACTGTTCACTATCCCGGCGGACAACCTCGACCTGGATGGATCACGCCGACTCGTCATCCCCGAACTCAGCATGTTGCGCCAGGATCGCATCGCCCTCACCGGAGCGAACGGCCTCGGAAAAACCACGATCATTCGTCACGTGCTTCAACATCTCAGTGTGCCCGGCGAACGTCTCATCTACATTCCGCAGGAGATCGACCTGATGGAGACCCGCGAGATTATGGCCGCGGTGCATCAACTGTCCCATGAACAGCTTGGGCTGGTGATGACGGTGGTGAGTGGTCTCGGGTCCCGTCCCGAACAGATGCTGCGCCACCTCGGTGCGAGTCCGGGCGAGTTGCGCAAGGTCCTGCTGGCGCTGGGCGTCATCCGCCGCCCGCATCTGATCATCATGGACGAGCCGACGAACCACCTCGACCTCGTCGCGATAGAGTGCCTGGAGAAAGCATTGAGCGACTGCCCCTGCGGGTTACTGCTCGTCAGCCATGACCTGCGCTTCCTGTCAAGGATCGCGAGGACGCGCTGGCACCTGCAGCAGACCGGCACGCTGGTAACGATGGCTACCGGTTACACCTTTCAGAAGTGAATGCAGCGAAGATAATCGTTTTCCAGAGACCGTAAGGCTGCTTATCGATGTGGCGCCAGGTATCATTCCAAGGCGAGGTCATTGAAGGACGGGTCGCGCGGGAACGTATGCAACACCGTTTTGCTCCAGACCTGCCGGGAGATGCCATCAGGACGCAGTGGTAAAATAGTTCGAGTCGTTCTCGAAGCTCTCGGTGAACCTCTCCAGGAGCCGCGCGATGGCGTCTTCCTCCAACCCCAGAAAGCCTGCCGCCTTTGTTCCGTCGAGGCGGAGATCCTCCATCGGATACCTCTGCCCGATACCCAGTCTGTGACAGAACATGTCCGCCAGGGCGACGATCGCCGTCAAATGGAGTAAAGACAGGTCGTTGAGGTCACTGAAGGCGAAATCGTGGTGCCTGCGGACCGTCTCCGTCAAGGTGTCGGGAAAGTTCCACTTCCTGGTTACCAGGGAACCGACCTCCTCGTGGGAATAGTGGTAGACGCTCCTCTCAGCCTCGTGGAAAGGGAGCTCCTCGTTGTAGCACCGCTCCATGACCAACTGGAACTTGGACCGGTCCTGGTTGTTCATGATGACCTTGCCGATGTCGTGAAACAGTCCGGCCAGAAACGCCTCCTCCTCGTTCGCCAGTCCCGTCCATCCGGCAATGATGCGCGCGGCCAAAGCGGTTCCGAAGGAGTGCTCCCAGAGCATTTTTTCGGTCAGTCCGAAGGGTTGGTACACCTGGCGGACCGACGCCGTGATCACGACGCTCTTCAGGGTATTGAACCCCAGCATGACGATTGCGGCCGACAGGTTCTGGATCTTTCCCTGCCGGCCGTAAAATGACGAATTGGATATCTTCAGCACCCGGGCCGCGACAGCCGGGTCCGCCGCCACGACCTTCGACAGCTCGTCCGCGGTTGCCCGTTCGCTCTCGACGAGCTGCATGACCTTGGTGGCGACCACCGGGATCGTGGGCAGGTCCCCGGCCGACATGATGATCCTTTCCAGTTCCTCGTTCATACTTCGTTCTCCTTTACTTCCCGTGCGCCGGGTGCCCGCTGCCGTTTTCCGCTATCTTGGCTATCTCGAAGCCTATCTGATCGAGCGGGAGGACCAGGTCGGCCACCCCTCCTTCGATGCAGGCTCTGGGCATGCCGTAGATGGTGGAAGTGGCCTCGTCCTGCACCAGGGTTGCACCTCCCCTGTTTTTCAGGTGCTGCATCCCCTTGAAGCCGTCGTTTCCCATGCCCGTCAGCACGACGCCCAGCATGGACCCGCCGCAGGCATCAGCCAGTGACGACATCATCAGGTCCACTGACGGGACGTAGGTATACTTGGGGTAGTCTCCCGCGGGCACGGAATGGACGGCTATCCCTCCGGCCCTGCGGCTCAGCAGCGTGTGCATCCCGCCCGGGGCGATGAGCGCGGTTCCGGGCCTGAGCAGATCCCCGTCGGCGGCCTCCTTCACGGTGAGCGAGCACTTGGCGTTCAGCCTTTCTGCATAGGGGCCGGTAAATGCCTTGGGCATGTGGATGACCACCATGATCCCGTAGGGGAAGTTCAGCGGGATGCGTGAGAGGACCTCCTGCAGCGCGATTGGCCCGCCCGTGGACGCACCGATGGCCACGTAGTTCAGCCGGACCTTCGGCAGTCTCGCTTCCGTGATCCGCCTGACCGCCGCGGCCTGCCTGGGGGGAGGCGCGCCCCGTCCACCCCTGGCCGATCGGACCGCCTCCTTCACCTTCCGCAGGATCTCCTCCCGGAATGTGTTCTGCGCGACCGTGGAATCGGTGATGTTTTTCGGTATGTAGTCTACGGCGCCCGCCTCCAGGGCGTCGAAGGTCGCCTTGGCCCCCTCGTTGGTGAGGGTGGAGACCATGATGACTCTGGTCGGCTCCCTGGACATTATCTGTGCCAGGGCCGAAATGCCGTCCATGACGGGCATCTCGATGTCCATGGTGATCAGGTCGGGCTTGAGTTCCGTGGCCTTGCGCACGCCGTCGGCGCCGTCTGTGGCCGTGCCGACGATCTCGATGTCGGGGTCGTTGCTCAGGATGCGGCGTATCGCCATCCGCATGAAGGACGAATCGTCAACTATGAGAACGCGGATCTTCCTGTTCGGGGTAAGGACCATGGAGCCTCGCTTTATCGTAATCGGATTACTTTCTTATCATGCCTTCGAAGAGTGAATCGACCAGGTCCCGGACTTCCGTCACCCGCTCGTCCAGCTCGTAGCAGAACCGCTCCACGTCCAGATCCACGAAGTTGGGGGAAAACGACTTCAGGATCTCCCAGGCAGGCTCTTCGGCCAGCCTGAAACTTACCCACTCCCTGCCGCCGTAGTCCAGGTGGCGCACCGAGCAGAACAAGTCCGCCAGGTTTACGATGGCGGCCAGGACCGGGTCGCCGGACGCGGTCCCGGGCGAGTGGTGGTGGGCGATGACGTCGCAGTAATCGGCCGGGAAATTCCAGTTCCTGGCCAGGCAGTAGCCGAGCTCGCAGTGGGTGGTCCCCAAAAGATTCTCCTCGGCCTCGGCGAAGGAGCGGGTTGTGCCCCGGATCCCGTCGACTATCCGTTGGAACTCGTCCTTCATGTAGAAGCTGAGGAAGACCTCGCCGATATCGTGGACTATGCCGACGATGTAGGCCTTTTCGACCTCCGGGTAGCGGATCCGTTGGGCTATGATCTTGGAAACCACCCCGACGCCGAATGAGTGCTCCCAGAAGGTCTTTACGTCGAATACCCCTGCCTTGCCGTCAAAGGCCTCGATAATCGAGCAGGTGAGGGCGATGTGGCGGATCTGGCGGAAACCGAGGTAGATGAGCGCCCGCTTGAGCGACTTGATCTCGTGCAGCGGCTTGAAGAACGGAGAGTTGACGATCTTGATGACGCGCGAGGCCATGACCTGGTCGACGAGGATCGTCTCGGCAAGCTCCTCTAGCTCGACGTCCGGCTTGTCGAACATGTCCAGGACCCTGGTGGCTATCTCGGGTATTGTGGGGAGATCGTGGATGCCCTTGACGAGAAGTTCGGCCTTTGCGAGTCTGTTGTCTTGTTCCACGGGTGTCCTCCTCAATCGTTACTTTTTGTATGCGAAGCCGCCGGGGAAGTGGACGGTTTTGAACTTGTCGTTGACCCCGTGGAGTGACTCGGATTGTCCGACGAAGAAGTAACCATAGGGTTGAAGGTTGTTGTAGAAATGCTGAACGACCTTGGATTTCGACGCAATGTCGAAATAGATCAGGACGTTGGCGCAGAAGATGAAGTCGAAGGTCTTCATGAAAAGCATCTTGTTGTCGTCGTACAGGTTCAGGTGCTGGAAGTTGACCAACTTTTTCACCTCCGGAGAGATGACGAAGCGGTCGGTGGATTCTTTTTTGAAGTACTTCCGCATGTAGTTCTCCGGCACATGCCGGACGGAATACGAGTTGTAGACCCCGTCCCGCGCCTTGGTCAGCACCTCGTCGTTGATGTCGGTGCCGACGATGTCGAAGATCCAGTTTTTCAGGGTCGTCTCCTTCTTTTCCAGGAGCACCATGGCCAGGGTGTAGGCCTCTTCGCCCGATGAGGAGCCTGCGCTCCAGATGCGGAGCTTGCGGAAACCTATCTTCTCCTTCGGCGCGGCGACCTCGGGAAGGAGCTGGTTTTCCAGGGCCTTCAACTGGGGAGGGTTGCGGAAGAAGTAGGTCTCGTTGGTGGTCAGGTCGTTCAGCAGCTGCTTGAGTTCGCCGGAGCCTGCCGGCCCGTTTTTCAGGTACCGGGCGTATTCGCCGTGCACCTTCATGGACAGATTTTCCATCCTCTTCGTGACCCGGCTCTCGACGAAGTATTTCTTCTGAATCGTGAAGTACATCCCACAGGTGTTGTAGATGAAATCCCGCAGTATCTCGAAATCGGCGTCAGATAGTTTCATACACTTCCTGTTAATCGTTGTGATTCTTGCGGGTGTTAACCTGAAAACGGGAAATCACAGGACCCCGTTTATGCGGCCCAGCTGCCCGGGGTTCCCGATGCATCCATCTCCATGAGTCCGGCGGGGTCGACGATGAGCGCCACGCGGCCGTCCCCCAGTATGGTGGAACCCGCGATGCCGGGCGCCTTTGCCAGATATTTGCCCAGCGACTTGATGGCGACCTCCTGCTGGCCCAGGAGCCGCGTGACCACCAGACCCATCCTCTTTTCAGCCACGCCGATGACCACTATGTAGCTGTGGCCGGACTCTTCTCCGTTCCCCCCGACACCGAAAATCCGCTGCAGGCGCAGCAGGGGGAGCACGGTCTCGCGCAGCTTGAGCACCTCCTGCCCGGCTATCTGGTGGAAGGTGCTGTTCTCCACCTTGATGGTCTCCAGGACCGCGGCCAGGGGGACGGAGTAGACCTCGCTCTCCACCTCCACCAGGAGCGACTGGATGATGGCGAGGGTCAGGGGGAGCTTGAGGGTGAACTCGGAGCCCGAGCCGGCCTCGCTCCGTATCTCGATGATGCCGTTGAGCTTCCTGATGTTGGTGCGGACCACGTCCATCCCCACGCCGCGGCCTGACAGGTCGGTGGCCTTCTCCTTGGTGGAGAAGCCCGGAAGGAAGATCAGGTCAAGGATCTCCTTGTGCGACATGGCGGCGACCTGCTCCTCGCTGACCAGCCCCTTCTCGATGGCCTTGCGGGCGAGCTTGTCGGGATCTATGCCGCGGCCGTCGTCCCTGATGCTGATGATGATCTGGTTCCCTTCGTGGGTGGCCGACAGCACCACCTTACCAGTCCTGGGCTTGCCGGCCGCGACCCGGTCTTCCGGGAGCTCCAGGCCATGGTCCAGGGCATTGCGTATCAGGTGAATCAGTGGATCGCCTATCTCGTCCACCACCGAGCGGTCCAGCTCGGTCTCCTCGCCGATGATCTCCAGCTCCACCTCTTTGCCCAGGTCGCGGGAAAGGTTCCTGACGATGCGCGGGAATTTCTTGAAGACCTTTTCCACCGGAATCATGCGGATCTTCAGCACCTGCATCTGGAGCTCCGAGGTGACAAAATCGATCCGCTTGGCCAGCTTGCCGAACTCCTCGCCGAAGCTGGTCATGTTCTCGCGGCTCTGGTAATCGATGTTCATCTGGAGTATCCGGTTCCGCTCCAGGACCATCTCGCCGACCTGGTTCATGAGGTCGTCCAGCCGCTTCACGTCTATCCTGACGGTGGTGTTGTCCGAGATGTCCTCTCCCCGGCCGGCGGCCCCCTTCGGCGCGGCCGCGGCCGATGCGGACGGAGCGGCTTTCCCGGGAGCAGCCGGTTTTTCGTCGATCAGCATGGGAGGGTCGGCGTCCGGAGAGGTGGAGGGTGCGGCATCCCCGGACCCGTCAACCGGGGGAGGGGGCGGTTCGGCGGGCGGAGCCGCGAGTACCGGCGCCTCCTGAGCGGTCCCCGAGATGTACGGCAGCAGCTTGTCGATAATCCAGTCCAGCTCCCGTTCTACGATCTCGCCGTTGCGGATGTCGTTCACCAGGAGTTTGACCGTGTCGCACGCTTCGAGAATGACGTCCATGATCTCGGGGGTGACCTTCAGTTCGTCCTTGCGCAGCCGGTTGAGAACGTCCTCGGTTTTATGGGTGATCTGCACCAGGAGCTCGAAGCCCAGGAAGCTGGAGGCGCCCTTGACGGTGTGGATGGAGCGGAAAATGCCGTTCAGGAGCTCCATGTCGTCGGGCGCCTTCTCGAGCGCCACGAGGTCGTCGTCCATTTTCTCCAGAAGCTCTGTCGTCTCCGCCAGAAAACCTTCGAGGAGTTCCTGGTCTTCGCAAAGCAGTTCCATCTATCCGCTCCTTTCACCCGATCCGTTGTTGTTCCGTTGTGCCGGCGACCTATAGGGAGGCTCCGACCAGCGAGCCCCGCTCCGCCCCGGAGAAGACCCGCTCCAGGTCCAGCAGCACCAGGAGCCTGTCCGCCCGGTTGATGACCCCCGAGAGATACTCCTGTTCGATCCCCCCGTTGACGACCGCCGGGGGGGGCTGGATCTCGGAGGACGATATCCTGATCACCTCGGACACCGAGTCCACGATGAAGCCCATGAGCTCTCCGTCCACGTCCATGACGATGATGCGTGTGTGCTTGTCGTTTTCGGCGTCAGGGAGGGAAAGCTTCTTGCGCAGAGAGATGATGGGTATGACCTTGCCCCTGAGGTTGATCACCCCTTCCACGTAATAGGGGGTGTTGGGGACCCGCGTCACATTGGGCATCCGTATTATCTCCCGGACCTTCAGCACGTAGACGCCGTACTCTTCCTGTTCGAGGTTGAAGCTCACCAGCTGGATAAGTTCGGCCTTGGATTCTTCGGTTTTGAAATTTACAGCGGTAGCCATGTTCAGGATCTCCCGTTCGTATGAGATTGGCGCATTTCACGTGATTGTTCGCGCGGGAAAATGGCCTTAAAGGTGCGTGAAAGCAGACCGTTTAGAACTCTATTCGGCTTCCCCGGCGAAAAATTGAATAAAAATTTTTGCGGGTAATTCGAGGGGAGCGACCTTTCCGCCACGCCGGGGTGAAAAGACGGCGCCGGGGAGCGGCCGCCCGTCCCCGGCGCCTGTGGATACGTTCCGGATGGAAACTATTTGAGGACCAGCATTGTGGCCGTCTGGTTGATGTGGCCGATGAACTGTTCCCCGTAAGAGCTGAATCCGATGGTCGGGTAATCGGCGAACAGCTTGCCGTATTCGTCGGTCAGCTGCTTCTGGTCCAGTTCCAGAGTCCTGAGTATACAGTTGATGTTGACGATGCCCGAGATCGAACCCAATTCCCTGGCCGCCTGTTCAACGGCCTTGCGGGTGTCGTTTATGATGTCGGTGGATTCGAGCAGGGACAGCTCCATCCCTTCGGTCACGCCGCAGTAGAACAGCATGCTGTCCCCCTTGATCCGCTGCGGGCTCCGTACGAACGGCGTGCCGTCGATGACCAGGCCGACCGGGTTGTGCATGAAGCGGTTGGGCGCCTCTTCCACGTCCACGCCCAGGACTTCGGCATAGGCCCTGGCGGCCGGCTTGTCGTTGAATTCGATGACCTCTCTCTTCTCCTCGTTTGCCTTGGTGACGGTGAGCGTCTTGCCCAGGTCGGCGAAGCTCTGGGTCTTGATGAAGGTGAACGGCACGCCCGGTTTCAGAACCGCCAGGACCGCGGCGTTGGTGTAGCTCTTGCCGTTGGCGTACACGTGGGTCTCCTCGAATTTCAGATCATCGCCCGCGGAGCCGCCGATGAAGTTTACGTTGGTCAGGTCGCCGATCTTGTCGATCAGTTTCTCTTCCGCCCCGCTCAGGCCGTCAACGAATATGAGGCCCACATAGGCGGCCGGATCGAGCTCGGCCATGGGCACCTTGAAGTGGCCTTCAAAGGTGGCGAATGCCTTTTTCACGCTGTTTTCGTTCTTGGGGTTCTCCACGACCTCTACCTTCACGTCCCGTACCGCGGTGGAATTGAATGCCATGGCAACCAGGGAGTTCTTCAGCATCTTGCCGTTGACGATTTCGCCGGCGGTGGTACAGCCGATTACCGCTGCCCCGGGAAACGCGTCCTGCACCTTTTTACCGATGATGTTGGGAGCCATGCGGGAGGATGCGAAGAACAGGAGCATTTTCGTGTCGAAATCGCCAAACTGCGATTGCAGGTCCTGAATGACGTCGTCACTTGTTCCCTTGGTGGAATATGCCGTCTTGATATACATAGCTGTTCTCTCCTTTTCTCCTTGGATTTGACCGTTATTTCAATTCCTTCATGACCGCTTCGAGCTTGGCGATGATTGCCGGGTCGTCATCGGACATCGCGGTGAACTTGTTGGGGTCGATACCCTTGAGCATGAGCTTCGACTTGATGACCCCCACCAGCATCGGATTGTCCTTTGCCCTCTGGTTGATAATGCTGTCTATCATCTGCTTGATTTTTCCCGCCATCTTGACACCTCCTTTAGACTGTTGGTTCCACGCTGAACCGGTTCTACGGCAGACGCTGAATCATTCCCGCCGTCTTAATGTCCCATTCGTATATATCTATCGGATGCAACAGGGGAATCTTTAGTAAAAAATCCGGCAACAAAGTACGTATTCATTAAGTTGGGAGGTCTTCCGGGAAAAGACAATCCCGGATGGTTTGTCCGGGGCTGCAGAATGGCAGCGGGCCTGCCGGAGCTTTGCCGACGAGACTTGTCCGTATAGAACGGGGAGGAGAATGGTATTCGGAAGGTACGAATAATTAGTAATTAATAATGAATGGATAGGGTGCGGCTGCCGCCCGGCTCGCGGTAAACTGGCCGGGTGGAGGTACGCGAGGGGACGGGCGTGTGTCCGTCTCCTCGCTTTTGCGGGTGGATGGGGTGTCCGGAACGGTACGAGGTACGCTCGGTGGCGGGTTATTCCTGCTCAGGAGGGACCGGCTCCTTTTTCTTCCTGGGCGCCCTTTTCCGCTTGGGCTTTTCCGGTTCCGGTTCTGCTACGGTCGTTTCATTCTCTGCCGGCTCGGGCGTAACGGCGGCAGTCCCGGTCTCCCGGTGCTTCGGGGTCTCTTCATCCCCGGAAGGTTCCACTGCCGCTGCCGCCGCCTTCGGAGTCCTCGGTTTCCTCGGCTTACGCTTCGGCTTGGCTTCCTCCGCCACCGGCGTCTCAACCGTGGTCACCCCGGCCTCGGCCGCCGGCGTTTCAGTGGCCTCTACCTCGGCTGTCGGCGTTTCTTCAGCCGGCATTTCTTCTCCAGGCAGCTCCGTCCCGGCCGCAGCCTCCGTCGCCTCGACCGCGGTTTCCGCAGCCGCCTCCGTGCCCTCTTCCGGAGCGGCGGGCTTGGCACTCCGCTTTCTCCTCCTCCGGCGCTTCTTCTTGACCGCGTCGCCTGCGGCCTCGGCCTCGGGCTGTTCGGGGGAGGGGACATCCTCGCCGGCTTCGGCCCCGATCTCGGCTTCCGGTTCCGGCTCGGCCGGCACGCCGGCCTCCGGCTGGACCTCGGCGGACAGGACCGGCTTTTTCCTTCCCCGACGCCGTTTTTTTCGCGGCTTTGTCTCCTCGCGTTCCCCGGCAAGCTCGCCCTTTTCGTCTTCTTCCCCGGGATAGGTCGCCGGCAACTCGGCCTCCGGTACGTCGACAGCATCGGCCCGTTCGGCTTCCGCCCCGTGGCGGGCCGGTTTTTCCCGTTTAAACTGCTCCAGCTCCATCTGGTTCATCATGAAAGAAGGCTTTCCCTTTACCGTCACCTCGATGTCGTAGTCGGTTTCGATCTGGGCCAGTTCCCGTTTCTTCCTGTTGAGGAGGTAGTAGGCCACCTCCAGGGGGAGGCCGCCCCGCACCTCCGCGATGGTGCCGCGGGCCGCGGCGGTGTGGACTTTGCGGAGGAAGGAGAGGGCCATTGCCTCCACGGACTTCACCTTGCCGTGCCCGCCGCAGTGGGGGCACTCAAGGTAGCTGGCCTCGTTGATGGTCTGCTTGATCCGCTGGCGGGACATCTCCAGCAGCCCGAACTGGGATATCTTGTCCACGCTCACTCTGGCCTTGTCGGCCTTCAGGGCGTTCTTGAGGGTCTTTTCCACCTCGGCCCTGTGTTTGCGGTCACGCATGTCGATGAAATCGATCACGATCAGGCCGCCCAGGTCCCTGAGCCGCAGTTGCCTGGCCACCTCTTCGGCCGCCTCCATGTTGGTCTTGAAGGCGGTGTCCTCGACCCCCTTTTCACCCGTGGTCTTTCCGGAGTTCACGTCTATGCTGACCATGGCCTCGGTCGGCTCGATGACGATGGAGCCGCCGGACTTGAGGGGCACCTTTTTCTCGTAGATGAGGTCTATCTGTTCCTCGAGCTGGTATTTGGCGAAGATGGGACGTTTCTCCTGATGGAGCTTGACGATCTTCTCCTGACTGGGCATGACCTCCTTGAAGAATTCCCTGGCCTGCCTGTAGACGTCCTTGTTGTCGACCAGCACCTCTTCGATATCGGCGGAGAAGTAGTCCCTGATGGTGCGGATCACCAGGTCGGATTCCTGGTAGATGAGGGCGGGCGCACCGACCTCGGCGGCCCGCTCCCTGATGTTTTCATAAAGCTTTATCAGGTAGTGGAGGTCTTTCGCCAGTTCGGTCTTCTTCCTCCCTACCGCCTCGGTCCTGATGATGTATCCGTAACTTTCCGGAATCTCCAGCTCAGCCGCTATCTCCTTGAGCTTTTTCCGCTCGGACTCGTTCTCCACCTTGCGGGAGACGCCGCAGGAATCGCTTCCCGGCATCAGCACCATGTAACGACCAGGGAGGGATATGTAGGTGGTCAACGCCGCTCCCTTTCCCTCGCGCTCCCCTTTTTCCACCTGGACGATCAGCTCCTGGCCCCTGCGCAGGATCTCCTGGATGCGGGGGCGGCGGTTCCTGTGCTCCACGGAAACATCGTCGCGCCATTGCCAGTTGTCGGGATGAACCTCGCCCATCTGAAGAAATCCGAGCTTTTTCATCCCGATATCCACGAAGGCGGCCTGCAGGCCCGGCTCAACCCTGACGACGGCCCCCTTGTAGACATTGCCGCGGGTCTGCTCCCGTCCCGCTGTTTCAATATCCAGCTCGATAAGGTGTCCGTCCTCGACGATGGCAATCCGTGCTTCTTCCGGATGCATCACGTTGATAAGCATCTTTTTTGCCATTCTGAGTAAATCCTTTCGTATGAAAAGGGCTCGCGCGCCTGTCGGCGAATCGGGCGAAGCCCATGAAACTCTCGTATCCGCCGGTTCGCATTCATCGGCCCGGGACAGGCCCTGCCGGACGCGAATCTGAAGCGGAATCGGCGCATATTACGCCATCAAGTGGTTATTTATAACAAAATAGATACCATGTGGCAAAACAAATCATGGCGTTACGAAAAATTACGAAATGTCCGTCACGCATCGTCCTGCCGCTGGGAGCGCCTGTCAGGGGAAGAGTAAATTGACAAACGAAGGTCACTCTTTCTACAATGACCCCATGAACATCGTTTCTTTCTCCGCGCCGTATCGGCGGCGAGCGGGGACGATGTCGGGCAGGGGATTACAGGGGAGGCTGACAGGGCCTGATATGATACAGATTTCCAATCTATGCAAGGAGTTCGCCGCTCAGGAGATATTTGTCGATGTGAGCTGGCGCATCGGCCGGGGAGACCGGATCGGCCTGGTGGGAGAGAACGGCACCGGCAAGTCCACCCTGCTGAAGATACTGGCCGGTCTGGTGGAGCCCTCGTCGGGCACGGTCCGCCCGGCCAAGGGGTGCACGGTCGGCTACCTGCCCCAGGAGGTGTGCGGGGTGGCGGGGAAGGGGCTGTTCGCCGAGGTCATGTCGGCCCTGGATGATCTCCGGCAGATCGAGATCGAGATGGAGCATATCGCCCGGACCATGGAGAGCGCGCAGCACGGCTCCGTCCATGACGCCCTGCTGGAACGGTTCGGCCTGCTCCAGGAGGAATTCCGCGCCAAGGGAGGCTACGCCAGGGAGTCGGTGGTCGGGAATGTCCTTCGCGGTCTGGGGTTCCCCCCCTCTGACTGGGAAAAGGATTGCGGCACCTTCTCCGGCGGGTGGCAGATGCGCATCGCCCTGGCGAAACTGCTGATCCGGAGGCCCCACGTCCTCCTCCTGGACGAGCCGACCAACCATCTGGACATCGAGGCCAGGAACTGGCTCGAAGGCTACCTTGCGGAATACCCGTTTTCAGTGGTCCTGGTATCCCATGACCGCTTTTTCATGGATCAGGTCTGCCGGCGGATAACCGAGGTCTGGAATCGTACCCTGACCGACTATCACTGCTCCTACAGCCGCTACCTGATCGAGCGGGAGGAACGGGTGGAGCGGCTGCGGGAGGCCAAGCGCCGCCAGGACGAGGAAGTGGCCAGGATCGAGGACTTCATCTCCCGCTTCCGCAGCAAAGCCGACAAGGCATCGCTGGTGCAGTCCCGGATCAGGCAGCTGGAGAAGATCGAACGGATAGTTCTCCCGCCCGAGCGCAAACGCATCAGGTTTGCCTTTCCCGAGCCACCGAGAAGCGGCAGGATAGTGATGGAGCTGCGGAACCTGACCCGGGCCTACGGGAACCACGTGGTCCTGCGGGACGTTTCCCTCACCGTCGAGCGGGGAGAGCGGATCGCACTGGTGGGCCACAACGGGGCGGGCAAATCCACGCTCATGCGCATCCTGGCAGGGGACCCGTTCCAGGAGGGCGTACGGGAGCCGGGGGCGAACGTGGCGCTGGACTACTTCGCCCAGGACCAGGCGTCGGCGCTGGACGGAGGCCGGACCGTCTACGAGGAGATCCTGGCCGAGGCCCCCTATGACACGGTGCCGACCCTGCGCGACCTGCTCGGCGCCTTCCTTTTCTCCGGGGACGACATCCACAAGAAGGTCGACGTCCTTTCCGGGGGCGAGAGAAACCGCCTTGCCCTGGCCAAGATGCTGCTGCGGCCGTCCAACCTGCTGCTGCTGGACGAGCCGACCAACCACCTGGACCTGTTCAGCAAGGATGTGCTCCTTGATGCCCTGCGCTCCTTCTCCGGCACGGTGGTATTCGTCTCCCACGACCGCCACTTCATCAACTCCCTGGCAACCCGGACCGTGGAGGTGGGGGGCGGGACCCTCCGCTCGTTCGACGGCGATTACGAGTATTACCTGGAGAAGACCGGAGCCTTGGCGGACGCCGCGGAACAGTCCACCGGCGGGCTTCCTTCCCGGCCGGACGACCGGGAAGGCGGAGAAAAGGCCTCGCAGAAAAGGGAACGGCTCCTCTCACGCGAGGAGGAGAAGCAGCGCCAGCGCTCCGAGCGCGCCAGGGTGAAGCGGTTGGCCGAACTCGAAGATCGGATAGAGAGGACGGAGTCGGAGCTGGCGCTGCTGGAGCGGAGCATGGGAGAGCCGGGCTATTTCAGCGACGGGGACAGGGCCAGGGAAGGCTCGGCCCTCCATTCGAGCCTTACGGCGGCCATAGCCGATCTGTACGACGAGTGGGAGGCCCTGCATGCGCAGGGGTAGGAGTGGAAACAGGGCTTCGAAAGGGGGCGGAGGGATGTGCGAACCGTCTTGACAGCCCTGATATTGCTGATAGGATTTCCGAATAATTATAAAGCGTTAGAAACGCGGTAGCCCTAACTTGAGGTGCATTCATGTCTGAATCTGCTATTTCAGCTATTCCGGAAGTGCTTCCAATCTACCTGGTCAAGGACATGGTGGCGTTTCCCTATATGATCTTCCCGCTGTTCCTGAAGGACGAAGAACTGGCCCCCTTCGAGGAGGCCATGCGCCACCAGAATCTCATCGCCCTGTTCCGGCAGCGGGAGAAGCGGGCGGAGGACGAGTCGGCGCCCTGGTACGAGACCGGGACCGTCTGCAAGATCAACCAGATCGTCAAGCTTCCCGAGGGGGGCGCCAAGCTCAACCTGGAAGGGATCGCCCGGGTGAAGCTGGAGCGGGTGGTCGGGGAATCCCCCTGCCTGCTGGCCCGCATCGAGCCGGTGCGGGAGTTCGCCGAGAAGTCCGTGGTGTCGGAAGCCCTGATGCAGAGCCTCAACGCGCTCCTGAAGATAGCCCTTTCCTACGGCAGGCCGCTGCCGGACGACGTGCTCAAGATGATCGACTATATCGACAACCCGGCGCGGTTTTCCGACCTGGTTGCCCTGTATGTCACCCTTTCGCTGGACGAGCTGCAGAATCTGCTCGAAACCTACGACCCCATAGAGAGGCTGAAGAAGGTCTATCTCCATCTCACCAACGAGGTGCAGAGACTCCAGGTGCGCGGCGAGCTGCAGGCCGAGGTGACCAAGCGGGTCGGCAAGACCCAGAAGGAGTACCTCCTCCGTGAGCAGATGAAGCAGATCCAGGAGGAACTGGGAGAGGAGGACGGCAAGGGCTCCGAGATGGCCGACCTGAAGAGGAAGATCGCCTCGGCCGGGATGCCGGACGAAGTGAGGAAGATAGCTGACAAGGAGCTGAAGAGGCTGGAGAAGATCAACCCCGCCTCGCCGGAATATACCGTGTCCAGGACCTACCTGGACTACCTGGTCGGCATGCCGTGGCAGGCGGCCACCGCCGACAACAACGACATAAACCAGGCCGAGCAGGTGCTCAACGAGGATCACTACGACCTGGAGAAGATAAAGGAACGGATACTCGAATACCTTGCCGTCCGTACCCTCAGGGACGTGATGAAAGGTCCCATCCTCTGTTTCGTGGGGCCTCCGGGGGTGGGCAAGACCAGTCTGGGCAGGTCGATTGCCAGGGCGCTCGGCAGAAAGTTCATCCGCATCTCCCTCGGAGGGATGCGGGACGAGGCCGAGATTCGCGGCCACCGTCGTACCTACATCGGGGCACTGCCGGGCCGCATCATCCAGGAGATCTACCGTTGCGGCGCCAACAACCCGGTCTTCATGCTCGACGAGGCGGACAAGATAGGCCTGGACTTCCGCGGAGATCCGGCCAGCGCCCTGCTGGAGGTGCTGGATCCGGAGCAGAACTTCTCGTTTGCGGACCATTACCTGGACGTGCCGTTCGACCTCTCCCGGGTCATGTTCATCACCACGGCCAATGTGATCGACACCATACCGCCTCCGCTCCGGGACCGGATGGAGATCATACACCTGTCCGGCTATACCGATGAGGAAAAGGAGAAGATAGCCTTCCGCTTCCTGATCCCGAAGGAAGTAGAGGAGAACGGCCTGAAGGAGACCCCGCCGGAATTCGCCGTGGACGCCGTCTACCGCATCATCCGCGACTACACCCGTGAGGCAGGGGTCCGCAACCTCCAGCGCAACATCGCGTCCATCTGCCGCAAGGTGGCGAAGGAGATCACCCAGAAGAAGCCGGCGAGGCGGGAAATCACCCCGCAGGTGGTGGAAGAGTTCCTCGGTCCGAGGAAGTTTTTCAACGAGGTGGCCGCCGAAAAGGACCGGGTAGGGGTCGTCACCGGGCTTGCCTGGACCGAGACCGGAGGAGACATAATCTTCGTGGAGGCGACCCGCATGCCGGGGAGGCGTGAGCTGATACTGACCGGCTCCCTGGGGGAGGTCATGCGCGAATCGGCCCGGGCCGCGCTTTCCTTCATCCGCGCCAACAGCCTGGAATGGGGCATTCCGGAGGAAACGTTCCGGAACACGGACATCCATATCCACGTTCCGGCCGGCTCCATCCCCAAGGACGGTCCCTCGGCCGGGATCACCATGGCGGCCGCCATCGTCTCCCTGCTCACCGACCGGCCCGCCCGGCGGGACGTGGCCATGACCGGCGAGATCAGCCTGTCGGGGCGCGTGCTGGCCATCGGCGGCCTGAAGGAGAAGATCCTGGCGGCCAGGCGCGCCGGCGTCAGGATGGTGGTGATCCCCTCAAGGAACCGGGTTGACATGGAGGATATCCCCGATACGGTCAAGGCCGACGTGTCCGTCTCTTTCGTGGATGACGTGCGGGAGGCCATTTCTTTCGTCATTGACGGGGAGGGCGCACAGGAACTGCGTCAGCCGGTTCCCCGGTGAAAAATTATCTTGACAAGAAAGCTGGCCGTCATCTAGTATAAACCGCTTTACAGGGTGTACTATACGCCTTTTCCCTTTTGCGCATAGCAATTTGGCAATAGAAAAAGAGTCATAGATTCCATGTTCGAGAGT
Organism: Geobacteraceae bacterium; assembly: GCA_029975275.1. Classification (GTDB taxonomy): domain Bacteria; phylum Desulfobacterota; class Desulfuromonadia; order Geobacterales; family Geobacteraceae; genus RPRC01. The sequence goes on along the minus strand of JARKPN010000094.1, from coordinate 74,157 downwards.
CTTTCCGACAAGCTGGACCTTGTCTTCAAAAAGCTCCGCGGTCACGGTGTGATGACCGAGGAGAACATAAAGGACGCGCTCCGGGAAGTGCGCCTCGTGCTCCTCGAAGCGGACGTCAACTTCAAGGTCGTCAAGGGGTTCGTCGAAAAGGTCAGGGAGCGCGCCGTCGGCTCGCAGGTCCTCCAGAGCCTGGCCCCGGGGCAGCAGGTCATCAAGATCGTCCACGATGAACTGGTTGCGCTCATGGGGGGAGGGGAGGACAACTCCCTGGACCTGGCAGCCAAGCCGCCGGTACCGATCATGCTGGTCGGCCTGCAGGGCTCGGGAAAGACCACCACCTGCGGAAAGCTGGCCAGACACCTCAAGGCGCAGCGCAGGAGGCCTCTCCTGGTGCCGGCGGACGTGTACCGGCCCGCCGCCATCGAGCAACTGAAGACCCTGGGCGCCCAGCTTTCGCTGGAGGTTTTCGATTCAAGGGCCGATCAGGATCCGGTGGACATCTGTCGCGAGGCGCTTCGTTACGCCGAGCTGTCCGGGCTGGACACCGTTATTCTGGACACCGCAGGACGGCTGCAGATAGACGAGACCCTGATGGGCGAGCTGGCGCGCATCAAGGCCGCGGTCGACCCCCGCGAGATCCTTCTCGTGGCCGATGCAATGACCGGTCAGGAGGCGGTCAACGTGGCGAGCGGCTTCGACCAGCGCCTCGACCTGACCGGTGTCATCCTGACCAAGCTGGACGGCGACGCCAAGGGTGGAGCGGCTCTCTCCATCAAGGCCGTCACCGGCAAACCGGTCAAGTTCGTGGGCCTGGGGGAGAAGCTGGACGCCCTGGACGTGTTCCATGCAGACCGGCTGGTGTCCCGCATCCTCGGCATGGGGGACGTGCTGACCCTGATCGAAAAGGCCCAGTCCGCCATCGACGTCAAGGAGGCGGAGAAGCTCCAGCACAAGCTGAAGAAGAACCGGTACGACCTGGAGGACTTCAGGAACCAGCTTCAGCAGATGAAGAAGATGGGTTCCCTGGAGTCGATCATGGGCCTCATCCCCGGCATGGGAAAGATGATGAAGCAGATGGGGGGGGCGCAACCCAGCGAAAGGGAGCTGAAACGGATCGAGGCGATCATGGATTCCATGACCCGCGAGGAGCGGGCCAACCCTTCCATCATCAACGGGAGCCGCAGGCTCAGGATCTCCAGGGGGAGCGGTACCACGGTGCAGGAGGTGAACCAGCTGCTCAAGCGCTTCAGCGAGGCGCTCAAGATAGTCAGGCACCTGCAGAAGATCGGTCCCAAGGGGATGCTGAAAGGTATGGGGGCGTTGCGCAAGGGGATGCCTCCATTCTGAGCAACCTCCTTTTCATTGAGAAGAACTGAACGAACAGGTGTAAAGGAAACATAAACCAGGAGGATAAGATGGCTGTAAAGATGAGACTCGCCAGGGCCGGCGCCAAGAAAAAACCGTACTATCAGATCGTTGTGGCGGATGAGCGGTACAAGAGAGATGGAAGGTTCATCGAGAAGGTGGGGAGCTACGACCCGAACCAGGAACCCGCCGCGTTCACGTTCGAAGAGAACAAAACCCTCCAATGGCTGCAGAATGGAGCCCAGGTGACGGACACGGTAAAGCAGATGCTCAAGAAGGCGGGTATCTGGGAGAAATTCACGACCAAGGCAGCATGATGTTCCGTTTTTCCGGTCCGCCGGATATTCTAGCGTACAGAGGATGCCGTCATGAAAGAACTCGTAGAAATCATTGCCAAGGCTCTTGTCGACGACCCGGGTATGGTGAATGCCACCGAGGAAATGGAGAATGATACGACCGTGATAAAACTGACGGTGGCAAAAGAAGACATGGGGCGGATCATTGGCAAAGAGGGGAGGACAGCCAAGGCCATCCGAACCCTCCTCAACGCGGTTTCCACGAAAAGCAACAAGAAGGCGATTCTCAAGATTGTTGAATAAGGCAGAGACGAACGGGCTGATTCTTATCGGCAAAATTTCAGGAACACACGGTATCAGGGGGCAGGTGCGGGTAGTGCCGTATTCCGGGGATTCCGGGAGCATTACCCGGCTCCGCACCCTGATACTCTCGGCGCCGGACGGAACGTACGACTCATACGAAATAGCCGGCGCACTTGAGCACAAGAAACGGGTCCTGGTCACATTAAGGGGATTCGACGACATAAACCGAGTACTCCCCCTGGTGGGGCGCGAGGTGTATATTCGGCGCGATCAGCTGCCCCGGCTCCCCGAGGGAGAATATTACTGGTGCGATCTGATGGGCCTTGCCGTCATTACGGAGGAGGGCGTCCCGCTTGGCGAACTGGCCGATATCCTCCCAACGGGCGGCAATGATGTATACGTGGTGAAATCCGGGGAACGGGAAGTCCTCATCCCGGCCACGACCGATGTGGTCCTCGGGGTTGACCTGGACAAGCGGAAAATGGTGGTTCGCCCTCTCGAAGGGCTGCTCGATCTATGACATTCGATATCCTGACCCTTTTCCCCGGCATGTTTTCCGGATTCTTTTCCGAAAGCATCGTCGGGAACGCGCTGGCCAGGGGGCTGCTCGGAATCGGGATCCACAATATCCGTGATTACGCAACCGACAGGCACCGGGTGACCGACGACTACCCGTACGGCGGAGGAGCCGGCATGGTGATGAAGGTCGAGCCGCTGGCCGCCTGCATAGAGGAGATAAAGTCACAGCGTCCCGCTGCGAAGGTGATCCTCACGACGCCGCGCGGTCGTACCCTGGATCATGGCTTGGCAAGGGAGCTTGCGGCGGAAGAAGGGCTGATAATCATATGCGGCCGTTACGAGGGGGTCGATGAGCGGGTCAGGGAGCTGTTCGTGGACATGGAGGTCTCCATCGGAGACTTTGTCCTCTCGGGCGGTGAACCTGCCGCCGTGGTGATCGTCGACGCCGTGGCACGGCTTCTCCCCGGCGTGCTCGGGTGCGGCGAGTCAGCCGCGGACGATTCCTTTGCCAACGGGCTGCTGGAATATCCCCAGTATACGCGGCCGCCGGAGTTCAGGGGGCTTGCGGTCCCACCGGTGCTTCTGTCCGGGAATCATCGGGAGATAGCACGCTGGCGTCGTCGGGAATCGCTGCGCAAGACCTTCATGACCCGTCCCGAACTCCTGGAAAGTGTCTGTGTAACGGACGATGACGCAAGATTCATTGACGAGCTTCGGACAGGCGGAGGAGATGGAGAGTGAGAGTCCGGCCGGAGGTGCGCTGGCCGTTGCCCTGCTCCACCATCCCGTTTACGACAGAAACCTCCGGGTCGTGGCGACCGCGGTCACGAACCTGGATCTGCACGACATCGCCCGGAGCGCAAAGACCTTCGGCCTTGTCCGATACTACGTAGTCACCCCGCTGGAGGAGCAGCGCGAGCTTGCCCGCCGCATAGCCGGCCACTGGAGCGAGGGGTGGGGCGCAGCCTACAACCCCAAGCGCAAGGAGGCCCTTGACCTGGTGAGCGTCGTCGCCACCCTTGACGAGGTCCGGGCACATATGGAAAAGGAGTTCGGCGGGCCGGTCCGCACGGTGGCCACCGGCGCCAGGGGCGCCCCGAACGCGGTTTCCTACCCGGAGATGGCGCGGATGCTGAAGCGGGGAGGCGCCAGCTACCTGCTGCTGCTCGGTACCGGTTGGGGGTTGACCGAAGACGTGCTCTCGAAGGCGGATTACGTTCTGGCGCCGATAACCGGAGTTGGCGACTATAACCATCTGGCGGTGCGCTCCGCGGCCGCCATCATCTTCGACCGACTCCTCGGCGAACGGATGTGAAACCACGTTAGAAACGCTTTGATACCATAGGGAGGATAGAAAATGAACAAGATTGATTTTATTGAATTCGAGCAGATGAAAAAGGATATTCCCCCGTTCAAGCCGGGCGACACGGTACGGGTTCAGGTAAAGATCGTGGAAGGCGACAAGACCAGGATCCAGGCGTTTCAGGGCGTCGTGATCAAGCGCCAGAACGGCGGCATCCGCGAGTCGTTCACCGTCAGGAAGATCTCCAACGGCATCGGCGTCGAGCGCTGCTTCCCCCTCCACTCGCCCTCCCTCGAAGCCATCGAGGTTGTGACCCGCGGCCAGGTCCGCCGCGCCAAGCTCTACTACCTGAGAAAGCTCCGCGGCAAGGCCGCGAGGATTCGCGAAAAGAAATACGTCGCCCAGTAGGCGTTACCAGCAGGCTGACTGAACGGCCCCGGTCTCCCGGGGCCGTTGTTTTTGAGGCGGCCGGTTGCCGCTTTTCTTCGTGTTGGCATTTCCGCAAGGGGAAAGAAATGACCGGAGACCTTTTCGGCCACGAGCCACGGGACATGCGCGCATTCGAAAAGCTGGCCCTGAGAAGGGGGTTCTCTCGCGTGGCCGGAGTGGACGAGGCAGGGCGGGGCGCCCTGGCCGGGCCCGTGGTTGCAGCGGCCGTTATCCTTCCGGCCGAGGGTGACTTCGGCGCCGTCGATGATTCGAAGAAGCTTACGCCGGCCGTGCGTGATACCCTGTTCGACCTGATCGTGGGGCAGGCCCTGGCAGTGGGGGTGGGGGTATGCGATCACCGCATCATAGATCGCATCAACATACTCCAGGCGACCCTTGAGGCCATGAAGCTGGCGGTCGCGGAGCTCGCAATCGAGCCCGATTTCCTCCTCATCGACGGCACCTCGGCACCGGCGCTGCCAATCCCGTGCCGGACCATCAAACAGGGGGACGCGGCCAGCGTATCCATAGCCGCCGCCTCCATCGTCGCCAAGGTCACCCGGGACAGGATAATGTGTGACCTTGAAGAAAATTACCCAAACTACGGGTTCCGGATACACAAGGGTTACGGTTCCCGTGCCCACCTGGAGGCCGTCGCCCGGTTAGGCCCCTGCGACATTCACCGTAAGACCTTCCGCGGCGTCCGGGAACACCTGGGGGATCGCAAATGAAAGGGGAATCCCCTTCGGAAAACAGGACCCTGGGCACCCGCGGCGAGGAAATCGCCCTTGCGTACCTGAAAAAACGCAGGTTCCGGGTCATGGAGACCAACTACCGCTGCAAGTGCGGAGAAATCGACATCATCGCCCGGGACGGCTCGGATCTCGTCTTCATAGAGGTCAAGACGCGCCGCACCACGTCTTACGGTCCTCCTCAGCTTTCCGTCACTCCCTTCAAACAGCGCCAGATCTCCAAGGCGGCCCTGACCTGGCTGGCAAAAAACAGGCTCATGGAGAGCAGCGCCCGGTTCGATGTGGTCGGCGTGTTCCTGCGGGATGGCGCGCCGGTGATCGAGCATATAGAAAACGCCTTCGACCTGGCGTATTGACCCTTTTCACATGAGCATCGGCACCCTGTACATAGTGGCAACCCCCATCGGTAACCTGGAGGACATGACCCTGCGCGCCGTCCGGGTCCTGCGGGAGGTGGACCTGATCGCAGCGGAGGACACCCGTCACTCCCGCAAGCTTCTCACCCACTTCGGCATCTCGAAGCCGCTCACCTCCTACTTCGATCACAACAAGAACATCAAAGGAGCCCGGATACTGGCCAAGCTGCAGGACGGCCTCTCCGTGGCGCTGATCTCCGATGCCGGCACCCCCTGCATCTCGGATCCGGGATACCAGCTGGTGCGGGACGCCGTGGCATCCGGCATCCGGGTCGTGCCGGTTCCGGGGGCATGCGCCTCCACGGCGGCCCTGTCGGCCTCGGGGCTCCCCACCGACACCTTTCTCTTCGAGGGGTTCCTCCCCAGCAAGGCCGGCAAGCGGCGGGAGCGCCTGGCGGCGCTGAAGGGGGAGCCGCGGCTGCTGGTCTTTCACGAGGCTCCGACCCGCGTCGCGGCAGCCCTGGCGGATATCCTGGAGATATTGGGAGACCGGGAGATGGTGCTGGCGCGGGAGCTTACCAAGGTCTATGAGGAATTCCTCCGGGGAAGGGTGTCTGAGGTCCTCCGGACCGTGGAGGAACTCGGGGTGAAAGGCGAAATCGTGCTGTTGATCGCGCCGTCTCCTGAGGAGCGCGCCAGCAATCAGGATCTTGTCCCCGAGCTCCTGTCCCGCTACCTGGACGGGGAGGGGATGTTCGTCAAGGATGCGGTCAAGCGTGTTACGCAGGAGACCGGCGAAGCCAGGAGCCGGGTGTACCGGGAAGCATTGAAGCTGAGGAAGTAGTGTTGGAAACCGCAATCATTCCCGGGAAGTTCCCGCGTTTCCATGCCCATTTGAACGGCACGTAGAGAAACCGGTTTTCCAGCCTCCTTATAATTTAGAATGACAATCTCCCCCTTTCGCGATTGACCCGACACGATTTGAAGGTGCATCCAATCTCTTGGCCACCCTCACCGTCTTTATCCGCCATCCCCGGATACCGGAATCTTCTCTCCCTTAATAGCTCAATCGTTCATTCCACTATTTTCCTGAAATCCGCAAGGCACTTCCTGCCAAGGTGAGGCCAGTAACGTTTCGGGCAGGAGCCAAGGCAAAATAGCCGAGAGAATACCGTTGTCATTATTTGGATTGACACAATATTTTAATGATGATATTTAATGTTTCTAAAAAATATTATTAAAATTTTAATATTATTGGCACAAACCGCGCCATGTCATGCAGCACCGGCTGGGCGCCACAGGCGAGGAAACAGCATGCACATTGCACGACCTCTTTTCTGGCATCAGGGGATAGCTTTTCGCGCACTGCACCTGCAGCACCACGACCGGGCTTACCAGAGTCTTCTCATACCCTATCAGCAGTTCATTGTTCCTTACTTCTGGGGAGTATGGGACATGGAGATCGACGAAGGCGCCCTCAGGACCGGGATTTTCAGCCTCCTCAAGGGAGATTTTGTATTCCGCGACGGCACCCATGTCTCCCTCCCCGGCAACGCCCTCGTGAATCCACGTTCGTTCAAGGCGGACTGGTGCGAGGACGGCAAACCTTTCTCCGTCTATCTCGGCATCAGGAACTGGAACGAAGCGGGTGCGAACGTCACCGTGCTTCCGTCGCTGACGAACACGTCGGCCGTGCCCACCAGGTTCATCTCTGCCGCCGACCCGGAGGAGGCGCGGGACCTGCACGGCGGCGGACCCGAGGGGTGGATAAAAAAGCTCCATTTCGCCCCGCAGATATTCTGGGAGAGCGAACGCCATGAAAAAGGTGACTGCCAGTTCATTCCCATCGCACGATTGGAGAAGTTCGGCTCCGAGATAAGGTTGTCACGCGATTTCATACCCCCCAGTCTTTCCTTTACCGCCTCTGGCACCCTGAAGAAGCTCGTCAACGAGATCCGGGACCAGGTTACCGCCCGTGCATACCAGTTGGAAGAACACAAGAGCAGGCGCGGAGTCCAGACCGCGGAATTCGGCTCCAGGGACATGGTCTATTTCCTGGCGCTCAGGTCCATCAACCGTTACGTCCCGCTGCTTTTCCATTACACGAAGGCGGAACAGGCCCATCCGTGGGTGATCTTCGGTGTCCTGAGACAGCTCATCGGCGAGCTGACCACCTTTTCCGAGGAGGTGAGCGTTCTGGGAGAGATGAAGTACAGGGATGCGATTACCTCTGTCCCCGACTACGACCACCACGATATCTGGGGATGCTTTTCAGCGGCCCAGGACATGATCTCCCACCTCATCGACCAGATAACCGCCGGTCCGGAATACGTGATTCGCTTGGTCCATGACGGAACGTTCTTCGCGGCGGAGCTGAAGCCCGCCGTCTTCGAGGGGCGCAACCGCTACTACCTGGCGGTCAAGGCCGATGCGGACCCCAAGGTCGTGCTCCCGACCATCGAAGGCATGGCGAAACTGAGCTCCAAAGAGCATCTGCACATGCTGGTCACCCAGGCCCTTCCGGGCATCGCCCTGGAATACCTGCAGGTCCCGCCCCAGGAGCTTCCCCGCCGGTCGAACACCTTCTACTTCACCATAAACCATCACGATGACCAGTGGCTGTCGGTGGAAAGGAACCGTTCCTTGGCGCTCTACTGGAACAACGCTCCCGAAGACACCGACATCGAACTGATGGTGGTTGGGAGATAAAAAGGGCAAGCCATGTCCGGCCGTCACTATCAGAAGGAGCTGTTGAGACTGAGGGAGTTGGCAGCGCAATTCGCGGATGCATGGCCGACACTGGCGCCGATGCTCGGCAGGCCCACGGCCGATCCGGACGCGGAGCGGCTCCTGGAAGGTGTCGCTTACAAGATCGCCCTGTTGCGGGAGAAACTGGAAAGCGATTTTCCGGAGATGGTAAACGAGCTCCTCCAGCGCCTGTTCCCGCACTATCCGCTCCCGTTCCCTGCCGCCACGATAGTCGCCTTCAGCCTGGATCCGTCGGCCGCGGAGACCTGCGTCGTCCCGATGGGGACGCAGCTTTCTTCGATTCCGCTGGACGGGACTTCCTGCAGGTTCTCCACTGCCTGGGACGTCGAGGTTCACCCGTTGCGGCTGACCGATGTCTCGCTCTCCCGGGAAGGGGGCAGGAAGTCCGCAATCAGGCTTTCCCTGGAGTCGACAGGCATTGCCCTGTCCCAATGGCGTCCCGGAAACTTGCGCATCCATGTCACCGGTGATTACGTTTCAGCCACCGATCTCTTCATGGTCTGCAGCCGTCATGTGCGGTGCATCGTCGTAACACCGGAACAGGGCGGTTCCCGGGTTGTTCTTCCCCCCGACTCATTGCAGCCCGTCGGCCTCGAATCGAAAGGATCTCTGCTGCCGTATCCTCCCAACGCATTTCCGGGATACCGGTTGCTTCAGGAATATTTCGCCTTTCCCGTGAAATTTCCGGCCTTCGACCTGTGCGGCTTGGAGCGGTGGGAAGACCGGGGTGACGGGACCCGGTTCGTTGTCAGTTTCGAGCTGGACAATCCTCCCTTCACCCCAAACAACATCAGGCGTGAGAATTTCGCCCTGTTCGCTACTCCGGCAGTCAACCTCTTCCCCCATGAAGCCGATCCCGTAATCCTCGACCACCGTTCGTCAACCTGTCTGCTGCGGCCGTCGGCGCCGGACCCTTCCCATTACCAGATCTACTCCGTGGAGAGCGTATCCGGTTTCATCCGGAGCACCGGCCGGGAACGGAGCTACGCGCCGTTCGACCTGTTCCGTCCGTCCGACCCGGACCAGCCGGTTTATTATGCCGGCCCCCGGAAGTCTCCGCTCCACGCCGGCTTCGATCTCCACCTCTCGGTGGGGCTCCCCCGGGGAAACGCCTTGCCGGAAGAAGAGACCCTGTCGGTCCGACTGACCTGTTCCAACGGCACGCTTCCCGAGAGGCTCCGAATCGGCGATCTCTCCATGCTGCCGCCCGGCTTTCCGGACAACCTGTCGGTCCGCAACATCATACCGGTCACGCCGGGGAGCTTCCCTCCCCTGGAACCGGACCTGGCGAGGAGACTCACGACCCATCTGTACCTCAACGGCCTGACCCTGGCTGATGCCGGTAATCTTCGCTCGCTCATGGAGCTGTACGTCTTTTCCAGGTCGGCGGCAAACAGAAAGCGGATCGCCGGGATAGAGGAAGTTACCTATGCGCCATGCGAACGGTGGGTAAGCGGAAAGCTCCTGAACGGAAGGGAAATCCGCGTCAAGGCCCGCGGGGACCACTTCGGAGGGCTGGGCGACCTGTACCTGTTCGGCTGCGTTTTAGACCGCTTCCTGGCCCACTGGGCCGATCCCAACGTCTTTACCCTTCTGAGCATCGAAGAAACCCTGAAAGGAGGAGGTTATCGATGGCCGCCGAGGCTTGGCCGGAAATCACTCCTTTAACCGGCGACATACTGACGCAGGGTCACAGGTACTCCTTCGTCCAGGTTCTGCGACTTATGCTCGCCTGGCTGGGACCCGACGCCCTGGAGCGGAGCCTTATCCGCATCCGGCCGGAGCTTTCCCTTGCCTTTCCGGCGGCCGACGTGGCAAGGGTCGAAATGAGCGGTGACGAACTCCTGGTCACCACCACCTTCGGTGGGGTGTACGGGGTCGACTCGCCCCTGGCCACCTTCCTGACCGAGGAGCTTCTGGACGAGGCATCCAACGACCGCTCCGTCATCAGGGGTTTTCTCGACATCATCCACCAGCGGCTCTATTGCCTCTATGCCCAATGCTGGAGCAAGTACCGCACCCTCATCCGTCTCGTGGAGGAGGGGGACCCGGCCGAGCTGCAACGGGCTTGGTGCCTGCCCGGCATGGGGGAAAGGGAAATTGCCGACCTCGTCCCGGACTCCTTTCCCTTCCTCCGCTACGGCAGCCTGTTCGCCAGATTGACCCGCCCGGTCTCGGCCCTGGAGGCCATCCTGAAGGATACGCTTGGGATAGACGCCATCGAGATCATCCAGTGCGTTCGGAGGGTCGTCCCCATCCCCGAGGACCAGCAGATGCGGCTCGATGAGGCCAACTGCATCCTGGACGTGGACGCCGTGCTGGGACCCGACGTGGAAGACTGGACGGGAAAGCTGGTCGTCAGGGCAGGCCCTCTCACCTGGGAGCAGTACAACAGCCTCCTTCCCGGCACCCCCCTCTACAACCTGCTTAACCTCCTGGTCCATCTGTACCTCCCCCATCCCCTGGTATTGGAGCTGGAGCTGGTCTTGGCCGAGGGGGAGGCCAGGCCCTTTGTTCTGGACGACCCCGGCTTCAGGCTCGACTACAACGTCTTCGTATTCGACAGCGTCATGCCTGAGACCAGCGTTCTGTTCCCGCTCCCCATGCTGTCCATGGCAACCGGCCTCCAGGACCCCGAATTCGATTCTTCCACCGAAGGTGAATCAGGCCTGGTCGAATATTTCAAAAGGGAGCTGGCGCGCTTCAGGGACCTGGCCGCCCGGTTCGGCCGGGAACACCCGGAGCTGGAGCCCCTGGTGGCCGGACCCATGGCCGACGCAGGCGTGGAAAGGTTACTGGAGGGCTCGGCCTTTCTCTGCGCCCTTCTTCAACTGAAGCTGGACGACGACCTGCCCGAGATCATCCACGAGGTCATGCGCAACACCCGGCCCCAGGAGATCTCCCCCGTCCCGGCCACCACCGTCATCGCCTTTATACCCAGGCAAAACTGCACAGGGACCCACATAATTCCAGCCGGAACCGAGGTAGCCTCGGTTCCGGTCGAAGAAACCTCCTGCCGGTTCACCACCGTCTACCCGGTGGAGCTCCATCCCCTCACGCTGATAGACTCTTCGTATGTCCGGCCGCCCGGCAAGCCGGCAATGATAGTACTCACCATGGAGCTGAACGGGATGCGGCTTGCCGACTGGCGGCCGGAACGAGTACGCATCTTCCTGTCGGGTGAATTCGGCAAAGCGGCTGACCTTTCTCTGTTTCTGACGCGCTACCTGAGGAGGATCATCATCATCCCGACTGAAGGGGACGTACCAACCGTGCTCGAGCCGGCCAGCCTGAAGCCGGTCGGCTTCGGGGACTGGGAGAGGCTGTTTCCGTCCCCGACAAGGGGCGCGGTCAGCCTCCACTGCATTCGTGAACACTCGGTTCTTCCCGAAAAGTTCCTGTTCCTCGACCTCACGGGATGGGACAACTGGCGTGAGCGGCGAGAGGGAAAACACTTCGAGGTCAGGTTCGAGCTCGAACGCCCGCCGTTTCCCCTGGAAGGGGTCACAAAGGACGATTTCACTCTCTTTGCCACGCCGGCTGTGAACGTGTTCCCCCATCGGGCCAGGCCCGTAATCCTCGGGGAAGAGGACGCCGAATACTCGCTCGTCCCCGAGGGAAGCAACCCTGAACACTATGAGGTCTACTCTATCGAAAAGGTGACGGGAATCACCGAAGGTTCAGTTGAAAGGGTCCTGCTCAGATCGTCCGGCTCCATACCGGATGCAAATCCTGCGTATCTTGAAATACGGCACGAATCATTGCTCCGGGAGGGGTATGAAACGGCAATCTCGGTGAAACTGCCGCCGAAACCGGATCCACGGCACATCAAATCCGTTTCCGCGGAGCTTAAATGCACAAACGGAACGCTGCCTGCCAGTCTCGGTATCGGGGACATCCGTGAACATGCGGAAACTTCCCTCAGCTTCGCCACATTCACGAACTGTAAGCCGGTTACCCGCCCCCTGTTCGACACCCTTGGGGACAACCGGCTCTGGAGGCTGTTCGGAATGCAGTTCATCAACCTCAGGCTGCTCACGGCAGGAAGCCTCCGTTCCGCACTGAGGCTCCTGTATGTTTCAGACGGTCAGGGTCATGCGACGGCTGAGCGGAACGAAAGGCGTATCGAAGGGATAAGGGATTTCAGGATCAAGGCCTGCGACAGGCTCGTAAGGCAGGTGATGAAACGGGGGTGGGACATCAGAATAACGCTGGATTCCGAATGTTACGGTTCTCCAGGCGACATGTATCTGTTCGGCGGGGTGCTCGACCATTTCCTGAGAGGGTTTGTTTCCGAGGCGTACTTCTCCAGATTGGTTGTTAAAGATGTCCGTGGTGACGCGGAGTATGTGTGGACGGCAAAGATGGGGAGAAGGCCGGTGGTGTGAATACGCGTTACATAGTGACTAAGGAGAAACATTAACATGATAAAAAATAGTCAAAATACTATCTATGTTATGTCATGCTATATCTTAATTATTGTATGTATTATTTTAACTATTTTGACAGTTAGTCCAAAAGAAGGCTGTGCAGCTAATATATATAAATATAATTTCAGCAAATATTATAAAAAATATTCATCGAAGTCACCTGAGTATGTTGTTATCAACTTTATAGAGCTTGCTGATCTCGGCAAAGATGCAAGTAGAGAAGATAGTGAACGTTTACCGTTATATTGGGCTCTAACTGAGAGTGGAACTGTATCAGACAGCAGTCAATGCTTGTTAATTAAATCATATAATATTGCTGGTAAAAGTAATGTATCGCCAAAAGAAGCCATTGTTAAATTGAAACTAGAGGTTAGTGCAATTAGGTTAATTGGGTGCACGCCAAAAAATAGCAATCCTGTTCAAAATTATAGGAATAAACAGTTAAATTACTGCGACTGGAGGGCTAATGTTGTTAGTATTTTTGATGATAATACAAAAATTTTTTCACGGTTTAATTTGTCTGATTCTATCGCGTTCATAAATTATGCATTTGACAATGGTCAGGTCGCAGTAGAAATATTAGAAAAAAAACCGAATGTTTATATCGTACCTAAAAATAAAAGAATATGGGTGTTTGAAATTAGAGTTGTTAAGAAAGGAGGTAACTGGTTGATATCCAAGGATTCAATTCCAGTAGAAATGAGCTATGTTGATAATGAAATTGAAATATATAGAGAAATGTTGAAAACATTTGAAAAAAGAAAAGATATTTGTGATGGAAATCTAAATAATGATAATACTTTTGATTTGGAAGAAAATAAAAACGAGAGATGTCGGATAAATTTGGATCGCCTAAGGCACACAAAACATATTTTGAAAGTACTCGAGACTGCTGAGGATAATTAACTATGAGTGATATAGTTCAAAATGCGTTGCGATATGATGACAAGAATACTAGACGCGTTGATGTTGCTGGAAAAAACACAGGACAACAAACTGGATTAGAGTATAACAAATTGCCTATTATAGGTTTTGACTGTTCTGGATATTTTTACCATGTTTTTAAAGAATCAGGTTATGATATATCACGTGAAAGTGCTTCAAGATATCTAATATCTGACCAATTTACCGACCTAAGTTTGAAGGATACACATCCTGGCGATATGATTAATTTTGGAAATCATATCGGAATAGTTGTTAGTTATGATTCAAATACCAAACTAGGTACATTCATTCACATGAGCGGTCAAAACAATAAAGGCCGATTAACAAATAGTGTTTTTACCACTGATGAGGAAATAAAAAAAGACAATGAAGGCAAGAACATATACTACGGTATAAAGCGAAAGATCAAGGCCTTCCGCCGTGTCAAGAAAGAGTATTACAATCCTGAACTTGATTTTCATAAAGATGGCGGCAACAACAACCCGGTGCTGGAACCGATTAACGGCAACACGAAAAAGAAAAAAGCATTAAAGAAGGGTGACAAGGGACCTGAAGTGAAGAAGGCGCAGGAAGCACTTAAGAGGCATGTTCCCTCAACCCCTACTCATGGATTCTTTGAGCGTTTGACAGAGCGAGCGGTAAAGGAAATACAAAGAATGTTCAGCCTTCGTAAAACAGGCCAAATTGACAAACATCTGTATCGGATTCTCAGGATCGATTCTGACTGAACTCGGAGAACCAATATCGGCAGCGAATCACATATCATGAACAGGAGGTACCCTATTATGAGCAGATCCAATATCGGATCAACGGCTTCACTTCTGTTTCAGGTCGTAGGGATGGGTCAACAAATGTCGGTAGTCAATTTCTCCGCGAATGAATGGATTTCGTTTCCCTATTCGGTCGAAGTCTGTTGCTGCATTTCGGAGGAGATGAAATCGATAGACGGCTTTTTAGGAAAGAATGCCCTTCTTACAGCCGTCAACCAGGACAGGAGCCAAAAAGGAGAGGATCGCTACTTCCACGGCGTCATACGCCGGTTCGAGCACGCAGGACGAAACGGCCGCTTCTACCTCTATGACGCCGAAGTAGTCCCAACCTTCCAGCAGCTCTGCCTGCGTAGGAACTACCGCATCTTCCAGGACAAGAACGTCCAGGACATTGTCCGGGAGGTCCTGGAGGAGTGGGGTATCAATTCAAATTATCACCGCTTCGCCCTGGAGAACAGCGAGCGGATGCGCGGGACCTGCACCCAATACGGCGAGACCGACCTGAACTTCATCACCCGGCTGCTGGAGGAAGAGGGAATCTTCTACTTCTTTGAGCATTACAAAGACAAGCACGTGCTGGTGATGAGCGACAGTTCGGCCGTCCATGTTCCCATCAAGGGAAAGCCTTCCATAACCGTCAACTCCAATGACGGGCTGGTGCCTGAAAAGGAAAGCATCAACTCTTTCACCCTGTCGGTGCGTCAGCGGCCCGGGGTTTACACCCACCGCAACTTCAACTTCAAGAACCCGCCCCTCAACCTGACGGCAAAGAATACCGGAACAAACCCGTCCCGCTTCGAGATCTACCAGTATCCCGCCCTGCACGTTGACCCGAAGCGAGGGGCGAGACTCGCCGAAGCCCGTCTGGAGCAGCTCACCGCCACGCAGAACCAGGGGCACGGGTGCAGTTCCTCCTGTCGCCTTATTCCCGGGTACCGGTTTACCCTCACCGGACATGAAGCGAAAAGCCTGAATGGCGACTATCTCCTCATCGAGGCGAGCCATTCTGGCTCGCAGCCCCAGGCCCTGGAGGAACAGGCGGGCGGCGGTTTCTCGTATGACAACACGTTCACCGTCATCCCCGCGAAAACCACCTTCCGCCCCCCGTTTACGGCGGAAAAACCGACGGTAAAGGGCATCCAGACCGCAATCGTGGTCGGCTCTGAAGGCGAAGAGATCCATACCGACGAATACGGTCGTGTCAGGGTGCAGTTCCACTGGGATCGCGAAGGCAAGCGTGACGACCGGAGTTCCTGCTGGATCAGGGTTGGCCAGGCATGGGGCGGGTTGGGACGCGGAGGGCAATTCGTGCCGCGCGTTGGAGACGAGGTGCTGGTGAATTTCATAGACGGCGACCCTGACCGTCCCATAATTGTCGGCAGCGTCTACAACTCCGACAACATGCCCATAAACGATCTGAAGAAGAGCATCACCCAAAGCGGCTTTAGGACTAAGACCCACAAAGGTGAAGGCTTCCATGAACTCCGCTTCGATGACGCCAAAGGGTCCGAGGAGATTTTCCTGCACAGCCAGAAGGACTGGAACATCGTGGTCAGGAATGACAAGGGCCAGACCATCGGCGGCAGCAGCAGCACGATGGTCACTGGGAAGTCATCGGAGACGGCAAAGGAGATCACCCTCACAGCCGAAACCAGTATCACCTTTGTCTGCGGCGAAAATATCATCGTCATGGACGCCTCGGGCATCACAATCAAGGGCATCACCGTGCATATCAATCCTTAGCCAGGAGGTGATCCATGTACTACCAGATACAGGAGGGATACTTCACCCTGGAAGGGGAGTGGCAGGACCGGAGCGTCAACCTGCTGGCTGCCATGCACCTGCCTGTTGCCGGCGCGAACCTGGTGGTCACCCGTGAGGCGCTTCCACCCGGGATGGGCTTCCACGAGTACCTGACGCAGCAGAAGAAAGGCCTGGAGAAGGAGTTGAGCGGATTCGAGCTGCTTGCGGACAATCAAGAGAGCCTGGAGCGGGTACCGGCCCGCTTCCTTGAATTCAGCTGGAAAAACCAGGGCGCAGGGATGCATCAAATGCTCCTGGTGCTCGACAACGGAGACCAGGTATTGACCCTCACGGCAACGGTTCCGGGTGACCTGAACCAGGAGACGCGCGACGCCCTGCTCGCGGCCATGATGAGCTTCCGGTTCGGTATCCGGCAATCCATGGAAGAGGATGGGCCGAGATGAGCGGCCAGGCGCCGGCGCCGACCGCCGAGGACCGTCTGGATGCCCTGCGCAGACGGGAAAGCACCTCCGGTCAGGTGGAGAAGATCGAAACGGCCGGGCATCGTACGAGCATGGGCGCGGCGGCCGTCACCATCGGCTGCGGAGCGGGAAACGCCATGGCTACCGG
Organism: Geobacteraceae bacterium; assembly: GCA_029975275.1. Lineage (GTDB taxonomy): Bacteria > Desulfobacterota > Desulfuromonadia > Geobacterales > Geobacteraceae > RPRC01. The sequence continues at coordinate 57,547 of JARKPN010000094.1, read as the reverse complement.
CGGCATCGCGGCAGTCGGATGTTACCTGGCGCCTTTTGCCGCCGGCATAGCCGGCGCCATTGCGGGCGCCAGGCTCGCCGAGGCCCTGGCTCTGGACGATACGGTCCTAGGCATCATGGGGGCTCCGACCCTTGCCCAGGGTGGTCCCCAGCCGGCCGTCATCGGCCATGCGATCGCCCACGGACACCCCTTTGCAGGGGCGCTCGGCGGCCTGCTGGCAGGCATCGCCGCCGGGGTCATTGTAGCAGTTGCCGTCGGGGCCACCTTGGCCTCCGGCGGTCTCGCAGCTCCGGTGCTTGTGGGTGCAGCTGCAGCCCTGGCCGGAGGCTTTTCGGGAAGCTTCGTGGGAAGCATTATCAACGGTATCTGCTCCAAGTTGGCCACTGTATCGGGACAGATTGTCACCGGCTCACCCGACGTCTTCTTCGAGGGGAAACCGGTCGCCCGGGTAACCGACAAAGCCCTCTGCGACAAACACTCCCCCCCGCCCGAGATCGCCGAGGGGAGCAAAACCATCTTTGTCAACGGCCTGCCCCTTGCGCGTATCGGACACCGAATCACCTGCTCCGGCGTGGTCCAGCAAGGTTGCACGACCGTCTTCGCCGACACCACCACGGTCCAGTACGGCCCCATCGACTCCGGGCTGACCGTGTTCGAGCAGTCAGTGCTCTCCCTTGCGGAGGTGGCCTTGTGCCTGAGCGCGGTCAGATTCCGCAGCTCCAGATGGGGGAAGTTACTCTTCGGCGAACCCATCGACCCATCTGACGGCGCCTACGTGGACTTTCGAACCGACCTCGCCTATCCGGGCGTCATCCCCCTCACCCTGGCCCGAGCATACAGCGGCAAGGAGCGCATCCAAGGGCTTCTGGGGACCAAATGGATCTGCAACTGGTCGCAGCGGCTGGTCTACGACCCGGAGAAACCGACCGCCGTCCTGGAGGACGGCGACGGCGAAGTGCTCCAGTTCGCACTGGGAAGCATGAACCGGTTCAACGCCCGGCACCTGAAGGCCCCTCACTATCACCTCACCGGAAACAGGGAGTGCACCAGGCTGTTCGACAGCCGGACTCAGCAGACCCTGATCTTTACGCCGTCGGACAACAGCCCTCACATCGGCCTTCTCACAGCCATCGAAGACAGGAACGCCAACCGCATCGACTTCATCTACCGCAATGGCAGACTGTGTCGTGTTGAGCATTCCGACGGCGAGGTCTTCACCATCGGCACGACGCCACAGGGGTACATTGAGACCGTCACCCGGAAAGGGGATGTGGAGCCACTGGTCTGCTACCGCTACGATTACGACGGTGGCCTGACTGACGTCTGGAGCACGTCGCACGGCGAGTTCCACTACTCCTACACCAGCGAAGGGTGGCTCTCACACTGGAGGGACAGCGGTGCCACCTCCGTAGACCTGGAATACGACAGCGAGGGGAGGGTCATTGCCACCCGCACACCGGAAGGGATCTACAACGACCGGTTCATTTACCATCCAGAAGAGCGAAAGACCGAGTACATCGATGCCGTCGGAGCCCGTACCACCATCTGGTTCAACGAAAGCAATCTCCCAGTCCGCGAACAGGACCCGCTGGGCAACGAAACCGTCAATGAATGGGACGGGCTTGAGCGCAGAATATCCACCACCGACCCTCTGGGTCGTGTCACCCGCTACGATTACGACCCTTTTGGCCTCCTGACAGCCGAAACCGATGGCAGAGGGAGGACCACCCGTTACAGCTACGACAAATACGGGCAACTCACCCGGATTGAGCTACCAAACGGCGGGACAGCCGTCCGGGATTACGACGGGAGGGGAAATCTCGTCTCGGCCACGGAGCCGGACGGGTCCATCTTCCGCTACGGATATGACGAACGCGGCATCCTTGTTTCCGAAACCGGTCCGGACGGGGCGGAAACCCGATGGATGTACGACAGCAAGGGACGCCCGGCAGCCTCCATCGACCCGCTGGGCAACCGTACCGGTTTCGAACATGATGCCTGGGGGCGTCTGCGTGCCCTAACCGACGCGGTCGGACATGCCACCCGCTACTATTACGAACCCGGGCCGGACAATCCGCGCGCGGACGTAAGCCGCATCGTCCATCCCGATGGCGGAGAAGAGCACTTCAGTTATGACGGGGAAGGGCTCCTGTCCAGCCATACCGGACCGGAAGGCCAGGTCACCGGGTACAGGCACGGCGCCTTCGACCTGCCGCGCACCCACATCGATCCCAAGGGATACGTAACATCCCTGGAGTACGACGGCGCGGCCCGGCTGAAACGGATAACGAACGCTTCCGGCCAACAGTGGAGCTTCAGCTACGACGCAGCGGGACGGCTTGTCGTGGAGACCGACTGGGCCGGATGCCGGACAGTCTACACCCGGGACCCGGCAGGCCGGGTGATTGCCAAGCATCTGCCTGACGGGGTGGAGCAGCGCCTCTCCTGGGACGAGCGGGACCGAATCCTGGCCGTCGAGACCGCCCGGACGCGCATCGCCTATGACTACGACGACGCGGACCGGTTGATTCGGGCGGCCACGTACAATCTGCTCGACGGCAATGTTGACGAACCCGAGACCGAAATCCTTCTCTCCTATGACGAGAAGGGGAGGCTGACAAGAGAAATCCAGAACGGCGCGGTCATCGACTATCGCTACGATGCGGCAGGCCGCTGCATAAACCGCAAGAGCCCCAGCGGTGAAACCAACTATGTCTTCGATCCGCTTGGACTTCTGGTCGAATCCGAAAGTAACGGTCATGGTCTGCAATTCAAAAGAAGTGCACTCGGTCTGGAAACGGGCCGCCGTTACGGAGCGGGAAAGTCCTTCGGTCTGCTTCAGAGCTTTGATGCGTGCGGCAGGCTGAAAAGCCAGTTCGCCGGACGGCTGAAAGACGTTCCGACAAAGGAATACCTGCCGCCCCGCCTCTCCCCGGCGCTGGAGCTTGCCGGGCAGATCTCCCGCCGCTACCGCTGGGACAAATCGGGCCGGCTCGTCGGAATCAAGGACAGCCAACGCGAACCGAGAAGCTATGCTTACGACCCGCGCGACCAGGTAGCCGGTATACGGCGTCCCGTCGGTCACGGGAAGCGTGAGACCCTGGAATCATACGACTATGACGCCCTGATGAACCTAGTCCGTAGCAACGGCAACGGCCACGACTATGACGGCAACGTGGTAACCAGGGTCGGCATGACCCGCTACACCCATGACGGAAGGGGGAGGGTCATCACAAAGACCCTGTTCCGCAACGGCTTTCGTCCCAGGACCTGGCACTTCCGCTGGGACGACTTCGACCGGCTCGCGGAAACCTGGACCCCTGATGGCGCGTGCTGGCGCTACACCTGTGACGCATTTGGCAGACGGGTGAAAAAGGAATGCGTCCAAGTGGGCAAATCAGGGGAGAAAGCCAAAATCGGCTACCTCTGGCAGGGGGCCACACTTGCCGAAGAGTGGAAGACGCACGAAAACGGACCGACCCTGGTCAGCCGCTGGCACTTCGAGCCGGGAACGTTCAACCCAATCGCCAAGGAGACGTTGACGCTCGGGGCCGAGAAAGCCGGGGAGGCACGATTCTATCCGATAGTGACCGACCACCTGGGCACCCCCAAGGAGCTGTTCGACTCTGACGGCGAATGCCTCTGGCAGGCCGACCACAGCCTGTGGGGCAGGATATCGATGGTCAGGCGGAAAACGGAGGGAGGGAGCTTCGAACCGGTTGTTGACTGCACCCTCAGATTCCAGAATCAGTGGGAAGACGACGAAACCGGGCTTTACTACAACCTGCACAGGTACTATGATCCTGACAGCGGGCAGTATCTCAGCCAGGACCCGATTGGGCTTGAAGGGGGCCTGCGCACCCACGGGTATGTGCACGACCCCGTGCAGTGGGTGGATCCGTGGGGACTGGCAGGGTGCTCGAAAAACACCAGCAATATTCCACGATATACCTTCAGGGGGGACACTCGACCACCTTCACAGATATTTAAAACAGGTTTCAAACCGCGAGGGACGAACACAGATTTACTAGGCTACGCCCGACATAATGACCCCAGCGTTTTTGTCGGAACCTCAACCTCACCCAAAACAGCAGGGGGATTTGCTGGCGAAGGTGGCTATGTTTACACTGTTCGTCCAGGTAATGGTGCGGTTGATGTTAATTCGTCGCTGGGAAAAAGGAGTCCATTTCCACATGAGACCGAAATTGCAGTGTCAGGAGGAATATCGCCATCTGATATTATGGGAGCCCGAAAAGTAGGTTCAACAGGCCTTACAGGTCCGTTTATAAGGAATTCAAAATATATTCCAAATTAGAAACATAGAGGAACTATTATGAAAGAGAGAATCATTAAACTGCTTAAGCCCAATGGAGATGTTGTGGATACCAGGGTAAAGTTTACAGATACACCACCTTGGTGTATCGAGGCAATTGTTGATGGACTGCAAGTCTTAGAATTTCACGGTGGTGATCTCTTTGATTGTCTGTGTAAACTGAGAACCGAACTAGATAAGTTGGGTATCAAGTTACTATGCAACGGAAGTCGCATTGACGCATATCCATCAAGGATGTCGCGAGATATGGGAGGAGCGAAGAAGGTTTATCTGCTAACGATGGGGCAACAGGGAAGGCTTGAGGACTTGGTTGATATTTTTGATGAAGCGCCTGCCGAGAGAATCGGGACCGTTGAAGAACAAAAGGCATTTTATAGAAAATGGTTAGATAGTTTGTGACTATGTGTAGCACAACCCTTACGGAAGAAGACGTGGAAGCCGAGCGAGACGCCCTTTATTATATTTATATTTCATTCAGGTTTCTCGGCTAACTATGGAGGTTCCTGCTGGAAAGTTTTCGCCACCAACAAAGGTGCAACCGAAATATAAAATGTCTGGTGGAGGTTGAGAGCGAACCGCTAAAGGCAAAATATGAGTTAAAATTTTGAAAATAGATGGTAAGCCATAATGTCTAAACAATAATATTAGGAGAATAATAATGACAATGGCAAAAATTGTTAAATATTTAAAGGATAATATTGAACCTCTACCTGATTCGATTTATGGCAATCGATATAGGGCTGCAGTGTTCCTCAGTATTTGCCGTGTGTAGTATTTCAAAGCGAGCGAAGACAAGTTGAGTTGACAATGAAGCGTTTCGAAAAAGTAAAGGATCAGAAAAAACAATATCGAATGACTGTTGAAGCCTTTGTGACCGAGGGATCAAGTGTTGCTTTTTCTGATATTTTGAAGGTTGAGATTTCTCCTTTCGCAATACCATTAAGTAAACTGAGAAGTGTCCATGGTGAATCTTCCATGGGCTGGACTGAATTTGTGGTCGAAATGAATGATGGAAAGAGGTTCCTCTATGGGACATCATTCTCTATTGAATTTTTCGCGTTACCAGTCGAGGTAGAAGACATAGAAATGTATTCATGGTGCCCAAGATCGCTCAGGAAACGGGAACAATATGGATGGTAAATATGATCGTGAAAAGCCATTCTTTATCTGCTATTTGGATGGTATTTGATATTAGCCCATCTTTCACAGTTATGAGGATGTGAAGACGGCATATCAAATAGGTTTTCGTTCATATCTTCAAAGAGGGGGTAGCTATGAGGAACGTGATCATTTCTGAAATTGTCCCAGATGTCAACATGTTGAAGGATTCTCTGGCGAAAGAGCTGCCGTCCGCATACAAGACCAAGACTCCATCTCTTAACCGCAAGGCAATTCGTGTCGTCAAATCGCTCAGAATTGTCTCGGAAGTTCACGTGCGTTCGAACAAGATAATCATCCATAATGCAATGCCCTTGTATTTGGCCTTGGCCACGCTATTTTGCTTGCCTTCCGCTTTCTACCTCCTGTGCAAATTCAAGGACGGCGAGTCCCTCAGGACCTCCGTTCACGATATCGTCCTGCGCGCTACGCAAGGGACGTAAGCCCAGTCATCCCGCTTTATGCAGGGCCTGGTCCAGGTCGGCCATGATGTCGTCAGGATGCTCGGCCCCCACGCAGAGCCGGACCATGTTGGCCGGGATCCCGGCAAGGGTCCTTCCTTCATCACCCTGCTGCTGATGGGTCGAGATGCCAGGTATGGTGGCAACGCTCTTGATCCGACCCAGGTCGGTGGCCCGCCAGATCCTCTGAAGCGCATCGAAGAATTTTCGCGTCTTTTCAATCCCCCCACTCACGCAGAACGACAGGAGATGGCCGTACCGGTTCACCGGCCTGCCGTAAAGCTCGTCGTATTCCGCATCCACCAGCCACATGTACCTGCTGGCCAGTTCGTGCAGCGGATGGTTGAGGAGCCCCAGGTACTGGACGCTCTCGACCTTCGGGTGTCCTTCCAGGAACCGGGCCACTTTCATGGCGCTTCGGCTCATGAGGTCCATCTTGGAGCGGAGGGTCCGCATGTCGTTCAGGGTCATGACGGCCTGCATGGGGTGGAGGTTGGGGCCGAAGTCGCGGTTTTGAAGGAACTTGATGTGGAGCGAGAAATCGGACTTGAGCAGCTCGTCGTCGATGTTGGTGCAGAGGTTCTTGCGGGCGATGACCGCACCGCATACCCCGAACCCGCTGGAGGTGAGGCTCTTGGTGGCGGACTGCACCACGATGTCTGCGCCGTGGCGGATGGGGCGGAGCAGGGCGGGCGTAGCGATGGTGGAGTCACAGATCAGGGGGAGGTTGTGGCTGTGGGCCAGGTCGGCCACCGCCTTGATGTCGAAGAAGCCGAGCTGGGGGTTGCTGGGGAGCTCACCGTACAGGAAGCGGGTGTGCTCGTCGATCTTCGAGGCCCACTCGTCCAGGTTGGTGGCGTCCAGGACCCAGCGGCATTCCACGTTGTGCTCCTGCATCAGCCTGGCGGTGAACTGCTGGTAGGTACCGCCGTAGCACTGGACCGTGGCAACGAAGTTCCGCTTTTCGTGGGGGTCTTTCTGGATCTTCAGGAAGGGATTCACCGCGGTCATGATTGCCGCCATGCCGGAGGAGGTGGAGCAGCATGACGTCTCGCCGTTGAATCCGTAGCCTTCAAGCAACGCCAGGGTCCATTCGTAGTAGTAGGTGGACGGATTGGCGATGCGGGAATAGCACCAGGCCGGTATCTGATAGGCAAGGGCCGCCTCCATCTCGTCCGAGTCGCGGAACGCCTGGGCGGTGCTCATGAAGACCGGTTCGATGATCGAGCCCTGGTAGTCCTCTATGGCGTCCTGCACCGTATAGAGGCCATGAACGGCGATGGTATCGAATTTCCACTTTCTGACCACGCGCCTGATGTATTCGTCGCGCTCCGCCAGGTAGCGGCTGTTCCTGTCTATGTACCTCCGCATCCCCTCAGTAAGTTTGATTTCGTTTTCCTGGGACATGGTATCTCTCCTTTCGCCCGGATCGCGGCAAGCACCCGCAGCCATCTTTGTCCCTCAAATTGTATCCCAGAGATAACCGGCCGCATCCCCTGAAGCCGAATTTCTTTCCTTTCTGACCAGAAAACAAGCAGAACCTTGATGGCGGTTGTGCTATAATTTAAAATAAAAATGGAAGTCAATATCAATAAAAGGCGGTGTGAATCATGACAAGCATTACAACCCATACCGTGAAGACGGAAGAGGATTTGCTCAAGGCTTACGAGAGCGAGTCCAGGGCCAGGTGGACTTACAACGCTTTTGCCGAGGCTGCGGAAAAGGAAGGGAGGGAGAACGTGGCCAGACTGTTCCGGGCCGCCTCCGAGGCTGAAAACGTCCATGCCGGCTGCATACTGCGGTCCTTCAAAGAGACATCAAGGGCTACCAACGAGCTCTGGAAGGCCGGGATGTATGACCCGAAGATCGTCCACCAGTCGACTGCCGAGAACCTGCGCGAGGCCATCAATGAGAGCCGCGGGCTTGCCGATATGTATCGCGATATGGTGAAAGACGCGGAGAACGACGGCTGGGATCTGGCCGGCACCTGTTTCAGATATGCCGGTGACGTGGACAGCATCCACGAAAACCTCTTCAAAAAGACTCTGGAAAACCTGGACGAAAGCGGGAGCGGGGAATACTGCATCTGCGAATCGTGCGGCAACACCCTGGACCACAAACCGTCAGGGTCGTGCGAGGTCTGCGGGGCGTCGGAGAGCGCCTTCAGGGCGGTCCATTGAGTTAATGAATGTGACGGGGAGGAGGGCTTCCCGGTGTGGTGGATGGATAGAAAATGAAAAGGCCCGCAAGGAGCGGGCCTTTTTTGTCGGGAACCCTTCGGGTCCGTCTGTCTGCAAACTTACGCGCACTCGCTGTAGCCGCACACCCGGCAGACCATGCAGCCGCCTTCGTGCTCCACTACGCCGCCGCACTCGGGGCAGGCGCCCCGCTCGAAGGGTTTCTCCTCGATGTCGACCTCGGAGCCGCTGAGTTTCATGTGCATCTGGATGGCCTTGGCAACGGCGTCGGCGCAGGAGAGGACCTTGTTGTCGCCAAAGCCGGACTGGGCGTGACAGGAGATGCCCAGCAGCTGTTTGATGACTTGGCGGGCCTGAACGCCGCTGCGCCATGCGAGCGAGACCATGCGGCCGATGGCCTCGCACTGGGAGGCAGCGCACCCTCCAGCCTTGCCCATGGTAGTGAACAGCTCGAAGAGGCCGGCCTTGTCCTCGTTGACCGTCACGTAGAGCGGGCCGCAGCCGGTCTGCATCTGGTAGGTCCACCCCTTGAGCGCCTTGGGGCGTTCACGTTTCACCGGCTTGAGGGCCTTCTTTTCCTCGGGCTGGGGAGCCGCCTCGACCTCTTTCTTGCCGGTGGAGAGGACCTGCATGTCCCGGGACCCGTCACGGTAAATGGTGACGCCTTTGCAGTCCAGCTTGTAGGCGAGCATGAACACCTTTTCCACGTCCTCGACCGTTGCACAGTTGGGGAAATTCACCGTTTTGCTTACGGCATTGTCCGTGTACCGCTGAAATGCTGCCTGCATCTCGATATGGACCTCGGGGGTGATGTCGTGGGCAGTGACGAACACCCTGCGGACATCCTCCGGTATCTCCTCCAGGTCGTGGATGGTGCCGTGCTCGGCGATGCGCTTCATCAGATCCTCGGAGTAGAATCCCTGCTCCCTGGCGACCTTTTCGAAGCGGGGATTCACGTCCACCAGGACATTGTTGTCGAGGACCTGGCGGACGAAGGAGACGGCGAACAGCGGCTCCACGCCGGACGAGGCGTTGGCGATGATGGAGATGGTGCCGGTGGGGGCGATGGTGGTGACCGTGGCGTTCCTCATGGGGGCTGCGCCGGGCTTGTCGTAGACGGAGCCCTTGAAATTGGGGAACGGTCCCCGCTCCGTTGCCAGTTCCCGGGAAGCGGCGTGCCCCTCGTCGTTGATGAACTTCATGACCTTTTCGCCCAAGGCGATTGCCTCGGCCGAGATGTAGGGGATGCCGAGCAGTATCAGCATGTCGGCCCATCCCATCACCCCCAGTCCGATCTTACGGTTGGCGCGGGTCCTCTCGTCTATCTGGGAAAGGGGATAATTGTTGACCTCGATGACGTTGTCGAGGAAGCGGACCGCCAGGCGGATGACCTCGGCCAGCCGTTTCCAGTCGATCTCGCCGTCCTTCACCATCTTGCCCAGGTTGATGGAACCAAGGTTGCAGGATTCGTAGGGGAGGAGCGGCTGCTCTCCACAGGGATTGGTGGATTCTATGTCGCCCACGACCGGGGTCGGGTTGTCCCGGTTGAGACGGTCCAGAAAGACGATTCCCGGCTCGCCGTTGCTCCATGCCTGCTTGACGATGCGGTGGAACACCTTGCCGGCGTTCAGGGTGCCGGATACCCCGCCGCTTCGGGGATTGATCAGCTCGTATTCCTCGTCACGCTCCACCGCCTTCATGAACGCCTCGGTCAGGCCGACCGAGATGTTGAAATTGTTGAGGTGCGTCTGGTCGGACTTGCACATGATGAAGTCCATGATGTCGGGGTGATCGACCCGCAGGATTCCCATGTTGGCGCCCCGCCGCGTCCCTCCCTGCTTGATGGTCTCGGTGGCGATGTCGAAGACCCGCATGAAAGATATGGGACCGCTGGAGATGCCGGTGGTGGACATGACCACGTCATTGGCCGGACGGAGCCGGGAGAAGGAAAAGCCGGTCCCTCCGCCGGACTTGTGGATGAGCGCCGTGTACTTTACGGCATCGAAGATATCGTCAATGGAGTCGCCGACCGGCAGGACGAAGCAGGCCGAGAGCTGCCCCAGTTCCCGGCCTGCGTTCATCAGGGTCGGAGAGTTGGGCAGAAACTCGAAGCGGACCATCATGTCATAGAATCTACCGGCAAGTTCGGCCGTATCGACCTGTGCGTCGAAGTTGTTCTCCGCTGAGGCAATGGCGTTTGCGACTCGATTGAACATGTCTTCGGGTTTCTCCAGCACCTTTCCGTCCTTGTCGCGCTTCAGGTAGCGCTTTTCCAGAACAGTGAGCGCATTCTTCGACAGCCGGAGAGCTTCAGCTGCACCTTTGGTTTTTCCCATGACAGGGTAATCCTCCTTTGTATTCCAGGATGGTGATTGAAGTGAAATGATACCATATTTTGTGATTCGGTATGCAATAAACCACAAGATATATGGTGAGTCAAGCAAATAAAGCCGAGCGCCATAACCGGTTGAAATAACGCGATAAGAAGCTGCGCCTTTGTCTGCAGGGTCGTGGCCGGCAATATCGATTTACAAAGATTGTCAAGTATGGTAGGACTCATAAAACCGTATACAAATGTTTCCTCTTGACGTTTCAGTGCTCGCTGTGTGACACCTCCATGATGAACCTCGCAATTCCTTGCAAAATCCGCATTATTCTCCTCCTTGTATTCTGTTCAGGCTGTGTCGGCGGCCTGTTTCCCGTTGGAGAGAAGGACGCGGCAGCCCCGCCGCCCGCACCGGTGGTGCGGATCGCCCCGTCATCTCCGCCACCTCCGGCATCGGTAATCTCACCCTCCGCTGCCGTGAATCCTGAGAAGAAGCAGAGGGTCTATGTGGCGGATGCCGTGTCGGACTTCACCTACCACAACACAACCCTGACCAGGGATGTTACCTGGAATGGAACGGTTTCGGTCAGGGGAGTTCTGACCGTTGCCCCCCAGGCGACCCTGAACATCGGCCCCGGTACCGTGGTGACCTTCCGACCCGATGACACAGGGGCCGTGGATGGAGCCCTGCTGGTTCAGGGGAGGCTCTGCGCCAGGGGAACGGCGGAGCAGCCGGTGCTGTTCAGGCCCGGCACCCGTACAGTGGAGCCCGGCGATTGGCAGGGGATTCTGCTGCTCGGGAGTAAAAAGAAAAACCTCCTCGAACAGTGCCGTATCGAGGGGGCGGTCACGGGGCTGGAAGCGATCTATTCAACGGTCTCACTGAAAAGTTCGCATGTTGCCGCCTGTCGAACCGGCTTGCGTCTCAAGGGTTCTCTCCTTATCGCGTCCGGCGGAGGGGCGTCCGGCTGTGAGCTGGGATATGCCCTGGTGGACAGTGAGTCGGATATCCGGGAAGCGGCGTTTACCGGCAACACCATGGGCCTGTCCCTGTCCGGAGGGGCACTCCAACTGGTCTTTTCGGGCTTTTCATCGAACACCGTCAGAGCGCTTGAGGCAAAGGGGGCAAGGCTATCGGTGCTGCGAAGCACGTTTACCGGTAACGGCAGCGGCCTTGCCCTTGATTCCTCGGAGGGGGGGATTACCGAAAGCACGGTGTCCGCCAACCAGGAGCTCGGGGTGCGGCTTACCCGTTCGCGCATGCGGCTGTCGGGCAATGTCATATCCCGTAACACGGGGGTAGGCATACTGGTCGATGACGGGGAAGCGGCGATCTGGGGTAACAGCATATCTTCAAACGGAAGGTATGACCTCTATAATGCGGGCCGGGAGGAACTCCGCGCACCGGGCAACTGGTGGGGCACTCCCTCTCCCCCAGCTGCAAGAAAGCGTATCTATGACAGGGAACAAGACCCCCTGCGGGGTGCTGTCCTGATAGAGCCCTGTCTCGTCACGGCCCCGGAGGTATCACAATGAGGCAGTCATCAAGCCTGGCGCCGTCCTTAGCGGTCTCCGCCACTGAAAGGAACTCATGAAGACTTTCGTCTTGGATACAAACGTGCTGCTGCACGATCCCCGTGCCGTTTTCCGGTTCCAGGAAAATACCATTCTGATACCGATTACGGTCATAGAGGAGATAGACCGGTTCAAAAAGGACATGAACGAAACCGGCCGCAATGCCAGGGAGGTTTCGCGTATCCTGGACGACCTGCGAAAAAAGGGTTCACTCGCCTCGGGAGTCTCCCTTGAGAGCGAAGGGATCCTGAGGGTCGCCCTGATGAACGGCGAGATGCTGAGCCGGCTCCCCCACGAGTTGAGCGAGCAGCGGGGCGACAACCGGATCCTGGCGGTGGCGGCCGATGCCAAGAGCAAAAGCTCTCAGGTTCCGGTCATTCTCGTGACCAAGGACACCAATCTCCGCATCAAGGCGGATGCAATAGGCATCAAAGCGGAAGACTACCAGTCGGACAAGGTGGACATCACGGAACTCTATACCGGTTTCACTCAGCTTGAGGTCGATCCGGAGACGGTTGACCGGTTTTACGGCCAGGGGTGGGTGACGTTGGAGGAAAACCTCCAGCCGAACCAGTACGTGGTGTTAAAGGACGCCGGCAATCCTTCCCATACCGCCATCGGCAAGTTCCAGGCAGGCCAGAGGCGGCTGGTTCCGGCCATCAGGATCGGCAAGGAAGGTGTCTGGAGCATCCATCCGAGGAACCGCGAACAGACCTGCGCCCTGGATGCCCTGCTGGACGATTCGGTCAAGATCGTAACCCTGGTGGGCAAGGCGGGAACCGGGAAAACCCTGCTGGCGATAGCGGCCGGGCTGCAGAAGACGGCCGAGGAAGGCGTGTACAACCGCCTTCTGGTCTCCCGTCCGGTATTTCCGATGGGAAAGGATCTCGGTTTTCTTCCCGGCGACATCGAGGAAAAGCTCGCACCCTGGATGCAGCCCATCTTCGACAACGTTGAACTGCTCCTGAGCGGTCACGAGGCCGAAAAGCGCCACAGCCGGGGGTACCGGGAGCTTATGGCCATGGGCATCATGGAGATAGAGCCGCTCACCTACATTCGCGGCCGTTCCATACCGAACCAGTACCTGATCGTTGATGAGGCTCAGAACCTCACTCCCCACGAGATCAAGACCATCGTGACCAGGGCGGGCGAGGGGACAAAGGTCGTGCTTACGGGGGACCCGTACCAGATCGACAATCCCTACGTGGATTCCTCGAGCAATGGTTTAACCTATCTGGTCGAACGGTTCAAAGGCCAGGAGATATCGGCCCACATCACCATGATGAAGGGAGAGCGTTCCGCGCTGGCCGAGCTTGCGGCCAACCTCCTGTAAAAATTCCGCCAGCGCCGATTCTTTTCGGATACAAACAAGGTTAAAATATGCGTCTGCTTGCAATAGAATCTTCCTGCGATGAAACCTCCGCTGCAGTGGTCCAGGACGGGACCACGCTGCTTTCAAATATCATCGCATCCCAGGAGGCGGCCCACGCCCCCTTCGGCGGGGTGGTGCCCGAGATTGCCTCCCGCAAGCATCTGGAGGTAATTACCCCGGTAATAGAACAGGCCCTGGCCAAGGCCTCCCTCTCGCTCGACGCAGTGGAGGGGATAGCCGTCACCCAAGGACCCGGACTGGCGGGCTCACTGCTGGTCGGGATTTCGGCTGCAAAGGCGATTGCCTATGCCCGGGGCCTCCCTCTGGTGGGAATCCATCATATCGAGGGGCACCTGTTCGCGGTCTTCCTGGAAAAAAGGGTGGAATTTCCCTTTATCGCCCTGGTGGTCTCCGGCGGTCACACCCATCTCTACCTGGTTGACGGATTCGGGCGCTACCGGGTTCTCGGCCAGACCCGCGATGACGCAGCCGGAGAGGCCTTTGACAAGGTGGCCAAGATCCTGGGTCTCCCCTATCCGGGCGGGGCCGTCATTGACCGGCTGGCTTCCAAGGGTGACCACACCGCCGTAGCACTGCCCCGTCCGCTGCTGCGCGACGGCAGCTGCAACTTCAGCTTCAGCGGTCTCAAGACGGCTGTCCTGCAGTTCGTGAGGAAGAATCCGGTCCCCCTTGAAGGCGGCGCGCTCCATGACCTGTGCGCCTCTTTCCAGGCAGCCGTCGTTGATGTCCTTGTGGAAAAGGCCAAGTCGGCCCTGCTGGAGACCGGGATCACGAGGCTGGTCGTGGCGGGCGGGGTGGCGTGCAACAGTGCCGTCCGGGCCGGCATGTCCAAGCTGTGCGGGGAAATCGGGGTGGAGCTTTCCATCCCTTCGCCGATCCTGTGCACCGACAACGCGGCAATGATTGCCGTTCCGGCGGAGTTTTACCTGAAGGAGGGGATTCGCGACGGGACGGAGATGGATGCGAAGACCGTGTGGCCGCTCGACACAGTTTCCGAAAGGATGAAGGTCTGAACGCATGGAGAAGATTCGCGCCAAGAAGGCGCTGGGCCAGAATTTCCTCGTGGACGGGAACGTCATCGCCAACATAATCAGGGCGGCCGACGTGGGGAGCGATGACCGGGTCCTCGAAATCGGGCCCGGAAAGGGGGCCATCACCTCCCGCCTGGCCGGGACAGCGGCCCGGGTCGTGGCGGTGGAGCGGGACCGGGAGCTCGTGCCGCTTCTGCGGAACAGTCTGGGTGAATACGACAATATCCAGATTGTTCACGGCGACATACTCCGTACCGACCTGAGTCTCCTGCTCCCCCCCATCTGGGCCGGGCAGTGGAAGGTGGTGGCCAACCTTCCCTACAACATCTCGTCCCAGATACTTTTCAAGCTCATCGAAGACCGTTCCCTGTTTACTGAGCTGCTGCTGATGCTGCAGAAAGAGGTGGGGGACAGGCTTGTCGCACCCCCTTCCTGCAAGGACTACGGGGTCATGACGGTCTTGTGCGGTCTTTATTTCGATATCGAACGGGTGTTTTCGGTGAAGCCCGCTTCCTTCCGGCCGGTTCCGAAAGTAGATTCGGTGGTTCTGAGGTTCCGGGTACTGCCGCGGCCCAGGATCGACGTGGGCGACGAGCGGCTCTTCGGAAGGGTGGTAAAGGCCTCTTTTGCGCAACGGCGCAAGACCCTCTGGAACTGTCTCAAGGCCGCCGGTTTCTTCACGGCCGACGGCATTCTTCAGGAGGCATTCGACCTGGCCGGCATCGACGGCCGGCGAAGGGGTGAGACGCTCTCCCTGGAAGAGTTCGCGACTCTGACCAAATCAGTCCTGAGCCATACGCACTAGTGTCCTGTGCAGCATTCTGTTCGTAGTGCCGACCTCACCCCTGTACTCTCTTTGATGGAAACCGGAGAGACGACGCGGGCGGGCACTGCTCGGCAGGATGTCTCTGGTACCTGTTTGAATCCGGACAGAAAGGCCCATGATCTTCCGTTGTATGCGAACTGAACACCGGCAAAGACAGGGTTGTCACGACGATTTGTCGTAAAAACTCGATATCTGATCCGGGACAGTTTCTTCTATCTATCCCCAAGAAATTTTTTTGATAATTAATGAAACTTCAAAATGTTGTTTGACTTAACAGTGTTTTTGGTATATATACAGCGAAACAGGCCCATTTGAAATTAAGGAAAAAGCCATTTGTATTAGTTACATTTCTGTGATTCAGCGGTATAATTTTGTCTTTTGTCGAGCCATACCCTGGTTGCAGTCTAATGCAATAATCTCGGAGAGAGGGTGATTCGGGTTGATGCGCACAGCCACGAAAAAAATCGGGAATAGGGACGATGGTGCAGGCGCTGACGTACAGATCAGGGTCTGCACCTTTGGCGGTTTGAATGTCTATTTCAACAATTCACCGGTCTCCATCATCTGGGAAAGTCAGAAGGCCAGGCTCCTGTTCTGTTGCCTTCTGGTAACGTTCGACCAGTGGGTTCACCGCCAGACGGTTATTGAAGCCTTATGGCCCGGCTGCTCTCCCGCTTCGGGAGAGAAGAACTTCAAGACCACCCTCAGCCGTCTGCGGAAGTCCTTCTCAGGTCCGCGGATTACGAATCCGGTCCTGACGCAGGGAGAGGCCGTGCGCCTGAACAACCTGGCGATCACCTTGGACGCGAGCGAGTTCAGGAACCACTCGACACAGGGGATCAAGCTTCTGGTCCGAGGAGAGGTAAAGTCTGCCAGAAAAACCCTGGAGGCCGCCCAGGATCTCTATCGCGGTCCGTTCCTTCCAGAGGAGCCCAATAACCAGTTCATCACCGCCGCCCGGGCCGAACTTTGCGATCTCTATGCTTCGGTGATCAAGGCCCTTGAAAAGAGCTATCTCCTGGAGGGGAATTCCGATGCCCTCGAAGTGCTTTCCTTTCTGAAAAACGGCCCGCTGCGCGAACCTTCCTAACAAGATAATCTTCAGGCGCCATGTTTCGAAGACCCCGTTGAGTCCGGCCGGAAGGCAACGGCTGCGACCTGGTTGGTGTCTCCCGGAAGCATCCCGTCCATTCCGCGCGCGATACCATTTCCCCCGTCCGGGAGATTTTCTTTGGCCCGCCTCGCTTACTCTCTCCTGCGAGAGACTCCGCAAAACGCCAATCCTGCCAGAAGACCAATTTCCCGATGAAGACCGGATAAACGGCAGGATGCATCGCTGTGAATACCCGAGAGTACCGGCTCCTTGTGGGATTATTCCTTGAAGCCGCCACGCATTTTCAGTATACTCAGCCGGTTTCGCATTATTCCCGGAGCTTGGAACGGAGGATTTCCCGTGATTGATTTTCTTGGAGACTGGAAGAGAAGTGGTTACTGCGGCGCCCTGTCCGCCGATGACATAGGTAAAGAGGTTGTGCTGATGGGGTGGGCGATGCGGCGCCGGGACCATGGGGGGCTTGTGTTCGTGGACCTCCGTGACCGGGAGGGGATCGCGCAGATTGTGTTCGACCCGGAACTGAGCCCCGAGGCGCACAGAAAGGCCGAAGGGGTCAGGAACGAGTTCGTTCTGGCGGTAAGGGGAAAGGTCGCGCCGCGGCCGGAAGGAACGGTGAACCCCTCCCTCAAGACCGGAGAGATCGAGGTCCTGGTCTCGGAGTGCAGGGTGCTGAACCGTTCCAAGGCGCTCCCGTTTACCCTGGACGAGCATGTGGAGGTGGCGGAGAATATCAGGCTGAAACAC
Organism: Geobacteraceae bacterium; assembly: GCA_029975275.1. GTDB lineage: Bacteria > Desulfobacterota > Desulfuromonadia > Geobacterales > Geobacteraceae > RPRC01. Next base: position 40,388 of record JARKPN010000094.1, on the reverse strand, counting down.
CGTTACCTGGACCTGAGAAGACCGGCCCTGCAGCAGAACCTGCTGCTCCGCTCGAAGGTGACGGCCCTCACCCGGGAGTTCCTCACTGAACAGGGGTTCGTGGAAGTGGAGACCCCCTATCTCACCAAGTCCACCCCCGAGGGCGCCAGGGACTTTCTGGTGCCTTCCAGGATCAATCAGGGGAGTTTCTACGCGCTCCCCCAATCGCCGCAACTGTTCAAGCAGATACTGATGGTCTCCGGATTCGATCGCTACTACCAGATCGTTCGCTGCTTCCGGGACGAGGACCTGCGCGCCGACCGCCAGCCGGAATTCACCCAGATCGATTGCGAAATGTCCTTTGTGGACAGGGATGACGTGATAACGGTCATGGAAGGGCTCATCGCCAGGATTTTCCAGGAGGCCAAAGGGGTGCGGGTTGAACTCCCCATCCAGCGGATGACCTATTCCGAGGCTATCCGGCGCTTCGGCGTGGACAACCCGGATATTCGCTTCGGTCTGGAATTGGTGGAGCTGTCGGAACTGGTCGGCAAATCGGGCTTCAAGGTCTTTGCCGACGTGGTCGCTTCGGGGGGGATCGTAAAGGGACTGAACGCCAAGGGGTGCGCAGGCCTCTCCCGCAAGGAGATCGACGAGCTTACCGAGTTCGTGAAGGTTTACGGCGCCAAGGGCCTGGCCTATGTGAAGATGACCGCCGAGGGGTGGCAGTCACCCATCGCCAAGTTCTTTACCGACGAGGAAATGGCCGGCATCGACGCCGCCTTCGGGGCGGAGCAGGGTGACCTGCTGCTGTTCGTGGCGGACAGGGCCAAGGTGGTAAACGATTCCCTGGGACGGCTCAGAAACCGCCTGGCACAACTGCTCAAGCTGATCGACGGCGAGACCTTCCGTTTCGTCTGGATAACCGATTTCCCGCTCCTGGAGTGGGACGATGAGGAGAAACGGTGGGTCGCGGTGCACCACCCGTTCACGGCGCCCATGGACGAAGACCTGCCCTCCCTGGAGTCAGATCCTGGCCGCTGCCGCGCCAAGGCCTATGACCTGGTGCTCAATGGAAACGAGATAGGTGGAGGGAGCATCAGGATTCACCGGGAGAGCATCCAGTCCCTCATGTTCCGGATGCTCGGTATTGGAGAGGAGGAGGCGCGCGCCAAGTTCGGATTCCTGCTCGACGCCCTCGAATACGGCACCCCGCCCCACGGGGGGATCGCGTTCGGGATGGACCGCTTGATCATGATCATGAGCGGTAGCGAATCCATCCGCGATGTGATCGCATTCCCGAAAACCCAGAAGGGCGCCTGTCTCATGTCGGAAGCGCCGTCCGAGGTCGATGCCAGGCAGCTGCGGGATCTTGGCTTGAAGGTGACCGTCAGGCAGTAGGGAGGGCGCAGCTGGCCGCCGGCGGGACGCGCATCAGGGAGTGTCAGCCAGTCGGCCGGTCTGACGCAGCGCCTCGTAAAGGACTATGCCCGCCGCGGTTGAAAGATTGATGCTGCGGACTTTCCCCAATATGGGTATCCTGAGCGAGGTGTCCGGGTTTGCCGCGATGAGGTCGTCCGGAAGCCCTGCCGTCTCTTTGCCGAACACGATGAAGTCACCCTCGCGAAACTCCGCCTCGACATAGGATTTTCCCGCTTTCTTGCTGGTATAGAAGAACCGTCCGTCCGGGTATGCCTGTTTCAGCCCGTCCAGGTCCTTCCAGTAGTGGATGTCCACCTCGCGCCAGTAGTCGAGACCGGCCCGCTTCAGCGCCCTGTCGTCGGTGGAGAAACCGAGCTTGCCCACCAGGTGAAGGATCGAACGGGTGGCGCCGCAGAGTCTGGCGATGTTGCCGGTGTTGGGCGGGATTTCAGGCTCTATCAGTACGATATGAAATGGGCTGAATGATGTCATTGAGTTCCGCCTGTCTGATTCTTTGCCGCCGGTTCGTTCTCCACCGGAGGGGCTCTTTTTTATAGCTGAAAAAAGGTAGGAGAGCAAGACGGCCGTCCGTTGCGGAGAAGTCCGCACCCCTTGTCATATGTTTATTTTCCTTGACAAAAATATTGCCCTGTCTTTATACTTCAAAACTTTCGATACGGATACCGGTGATGGTTTATGAAAATCAGGGTTGAAGGGCTCTCCAGTACGCCGCTTGTCCTCTCGCAACGCGTCAAGCCGGCCGAATTCCCGTCCCTTGCCGCGCTGGAGGAGAGCGGTGAATGCCGTTTCCTCTCGCCGCTGGACCTGGATGTCACTGTTGGGAAGGAGTTCGACCATATACGTGTCCAGGGGAAGGCGGCTACATCGGTCCGTCTTGTCTGTTCACGATGCCTCGCCGAGTACGAGACCGGTCTGGTTTCAACCTTTACAGTTTTTTATTCCAAGGCTTCAAAGATGCCGGTTGAAGAGGAGGTCGCCCTTGCCGAGGAGGATCTTATATCGGCGTCCTATGATGGTGAATACCTCGATCTCATTGGTGAGATCGAGGAGCAGGTCATTCTGGAAATTCCTTACAAACCGCTCTGCAGGGAGGACTGCAAGGGGCTTTGCGATAAGTGCGGAGCAGACCTCAATTCCGGCGAGTGTGGTTGTGACCGCTCCGGCACCGGGTTTACGTTCAGCGCGCTGAAGAACTTCACCGTAAAATAGATAGAAGGAGAATCAGAGATGGCGGTACCCAAGAAAAAGACTTCCAAGTCCCGTAAGAATATGCGGAGAGCACACGATTTCCTTACCCCCCCCAATGTTTCGACCTGCCCCCAGTGCAAGGCGCCCAAGCTTCCCCATCGGGCATGTCCTTCCTGCGGAATGTACAAGGGCAAAGAAATCATCAAGGCCGACGACCTTTGATTCCCCAATTGATCGGGTCTGAAACACATTGGCCGGGTAACAGGTTATGAGAGTCGCGGTAGACGCAATGGGTGGTGACAACGCTCCGGTCGTGGAAGTCGACGGCGCTGTCGCGGCTGCCCGGGAGTTCGGTATCGCCATAACCCTGGTGGGGAGCAGCGAGTTGCTCGGCCGGGAGCTCGCGAGACATAACTGCAAAGGCCTGGATATCTCCATCGTGCATGCCAGCGAGGTGGTCGGCATGCACGATTCCGCCTCCGACGCGATCAGGAAGAAAAAGGATTCCTCCATCCGGGTCGCGTTTGATCTGGTCAAGGACGGAAAGGCAGAGGCAGTGGTAAGCGCCGGAAACTCCGGTGCCACCATGGCGGCAGGGATGTTCGTGCTTAAAAGGCTGGACGGCATAGATCGTCCGGCAATCGCGACCATCTTTCCTACCCTGGGGGGGAAGACCCTGGTGCTCGATGTGGGGGGCAACGTCGATTGCAAACCCGTCCATCTGGTACAGTTCGCAATCATGGGCGAGGTATATGCCAGGCATTTCATGGGCATGGAGAACCCCAGGGTGGGTCTGCTGTCCAACGGCGAGGAGGAGAGCAAGGGGAACGAACTGACCCGCGAGACCAACGCCCTGTTGCGCGGCCTGCCGTTTAATTATCTGGGCTATATAGAAGGGCGCGATGTCTTCAATGGTTGTGTGGACGTGGTGGTATGCGACGGCTTTGTCGGCAATGTGGTCCTCAAGCTCTCCGAGGGGCTTGCCGAAGCCGTAGGCAAGATGCTGAAGGATGAGATAACGCAGAGTTTTCTTTCCAAGGTTGGATATTTATTGGCACGCAGGGCCTTCAGGAATTTCAGGAAAAAGGTCGATTATTCAGAGTACGGCGGCGCTCCGCTCCTGGGAATCAACGGTGTCGGCATGATCTGCCACGGCGGTTCCAGCGCGAAAGCGATTAAAAATGCCATCCGCTTTGCCCATGACTACGCCTTGAAAGGCGTTAACCAGAGAATGGCGGAAAAATTGCAGCAGAATATTACGGTCAGCAAACAGCTGCGTGACGAGGTAAAGGACCTGGCTGTGTGCTGAGAAGGTGGGAAGAATGGCTCATGCACGTATTACGGGAACCGGTTCCGCGGTTCCGGACAAGGTGTTGACCAATTCCGATCTGGAGAAGATTGTCGATACCACGGATGAGTGGATAACCACAAGGACTGGCATCAAGGAGAGGCGCATCGCCTCTGAAGGAGAATTCACTTCCACATTCGCCACAAAAGCTGCCGAGCGGGCACTGGAGATGGCCGGGGTTTCACCGGGAGAGCTCGATCTGATCGTGGTGGCAACGGTTACCCCGGATTTCCCTTTTCCCGCCACGGCCTGTCTGATACAGAACAACCTGAAGGCAACCAGGGCTGCTGCCTTCGACATCTCTGCCGCCTGTTCGGGGTTCCTCTACGGTCTTTCCATTGTCAATTCCCTTATCGGAGCCGGCTCTGCAGCCAAGGCGCTCGTGATCGGCGCGGAGACTTTGACCCGCATTACCGATTGGAATGACAGGAATTCATGTGTTCTGTTCGGTGACGGTGCAGGGGCCGTGGTGCTGGAAGCCCTGTCCGGAGACCGGGGCATCCTCTCCACCCATATCCATTCGGACGGCTCCTACTGGGAGCTTCTCCACCAGCCTGCCTGCGGCAGCAGAAACCCCGCCGACATCCGCATCCTGGAAGAAAGGCTCCCCTTCATAAAGATGCAGGGTAACGAGGTCTTCAAGCTGGCGGTAAGGGCCATGGAGGACGCGGCCAATGAGGCACTGGCGGCCAACGGCATGGCCAAGTCGGATATTGATCTCTTTATCTCCCATCAGGCAAACCTGCGGATAATCGACGCCATCGGGAAGAGATTGAAGCTTTCCGGGAAACAGGTTTACGTCAACCTTGAACGTTACGGAAATACCTCGGCCGCTTCCATTCCAATCGCCCTCGACGAGGCGAACCGCACAGGGAGGGTGAAGGAGCGGGACATCGTTCTCCTGGATTCGTTCGGCGGAGGTCTTACCTGGGCATCGGCGCTGATGCGCTGGTAACCGACCGGAGGTATTGAGATGAGTGGTACTGCTTTTCTGTTTCCCGGCCAGGGGTCCCAGTATCCCGGTATGGGAAAAGAGCTGGCTGACAATTTCGCAGTTGTGAGACACACCTTCGAGGAAGCGGACGACGCGCTCGGAATGGCCATCTCACGGATCTGCTTCCAAGGTCCCGAGAGCGACCTTCAGCTTACCGAAAACACACAGCCGGCGCTCCTGGCGACCAGTATTGCCTTTTTCAGGCTGCTGGCCTCGGAAACCGGTCTGGTGGCCGATTTCCTGGCAGGGCACTCGCTGGGAGAGTATTCCGCCCTGGTGGCGGCCGGTGCCCTTGATTTCGCCGACGCCCTTCGTACCGTGCGTTCCAGGGGGCAATTCATGCAGGAGGCGGTTCCCGTGGGGACCGGCGCCATGGCAGCCGTGCTGGGTGTTGACGCCGACGTCGTCGCCCAGGTCTGTGACGAGGCTGCCCAGGGAGAGGTGGTCGTTCCGGCCAACTTCAACTGTCCCGGCCAGATCGTGATCTCGGGCCAGGCTACCGCCGTGCAGCGCGCCGTGGACATTGCCAAGGCGAGGGGCATACGGAAGGTCCTCCTCCTTCCGGTCAGTGTCCCCTCCCATTGCGCCCTCATGGAGTCTGCCGGGCGCAGGCTGGCCGAGGCGCTGGAGACGATCACCGTAGCATCGCTCAAGGTGCCGGTGGTAAGCAATGTCGAAGCAAAGCCCTATACGGAAGCCGAGCGGGTAAAGGACCTGCTGGTCGCCCAGATAAGCTCCCCCGTGCTGTGGGAGACGTCAGTCAGGGAAACGGCGTCAAGGGGTGTCACCCGCTGCCTGGAAATCGGACCCGCCAAGGTCCTTTCCGGACTGGTGAAAAAGATCGACAAAGAGCTGATAGTCAGGAATTTCGATGATCTGGCCGGCTTTAAAGCCGTGAGCGAGGAGATAGCATGAGCCTTACGGGCAAGAAGGCGCTTGTCACCGGCGCATCGAGAGGGATTGGCAGGGCGGTGGCCCTGAAGCTGGCCCTGGAAGGGGCGGACCTGATCGTGACCGCCACTTCACTCGAAAGGGCGCAGAAGACTGCGGAAGAGGTATCCCGGCTGGGGAGACGGGCCATCCCGTTCAAGGTGGACGTGGGGGTGACCTCGGAAGTGGAGGCCCTGTTCCAGTTGGTGACCTCGGAGTTCGGCTCCCTGGACATCCTGGTGAACAACGCCGGCATCACCCGGGACGGGTTGCTGATGCGGATGAAGGACGAGGAGTGGGACGCGGTCATCGACGTGAACCTCAAGGGGACCTTCGCCTGCACCAGGGAGGCAATCAAGCTGATGGCCAAGGCAAAGAGCGGCCGGGTTGTCAACATCAGCTCCGTGGTCGGGGAGATAGGGAACGCGGGGCAGGCCAACTACTGCGCTAGCAAGGCCGGGATGATAGGGTTCACCAAGGCAGTGGCCAGGGAGTATGCCAAGCGCAACATCACCGTCAACGCGGTGGCGCCCGGCTTCATTGAAACCGACATGACCGGCGTGCTCTCCGACTCGGTGAGGGACGAACTGCTGAAGCAGATCCCGGTCAACAGGTTCGGCTCTCCCGAGGATATCGCGAATGCCGTCTACTTTCTGGTCTCCGACCTGGGAAGCTACGTTACCGGCCATGTGCTGGCCGTGAACGGCGGCATGCACATGTAAACCAGACACTCCACCGCACACCGTGCATCTGCGGAGCCGGGCGGGGTGACCCGCCCATTTTGCATTGTCATCAAAAATACCTTTTGCAATTTTTCAAATTCATGTTAATAAGCAGGTGAAGTCAAGGTTTGAATACCTGAAAACGCAAACAACTTGAACGGAGGTAGTGAAATGTCGTCGATAGAAAAAAGGGTGAAAGAGATTATTGCCGAGCAACTGGGTGTGGACGAGGCGCAGGTTACCGGAGAAGCCTCCTTCATGGACGACCTCGGCGCCGACTCTCTTGATACGGTCGAGCTCGTCATGGCCCTTGAAGAGGAGTTTGATATCGAAATTTCCGACGAGGATGCCGAGAAGATCGCCACCGTCCAGGACGCCATTGATTACATAGCGGATCATACCTAAGTCCGGGAAGGGGGGGAAGAAATTCCCCCTTCCTTCTATCTATACTTCTGTCAGTATGATGGGCAGGGGAATGTGAGCATCGAGGAGCCTGTTTTTATGAGAAGAGTTGTGGTTACGGGAGTCGGAGTGGTGTCCCCCCTTGGGACCGGAAACCGGAAGAACTGGGACGCACTCACTGCCGGGGTGTCCGGAATCGACCGGATAACCCGTTTCGACGCCAGCGATTTTCCCATCCAGATCGCCGGGGAGGTCAAGGACTTCAATCCCGAGGATTTCATCGAGAAAAAAGAAATCAAGAAGATGGACCTGTTCATCCAGTATTCCCTGGCCGCAGCCCAGTTTGCCATGGAGGATTCGGGGCTGCAGGTGACCGAAGAGAATGCGACCAGGGTCGGTGTTCTGGTCGGAGCGGGCCTGGGAGGGCTCCCCACCATAGAGAAGTATCACCTGGCACTGCAGGAGGGCGGCTACAAGAAGATCTCACCGTTCTTCATCCCGATGCTCATAACGAACCTGGCGCCGGGGCACATATCCATAAAATACGGCGCCAAGGGGCCCAATGTCTCGTCCGTGTCCGCCTGCGCCACCGGCACCCACTCCATTGGCGACGCCTACCACATGATCCGTCGCGGGGATGCCGACGCCATGATCGCGGGCGGCACCGAGTCGGTTGTGACTCCTCTGGCCATCGGCGGCTTTGCCGTCATGCGGGCGCTGTCCACCAGGAACGACGACCCCAAGGGCGCTTCCCGGCCGTTCGAGAAGAACCGTGACGGCTTCATCCTTTCGGAAGGTGCCGGTATCGTGGTGCTGGAGGAATACGAGGCGGCAAAGAAGCGCGGCGCGAAGATTTACGCCGAGGTCGTGGGATACGGCCTCTCCGGTGACGCCTATCACCTGACCGCCCCGGCGCCCGGCGGGGAAGGCGCCGCACGGTGTATGAAGATGGCACTGGACAACGCCGGCGTCAACCCGGAACAGGTTGACTACATCAATGCCCACGGCACCTCGACCCCCATGAACGACCTCTACGAGACCATGGCGATCAAGCAGGTGTTCGGTGCCCATTCAGGCAAGCTGATGGTGTCCTCCACCAAGTCCATGACGGGTCACCTCCTGGGCGCGGCAGGCGGTGTCGAAGCGGTCTATACCCTCATGGCCATGGACAGCGGTATTGTCCCTCCCACCATCAACTACCAGGAGCCCGATCCCGAATGCGACCTCGACTTCGTGCCCAACACGGCGCGTGAGGCCGGAGTGACCTTCGCCCTCTCGAACTCCTTCGGATTCGGCGGGACAAACGCGACCCTCCTCTTCAGGAAGATCTGATGGCGGAAAAGATGATAGTAATCGGAAGCGATCACGGCGGGTTCGAACTGAAAGAGGCAATCAAGGCCCTGCTCCGGGAGCGGGGCCTTGCGGTGGAGGACATGGGCACCAGGGACGGCAACTCCGTGGATTATCCCGACTTCGGCGAACGGGTGGCGCGCAAGGTCTCCAGCGGCGAGGCGGAGCTGGGCGTGCTAGTCTGCGGAACCGGCATCGGCATGTCCATAGTCGCCAACAAGTTTCCCGGCGTCAGGGCCGCGCTTGCCGCCGACCCGTACATGGCCAAGATGGCCAAGCAGCACAACAATGCGAATATCCTCGTGCTGGGGGGCCGCGTGCTCGACGAGAACGAGGCGAGCGAGATGGTCGCAACCTGGTTGGACGCCCGGTTCGAAGGGGGACGGCACCAGGGACGCCTGGACAAGATAGCCGCCCTGGAGAAGGAACTCTACAAATAGGCGTCGTGCGAGCAGGGACGGCACCCGGCGACGTAAATCAGGCAAAGGCAGACTTTACGGGACTCAACAGGTCCCGTTTGCTTTTCGCTATACCCAAGGAGATAGAGATGTCGATACTTGAAAGCTTTGATTCCGAAGTCGCGCGCGCCATCCGGCTGGAAACGGAGCGGCAGGAGTACAACCTGGAGCTGATAGCCTCCGAGAACTTCGTGTCCGAAGCCGTTCTTGAGGCCCAGGGATCGGTGATGACCAACAAGTACGCCGAGGGATATCCCGGAAAGCGTTACTATGGAGGATGCAGCCAGGTTGACGTGGTGGAGAATCTGGCAATCGAGCGCGCCAAGGAGCTGTTCGGCGCGGATCACGCGAACGTCCAGCCCCATTCCGGCTCCCAGGCCAACATGGCGGTCTATTTTTCCGTGCTCAAGCCGGGGGATACCATTCTCGGCATGAATCTCTCCCACGGAGGCCACCTGACCCACGGCAGCCCGGCCAACTTTTCGGGCAAGCTCTTCAACGTGGTGTTCTACGGGGTATCTCCTGAAACTGAAACCATCGACTACGACGAGGTCGGCAGGCTCGCCAGGGAACATCAGCCGAAGATGATAGTGGTGGGGGCAAGCGCCTATCCGCGCATCATCGATTTCGTCCAGTTCCGCAAGATTGCCGACTCCGTGGGAGCGGTGGTAATGGTCGACATGGCCCATATCGCCGGCCTGGTTGCGGCAGGTCTCCATCCGAGCCCGGTCCCCCATGCGGAATTCGTGACCACCACCACCCACAAGACCCTGCGGGGCCCCCGCGGCGGCATGATCCTGTGCCGGGAGCAGTACGCCAAGGCGCTCAATTCGAACATCTTCCCCGGCATCCAGGGAGGCCCCCTGATGCACGTGATTGCCGCCAAGGCGGTGGCGTTCAAGGAGGCCCTCACCCCGGAGTTCAACAAGTATCAGGAGCAGATTGTAAAGAACGCGAAGGCATTGGCCGATGCCCTGGTCCAGAGGGGCCTGCGTCTGGTCTCCGGAGGGACCGACACCCACCTGATGCTGGTGGACCTCACCGCCACCGGGCTGACCGGAAAGGTTGCCGAAGAGGCCTTGGACCACGCCGGCATCACCGTCAACAAGAACACCATCCCCAACGAGACCAGGTCGCCGTTCGTGACCTCCGGGATCCGCATCGGAACTCCGGCAGCAACCACCCACGGATTGAAGGAGGCAGAGATGGAACTGGTGGCCGGGTTCATCGCTGATACCCTGAAAAACGCCGGCAATCCCGAGCAGCTGGGCCGCATAAAGGGAGAGGTCAATGCGCTGATGAAAAGGTTCCCACTCTACGCCCGCCGGCTGGGATAGGGAACCGGGAGTACGTGACATGCCAGGGGACGGGTTAAAGCCGTCCCCTTTTTTGTCTTGAAAAACCCGCTTGATTCGTTTATTACTCGTACCTTGGGGAGAGTAGAATTCATTAATTCAGGCTCTTTCGAGGGTTCTTCAGGCAGGCAGCCCCGTGCGAATCCGTCAACAGAATGGAGGGTAACCATGGAAGCGAAGGCTATCGATTTTGCGGCAATACTCCGAACAGCACGGAAAGTCATAACAGATCCGGCGACCTTTTTCAGGGAGATGCCTAAGAGCGGCGGCTTTGTGGAGCCGTTGGTGTTCATGGTGGTTATGGGCCTGGCAAGCGGCATACTGAGCGGACTGCTCCATGCGCTCGGCAGTCTGCTCGGCATTCATCTCTATCCCGGCGCTGCCATGGGGGCGATCTCGCTGGTGCTGCTGCCGGTCTACTTCGCAATCGGAAGCGCCATATTCGGCTTCGTGATCGCCGGGGTGCTGTTCGTTATCTGGAAGGCCATGGGCTCGAAGGAGTCTTATGAAACCGCATACCGTTGCACCGCCTATCTCTCCGCCGTCTCGCCAATCACCACGGTTCTCGGGGCGATCCCTTACGTCGGGGGGGCGCTGGGCCTCGTGGTGATGCTCTATTACCTGGTTACGGCCAGCGTCGCGACCCATGGCATCCCTGCCGACAAGGCCTGGACGGTCTTCGGCATACTCACGGCGCTGCTGGTTATTTTGAGCGTAAGCACGCAATTCACTGCCAGGAGATTCGACCGGAACATCGAGCAGGCGGACGAAGCCTGGAAGGACGCCTCCGAGGAGATGCGCAAGGCCGCGGAAGAGATGCAGAAGGCCGCGGAAGAGATGCAGCGGAGGATGAAGGAAGAAATGGAGCAGCAGACACCGCCGGCTGAGCCGCCCCGGTGACGGAGGGGTCAATACGTGCAATGGGGAATTCCCTGGAAAGGATGCGAGTGGAAACTGTTCTGGTAACCGGCGGCGCCGGATACATCGGGGGGCATGTGGTACGTCAATTGTCCGAGGCGGGATATCGGCCGATTGTCTACGACAACCTGTCTACCGGCTCACCGGAGAGCCTGATTCACGGAGAAGAGCTGATAACGGCGGATCTGGCGGACGGAGAGCGGCTGGAATCGGTAGTGCGCGAATACGGAATTAAAACGGTCCTGCATTTCGCCGCCTCGATTATCGCTCCCGAATCGGTTTCGAAGCCATTGGACTACTATGGAAACAACACCTGCAACACCATGCGGCTGCTGCTGGCATGCACGAGAAACCGCGTTGAGCGGTTCATCTTCTCCAGCACCGCCGCGGTCTACGGGATGCCGGAGAGCGGCATAGCGGCCGAGGATTCGGCCACTGTGCCCATAAACCCTTACGGTACCTCCAAGCTCATGAGCGAGTGGATGCTGCGGGATGCGGCCCTGGCCCACGGCATGCGCTACGTGGCGTTGCGCTATTTCAACGTGGCCGGCGCCGACCCGGGCGCGCGCATGGGGCAGAGGGTCAGGGAGGCCACCCACCTGATCAAGGTCTCCTGCCAGGCGGCCCTGGGGATACGTCCCTCGGTCTCCATCTACGGCACCGACTACCCGACCCCTGACGGCACCGGTATCCGTGACTATATCCATATCGAGGACCTGGCGTCCGCCCACCTGGCCGCGCTGCGCCATCTGGAGCAGGGCGGCGGTTCGGAGACCCTGAACGTGGGGTACGGAAGGGGGAGCAGCGTGCGGGAGGTCATCGACGTGGTCCATCGGGTGACCGGGGTCTGTTTTCCGGTGATCGAGGCGGAGCGGCGGCCCGGAGACCCGGCCATGCTGGTGGCCAGGGCCGAGCGTATTCGGCAGTTTCTCGACTGGAGCCCGCGCTACGACGACCTGGAGACCATCGTGGCCGATGCCTGGCGCTGGGAGCAGCGGCTGGCGGCGGGCTAACCCTTTTTTTTCCTTTCCCTGAGGAATTCCATCCTCTCCTTGATGTACTTCTCATAACCGTGACCTGCCGGACGGTAATACTTTTTCCCCGCGAGCCGTTCCGGCAGGTACTCCTGCTCCACGTATCCCCCCTCGTACTCATGGGCATACTTGTACCCCTTGTGGTAACCGAGCCCCTTCATCAGCCTGGTGGGGGCGTTCCGCACGTGCATTGGCACCGGCAGGGCGCCGCTCTTCCTCACCTCGGCGACGGCCTCGTCGATCCCCAGGTAGGAGGCGTTGGACTTGGGAGCGGTGGCAAGATACGTGACCGCCTGGGCCATGATGATCCTCCCCTCGGGCAGGCCCACCAGCTGAAATCCCTGCAGGGCCGCGACCGCCAGCTGCAGCGCCCTGGGATCGGCGTTGCCGATGTCCTCCGACGCCAGGATCACCATGCGGCGGAGGATGAACAACGGGTCCTCTCCCGCCTCCAGCATGCGGGCCAGCCAGTAGAGGGCGCCGTCCGGGTCGCTTCCCCGCATTGCCTTGATGAAGGCGGAGATGACGTTGTAGTGCTCTTCCCCCCCCTTGTCATAGAGCAGGGGCTTTTTCTGGACCGCTTCCCGGGCCGTTGCCGTGTCGATGGTCCCTTCTCCGGCCAGTCGGGCCGCGGTTTCGAGGGTGTTAAGGGCGATACGGGCGTCACCTTCGGCCTGCTCCGCGATGAAGGAGAGGGCCTCTTCGGTCAGTTCCAGTCCCCTGCCGCCCAGCCCCTGCTCCGGGTCGTCGAGGGCCTGTCGCAGGATCCTGCCGATCTCTTCCGGTCCGAGGGGGGTCAGGACCAGTACCTTGCAGCGCGACAGGAGCGGCGCGATGACCTCGAACGAGGGATTCTCGGTGGTGGCGCCGATGATGGTGAGGAGCCCCCGCTCAACATAGGGGAGAAAGGCATCCTGCTGGGCCTTGTTAAACCTGTGGATCTCGTCCACGAACAGGATGGTCTTTCGCCCGCTGGTGGAGAGCTCGTCTTCAGCCTCCTTGACGATCTGGCGCAGGTCCTTTACCCCGGACAGGATGGCCGAGAAGAAGATGAAGTGGGAACTGGTGGCATGTGCGATGATGCGGGCCAGGGTGGTCTTTCCGGATCCGGGCGGTCCCCAGAGGATCAGGGAGGAAATCTGGTCGGTCTCGATGAGGCGGCGCAGCAGCTTTCCCGGCCCCAGCAGGTGCTCCTGGCCCACGAACTGATCCAGGCTCCTCGGGCGCACCCTCTCGGCCAGCGGCGCTATAGTCTGGTCCTGACGGACGGTATCGCTCATGGGAGATGGGACCCTTCCTTCAGGCGGGCAGGCAGGACGCGTGGCGATGATTGGCCGGCGTCGGCGCCTCGCTGGTCCTGTTGCCCAGGAAGTAATGGTTTATGGTGATTCGGCATGACTCTCACTTTGCATCGGGAAGGGTGTCGGTTCACTGGGTGGTAGTATATAGTGAATGGCGGGGCAACGCAACAGCGCGTTACCATTGGACATGTCGGGAATTTCGTGTTACTAATGGAGCGTTTATACAACACTGGACGGGCGTTGCGCCTTAGGGGACCGGTGCCGACGGACGGCCTGACGCTCCGAGACGTGACGCAGGTTGCTACATGAAGAAAATAGGGATTTTCGCCAAGGTTCAGGATCCTCGCTGTCGGGAGGTGGCCTGCGAGTTGTTGAGCTGGTTGCGCGACCGGGGGCTCACGCCGCTGGTGGAGAAGCGGCTGTCGTGCTACCTTGAGTCGGAGGAAGGGATGGAAGGCGGGGATATCCCGTCACTGGCCGACCTGGTAGTAGTCCTGGGGGGGGACGGCACCCTGATATCGGTGGCCCGGCTGGTGGGCAAGCGGGAGGTTCCCATCCTCGGGGTCAATCTGGGAAGCCTCGGCTTTCTTACCGAAATACCGGTCAGTGGTATCTATGGTGCGCTGGAGTCGTACCTGTCCGGGGATTCCACCATCTCGGAACGGATGATGCTGAGCGTTGTCCTGCTGAGGGACGGCGTGGAGATCGGGGCCTGGGAGGCGTTGAACGACGCCGTGATCAACAAGGGGGCGCCCGCCAAGATCGTTACCATGGATGCCTCGGTGGACGGCTCCTTCCTCGCCACTTTCAAGGCGGACGGGCTGATTGTCTCGTCACCCACCGGCTCCACCGGATATTCACTGTCCGCCAACGGGCCGATCGTGGACCCGGCACTCGACTGTCTCCTGATAACACCGATCTGCTCCCACACCCTTACCAACCGTCCCATCGTGGTGGGGGCCGACGCGGAGATCACCGTCACCCTTGATTCCAGGGTGGAGAACGTCATGCTCACCCTCGACGGCCAGGTGGGGATCCCCCTGGAATACCGGGACGTCATTGTGGTAAGGAGAGCGGAGCACCACACACGCCTGATTCTCTCCGGAGACACCGATTACTACGAGGTGCTGAGAACCAAGCTGAAATGGGGAGAGCGATAGGTGCCGGCTCCCGTCCGACCGTGGCCGGATGCCATGATATTCTCCCAGCCAGTGGGGTCTGACGAACCATGCTCACCGACCTTGTCATAAGGAATTTCGCCATAATAGACAACCTCCACGTCTCCTTCCGGCCCGGACTGAACGTCCTGACCGGCGAGACCGGCGCCGGCAAGTCCATCATCATCGATGCGGTCAACCTGATCCTGGGCGGCCGGGCCTCGGCCGGCATGATCCGGACCGGTGAGGAGGAGGCGGTTGTCGAATGCATGTTCGATGTGGCCGGGGACGATGTAATCCGCGCCGGCCTTACCGAAGCTGGGGTTGACACCGAAGGCGAGCTGCTGGTGAAACGTACCGTGTCCCGGTCGGGGAAAAACCGGGTGTTCATGAACGGCGGCATGGCCACCACCTCTCTGCTGACGGCACTAGCCCCCCTGCTGGTGAACATCTATGGCCAGCACGAATCGCAGACCCTCCTCAAGCCGGAGAACCACCTGCGCCTGCTGGACGGATTCGGCGGCCTGGCACCGCTCAGGGAGCGTTACCGCGGGCTCCACGACGAGTACCGGAAGAACCTGGAGGACCTCCGGAGACTGGACGAGGGAGAACGGGAGGCTTCCCGGCGTCTCGACCTCCTTGTCTTCCAATCCAGAGAGATTGGGGACGCCGACCCGCGCCAGGGCGAGGACGCGGAACTGGAAGAGGAGCGCCTGCGCCTGCTGCACCGGGAGAAGCTCATCCGTGCCAGCCGTGGCGCCTACGAGGCCCTCTACGGCGGTGACGGGGCGATCCTCGGGTGTCTGCGGGACATCGTCGACGAGGTGTCCGATGCAGGGGAGGTGGACGCGGCCCTGAATCCCTTTGCCGCCAGGCTGAACGAGGCGTACCTGGTACTGGAGGATGCCGCGCTGTCGCTGCGGGACTATGGTAACCGCATCGAGGACGATCCGTCCCGGCAGCAGGAAGTGGACGACCGGCTCGACCTGATCCGAAAGCTGAAGAGGAAGTACGGGGCCACCATCGAGGAGGTCCTTGCCTTCAAAGCCGGAATCGACCGGGAACTGGAGACACTCACTCACCGGGAAGAGCGACGCGGCGAGCTGGAGGAGTGCCTGCGGGAACTGGAGTCGGGGCTCCGGGAGACCGGTAGTGAGCTCTCCCTGGCCCGCAGGGAAGCGACCGGCAGGCTGGAGAAGGCGATGGAACGTGAGCTGGCCGAGCTCGCCATGAAAAACGCCAGGCTCCAGGTGCTCCTGTCTCCCCACGACGAGCCCAGGCCCCATGGGTTGGAGCGGGTGGAGTTCCTGTTCTCACCCAATCCGGGTGAATCGCCCAAGCCGATGGCCAGGATCGCATCCGGCGGGGAGCTCTCCCGGCTGATGCTGGCACTGAAGCAGATCCATCCGGAAAGCGACGTGCCGACCCTGGTATTCGACGAGGTTGACAGCGGCATCGGTGGGGCAGTGTCCGCCATGGTGGGCCGGAAGCTCAAGCGGGTAGCCCGGACGCAGCAGGTGCTCTGCATCACCCATCTGCCGCAGGTGGCCGCCTTTGCCGACCACCACTACCGGGTCACCAAGGTCACCGACCGGGGCCGGACCCGGACCCGGCTGGAACTCCTGGAGGGGGACGTCAGGGTGGCGGAGATGGCCAGGATGCTGGGGGGGGCCAAGATTACCGAAAAGACCCTTGAACATGCCAGAGAAATGATTGAAGATGGGATTCTCGAGGAATCCTGAGACGATACCGGGGAAGGGACGGCTATGCTTCGCAAGGCACAGATCAGTGATGTGAGGGAAATTCAGAAGCTGTTGACGTTCTATGCCAACAGGGGGGAGATGCTGTCGCGCTCCCTGTCGGAACTGTACGAATCGATCAGAGACTTCTACCTCTGCGAAGAGGGTGGGAAGCTGCTGGGGACGTGCGCCCTCCACATCATGTGGGAGGACCTGGCCGAGCTCAGGTCGGTGGCGGTGGCCGAGGAGGTCGGTCGTCAGGGCATAGGCACCAGGCTGGTGCAGGCATGTCTCGACGAGGCCCGTGCCCTCGGCCTGAAGAAAGTTTTCTGCCTCACCTACAAGCCCGATTTCTTCGCCAAGTTCGGTTTCAGGGTCGTTGACAAGTCGGAACTTCCCCACAAGGTGTGGCGCGACTGTATAAACTGCGTCAAGTTTCCTGACTGTGACGAGATCGCCATGCTGCTGGAAATCTAAAGCCTCGTAGCCCTAAAATCAGCGCACATGATATTCCTCCCCCTGGCCGAGGAGGGCTGTTTTACAGAGGCACACCCCTTGTGGGTGTCCTCCATTTGGGCCGGCACGGAGACCTGCCTCTCCATCAATCACCCACCCCCTTCGCCCCCTCCCGCCGAGGGAGGGGGGATGTTGCGAAATGTGGCATAGGAGACTGACACACTCCTGAATTTACAAGGAACCAATCAATGGATCATACGGTTACCGCCGACAGGATAGAGCGGATTCTCCGCGGAAAATCCCTGGAAGGATACGAAATATCGGTCTCGTCATCGCGCAACCTTTCCATAGAGGTGAAGGAAGGGAAGATCGACACCTTCAAGTGCTCGGCTCCGGTCGGGGTAAGCATCCGGGTGCTGAGGGGGAAGGGGATGGGGTTCTCCTACTCCACCAGCCTGGAGGAGGGGGACTTGGAGCGGATGGTGGGCAACGCGCTTACTTCCGCCGGGAACCAGACCCCGGACCAATGGAACCTGTTTCCCGGGCCGGCGGCCTTTCCGGTGGTCGAGGGCCTGTACGACGAGGGACTGGCCCTGGTCGACGGGGAGCGCAAGATACAGTGCGCCATGGACCTGGAGCGGCTGACCCTGGGGACCGATGAACGGGTCAGGCGGGTGCGCAAGGCGTCCTACGGCGAGTCGGAATACCAGGTCTTCATCAGGAACTCCAACGGGGTGGAAGGGAGCTTTCAGGGAACCTCCGTGTCCGCCAGCGTTTCGGCCGTGGCCGAGCAGGGTGACGATTCCCAGATGGGATGGGACTTCGGCTTCGGCACCCGCTTCAGCGACCTCCGGGTGGAAGAGATTGCCGGGAGGGCCGCCGTCCGGGCGGTGGGACTGCTGGGCGCCCGGAAGATCGCAACCATGCGCTGCCCGGTGGTGCTGGAAAACCACGTGGCGGCCGACATCCTGGAGGTTTTGGCCCCTTCCTTCCTGGCAGAGAACGTCATCAAGGGGAAATCCATGCTGGCGGACCGTAAGGGGAAGAAAGTCTTCTCCGAGATCCTGATGATCCGGGATAACGGCATCCTCCCCGGCGGTCTGGCCACGGCGCCGTTCGATGCCGAGGGTGTCCCGCAGCAGGACACGCTTCTGGTCGAGGGAGGCCTTGTCACGGCCTTTCTCTATGACAGCTACTGGGCGGCCCGGGACGGGGCTCAATCGACCGGTAACTCCAGCCGGGGCGGGATAAAGAGCCCGCCCCATTGCGGCGTCACCAACTTCTACATCGAGAACGGAAGCGTCTCTCTCCATGACCTGCTCAGCGGCATCGGGAGGGGCGTGCTGATTACCGACGTGATGGGGATGCACACGGCAAACGCCATATCAGGGGATTTTTCCGTGGGGGCGTCGGGTTTCCTGGTGGACAACGGCGCCATCGTACATCCGGTGAAGGAGATTGCCATCTCCGGCAACATCATCGACCTGTTCGCTGCGGTGGAGCGGATCGGCAATGACCTGCGCTTTTTCGGAGGTGTGGGCTCCCCCTCGCTGAGGATCTCGGCCCTGGACGTGAGCGGGCACTGAAAAGCGCAGGGCGCCTTGCGCCTGCTCAAAATGAAATTTGGAGCAAAAAATCATGATAGAGCAATACCTGAAACACGAAGCCGAGCGCAGGGAGCTCGGCATCCCGCCGCTGCCGCTGGACCCGGAGCAGACCCGGCAACTGTGCGGTCTCCTGAACGATCCTCCTGCGGGAAAAGAGGGATTCCTGCTGAACCTGCTCAAGGAACGGGTTGCACCGGGCGTCGATCCGGCCGCCCGGGTGAAGGCCGAGTATCTGGCAGGCATCATGCGGGGAAGCTCGAAATCCCCCCTGCTCACCCCGGTGGAGGCCGTCAGGATACTCGGCACCATCCTGGGGGGGTACAACGTGCAGCCGCTCATCGAGGCGCTCTCGCTGCAGGAACTGGCCGACGAGGCGGCCGCGGCCCTGTCCCGGACCACCCTGGTCTACGAGGCCTTCGACCAGCTGCTCGCTCTCGCCGAAACCGTCCCTGCCGCCCGGAAGGTGCTGGAGTCCTGGGCGCGGGCCGAGTGGTTCACCTCCAGACCGACGCTGCCGGAAACCATCCAGGTCACGGTGTTCAAGGTGGACGGCGAGATCAACACCGACGACTTCTCCCCGGCCGGAGACGCCTGGAGCCGTCCCGACATCCCGCTGCACGCCCTCTCCATGGGCAAGGCCCGCTTCCCGGGCGGATTGGCGGAGATCGCCCGCTACCGCGCAGAAGGCAGGCAAGTGGCATTCGTGGGGGACGTGGTCGGCACCGGCTCGTCGCGGAAGTCGGCCTGCAACAGCGTGCTGTGGCACATCGGCGAGGACATCCCGTTCGTTCCCAACAAGCGGCGCGGCGGGGTCATCCTCGGCGGCGTGATAGCGCCCATTTTCTTCAACACGGCCCAGGACTCGGGGGCGCTGCCGATACGCTGCGACGTGACCGGCCTGAAGAGCGGAGACAGCATCACCATCGACACCGTCCGGGGCGAGGTCCTCTCCGACGGCGGAAAGGTCCTGGCGACGTTCACCCTCTCCCCCGTGACCCTGGCCGACGAATACCGGGCCGGAGGGCGCATTCCCCTGATAATCGGCAGGTCACTGACCGCCCGGGCCAGGGAGGCGATGGGAGTGGGGCCGGCTGACCTGTTCACCGGCGCCAGGAACCCCGAACCCCGGCCGGGACAACCCTATACCCTGGCCCAGAAGATGGTGGGCCGTGCCTGCGGCCTGCCGGGTGTCCTTCCCGGCACCGCCTGTGAACCGAAGATGACCACGGTCGGCTCCCAGGACACCACCGGCCCCATGACCGCCGACGAGCTGAAGGAACTGGCCTGCCTCAGGTTCCAGTCCCCCATGTTCATGCAGTCGTTCTGCCACACCGCCGCCTACCCGAAACCGTCCGACGTCAGGATGCACCGGACCCTCCCCGGCTTCATCACCGAGCGGGGCGGGGTGGCGCTCAAGCCTGGCGACGGCGTGATCCACAACTGGCTGAACCGGCTGATCCTGCCGGATACGGTCGGCACCGGCGGCGATTCCCATACCAGGTTTCCCATCGGCATATCGTTCCCTGCCGGCTCGGGCCTGGTGGCCTTTGCCGGTGCCCTGGGCTTCATGCCGCTGGACATGCCCGAGAGCGTGCTGGTCCGCTTCACCGGCACGCCGAACCCCGGGATCACGTTGCGCGACCTGGTGAACGCTATCCCCTACTATGCCATCAGGGCCGGACTCCTGACCGTGCCCAAGAAAAACAAGGTCAACGTATTCAACGGCCGGATCATGGAGATCGAGGGTCTCCCCGACCTGCCGGTGGACGAGGCGTTCGAGCTGACCAACTCCGCGGCCGAGCGGAGCGCGGCCGCCGCCTGCATCAGGCTCTCCACCGACACCGTGGCGACCCACCTCCGTTCCAATGCGGCACTGATGAAGCGGATGATCGCCGACGGCTACCAGGACTCCGACGCCCTGCAGCGTCGCATCGCCGCGGTGGAGGAGTGGCTGGCGAACCCGAGCCTGCTGGAGCCGGACCCGGGCGCCGGGTATGCCGCGGTGCTGGAGATCGACCTGGCCTGTATCACCGAGCCCATTGTGGCCTGCCCCAACGACCCGGACGACGTGAGGCTCCTGTCGGAGATCTCCGGCGACCCGGTGCAGGACGTGTTCATCGGCTCCTGCATGACCAGTGTGGGCCACTTCCGGGCCGTAGCCGAGATCTGGCGGGGGGGGCGCTTCAATCCCGGCGTCCGCACCTGGATCTGCCCCCCCACCCGGATGGACGCCGACCGGCTCCGCCAGGAGGGGCTGTTCGCCGTGTTCGGCGCGGTTGGCGCCCACATTGAGATCCCGGGCTGCTCCCTCTGCATGGGGAACCAGGCCAGGGTGCCCGACGGGGTCACGGTCTTCTCAACCTCCACCCGCAACTTCGACAACCGCATGGGGAACGGTGCTCGGGTCTACCTGGGGTCGGCCGAGCTGGCCGCCGTAGTGTCCCTGCTGGGGCGGATCCCGTCGGTCGAGGTGTACGCGGCCCTGTACCGGGAGCGGATAGCACCCAACCGGGAGAGCATTTACCGCACGCTCCGGTTCCACGAAACGCCGGAGGCATAAGGGGTCGCATGTCGGACATCACGCCAATGATGCGGCAGTATCTCGAGATCAAGTCGGAATACCCGGACGCCATCCTGTTTTTCCGGCTTGGAGACTTCTACGAGATGTTCCTCGACGACGCGGTGAAGGCTTCCCGCATCCTCGACATCGCGCTCACCTCCCGCAACAAGAACGCCGACGGGGGAGATGTCCCCCTGTGCGGTGTCCCCTACCATTCGGCCGCGCCCTACATAGCCAAGCTCATCGAGGCGGGCGAGAAGGTGGCGGTCTGCGAGCAGGTAGAGGACCCGAAGTCCGCCAAGGGGATTGTCCGGCGGGAGGTGGTCCGGGTGGTGACGCCCGGGCTGGTGCTGGAGGGGGACAACCTGGCTCCCAAGGAGAACAACTACCTCTTCTCCCTGTTCTCCGACGGAAAGGACACCTGGGGTCTCTCCTATCTGGACATCTCCACCGGCGAGTTCCGGGTGACCGAGCTGTCGGACAGGGAGGCCCTGCTGGGAGAGGCGGCCTGCGTGGCACCCCGGGAGATCCTTCTCCCCGCGTCGTTCCGGGAGGGGAGCCTGTTGCGGGAACTGGCCCCGCTCACCGACGGCCGGACCGTCACCTTCCTGGACGAATGGGTCTACGACCCGGACTACGCCGCAAGACTCGTCACTACCCGGTTCGGGGTGGAATCGCCGGACGCCGCCGGCTGCGGCGGGCTTCGGGAGGGACTGCTGGCCGTCAGCGCCATCCTGCACTACCTGCAGGACACCAGGATGGCAATGGTCGGCCACATCAGCGGCATCACCCGTTATACCACTGCCGAGTACCTGATCATGGACGAATCGACCCGGCGGAACCTGGAACTCACCGCCACCATGGCAGAGAACCGGAAAAAGGGGTCGCTGCTGGGGCTGCTGGACCGGACAGCCACCGCCATGGGGGGGAGAAAGCTTCGCCAATGGATTAACTATCCCCTGATAACTATCGATAAAATCAGGGAACGATATGACGCAGTGGAATCCCTGGTCGGTGACGCGGGTCTGCGCAGGGAGATCCTGGGGCTCCTCACCGGGGTCCATGACCTGGAACGCCTGAACGGCCGGATCAGCCTGGCCAGCGCCGGCGCCAAGGATCTGGTGGCGCTGAAGGAATCCCTGACGAGGATACCGGCCATCCTGGAGCTCCTGTCCGGACTCGACGCCCCGCTGCTGCTGCGAATCCGGCAGGGCACCGACCTTCTGGCGGACGTCGTGGAGCTGGTCGCGAGGGGTATTACCGAAAACCCGCCCTTTATCCTGAGGGAGGGGGGGATCATAGCCGACGGCTACCATGCCGAGCTGGACGAGCTGCGGGCGGTGAGCCGGGAGGGGAAGGGGTACATCGCGCGCCTGGAGGCCCGGGAGCGGGCACGGACCGGCATCAACTCCCTGAAGATCCGCTACAACAAGGTATTCGGCTATTACATCGAGGTGACCCGGGCGAACCTTGCCTCCATACCGGACGACTACGTGCGGAAACAGACCCTGGCCAACGCCGAACGCTACATCACCGAGGAGCTGAAGGAGTACGAGGACAAGGTCCTGAACGCCGAAGACCGGATTGCCGAGCTGGAGTACGCCCTGTTCCAGGAGATCCGGCAGCAGGTGGCGGCCCAGGGGGAGCGGATAGCGGCAACCGCGGAAAACCTCGCGACCCTGGACGTGCTGGCCGCCCTGGCCGATCTGGCCCATGAGAGGGACTACTGCCGGCCCGAGGTGGACGAGGGGAGCGAGCTTGCCATCAGTGAGGGTCGCCACCCGGTGGTGGAGGCGGCGAGCCTCGGCGAGCGCTTCGTCCCCAACGACGTGCTGCTGGACACCGGGGAGAACCAGCTCCTGATCATAACCGGCCCCAACATGGCGGGGAAATCGACCTTCATGCGCCAGGTGGCGGTCATCACCCTGATGGCCCAGATGGGGAGCTTCGTCCCCGCGACAAGCGCGAAGATAGGCATCGTGGACCGGATTTTCACCCGGGTGGGCGCGGCGGACAACCTGGCCAGGGGACAGTCCACCTTCATGGTGGAGATGATGGAGACGGCCAACATCCTGCGCAACGCCACCCCCCGGAGCCTTATCATACTTGACGAGATCGGGCGCGGTACCTCCACCTTCGACGGGGTCTCCATCGCCTGGGCCGTGGCCGAGTTCCTGCACGACACCGAGTCCCGCGCCGCCAAGACCCTGTTCGCCACCCACTACCACGAGCTGACCGAGCTGGCGGTCACCAGGAAGGGGATCAAGAACTACAATATCGCCGTGCGTGAATGGAACGACCAGATCATCTTTCTTCGCAAGATCGTCGAGGGAGGTGCGTCCCACTCCTACGGGATACAGGTGGCCAGGCTGGCCGGGCTTCCCCTGGAGGTGATAGAGCGGGCCAGGGAGATCCTGAAAAACCTGGAACGGGGGGAATACGCGGAAGGAGGGATGCCGCGCATCGCCAAGGGAAAGGGGAAGACGGCTCCGCCTCCTTCGCCCCAGCTGCCGCTGTTTACCGAGACCGAGGACCCGCTGCGGAAGAGGCTCGATTCAGTCTCAATCCCATCCCTGACTCCCCTCGAAGCATTGAATATCCTGGACCAGTTGAAAAGGATGGTGTGACATGATGAATGCAACCACACTCATTTTGCTTCTGATAATGCCGCTCTGCTCCCTCGTCCTCCCTGCCGCCGGCGTCGCCGGGACCGGAAAGATTGGCGAAGCGCACTCGGTTTCGATGGAATCGGATCGGATGCTGGTATGCAAGATCAGCGAAAAGGACGCGAAACCGGGCAGGAAAGCCCAAAAGAGGGGAGACGCAAAGGGCCCCGGCAACAAGCGGGAACTCGACACCATCCCCCGTGTATCCACTCTGCCGAAGGCGCATGTGACCGAGCTCCGTACCTGGTCAAACCCGGACTATACCCGGATTGTCGTGGTACTCGACCAGGAGGTCAAATACACCCATCACCGGCTGAAGCAGGACCATTCGGCGACCCTTCCCGAGAGGATCTATGTGGATATCGAAGGCGCGCAGATCGCCCCCGGGGTCAAGGATCTCCCCATAGGAGACGGTCTCCTCAAGACGGCGCGCGTCGGTCAGTACCGGCCCGACGTGGCCCGTGTCGTCCTGGATATAGAGAATATCCGCGAATTCAAGATATTTCCACTGTCGGATCCTTTCCGGATAATCATTGACGTAAAGGGAGAGCGGAAGACCGAAATCTCACGGCTGGAGCAGAGCATCAGCGCCGCAAGGCCCGAACCGACGGAGAGCGGGGAGCCGCCGGCGGAGGAGCGGCGGAGTCCTCCCGGAAAGGTCAAGACCGACAAGGTCCGGAGGATTGTTGTGGATCCGGGGCACGGCGGGCACGACCCTGGAGCCGTTGGGCCCGACGGGGTGCAGGAAAAGGACGTGGTGCTGGCAATCGGGCTCAAGCTCGCCGCCATATTGCGAGAGGAACTGAGGGTAGACGTGGTGATGACCCGCTCCACGGACGTCTTCATTCCTCTGGAGGAAAGGACCGCTATCGCCAACAAGGTGAACGCCGACCTGTTCGTCTCCATTCACGCCAACGCCTCCTTGAACAGGGCCGCGTCCGGGATCGAGACCTACTACCTGAATCTGGCAAAGACCGACAAGGCGGCCCGGGTCGCGGCCCGCGAGAACAATACCTCCCTGGAGAAGGTCGGCCTGCTCCAGGCCATCCTGTTCGACCTGATGGCGAACAGCAAGATAAACGATTCCGCCCGCATGGCTGACGAGGTCCAGAAGGCCCTGTACGCCAAGGTCTCCAGGAAGCATCATGAAGCAAAGAACCTGGGGGTGAAGCAGGGACCGTTCTACGTGCTGGTGGGCGCCACCATGCCGAGCATACTGGTGGAGACCGCCTTTATAAGCAACGAACGGGAAGCGGAGCTCCTGAAGGACCGCGAGTACCAGGAAACCATTGCAAACGGCATCCTGGACGGGATAAAAAATTATATAAAGGGACTTCATTAAACCCAAGGTTAAAGCGGAATACCGCAGAGGATTCCGTTATATAGACTGATCAGGTGCGTTATCCGGGATGGTGCATCCGGAATACGACAGTTCTTTGTCCTTCCGCGATAATCTGTGTAATCTGTGGATATTCAATGCAGTTTTCAGGTTGTATGGAGGCCCGGTAAAGGCCTTGAGCGAAAAAATCATGAACTTCGATATAGATCGATACTTTCCAGACGAGCACCAGGCCTTCGGCGATTCGGGCCGGGCGTCGTTCGAGGAGAAGAGGCCGCTCTACCTGGCGGGGGGCAGGCATTACCTGGCCCGTTACGGAGAGGATATACGCGCCAGGCACAACGAAGGCGCGGACGGTGCGTGGGTGGTGCACACCATCGCGGAAATGGTGGATACCCTCATGAAAAAGCTGTTCCGCTGCATAACCAGCGACGTGCGGCATCAGGCCGGGGGGAGGGAGCAGATAGCCCTGGTGGCCACCGGCGGCTACGGCCGCGGGGAGCTGAATCCCTATTCGGACATCGACATCATGTTCCTCTACGGCGGCAGGGACGGCCGACGGGTGGAGGACATCGCCAACAAGGTCCTCTATTTTCTCTGGGACATGCGGCTGGATGTGGGGTATGCGGTCAGGACCATCGAAGACTGCGTCGAGATGGCGAACTCCGACCTGACGGTCAAGACGGCCCTGCTGGACACCCGTTTCATCTGCGGCAGCCGTCAGCTTTTCAAGGAGCTACGCAAGACGATCCTGACCCAGATCATGACCAAAGGGAGTGATGCCTTTATCCGCCAGAAGGTGACCGAACTGGAGGAGCGCCGTGAGAAGTACGGTTCCTCGGTCTATCTGCTCGAGCCGAACATCAAGGAGGGTGAGGGGGGGCTCAGGGACCTGCACACGACGCTCTGGATCGCGAAGATCAAGTACAAGGCGTCCGAACCCCGGGAATTGCTGACAAAGGGGGTCCTCACCGAAGAGGAGCTCGACACCTACAACAGCTCTCTCTCATATCTCTGGAGGATCAGAAACGAGCTGCATTACCTGGCGGGCCGGAGGAACGACCAGTTGACCTTCGGCGACCAGAGCAGGGTGGCAGAGTTTCTCGGCTATAAGGATCACGGCAGCCTGCTGGGAGTGGAGGAGTTTCTGAGGGATTTTTACCTCCAGGCCACCCGTGTGGAGCAGTTCTGGTCCGCCATGGTCACCAAATGCCTGTATCACGAGAAGAGGCCGCGCAGGCTCCTGGGGTATCTGGCCAGGAGGCCGATAGGCGAGGGGTTCTATATCGTCAGTGGAGAGCTGAAGATCCCCGACGAAGGCGTGATCGCGGCGGATCCGCCGCGTCTGATGAAGCTCTTCGAGTACGCCCAGAAACACGGCGTCGAGCTCGGAATGCAGGCCAAGAACCTTGTGCGCAAAAGCCTCCCGCTGGTAAACGACAAGTTCCGGCGCAACAGGGAGGTGAACCACTCCTTCTTCTCCGTGCTCCGTGCCCCCGGCGGGGTCGCGGACACCCTGCGGATGATGCACTACCTCGGCTTCCTCATCAGGTTCATCCCCGAATTCGAGCGGGTGTACTGCAAGGCCCAGCACGACCTCTACCACATCTATACGGTCGATGCCCATTCCATTTTCGCGGTGGAGGAGTTCATCCGCCTCCGGAACGGTGAGCATGCCGGGTCTCTCAAGCTTCTGAGCCGGCTGGCCGGCGACATTGAAAAATCCGAGCTCCTGATCCTGGCCCTCCTGCTGCACGATATCGGCAAGGGAGAGGGGGGGAACCATTCGGAAAAGGGCGCGGAGATGATGCCCACCATCGCACGCCGCATGGGGCTGACCAGGGAGGACAGCGAGCGGCTGGAGTTCCTGGTGCGCCACCACCTGCTGTTTGCCCATATTGCGCAGCGCAGGGACCTGCACGACGAGAAGATGATCATCCAGTTCGCGCGCCTGATGGGGAGCAGCGAGAACCTCAAGATGCTGTACCTGCTGACCTACGGCGATCTCAGGGCGGTCGGGCCCGATGTCTGGACGGACTGGAAGGCGGCGCTCATGGAGGAGCTTTACGAAAAGACCTTTACCGTGCTTGAGCGGGGCGACTTCAAGTTCGAGGCCCGCAGCGAGCGGGTGAAGAACGTCAGGAAAAAGGTGCTGGAGCTGCTGGAGGCCGAATATGCGGCAGCGGCGGTCAGGGAGGAGTTGAAGGCAATGAGCACCAGACACCTGTTGTCGAACACGCCGGCGGCCATCGCCGAACACGTCAGGATGCTGCTCTCCCTCGGCAACTCCACCTTTGTCTCGCGGTTGAGTCACGAGCCTGAGGGCGGGTATTCGAATTTCTCCATCTGTACCCTGGATACCCCCGGCCTCTTTTCCAAGATAACCGGGGTCATGGCCGCCAACGGCATGAACATACTGGGTGCCCGGATCAGCACCAGCACCAATGGCAAGGCCCTCGACGTGCTTCATGTCAACTCGCCCCAGGGTTTCGTAATCACTGACGAATCCCGCTGGAAGAAGGTGGAAGAGGACCTGAAGCACGTGATCCAGGGGAAGGTGAAGGTCGGTACCCTGGTGGAGCGGCGGCACCGTCCAAGCCTGCTGAGCGAAAAGGTGAAGCCGCGTTTCCCCACGGTCATCGAATTCGACAACGACGTGTCCGACGAATACACGGTCATCGACATCTATACCCACGATAAGGTCGGTCTTCTCTACCGCATCACCAGCACCTTGACGGAACTGGGCCTGTACATCGGCGTCTCCAGGATATCCACCAAGATAGACCAGGTCGCCGACGTGTTCTACGTGAAGGACATCTTCGGTCAGAAGATAACATCGGAGGAAAAGCTTGATGAGATCAAGGAACGCCTCCTCAAGGCCATAGAGGTGGAGTAGTCCATGTACCCCCTCCTCGACCTGTTCCTCAACTATCTTGCCGTGGAAAAGGGACTGTCCCGGAACACTCTGGAAGCCTACAGCCGGGACTTGGGGAAATACCTGTCGTTCATGGAAACCCTGGGTATCGACGGGCCTGGCGGGATTCGCCCCCCTGATGTGGCCTCTTTCCTCGCGTTCCTCAAGGATTCGGACATTGCCCCGCGGAGCAGGGCCAGGGCGCTGTCGGCCGTTCGGATGTTCCACCGCTTTCTCCTGATCGAGAGCCGGTCCGATCACAATCCCGCCTCCCTGATCGAAGCGCCCAAAACCATCGGCAGACTTCCGGCAGTGTTGAGCTTCCGGGAGGTGGACGCTCTCCTGGCGGCCACCTGTGGTACGGCTCCGGGGGACCTGCGCGATCGGGCGATGTTGGAGCTGCTCTACGCCACCGGGTTGCGGGTCTCGGAATTGGTGGCGCTGAAAACCAGGGAGATCAACATGAACGCGGGCTTCCTGCTCGCCTTCGGCAAGGGGGGCAAGGAGCGGCTGGTGCCGATCGGAGAGTCCGCCAACGCCTCGCTGGAGGTTTACCTGACAGGGGTCCGGCCGAAACTGGACAGGAGAGGAGACAATGAATACCTTTTTATTTCCAGGCTCGGCGCACCAATGACCCGTCAGGCTTTCTGGAACATCATCAAGAAGCGGGCGCGCCAGGCCGGAATCACAAAGGAAATCTCGCCGCATACGCTCCGTCATTCGTTCGCCACGCATCTGCTGGAGAACGGAGCGGATCTGAGGAGCGTCCAGCTCATGCTGGGCCATGCGGACCTGTCAACCACCCAGATCTACACCCACATCACCAGGGAACGTCTGAAAAGGATCCATCAGGAATCCCATCCGCGGGGTTGAAAGTATCGTGAAAGGCATTGCCGGATTGCAGCGGGATGATGTAATGTATGCTCAAGAAAGGATGGGGCTCATGAAGTATATTGTTTTGCTCGGTGACGGAATGCCGGATGAAGGTATCGAATCCCTGGGGGGGAAGACCCCCCTGGAGTTCGCCAGGACCCCGATGATGGATTTCATGGCGAAGCGGGGCCGCCTGGGAACTGCCAGGACCATTCCGGACGGGTTCCCTCCCGGAAGCGACGTGGCGAACCTGTCGGTGTTCGGCTACGATCCCCGCACCTGCTATACCGGCCGGTCACCCCTGGAAGCGGCCAGCATGGGCGTAGAGCTGGGACCGAACGACGTTGCGTTTCGTCTCAATCTGGTCAATCTGCGTCAACACGACGGCAGGACCGTCATGGGAGACTACTCAGCCGGGCACATCACCACCGACGAGGGGAGGGAGCTTCTGGCCGCCCTCGGCAGGGAACTGGGAAGCGTGGAATTCGAATTTCATCCCGGCGTGAGCTATCGGCATCTGCTCGTCTGGAGAAACGGCAGGGAAAGGCTCGAAACCACGCCTCCCCACGACATAACCGGAAAATGCGTCAACGACTACCTGCCGAAAGGAGACGGGGCCGGCGTGCTGCTCGATCTCATGCAGAGGTCCCAATCCATTCTCGAAGGGCATCCGCTGCACCGGCGGCGGCAGGAGCAGGGGCTGACGCCGGCCAATTCCATCTGGCTCTGGGGGCAGGGGAAGGCGCCGAGGATGGAGACCTACCGGGAGAAGTTCGGCCTGACCGGGGCCGTGATCTCCGCCGTGGACCTGGTGCGTGGGATAGGTGTCTACGCGGGGCTGGAGATCACAAGGGTGCCAGGAGCCACCGGCTACCTGGACACCAACTACGCCGGCAAGGTCGAGGCGGCCCTCGCGGCTCTGGAAAGGGTCGACTTTGTTTATCTCCACGTGGAGGCGCCTGACGAATCCTCACATTCGGGCAGTATCGAGAACAAGGTCAGGGCCATCGAGGATTTCGACGCAAAGGTTGTCGGGCCAATCCTCGAGGGGATAAAGAAATTCGGCGAGTACCGGATACTCTGCACCCCGGACCATCCGACCCCCCTGAGGCTCATGACGCACACCGCCGAACCGGTTCCCTTCATTATATACGGCGGTGAGACCGACGTGAATGACGCCGTTGCCGGGTATGACGAGAACTCCGCCCGCGCAACCGGTCTCAGTCTGGAAGAGGGATTCAGGGTGATGGACCTGCTTCTGGGAAGATGAACCGCCGGTCGTACCGGTATTGAGCACAAAAAAACGGCCCCTTTACCGGACGGCCGTTTTTTTGTCGCCGGTTACGACACTCCGCCTGATTCTTCTAAAGAAATACCCGTTCATACCGAAAAGATACAAGACGGATCATGAATTCACAACAGGGGGAACCCATGGGCACGGTTTTGAAGGGGAACGCGGATATGCATCACATGGTGGGCTTCACGGTGGGCAGCGAAGAGTACTGCGTGGATATTCTGAAGGTCCAGGAGATCATCCGCATGATGGATATAACAAAGATTCCGAATGCCCCGGACTATGCGGAAGGGGTGATTAATCTTCGCGGAAAGGTGATCCCTGTCATTGATTTCAGGAAGCGCTTCACCCTTCAGGACGCCTCGCTTGGGAACGACGAGGCGCGGCGCATCGTGGTGGTCGATGTAACGGGAAAGACCATAGGCCTCATCGTGGACCAGGTGTCTCACGTCATAAAGCTGGAAAGCGACCAGGTTTCGCCGACGCCGGATACGGTAAAAAGCGCCGGAGGAGGGTGTTTCAGCGGTATCGGGCGCCTCGGTGACCGGCTGATTATACTGCTGGACGTGGAGGCCATGTTCGGCGAAGGGGAGCTGGACTGGACGTTGGCGGCCGCCTGAGGCAGGGGCGGACAGAAAAAACCCGGTCCATGGGAGAGGACCGGGTTCGTGCATGCCGTTCTTCGATAGTCCGCTTCTACCGCGGCATCGGGCAGTAGCTGTTTACGATGATGTTTCCGTCTTTTCAGATCTTCCTGATCTGTCCAACCTTGATAGGCTTAACCACACCCTGTCTGAAGTCCCGGCATTTTCTGTCGAAATTACCCGTTGACACCCCGCTTTGGAAAGGTGTAGAAAAGGTGGCGTTAATCCGCCGTCCGCGGTCAGGAAGGGGTAGAAGACATGAGTCAGGAGCAGGAATTTTACAACCTGTATACCCATAATTTCATCAGAACCGCGGTGGCCCTGCCCGAGGTTAAGGTGGCCGACCCGGAGTTCAATGCCCGGCAGACCATCGAGCTGCTGGCAGAGGCGGGAGAGCGCCGGTCGATACTGTCCGTGTTCCCCGAACTCGGCCTTTCCGCATACTCCTGCGAGGACCTTTTTCATCAGCAGGCGCTGCTGGACGGATGTCTCGACGCTCTGGGCAAGATCCTGGATGTCTCGCGCGCCATTCCGGTCATCGGAATTGTCGGTCTGCCGCTCAGGATAGACGGGGCACTGTTCAACTGCGCGGCTGTTTTTTACCGGGGCAAGCTGCTCGGGGTCGTTCCGAAGACCTACCTCCCGAATTACCGGGAGTTCTACGAGTTGCGCCAGTTTACACCGGCCGACCACACCCTGCGGGACTCGCTCGACCTGCTCGGGCAAACCGGAATCCCCTTCGGCAACAGGCTCCTCTTCCAGGTGGAAAACCAGCGGCTGTTCACCTTCTACGTGGAGATCTGCGAAGATGTGTGGGTGCCTATCCCGCCTTCCTCGTACGCCGCCCTGGCCGGCGCAACGGTGCTTGTCAACCTGTCCGCCTCCAACATCACCATCGGCAAGGCAGACTACCGGCGACAACTGGTGGCTAACCAGTCGGGACGGTGTCTTGCCGCCTACCTGTACAGTGCCGCCGGGATGGGGGAGTCGACCACGGATTTGGCCTGGGACGGGCACGGGATGATCTACGAGAACGGCTCTCTGGTTGCCGAATCCAAGCGCTTCAGCTACGGAGCCCAACTGGTTTCCGGAGACATCGACCTTGACCGGCTGGCCCAGGAGCGGATGCGCCAGAATACCTTCGGCCAGTCGGTGTTTCGCTTCCGTGATGAGGTCGGGGGATTCCGTACCATAGCTTTCCGGGCGGACCTGCCATACCAGGAGCGGATCCCGCTGGAGCGCCGCTACGAGCGGTTCCCCTTTGTCCCCAGCGACCCTGCCAGAAGGGACGAGCGCTGCAGGGAGGTCTACGAGATACAGGTTCAGGCCCTGGTCAAACGGTTCAGGTCCACCGGCGCGGACAAGATGGTTATCGGCATCTCCGGCGGGCTGGATTCGACCCAGGCGCTCATCGTCTGCGCCCGGGCCATGGACGTGATGGGGCTTTCACGCTTTCACATCCTTGCCTACACCATGCCGGGCTTTGCCACAAGCCAGCGGACCCTCGATCAGGCGCGCCAACTCATCAGGACCATCGGCTGCACATATCGCGAGATCGATATCCGTCCCAGTTGCATCCAGATGCTCAAGGATATCGGGCATCCTTTCTGCGAAGGGAAACCGGTCTATGACGTGACGTTCGAAAATGTCCAGGCCGGAGAACGGACCAGCCATCTGTTCCGCCTGGCCAATCAGTACGGCGGCATTGTTGTGGGAACCAGCGATTTGAGTGAAATGGCCCTCGGCTGGTGCACCTACGGCGTGGGTGACCACATGGCGCACTATCACGTGAACGCCAGTGTTCCCAAGACCCTGATCCAGTATCTGATACGCTGGACCGCGATAACCGACCAGCTCGGTCCTGAAGTAAGCCCGGTTCTCAACGATATCCTGGAAACGGAGATCAGCCCGGAACTGGTGCCCGGAGAGGATTCCAGCGGGCAGCCGGTACAGAAAACCGAGGACATCGTCGGCCCGTATGAGCTGCAGGATTTCATTCTCTACTATGTGCTCAGGCTCGGTTTTCTGCCGAGGAAGGTTGCCTTCATGGCATGGAACGCCTGGCACGACAGGCACCTTCCCGGTTGGCCGGACATACCTGAGGACAAACGTCATGAATACAACCTCCATGAGATCAAACGCTGGCTCAAGGTATTCCTGCGACGTTTCTTCAAGACCAGTCAGTTCAAGCGGACCTGTGTGCCCAATTCGCCCAAGGTCGGCTCGGGCGGCTCGCTCTCTCCGCGCGGCGACTGGCGGGCGCCGAGTGACGGCGAGGCCGAGGCATGGCTGGCGGATCTGGATCGGATTCCCGATTGACGGACTTTCGCTCTTGATCAAAAAAACCGGCGTTCCGCAACAGAGGAACGCCGGTTTTTTTGTCCGGTTTGGAGCCTGCCCTGCCGTGCTCGGCTGAAGCGGTCGTGCAGGCTCCGGTCGTGCTGCGTCTATCTGAACGGCACGAACTTGGATCCGGGCGCCCCACAGGGGGGACACTGTTTCGGGGGTTCCGGTCCCTCGGTTTTGTAACCGCATACGGTGCACTGCCATTGCTTCAGTTTCGACATGTTCTTCTCCTTTCCTGGTTGTTGTGACGCTTCAGATCGGAATTGTTTGAATAATCCGCTAGAAGCGTGCGTGGTATTCCTTCAGTCTGGTCGCGAAATCCTTGCCGAACTGATAGCATTTCGCCTCGTCTTCCACTGACGGCCTGTAGATTACCTGTATACCCGGTTCAAAGAGCTCCAATCCCATTTTAGTGAAGGTCTCGTAGGATTCCTTTACGGCTCCGCCTCCCCAGCCGTAGCTTCCGAACGCCCCGACAATCCTGTTCTTGGGCCTCAAGCCCCGCAGATGGGTGAGGCACTCGGCGACCGTCGGATACATGATGTTGTTGAGGGTGGGGGTACCGAACAGGGTACCCCGGGCCTTCCAGAACTCTTTGATGATCACGTTCATTGGTGTGGCCCGGAGCTTCAGCACCCGGCAGTCGACTCCTGAGTCGCGAATCCCTTCTGCGATGGGCACGGTCATCTGCTCGGTGCTGTGCCACATGGTGTCGTATACGATGATGGCCCTGAGGTCGGCCTTGCCCGATGCCATGGCAACGTATGAATCGAGCACTTTCTGCGGATGGGCGCGCCAGATGACGCCGTGGTCCGGGGCGATGATCTCGGGTTCGATACCGAGTTTCTTGAGATTGGCGATCGCATCCAGGATCAACTGGCCGAAGGGCATGAGGATGTTGGCATAGTAATCGATCACGGCGTCATCCAGCACCACGGAGGAAACGCACCTGCTGAATTCGTCGTCGGAACGGGCCGATGAGGCCAGGTGCTGGCCGAAGCCGTCCTGGCTGAAGAGGATGCCAGCCTCGGGGCACCATGTCATCATGGAGTCGGGCCAGTGGAGCATGGGGGTCTCGATGAACTGGAGGGTATTCTTGCCGATGTTCAGGGTATCGCCGGTCTTGACGATGCGGAACCTCCAGCGGGAGGTGTCGAAGAACCGGTCGAGTCCCCTCTTGCCGCGCTCGCTGATATATATGGTCGCGTCGGGGCAGAGCGCCATGATGTCGTCGATGCTGGTCGCATGATCGTTCTCGATGTGATTGATGACGACGTGTTTGATCTGCGAAGGGTCCACGAGGCTCTTGATATGTTTGACGGTTATCCCGGAAAAGTCGTGCTTGACCGTATCGACCAGGGTGATTTCCTGATCCAGGATGAGATAGTTGTTGTATGTGGTGCCGCGCGGCGTCTCGTAACCATGAAAGTCTCTCACCGCCCAGTCGATCGCTCCTACCCAGAAAAAATCTTTCTTTAATTCAAAAACTTTCATGGTCCCTCCCAGGATGTTTTTTCGCTTCAACAGGCGTCACATGGGGACGTCACGTTTTCCCGGCAGCCCGCTTCCCGCAATGGTTGATTACCCTTCCGTTTTCCGGCAACGTGCGCATTTCCCGGTAAACGTAATGGAATAATCGGTTATCGCGAATTCCGGTTCCACGCCGGCCGGAGGCCGCAGGTCATTCAGTGACGGGTCGTGCAGGTCCAGTACCGCTCCGCAACTGAGGCAGTTCAGGTGGTGGTGTCGGCTGGTGTCCGCGTCGAAACGGGCCTTTGCCTCGGGATAGCTGATCTTTTTCGCGATACCGAGTGAGACGAATGTTTCAAGTACCCGGTAGACTGTGGTACGCGAAACGCCTTTCAGCCTGCTGGAGATGTCTTCGTAGACCTGATCCGCAGTCGGGTGGTCTTTTCTGGAGGCGAGGGCTTCGAGGATAGCCCTGCGTTGTATGGTGAGCGCGAGCCCCTGGTTCCGGCAGACGGACTCCAGTTCGCTGCTCTTGATTTTCAGTATGTCATGCAGTTCGTTTTTCATGGTTGGAATATATTGCGTTTGGCATAAATTGTCAAGCAGTAAAAAATTTATACCTTGCAGCGGCCGTCATGTTCCGGCAGAATATGGCGGGCGGCAGGCCTCGGGCCTTTGCGACGGAAAGCGCTGTTCTCGATGCCAGCTGAGCATTGCCGGAGATACACACCGATTGATTGATGCCGGGAGACGACTGGAGTGCCGGCTGCGAAATTCGGAAGGGGCTTGAAAGTGCGACGAAACCCTAAAGTTGTCGTCTGTGCCTATCATAATGTAGGCTTCAGGTGCTTGGCCGAGCTGTTGCGCCAGGGAGCGCGGGTCGAGGCGGTTTTTACCCATGAAGACTCTCCGACCGAGGAGATATGGTTTTCCTCGGTTCGGGAGCTCGCGGAACGGGAAGGCATTCCGTGTCTGGTAAGCGACGTCAATCTCCCGGAAAATGAGGAGTTCCTGAGGGCCCTTGAACCTGACTTTCTCTTTTCCTTCTACTATCGTCTCATGATCCGGAAAGGGATACTTGCCATCCCCACGTACGGTGCGCTCAACCTGCACGGCTCGTTCCTGCCGAAATACCGCGGAAGGGTACCGGTAAACTGGGTGATCATCAACGGTGAAACCGAAACCGGGGCCACGCTTCACTACATGGTGGAAAAGCCGGATGCGGGGGATATCGTTGACCAGGAAAAGGTCTTCATCGAATTCACCGATACGGCCCATGACGTGTTCAGCAAGGTGACTGATGCCGCGGAGCGGGTGATTGCCCGCTCGTGGCCGCTGTTGCGAGCCGGCAGGGCTGCGCGGATTCCCATGGCCCTGGCTGAGGGGAGCTACTTCGGAGGCCGGAAACCCGCGGACGGACTGATCGACTGGAACAGGCCGTCCGTGGAAATATATAACCTGATTCGGGGCGTAACCCATCCCTATCCGGGCGCGTTCACCTTTCTCGAAGGGCGCAAGGTGTTTGTCTGGCAGGCGTGGCCGGTTGCCGGGCAGGGAAGGGCGGGAGAGATCGTTTCGGACAGACCGCTGCGGGTGGGTACCGGCGACGGACTGCTGGAGATCCGCTCCCTGCAGGTGGAGCCGGGGCAGGAGCAGGACCCCGCTGAATTCGCGGGCAGCCATTCTCTTGCCGGCAAAAGATTTGGTCCGCCTTTGTGAACAATACCGTACTGCGAGAGGGGAAGTGACGTTCGCTTTCGCCGCTCAACTTCCAAAACTGGAGTCATCATGAAAATTTTGATCCTCGGCGTGAACGGTTTCATCGGAAACGCCCTGACCCGCCGTATTCTCACCACCACCGACTGGGAGGTCTACGGCCTCGACATGAGCACCGACAAGCTGGGCCATTCATTGGGCCATCCCCGGTTCCATTTTCTCGAAGGCGACATCACCATCAACAAGGAATGGATTGCTTACAACATCAAGAAGTGCGACGTGGTCCTCCCCTTGGTCGCCATAGCGACGCCCGCCTCCTATGTCCGCGAGCCGCTCAGGGTCTTTGAGCTGGATTTCGAGGAAAACCTGACCATTATCCGGCAGTGCGTGAAGTACGGCAAGCGGGTGGTCTTCCCCTCCACTTCCGAGGTCTACGGCATGTGTCCGGACGGCGAATTTGACGAAGACGCCTCGTCTCTGGTGCTAGGTCCCATCCACAAGGAGCGTTGGATTTACTCCTGCGCCAAGCAGATGCTCGACCGGGTCATTTACGCCTACGGCATGCACGAGGGGCTGTGCTATACCCTGTTCCGTCCCTTCAACTGGATCGGCCCCCGGCTGGACAGCATCAACACCGCCAAGGAGGGAAGCTCCCGTGTCCTGACCCAGTTCCTTTACAACATCATCATGGGCGAGTCCATCAACCTGGTGGACGGAGGAAACCAGCGCCGTTCATTTACCTATCTCGAAGACGGGATCGACTGCCTCATGAAGATCATCGAGAACAAGGGAGGTTGCGCCGACGGTGGGATTTTCAATATCGGCAACCCGGCGAACGATCTTTCGGTCAAGGAGCTGGCGTACAAATTGCGGGAGATGGTGAAGCAGTACCCCCGGTACCGGGAGCGGGCGGATGAGTGCACCATCGTGGAAGTGACCTCCGAAGACTTTTATGGCAAAGGCTACCAGGATATAGTAACCCGGGTGCCGTCCATTGCCAAGGCCGCGGACAGACTCGGCTGGCGTCCGGTGACCGGCATCGATGAAGCACTGCAGAAGACCCTGGATTTCTATCTCATCGACGAAGGTGAGAAGATCGAGCAGTTCGTCTCCCTATGAGCGTTCCGACCGTTGCCCTGAAGGTTGACGTGGATACCCATGTGGGGACGCGCGACGGCGTTCCCCGCCTGCTCGACATCCTGGACTCCTTCGGTATCAGGGCCACCTTTTATTTTTCCATGGGGCCGGACAACTCCGGCAAGGCGATACGCCGCATCTTCACCCGTAAGGGCTTCCTGGGCAAGATGCTTCGCACCCGGGCTCCCTCCATGTACGGCCTGAAAACCCTGCTCTACGGGACACTCCTTCCCCCTCCGCAGATAGCGGCCTCCTTTCCGGATGTCCTGCGGGATACGGCCGCCCGTGGGCACGAGACGGGGATACACTGCTGGGATCACGTGCGCTGGCACGACTATCTGACGCGGATGTCGCGTGCAACGGTTCGAGGTGAGCTGGAAAAGGCCGACAACCTCTATCGGGAGATCACGGGCGGGCCAGCCAGAACGACCGCGGCGCCCGGCTGGACCGTGTCCGCCCTCTCTCTGGAATTGCAGGACGCCATGAAGCTCCACTATTGCAGTGATTCGCGGGGATACGCGCCTTTCTTTCCCGTGTTTGGCGGACAGAGCTTTTCGACCCTTCAGATCCCGACCACCCTTCCGACCATGGACGAACTGCTCGGCACGGACGGTATTTCCACCGACACCATCAACGCCTTCTATCTTTTCCACGTAAAACCGGGGCTCAACGTACATACCATTCACGCGGAGCTGGAAGGGATGAGTCAGTCAGTGGTATTCACCGACCTCTTGCGGGACCTGCGGGAGAGGGATGTACGATTCATCACCCTGTCCCAGGCCGCCGATGAGGCCCTTGCTGGCGGCCCTCCCCGCTGCGTGCTCGCCATGGGTGAGCTGCCGGGCCGGGCCGGGCTGGTGGCCGTCCAGCAGGGATAATTCCATCTTCTACCTTCCCTGACTCTACACCAGTTTTCGCAGTTCATTCAACAGGTCTTCCAGACAATCATATCCCTCCTGCCAGAAGCCGGGGTCGGTGAAGTCTATGCCGGCAGGCCGCACCGTGTCGGCGGGCGACCGGGAGCCGCCGCTCTTCAGGATGTCAGTATAGGTCGGGACAAAGGATAGTCCCTCCGCCTGATATTTCCGGAACAGGGAGAGTACCAGCAGTTCCGCAAAGGTATAGGAGTAGCAGTAAAACCTGCTGTGAATGAAATGGGAGATGTAACTCCATCCCCACCGGTACGGTTCGATCATCTCGACGCTGTCGCCGTACAGACGGGCGTTCTCCTCCCACCAGATATCGCCGATATCCTGTGCCGAAAGCAGGCCGTTCTTCCTTTCCAGGTGCACCCTTTCTTCAAAGCGGGTCAGCACGTTCTGCCTGAAAGTGGTGGCGATGATGTCTTCGATCTTGGCGCACAGCAGGGAAATCTTGACCCCGGGGTCATGTTCCCGCTCAAGGAGCAGGCGCGTCAGGAGCATTTCACCGAACACCGAGGCCGTTTCCGCCAGCGGCAGGGGCGGATGGTAGTTAAGTGTGCTCTGTTCCTGGGCGAGCACGAAGTGCAGGCCGTGACCCAGTTCGTGGGCAAGGGTCGATACGTCCCTCAGGTTGCCCGTGTAGTTCATGAGCACGCAGGGAGGGAGCGACGGCGAAATGCCCATACAGAAGGCTCCGCCGCTCTTGCCCGGCCTCGGCAGCGCATCGATTCGGCGGTCGATAAAGAATTTCTCGACGATTGTCCGGAACCGGCCGGAGAACGAGCCGTAGGCGTCCAGGACCAATTCTTTGGCTTCCTCGAAGTCGAACCGGCGATCCGACTCCTGGATCGGCGCGTAGATGTCTGTGTTCTTCAGTTTAGCTGCCTTGAGGAGTCTGGCCTTGAATCGGAAGTACTCCTGTGCCAGGTGGTAGTTGTCCTCACTCACCTTCATGAGCCGATCGACCGCTTCCGGGGCCACTTCGTTTGCCAGGTGGGTAGGCTCCATAACGGATCGGTAACCGCGGAGCTGGAGTTCCTGGGAATAGTCCAGTGCCACGTTGTTGATGATGGTGGAAAAGGTAATGGCGTTTTCCTCGAACTTCTTCAGGAACGTGCCGAATGCCCTTTCCCGTACCTCGGCTTGTGCGTGATGGAGCAGGCCCAGCAGCTCTTCACCGGTCATCTCCCGTTCTTCACCGTCCAGTTCGAAACGGTACCGGAACGAAGAGGCGAGCTCGTCGAACAGGCGCGTGAAAGCCTCTATTCCGGTCAGGCTTTTCTGTTTCAGCAAGCGTTCTTCCCGCTCGGGCAGGGTGTGGGGTTTGTAGCGGCGCAGGGCTTCCAGGTAATGTCCGTACGGGGC
Organism: Geobacteraceae bacterium; assembly: GCA_029975275.1. Classification (GTDB taxonomy): domain Bacteria; phylum Desulfobacterota; class Desulfuromonadia; order Geobacterales; family Geobacteraceae; genus RPRC01. The sequence continues at coordinate 760 of JARKPN010000094.1, read as the reverse complement.
AAGCAGGCTGTCCCGAATCAGTTCATTGAAGCGATTATCCGGGATATCTATGATCTCGAGGTCAAAGAAAAGCAGCTCCTGTGACGCCTTGTTGGCGAACTCCATCGACCTCTGCGACAGCTTCTTGTTTACCGGATCCTCGCTGTCCGCCGCAAAAAGGAGGTAGGCATAGGTCTGGGGCCTGACGAGCAGATTGTGGAGGGCTTCATATCCTCTCAACGCTTCCTTCAGTTGTGCGGCAGTCAGCGATGCAATACAACCGCGGTAGCTGGTACGAAAGTCCTCGATGGTCTTATCGGCGGAGGAAAAGTCCCTTTTCAGCTCTTCCGCCTCCGACGAATCGTACAGGAAGGTCAAATCCCACAGCATGTCGTCAATTGGATGGTCCATGTACCCCGGTGCCTCCTGATTCTTGTTTTATTGGTGAGTGCAGTCTTTGACGCATTCCACTACACGTTGACATATCCGTTTTCTGGTGTCAATTGTCGAAAACATAGGAAAATCAGGCATAGATCGGTGCGGTGAAAAAAAGTGATTTTTCCTGCTTGACAATTCCCAGGGGGCTTTGTTATAACCACTGCTCCTCGGGAGGCGTGTTGGGGGTTTTCCTGGGGTGGTGGAAAAAAGTTGGGGCTGCGAAAAAAAGGCATTGACAGGCAGCGATGAAGTATGTATGATGCAAAGTCTGTCGCGGGAACTTGGTCTTTGAAAACTAAATAGTAGACGAACAGTGGGTTCCGAGTTGAATTTTTGAGTTTCA
>JARKPN010000079.1 GCA_029975275.1 Geobacteraceae bacterium | reverse complement strand
AGTGTCCAGTGCGGCTAATTCCTTCCTTACAATTCCGGGCCTTTTGGCCCCTGGCCGCGTTCCGGCTCCTCGGCTTAGACCCCGCTAGGCCTGTGTCGCCGCGCCTTGCCAGGAACCAAAATTCCTCGGAATTCTTGCGGTGAACGAACCGCACAGGACACTAGTATTTAATTGCAATAATAACTGAAATAATGTGGACTCATATGAAAGGGGTCTATTATGGCCGGAAATGCGCCTTGGCCGATCCTATTTTCTGGTTGGCATACTTGGTGAACCCAATTTTTCGAACTTTCTTCGTGGGAAATTCCATCATCTCGCGAATTGCTTCGAATACGACTTTGAATTGCGCATCATACCTCTGTTCCAGTTCGTCGAGTTTTTTTGCAATGGCACGGTTTTGATGCCGCAAGTTCGCGCAGTTGAACGAATGCCCGCATTATGGCAACATTCACCTGTACCGCTCGCTCGGTGTTTAGTACACTGGAGAGTATGGCAACACCTTGTTCCGTGAAAACATAAGGATTATAGCGACGCCCGCCACGACCTGCTTCCTTTGAGGTCCCAATCTGGAACCTCAAACCTTTTGATTCCTCACTCGTCAGTTGGAACATGAAATCCTGCGGGAACCGGTTTAAATTTCTTTTGACCGCTTTGTTCAGATTTTTTGTCTCTATTCCACCGGACGCAAAAAAAAGGCGGCCTTTCGGCCGCCTTTTCGCGTGGCATCCCTACTTCAATTTCCACTCAATCCTACGCCATCACGATGAGGAGGTCCTCCTTCTCCACCTTGTCCCCCTCCTCGAACTTGACTTCGGCGATCCTGCCGTCGTCCTTGGCCTTGATGTTGGTCTCAAGCTTCATGGCCTCAGTGACCATCAGCACATCCCCGGCCTTGACCTCGTCCCCCACCTTGATGTTGACCTTGAGCAGCTTGCCCGGCATGGGCGCGCCGACGTGGCGCGGGTTGAACTTGTCGGCCTTCATCCGCTCCTTTTCCTCGACCGCCACGGTCAGGTCGCGCACACAGACCTGGCGGGCCAGGCCGTTGAGCTCGAAGTAGACCTGGCGGGTGCCGTCAGGATGGACCGCGCCGATGGCGTTCAGCTTGATGATCAGGGTCTTGCCGGGGTCGATCTCCACCGCGGTTTCCTGGCCCGGCTCCAGCCCGTAGAAGAAGATGGGCGTGGGCACTACCGAGGTGTCGGAGTAGCTCTGGCGGTGCCTGTCGAACTCCGGGTAGACGTTGGGATAGAGGATGTGTGACAGGAGCGCCTTGTCGTCGATGAGGTGCCCCACCTTTTCCTGCAGGCCGGCCCGCTCGGCTTCGAAGTCCACCGGGTCTAGCAGCTCGCCGGGACGGCAGGTTATGGGCTCCTCCCCTTTCAGGATGATCTTCTGGAGCTTCTCGGGGAATCCGCCGTAGGGCTGGCCGATCTTCCCCTTGAAGAACCCCACCACGGACTCGGGGAAAGAGAGCTCCTCGCCCTTGGTAAAGACGTCGTCCACGTCCATATTGTTCTTGACCAGGAAGATGGCCATGTCCCCGACCACTTTGGAGGACGGGGTGACCTTGATGATGTCGCCGAACAGGAAGTTGACCTTGTGGTACATCTCCTTGCACTCGTCCCAGCGGTCCAGCAGCCCCAGGGCGGCCACCTGCGGCTTGTAGTTGGAATACTGGCCGCCCGGGATCTCGTGGCGGTAGACCTCGGCCGTGCCGCTCTTGAGACCCGACTCGAAGGGCGCGTAGTAGTCCCGCACCGTCTCCCAGTAGTTGGCAAGCTTCTGCAATCCCGCCTCGTTGAGCTGCGGATCCCACTGGCTGCCGCGCAACGCGGCCACCACGGCGTTCAGGTTGGGCTGGGAGGTGAGCCCGGAGATGGACGACAGGGCCGCGTCGATGATGTCGACGCCGGCCTGGCAGGCCATGAGGAGCGCCGCCTCGCCGTTGCCCGAGGTGTCGTGGGTGTGCAGGTGCACCGGGATGCCGATCTCCTCCTTGAGGGCCTTGACCAGCTTGTAGGCGGCAAAGGGCTTGAGGAGCCCGGCCATGTCCTTGATGGCCAGGATGTGGGCACCCATCTTTTCCAGTTCTTTGGCGAGAGAGACGTAGTATTCGAGCGGATACTTGTCCCGTTTCGGGTCGGTGATGTCGCCGGTGTAGCAGATGGCCGCCTCACAGACCTTGCCGGTCTTGAGCACCGCGTCCATGGCCACGGTCATCCCCCGGGTCCAGTTGAGGGAATCGAACACCCGGAAGACGTCGATGCCGGATGCGGCCGCCTCCTCAACGAAGCGCTGCACCACGTTGTCGGGGTAGTTGGTGTAACCCACCGCATTGGAGCCGCGCAGCAGCATCTGGAACAGGATGTTGGGCACGGCCTCGCGCAGCTTGTGGAGCCGTTGCCAGGGGCACTCTTTCAGGAAGCGCATGGCAACGTCAAAGGTGGCACCCCCCCACATCTCCAACGAAAACAGGCCCGCGCCCAAGTGAGAGGTGGGCTCGGCGATGCGCAGCAGGTCGAAGGTCCTGACCCGGGTGGCCAGGAGCGACTGGTGGGCGTCCCGCATGGTGGTGTCGCTGATCAGGATCCGGTCCTGCTCCATGATCCATTTGGAGATCCCCTCGGCGCCCCGCTCCCGCAGGATGTCGGTAGTGCCCTTCGGTCGCTCGGTTGTGTGGTCGATTTCCGCCACCTTCGCTTCCAGCAGCTCGGCTGAACGGAGCGGTTTGGCTATGCCGGTGGAGCCGTTGATGATCACGTTGCCCAGGAAGCCCAGTATCTTGGTGGCACGGTCCTTCTTTTCCCGCAGGGTCAGGAGTTCGGGGTGCTTGTCGATGAAGGAAGTGTCGCACTTGCCGGCCAGGAATATGGGGTGGGTCACCACGTTTTCCAGGAAGGGGATGTTGGTGTTGACCCCGCGGATGCGGAATTCCCGCAGCGAACGGTCCATGACACGGGCCGCTTCCTTCAGGTTGAGCCCCCAGGTGCTGATTTTGACCAGCAGGGAGTCGTAGTGGGGGGTGATGTGCGCCCCGGCAAAGGCGTTGCCGGCGTCAAGCCGAACCCCGAAACCACCGGGCGAGCGGTAGGCCTTGAGGGTGCCGAAGTCGGGGGCGAAGCCGTTGGTAGGGTCTTCGGTGGTGACGCGGCACTGGATGGCAGAGCCCCACATGGTGATGGCGTCCTGATGCGGGATGTTGATCTCAGGATCGGAGAGTTTCACCCCTTCGGCCACCAGGATCTGGGCCTGCACCAGGTTCCTGCCGGTGATCATCTCGGTGACCGTGTGCTCCACCTGGATGCGGGGATTCATCTCGATGAAGTAGTAGCTCCCCTCCTGGTCAAGCAGGAATTCGACCGTTCCGGCGTTGCGGTACCTGACCTGGCGGACTACCCGCAGGGCCGCGTCGCACAGCTCCAGGCGCGTTTCAGGCGTCAGGCTGAGTGAGGGGGCGAACTCCACCACTTTCTGGTGGCGGCGCTGGATGGAACAGTCCCGCTCGAAGAAGTGGACCAGGTTGCCGTGGTTGTCACCCAGCACCTGCACCTCGATGTGCTTGGGGTGCTCAATGTAGCGCTCCAGGAACACCGCGGGGTTGCCGAAGGCGGCCTTGGCCTCGCTGGCCGCGCTGGCAAGCCCCTCCAGCAGCTCCCGCTGGTTGCGGGCAACCCGCATTCCCCTCCCCCCGCCGCCCGCGGCGGCCTTGATGATCAGGGGGTACCCAGCCTTGTCGGCGAACTCGACCGCCTCGTCCTCGTTCCCGATGGGGTTGTCCGTGCCCGGGATCACCGGCACACCGGCCGCGATGGCAACCTTGCGGGCCGCGATCTTGTCTCCCACCATTCGCTGCATCTCGGCGGTCGGCCCGATGAAGACGATGCCGGCCTGCTCGCATTTTTCCGCAAACTCGGCATTCTCCGACAGGAACCCGTAGCCCGGGTGGATGGCGTCCACACCCTTGCTCAGCGCCAGGTCGATGATCTCGTCGATCCCCAGGTAGGCGTCCACCGGGCTTTTACCCCTGCCCACGAGATAGGCCTCGTCGGCCTTGTAGCGGTACAGGGAGAGTTTGTCCTCCTGAGAATAGATGGCTACCGTCGCGATGCCCAGCTCACTGCAGGCGCGGAAAATCCGTATCGCTATCTCGCCCCGGTTTGCGGCAAGGACCTTCTTGAATTTTCTCTTCTCCATATCGCGCTCCCTGAACATAAAATTTTTCGCCACTTTGTTCGCGGATGCCACGCTTTTCACATGGCCCCGCAAGGAAGCTCCATTTACGTCACATATATATAAGGTCTAAAGTGCTTTATAAAACCAGATTCAAAGGCTGATGTCAATCATATCCATGGCTTCATTGTACAATAAATGCCATTTATGCAAAATATTGTATATATGTTTTTTGCGAAGGATATTGGCCTTTGTATTATTCAACCCGACATGCTAGAATTTTCGGAACGCATATCCCCGCAAAAGGAGACTCAACCGATGGGCATTCCAAGAAATCCATTCGTCCGTGTATTTATTGTTTCACTCTCGTTCCTGATCATCCTGTCGGGAACCGCCTTCGGCAAGGAAAAGAAAAAGGCGGCCAACGTTACGAAACCCGCCGCACCGGCGGCAGCTCCGACGGATGTCGTCGCCACGGTGAACGGCACCGCCATAACCCGGGCGGAAATGGACCGCGCCATGAATTTCATGCTGGTCCAGAACGGGACGGGCACGACGCTCTCCGCCGAGGAGAAGAAAAAGGCGGAGGCCGCGGTGCTTGACCAGCTCATCTCCGCCGAACTCCTCTTCCAGGCAGGCAAAAAGCTGGAGATAAAAGACATCGACAAGCTGGTGGAGACCCAGATGACCCAGAACAAGGCCAAGTTCCCTTCACCCGATGCATACGACCAGGCGCTGAAGGCAAGCGGTCTCTCTGAAAAGGATCTCAAGGACTTCGCCCGCAGGGAGATCTACATCAACAACCTGATTGAGAAGGAGATAGCTTCCAGGGCGAGCGTGTCCGACGGGGAAACCAGAAAGTTCTATGACGAGAACAAGGACAAGTTCAAGCACGATGAATCGGTAAAGGCAAGCCACATCCTCGTCGGCGTCGATCCCAAGGCAACCGCCGATGACAAGAAAAAGGCCAGGGAAAAGGCCGAAGCAATCCTGAAACGGGTCAAGGGGGGTGAGGATTTCGCCGAGGTGGCGAAGAAGGAATCGACCTGCCCAAGCGCCGCCAACGGAGGGGACCTCGGCTATTTTTCCAAGGGCCAGATGGTCCCCGCCTTCGAGAGCGCGGCCTTCTCCCTCAAGCCCGGCGAGATGAGCCAGGTGGTGGAGACCCAGTTCGGCTACCACATCATCAAGGTAACGGACAAGAAACCGGCCGGCTCCGACTCCTTCGAGGACGTGAAGCAGAAAATTACCAACTACCTCAAGCTCCAGAAGATCCAGAAAGGGATCAACGACTACGTTGACAAGCTCCGGAAGGAAGGAAAGATCGAGATAAAGGCCGCCTAGCAATCCGAACCGGGGTCTTGAAGAAAAGGGCGCATCCAGTTTAGACGGTGCGCCCTTTTCTTCTACAAGGTAATAGATTCCCCAACAGAATAATCGCCCTCTCTTCCCCTTGTTCAGGGAAATCCGTCCCCCTCCTACCCCTTTTTGTCCAGGAACATCTTCAGCAGATCGATCGGCACCGGAAAGATCGTGGTGGAGTTCTTTTCCGCTCCTATCTCGGTCAGGGTCTGGAGGAACCGGAGCTGGAGCGACATGGGTTCCCCAGCCAGGACGCCGGCCGCCTGGGCGAGCTTTTCAGACGCCTGGAGCTCACCTTCCGCGTGGATGACCTTGGCGCGCCGCTCACGCTCGGCCTCGGCCTGCTTGGCGATGGCGCGCATCATCTCCTGGGGAAGATCGATGTTCTTCACCTCCACGTTTGAGACCTTGACGCCCCATGGACCGGTATGGCGGTCCAGGATCTCCTGCAGCTCCCTGTTGATCTTTTCCCGGTTCGCCAGGAGCTCGTCCAGTTCCACCTGGCCGAGCACGCTCCTGAGAGTGGTCTGGGAAAGCTGACTGGTGGCGTACAGGTAGTTTTCCACCTCCACGATGGCCCTCTGCGGCTCGATGACCCGGAAGTAGATGACCGCCGAGACCTTGATGGTGACGTTGTCGTGGGTGATCACGTCCTGTGGCGGCACATCGAAGGCGACCGTCCTGAGCGAAACCCGCACCAGCCGATCAACCCCCGGAATGATGAAGAACAGCCCCGGCCCCCGGGTGCCGGCCAGGCGCCCCAGCCGGAACAGCACGCCCCGCTCGTACTCCGGAAGAATCCTGACTGCACTGGCCGCCAACATCAGCACGACAATGACGGCAAAGAGTATCGGAACATAATTGAACACATTGAAAACACTATCCATTGTCACCCTCCCCAGGCAGGGCCGTACCGCTCCCCCACCCCTTTTTGACCTTCACCCTCATTTCATCCAGCTCGACGACAAGGACCCTGTCACCCTTGGCTATGGCTTCATCGCTCCATGCGTCCCAGTATTCACCCCGCACGAAGACCTTCCCCTCGGGCATGATGTCCGAGTCGGCAAAGCCCCGCTCACCGATGAGCCCCTCTCTCCCGGACGACGGTTTCCGGCGGTGGGCGGTCACCGCTTTCCTGATCACGAAAAGGGCAAAGGCAGTCACCATGGCGACCGTGGTCACTATGACGCTCCACGACAAACGCAAGAACGGCTCGGGCGACTCGAACAGCATCAGAGAACCCAGTATCATCGACACCACCCCTCCCACCGTGAGCATCCCGTGGGAAACGATTTGAATCTCGGCGATAAACAGTACCAGTGCAAGAAGAATCAGGAGCACTCCGGCATAATTTACCGGCAGGGTCTGGAAGGCGAAAAAAGCAAGGATCAGCGAGATGCCGCCTATCACCCCGGGGAGTATGACGCCCGGGTTGGAAAGCTCGAAGAACAGACCGAGCATGCCGAGCATCATGAGAAGGTAGGCTATATTAGGATTGCTGATGGCGTCAAGGATCTTTTCCCGCGTGGTCATGGAATGGCGCTCCACCTTTGCGCCGGCGACCCGGAGCACGGTGACCTTGTCTCCACGCCTGACCTCCCTGCCGTCCAGCTTCTTCAGGAGGTCCGCCCGATCCGAGGCGATGAGGTCTATCACTTTCGCCTCGAGGGCCTTGTCCGCCGACAGCGACAGGCTGTTGCGCACCATCCGGCCTGCCGCATCCGTGTTACGGCCCCGCCTGGCGGCGATCCCCTCCACGTAGGCGGTCATGTCGTTCAGTATCTTCTCCTGCATCACTTTGTCCGGCTGTTCACCGATGGTCACCGGACGGGCCGCGCCGATGTTCGTCCCCGGAGCCATGGCGCAGAAATCGGCCGCCATGGCGATAATCGCCCCGGCAGAGGCGGCCCTGGCGCCGGACGGTGCCACGTGGACCGCTACCGGCACCTGACTCGACAGGATATCCTTTACCACTCCCCGCATGGCCGTGTCGAGCCCTCCGGGGGTATCCATCTCGATGAGGACCAGACTCTCCCCTCCGAGGGCCGATTCCCTGATGTTTCTGCCGACGTATTCGGCGGTGATCGGGTTTATGGGGCCGCTTATCTCCAGCAGTCGGATCTTTTCCTGTTTCCCGCTGCCAACGACCGCCGTCAGCAGGAGCAGCAGGAAGGAGAGCGCGACCGGCCAGGCACGGAACCGCGCCAATGCCCGCGCAATCGTCTTTCCTGGAAGTGCAGTTGCTTCTGGTGCGTTCATGGGCCCGCCTCGTCTCCATCCGGTAACGCTGAGTGAGGAATTTAGAGCTTGTTCGTAAATAAACGTTCCGAGTGATCGCGCCCGGATTTATGCCGGATTTGGCCTGGACGATTGAGCAAAACCGCAGGCGTAGCAGCGCTACGTCAAGGATTTTGTGTTGAGGCCGGGTCAAAGACGGCGTGAAGACGGGATGCGAGCCCGGAATGCTTATTTACGAACAAGCTCTCAGTATAGCGGAAGATACCAATCCCTGCAAACTGCGCTATTGCCACTTTATCGTGAAAATGGTATGAATGAGAAACTCTCTATTTGAGGTGCCGATGAAAGAACGCGCGAAAATCCTCCTGATAGAAGACGAAGACCTCAGCCGTGATTCTCTCACCCGCCTGCTCAAGATGTCCGGCTATCAGGTCAAGGGGGCCGCTTCCGGCAAACCCGCCCTCTCGCTCCTCTCCCACGAGCTGTTCGACATCATCATCACCGACCTTTTCCTCCCCGACATCAACGGCATAGACATCCTGAAGCACGCCAAGGAAGTCTCTCCCCATACCGAGGTAATCCTGATCACCGGCCACGCCTCGGCGGAAACCGCGGTAAAGGCCATGAAGGAGGGGGCCTTCGACTACGTCACAAAGCCCCTCAACTTCGACGAACTCTCGATCCTGATTACCAAGGCCATGGAGAAACGCCAGCTGCTCACCGAGAACGTGTACCTCAAGCAGCAGCTCCACAACAAATACGATTTCGCCAACATAATCGGCGATTCTCCGCCCATGCAGCTGCTGTTCTCCCGCATGAAGCGCGTTGCCGGGACCGATTCCACCGTGCTGGTGCTGGGAGAATCGGGAACTGGCAAAGAGCTGGTCGCCAGGGCCATCCACTTCAACAGCCAGCGCAAGGACAAGGCGTTCATTCCGGTCAACTGTGCCGCCATCCCGGAAAACCTGCTGGAAAGCGAGCTGTTCGGCCACGTCAAGGGCTCCTTTACCGGCGCCATCCGCGACAAGGTCGGGAAGTTCGAGGCCGCGAACCTGGGCACCATCTTCCTGGACGAGATCGGCACCATGCCCATGCACCTCCAGACCAAGCTGCTGCGGGTGCTCCAGGAGCAGGAGATCGAGCGTATCGGCTCCACACGGACAACGAAGCTTGATGTGAGGGTCATCTCCGCCACCAACCTCAACCTGGAGGAGGAGGTAAAAAAAGGCAGCTTCAGAGAAGACCTGTACTACCGGCTCAACGTTATCCCCATCGTGCTCCCGCCCCTGCGGGAGCGGAACGAAGACATCCTCCCCCTTCTCAAGCACTTTGTGGAAAAGAACTGTCGGGAAATGAAGCGCCCCCTCATGTCCATCTCCAACGAGGCGCTCGAGATCCTTGAGACCTACAGCTGGCCCGGCAACGTACGGCAGCTTGAAAACATGGTGGAGCGGATCGTGGCCCTGTCCGAGGGGAACCGTATCACCCTGAACGACATTCCCTCCAACATCAGGGATGAGGCCATGACCAAGGTCACCGAACGGGGGGTGGATCTGGTCAGGACGGTAAACGAACTGGAAAGAAAGATGATCTGCGACGCACTGACCCTGGCGAAGGGGGTCAAGGCCAAGGCGGCCGCCATGCTGAAACTGAACCGGACCACCCTGGTGGAAAAGATGCGCAGGCTCGGAATCGACGGCCCTCCTGACAAGGGGCTGAGCATGAACAAATGATGAACCTGAATTCGCATACCGACAGGGGCGGACCGCATCCCGGCACGGAACCTCTGAGAATAGCCGTTCTGTCCGATACCCACGGCAACTATCCCCTTGCAGTCAGGATCCTGGACCGCCTCCCCGGCATGGCCGGAATCATCCACCTGGGCGACAACATCGGAGATGCCGACACCATTGAACTGGCCCTTTCCCGCCCGCTCACCAAGATAGCCGGCAATTGCGATCCCGCCTCCGAAGAGGCCAGGGAACTGCTCCTGTCCGTCAACCGGTCAACCATGCTCCTGACCCACGGTGACCGTTATGGCGTCAAAAGCGGCATCGACGGGCTGTACCGCAGGGTAGCCGGGGAAAACATCAGGGTGGTCCTCTACGGCCATACCCATACTCCTTCCATTCTGGAACGGGACGATATCCTGTTCGTCAATCCGGGCTCCCTGGGATACAAGACCCTTTCGCCGTCCATCGCCCTGCTGTCCATAACCACCCAAGGCGTCTCCGCCGAAATCGTTCCTGCAACCGGGTTTTGATTTCACTTCAGGCCCCTCACCGCCGCCACTGCCGCATCCAGCAGGGGCGCGGGCAGGATGCCCAGGACGACGACCGCCAGAAACAGCACCACCCCCAGGACGGCTTCAAGACGATCCAGCCTCACCGCGGGCAATGCTCCCGCCTCCTCGAAATAGATCACCCGCACCACGTTCAGGTAATAGTAGACACCGATGGCCGTGTTGACCGCGGCCAGGACGACCAGCGTCACCAGTCCCCGGTCCAGGGCCTCGGCCATGAGCCGGAACTTGCCGATGAAACCGACAAAGGGCGGGATCCCGGCCAGGGCGAACATGCTCCCCGCCAGGATCAGGGCCGCCAGCGGCGAGTGGGAGTGAAGGCCGGCCAGGTCGTGGATCAGGAGATTCCTGCCTTCCGGCGAAACCCGGCAGATCACCAGGAAGGCGGCAAGGTTCATGGCCATGAAACCGACGATGTAGAAGATTGCCGCCCCGTAGCCCCCTTCCCGCATGGTCGCGAGCCCCAGCATCACGTAGCCGGCATGTGCGATGGTCGAATAGCCGAGCATCCTCTTCAGGTCCTTCTGCACCAGGGCCACCAGGTTCCCCAGGAACATGGAGCCGATGGAGGAGACGGTCAGGAGCAGGGTCAGCCGGCCGTCCGACGGGTCGGCGCACAGCAGGAAACGGATCAGCACCGCCACGGCGGCCACCTTGGGCACTGCGGCCACGAAGGCGGTGGTCTCGTCGGAGGCGCCCTGGTACACGTCAGGCGCCCAGAGGTGCATGGGGAAAGCGGCCAGCTTGAAGAACAGCCCCAGCAGGGCCAGCGAAACCGCCGCGACCGCGGCCGGGTCGGTCCAGTGGGAAGCCAGGGCCGGCGCCATGTCGACGAAGTAGGTGGAACCGGTCATGCCGAACAGGTAGCTCATGCCGAACAGCAGGACCCCGGTGGCCGCAACCCCGAACATCACGTACTTGGCCGCCGACTCCATCTGCATCCGCAGCCCCGGCCCCTCCCGCCGCAGCGGCACCAGCAGGTAGAGGGCGCAGGAGGAAAGTTCCAGCGAGACCGTGAGCGAGATCAGCTCCACGCAGCTCACCAGCATCAGCAGGCCGAGCGAGCCGAGGAGCAGGAACAGGAAGTACTCGGGCCGGGCATCGTCACGGATATCCCGGAGCCAGCGGCCGAACAGGGCCACCGAGGCCAGCCCGGCCGCGATGAACAGCTTGAAGAGCTGCGAGAACAGGTCGATGCGGTAGGCGTGGAAAAACAGGTCGCCCTGTTGGCCGAGCGTGGCAATGCACGCCGTCGTCGCAGCCAGCGCGCTGACCGCCGTTACCCGGGCCGCCAGACGGTCCCGTCCGCTTCCCAGCGCGATGACGAACACCGTAAGGGAACCCAGTATCAGGAGCAGTTCAGGTGCGAACAGAATAAGTCTCATGGGTACAAATCCAGGTGTCAGGTTTTTTTCAGTTGGGTTTTGCTCTCTTCACTCTTCACACTTCTATCTTCTCTCTTTTCTTTTTGCATACCATCCCCGCACTAACGTGCTCCCCTTTCTGAATCAGGAGGGGGTTGGGGGGAGGTAGCAATGCTTCCCGCCCTCACCTGTTCCAGCAGGTGCGCGACGCTGGTGTGCATGACACCGGTAAAGGGTCCGGGCGAAAACCCGATCCAGAGCACGAACAGGGCCAGGAAGGCCAGGGTGACGGCCTCCCTGGCGTTCAGATCCGTCAGGTGCGAGCTGTCCGGATTGGCGGTCCCTCCCCAGATGACCCGCTGGAGCATCCGCAGCATGTAGGCCGCACCCAGCACCACGCCCGGGATGGTCAGGGCGGCCAGGGACGGCGAGTAGGCGAAGCCGCCGGCCAGGACCATGAACTCCCCCACGAAGCTGTTGGTGCCGGGAAAGGCCAGCGAGGAGAGGCCGAACAGGGCCAGGCCGGTCACGCAGGCCGGCATGGCCCGGCCGATGCCGGTGGCCGCGGCCAGCTCGCGGGTGTGGGTCCGCTCGTAGATGATCCCCACGCAGAGGAACAGGGCGCCGGTGGTTATGGCGTGGTTGATCATCTGCAGCACCGCCCCCTCCACCCCACTGGTGTTGAGGATGAAGATCCCCAGGGTCACGAAGCCCATGTGGGCCACGCTGGAATAGGCCACCAGCCGCTTCATGTCGCTCTGGGCAAGAGCGGTGAAGCCGCCGTAGATGATGGCCGCAACCGACAGCGCCAGGACCCACGGGGCGAACGCCTCGACCCCCAGCGGGGTCATGGGGAGGGAGAAACGGAGAAAACCGTACCCTCCCATCTTCAGCAGCACGCTGGCCAGGATCACGCTCCCGGCGGTGGGCGCCTCCACGTGGGCAGCCGGCAGCCAGGTGTGGAGCGGGAACATGGGGACCTTGACGGCAAAGGCGGCGAAAAAGGCCAGGAACACCCACTCCTGGACCGACGGAGGGTACGGCTGTCCCATGAGGACCGGGATGGAAAAGGTGCGCGGCTCGGCGTGCAGGTAGAGCACGATGGCCGCCACCGGCAGGAGCACCGACCCGGCCAGGGTGTAGAGGAAGAACTTGACCGAGGCGTACACCCGCCTTGGCCCGCCCCAGACCCCGATCAGCAGGAACATGGGGATCAGCATGGCCTCCCAGAAGATGTAGAACAACACGAAGTCCAGGGCCATGAACACCCCGAGCATGGCGGTCTCCATCAGCAGGATGCAGGCGAAAAATTCGATGACGCGCTCGCTCACGCTCCGCCAGGAGCAGAGCACGCAGAGCGGCATTATCAGGGTGGTCATCAGCACCAGCAGCAGGCTGATACCGTCGATGCCGAGGGTGTAGTGGATGTTGAAGGAAGGGATCCACGGCAGGTGCTCGGCGAACTGGTAGCGGGCCGTACCGGGGTCGAAGCCGAACCAGAGCGGCAGCGAGAGGACCGCGTCCGCCAGGGTGACCGCCAGCGCCCAGATCCGCGCTCCGTTCCAGCGGGCCGCGAGCGGGAGGAGCAGCGTGCCGACCAGGGGGAGGAAGATCAGGGTGCTGAGCAAAGGCCAGCCGTTGTAGGGTAGAAGAAAGTCCATAGTTTCGATTGAAGAGGCTCCTGAGACCTGCCAGGTTTTCAAAACCTGGCAGGTCTGCTCAGTTTCGGACCTGAATCCGTGACGTCTGAACGCCGAGACGAGCAGAATGCCGGGGTTTCAACGTCGCCAACGCCGTCTCGCACCGGTGAAACCGGACAAACTTCGTCGTGCAGTCTCATCCCTCGGGAATGCAAAAAACCGAGGCGTTCCGCGCAGGCGAAGGCGTGAAGACGTCACGGATTCAGGGTATAGGCGATGAAATAAATCACCAGCAACAACACGATTACCGCCACGGCCGAGAAGATGTTGACCTGCAAACGGCCGGTCTGCACCCGACGCAGTCGGCCGCCCAGGCCGCGCACGGCCAGGGCCAGCCCGTCCACCGCCCCGTCGATGGCCCGCCGGTCGAACCAGGCCGAGGCCCTGGCCGCCAGCAGCATCCCGGCCAGGCCGACCAGGCGGTAGCATTCCCCGATGAAGGTGTCCGCAGCCTGGATCGGACCGCGCGCCGCAGCAGCCACCGCCCTCCCACCCATGCGGTAGAACCAGTCCATGTCCAGGCTGATGGTCGGCGTCGGCACCAGCCATTTCAGGAACAGGAAGAACCCAAGGGCCGTGAACAACAGGATCTGCAGGGTCTCGGACACGTGGTAGGCGGTGTATGGATGGTAGTCCACCACGAACGGCAGCATGTTGTAGAGATAGGGGGTGTAGCAGCCGATGCCGATGCAGAGGACCGAGGTCACCGCCATGGCGGCCATCATGTTCCACGGCGGGTCGGCGGCCCGCTGCCAAGTCTCGGGGCTGCAGTTGTTGCGGCCGAACCAGATGAAGTAGGGCACCTTCAGCCCGGTGTGCAGGAAGGTCCCGGACGATGCCAGCATCAGCCCGAAGGCGGCCCAGGTCCGCCCCTCCTCGAAACCTTCCGCCACGATCATGGACTTGCTGACAAAGCCGCTGAACAGCGGGAAGGCCGAGATGGACAGCCCCCCCACCAGGGTGAACACAAAGGCCCACGGCATTTTGCGGTAGAGCCCCCCCAGCTCGGTGAAGCGGCTCTTGCCGGTCATCTGCAGCACCGACCCGGTCCCCATGAACAGCAGCCCCTTGTAGAGGATGTGGGCAAAGGCGTGGGCGCAGGTGCCGTTGATTGCCATCTGGGTGCCGAGACCCACCCCGGCCACCATGTACCCCACCTGGCTGATGATGTGGTAGGCCAGCAGCTTGCGGGCGTCGTTCTCCAGCACGGCATAGACCACGCCGTAAATCGCCATCACGGTCCCCAGCGGCAGGAGTAGCTCCATGCCGGCGAAGCCGCGGCAGAGGGCGTAGACCGCGGTCTTGGTGGTGAAGGCACACAGGAACACCGAGCCGGTCACGGTGGCGGCGCTGTAGGCGTCCGGCAGCCAGGCGTGCAGCGGCGGCACCGCGGCGTTGAGCAGGAAGCCCGCCAGGATCAGCCAGGCGGACAGGTCGGGATTGGTCACGTCCAGGCCGGTGAAGGTCAGGTCCCCGCCGGTGGCCTGCCAGCGGAGGATGATCCCTCCCAGCAGGGCCGCGCCGCCTGCCACGTGCACCAGCAGGTAGCGGTAGCCCGCCCCTGGCGAGCCAGGCTCCCGGCGCAGCCAGATGAGGAACACCGAGGAAAAGGCCATCAGCTCCCAGAACAGGAACAGCACCAGGTAGTCGCCGGCGTAGATCACCCCCAGCGAGCCGGCCACGTAGGTCCAGGCCGCCGCGTGCTCGGCCGGGTTCCGCACGTGCAGGGCGTACAGGCTCCCCAGGATGCACATGAGGGTCATGATGTGACCGAACACCTGGCTCAGCCGGTCCACCCGGCCGAACACCAGCTCCCGGTCAAGGAAGCTGACGCTAGCGTAGATGCCGGGCTCCATGGCCAGCACCTGGAGGAACGCCAGGACCGGTACGGTAACGAGCAGCACGGAGCGGGCGCGTCCCCTCAAGAACGGGACCAGGGCGGCTCCCAGGAGCAGGGTCAGTGCGGGATGCATCCAGAGGTCAGTCATCGCCATAGTAGTCTTCCGGCTTCATGATCCCCAGGCGCCCGTACCACTTGGAGACGAAGATGATGACCACACAGACGGCAAAGCCGAACAGGGACCAGAACCCGGGCCATCTTTCGGCCGCCGTATGGGCGTGCTCCCTGCCCACCAGCAGCCAGTCGCCGAGAACCAGGAGCGCCAGCAAGATCAGACAGAACAGGATGACCGTCCTGAGCCGGTTACGCAGAAACTCGATGAAGCGGACGATGATCACGGCAGCACCCCCTTGACAATGCCGATGAAGAACTCCGGAAAGAGACCGGCCGCCACGGACAGGGCCGCGGTGATCAGGAGCGGCGCCAGCAGGGCCGGAGATGCCTCCCGCATTCCCTCCCCTCCACTGCCGTCGGGCGCCGCGCCGAAGTAGGCGTGGTAGACCACCGGCACGAAGTAGGCCGCGTTCAGCAGGGTGCTGGCCAGCAGCACCAGCACGATGCCGGCCTGGTGGGCGGCCACGGCCCCGGTCAGGAGATACCACTTGGAGATAAACCCGGACACAGGCGGCACCCCGATCATGCTGAGGGACGCCACGGCAAAGGCGCCGAAGGTCAACGGCATGGTCCGGCCCAGCCCCTTCATCTCGGAGATGTCCTTCTTACGGGTGGCCACGTAGATGGCCCCGGCACAGAAAAACAGGGTAATTTTGGAGAAGGCGTGGTTGACGATGTGGACCATCCCACCCTGGATGGCCGCCGGGGTCAGCAGGGCCGCGCCCAGGATCACGTAGGAAAGCTGGCTCACGGTGGAGTAGGCGAGCCGCAGCTTCAGGTTGTCCTTGGAGAGGGCCACCAGCGAGGCGACCAGGATGGTGAACGAGACGAACCAGGCCGTGGCCACCCCCAGGTTGAGGGCGGCCATGGTGTCCACCCCAAACAGGTAGAGCATGACCCGGGTGGTGGCGAAAACCCCCACCTTCACCACCGCAACCGCGTGCAACAGGGCGCTGACCGGCGTGGGCGCCACCATGGCCGAGGGGAGCCAGTTGTGGAACGGCATCACCCCGTTCTTGGCGAACCCCAGGATCATGCAGGCGTAGGTGACGGTCACCAGCAGGCGGTTGGCATTGCCCGGGAAAATCCCCGAAGAGATGTTGTGGCTGAAGTCCAGGGTGCCGCACATCACGTAGGTCAGGACCATGGCCGGGAGCACCAGCCCCTTGGCCGTGCCGGTCAGGTAGACCAGGTACTTTCGGCCCCCCTCGTACCCTTCACGGTCCTGGTGATGGGCCACCAGGGGATAGGTGGTGATGCTGACGATCTCGTAGAACAGGTAGAGGGTGAACAGGTTGTCGCTGAAGGCGCACCCCATGGCGCCGAACAGGGCCAGGGCGAAGCAGGCGCCGAACCGGGTCTGGGCGTGCTCCTTCAGGCCCCGCATGTAACCCATGCCGTAGAAAACGGTCACGATCCAGAGGAACGACGCCACCAGGGCGAACACCAGCGAGAAGTGGTCGGCCCGCAGGGTCAGGCTCACCCCGGGCAGCAGGGTGAACAGCCGTAGCTTGAGCGGACCGCCGGCGAGCACCGCATGGGCCGTCCAGGCCGCCATGCCGAAGGTCATTGTTGCGGCCGCGAACGAGCACCCCTCCCGCAGGTTGGGGCGCCTGCCGGTCAGCATCACCAGCAGCGCGCCCACCAGCGGGGCGAGCACGGCCGCCAGCATGGCGTATGTGCTGATTGAGTGGTGTATCAATGCTTTAGCTTGTCACCTTTCACGTGATTCCTTAAAAACCCACTCCCCCACCCTGACCCCCGCCTTTCTTTCACTTTTCACCCTTCCAGGTCTTTCAAATCCTCCGTCTCGATGGACCGGTAGTTGCGGTAGACGCCGATCATGATGCTCAGCACGATGGCTGCCTCGGCGGCGGCGATCCCCATGATGAACAGGGTGAATGCCTGGCCGGTCACCGGGTCCGGGGCCAGGAAATGGGAGAAGGCCATGAAGTTGAGCGAGGCGCCAGCCAGGATCAGCTCGCCGTTGATGAGCATGCCCACCAGGGTGCGCTGGCGGAAGAAGCCGAACAGCCCGATGCAGAGCAGCAGCACGCCGATGACCAGGTAGACCTGAAGGGACTCGTTCATCAACAGCCAGTTCATGGTTTCGGCCTCCTTCCGGAACGGGCCACCACCAGTGCGCCGATGATTGCCAGCAGGAGCAGCGCCGAGATCAGCTCGAAGGCGAATCCGTACCGGTTCAGCAGCGCCCTCCCCAGGTCCTGGACCGTGCCTCCGTTCGTCTGGACAGCCGGGGGCATCCAGGAGGCGCGGCCGACCAGGAGGATCAGGGCAACGGCGAACGCGCCAGCCAGCAGCAGACCGGCCGCTCCGCCGAGGAGCTCACGGCGGCGGGAAATCTGCTCTTCGTGAGGCTCTGCCAGCATCAGGGCGAACATGATGACCACGCAGATGGCGCCCACGTAGATCAACACCTGCATCAGCGCCAGGAACGGGCTGTGGAGGAAATAGTACAGTCCGGCCAGGCCCATGAAGGACAGGGCCAGGCCGCAGACGCAACGCACCAGCCGCCGGGCAACGGCCGCCACAATGGCGCCGAAGACGGTCAGGCCCGCAAATCCGGCGAAGATCAGGGCTGCGGCCGCCTGCGCCGCGTCCTGGGGGCTCACGGCCGACATATTCGCCTCCTCCTCAGCCGTTCCAGCATGTCCATCACGTAGTCCTCCTTGCGGAACGAGGCGAGGTTGTACTCCCTGGAAAACATCAGGGCATCGAACCGGCAGCTCTCCACGCACAGGCCGCACAGGCTGCAGGTGGTAAAGTCCAGGATATAGATGGTCGCAACCTTGCGCGGCATCCCGGCAGGCTTGTAGCCGTTGACCTTGATGCAGAACGAGGGGCATGCCTTCTGGCAGGCCATGCAGACCACGCACTTGGCCCACCCCTGCTCGTCGGCCTTCAGCTCGATGTGCCCGCGGAACCGCTCGGGCAGCTTCAGGGTGCGGTACGGGTAGCTGACGGTCACCGGCTTGCGGAAGCTCTGCCGCAGGGTGATCCACATGCCGGTCAGCAGGCTGATGCTGCCGCCGATTATCTCTTTCAGGTAGCTCCGGAGATCGCTTTTCATACCAGTTTCACGGTCACGGCGGTCACGATCAGGTGTGCGAGGGCCAGAGGGATCAGGACCTTCCACGACAGGTTCAGGAGCCCGTAGATCTGGGTGCGGGGGAAGGTCCACCGCACCCAGATCACGGCGAAGCAGAGCAGGTAGAGCTTGATCAGGAACCAGTGCAGGCCCGGCAGCAGACCGAACGGACAGTGCCACCCCCCCAGAAACAGGACGGCGCCGATGGAGGACCCGACCACTACGTTGACGTACTCGGCGATGAAGAACAGCCCGAACCCCATGCCCGAATACTCGGTAAAGGCCCCGGCGATGAGCTCGCTCTCGGCCTCCACCATGTCAAACGGCGCCCGGTTTGCCTCGGCCAGCATGCAGATGAAGTAGATCAGAAAGGCCAGCGGCATCAGCGGGCTCGCGCCGAAGCGCAGTACATTCCAGTTCCAGAACCCTCCGGCCTGCTGGGCCACGATCTCGCGCAGGTCAAAGGTGTGGGTGACCATGACCAGGGCGATGATGACCAGCAGCAGCGGGATCTCGTAGGCGATGTTCTGGGCCACCACCCGGGCCGCGGCGATGCTGGAGTACTTGTTGTGGGAGGCCCATCCCCCCAGCATGGTGGCCAGCACGTTGATGGCCGCGAACGAGTAGACCGCCAGCAGCCCCAGGCTGATGTCGCGGGCGCCCATGGTCTCGCTGAAGGGGATCAGTACCAGGCACATGATGGAGGGGATGACCACCGCCACCGGGGCTATCTTGAACAGCAGCACATCGGCCCCACCCTGCACCAGCAGCTGCTTCCCCAGCAGCTTGATGCCGTCTGCCACAGGCTGCAGCAGCCCGAGGGGACCCGCCTCGGTGGGGCCGCGACGCAGCTGGAACCAGGCCGGCTCCTTCCGTTCCAGCAGGGAAAGGTAGGCCGCGTTGAAGGCGGCGAACCCTATCAGCCCCACCAGGTAGAGGAGGAGGCGGACGGTTTCCCAAAGCCAGTCATGGGGCATATCCGTCATACCTCACCGATCAATCTCCGGTATCACCAGGTCCAGGCTCCCCAGGAACGCCAGGGCGTCCGCAAGCAGGGTCCCGCGGACGCACTCCCGGAACAGGCTGAAGTTGGAGAAACAGGGGGAGCGCACCTTGAGCCGGTATGGCGCGTCCAAGCCGTCGCTGACAATCCGCATGCCGAAGCTGCCGCGGGCCGCTTCCACGTTGAAGTAGCACTCTCCCCTGGCCGGCTTGAGGATCAGCGGCACCTTCTCCGCCATGACCGGTCCGGCAGGGATTCGCTCCAGTGCCTGCTCCACGATGCGCAGGCTCTCCACGATCTCGTCCATCCTGACCCGGTAGCGGGCCATGCAGTCACCTTCGGGGTAGACCGGGACGCTGAAGTCGAACAGCGGGTAGACCGAATAGGGCTCGTTCCGCCGCACGTCGTAGCACACCCCCGAACCGCGCAGCACCGGGCCGGTGGCGCCGTAGCGGCGGCAGGTCTCGGCCGGGACCCCGCCGATCCCCTCGCAGCGCTTGCGGAAGATGATGTTTTCCGTGACCAGGGAATGATACATGGGCATGCGCGAGCGCATGCGTTCGATGAAACTGCGCGTTCCCGCGATAAAATCGTCGTCGATGTCGTTGCAGACCCCGCCGAAACGGTAGTAGCAGTAGGTGAGCCGCGAGCCGGTGATCGATTCCAGCAGGTCGAGAATATCTTCCCGATCGTCGAAAGTATACAGAAGCGGGGTGAAGGCGCCCAGGTCCACCAGGAAGGCGCCCATCCAGAGGAGATGCGAGGAGACCCTGTTGAGCTCGGCGGTGATTACCCTGATGAACTCGGCCCGCTCGGGCACGGTGATGCCCGCCAGCCGCTCCACCGCGGCCACGTGACAGTGGGTGTTCAGCAGCGCGCCCACGTAATCCATGCGGGAGGCGTTGGGAAGGAATTTGGCGTAGCTCCGGTTCTCCCCCATCTTCTCGTGCATCCGGTGGCCGTAGCCGATCACCGGCTCGGCATCCACGATGTATTCTCCGTCCATGGTCAGCTTGATGCGCAGCACGCCGTGGGTGGCCGGGTGCTGGGGCCCCAGGTTGAGGATGAAGGTTTCGGCGTGGATGCTCTGGTCGTCGATGCTCAACCGGTAAAGTCCTTTCTCAGGGGATGGAAATCAGCGTCCTCGGGGAGCAGGAGCGGCGTCGGGTCCGGGTGCCCGATGAAGATGAACCCGAAGAAGTCCCGGGCCTCACGTTCGTGCCACTCGGCGCCGGGATAGATCATCGACACGGTCGGAAGCCCGGGCGCTTCCCGCGGCACCGAGGCGCGTACGGTCACGCGCCGGCCGGAGCTGAACTGGACGTAATCGTAGACCAGCTCCATCCGCCCCTCCACGATCCAGTCCATGCCGGTGATGGCCTCCAGGCTGAACATGGCCTCATACATGACCCGGGCCGCGTCCGCCACCCGCTCGGCCGGCACCGTGGTCTCCAGGTCGGCCCCCCGGGCGGCGTGATTGGTCTCCACCAGGTAGGGAGCGGCGTCCTCCTGCCAGACGCTTTCCGAAAATCCATCCTTCAGATCGTCAAACCACATGGATCGGCCTCATCCCCCTCATCCTTCATTCTTCACCACCGGCCACCGCCGGTGTCCGGTGATCTTCTCCTCCAGCTTCAGTATCCCCTCCAGCAGGGCCTCGGGCCGCGGCGGGCAGCCGGGCACGTGCACGTCCACCGGGATCAACTGGTCAACGCCCTCCACCACCGCATACTGTCCGGGAAACCGGAACGGGCCGCCCGAGATTGCGCAGTTCCCCATGGCGATGACCCACTTGGGCTCGGGCATCTGGTCCCAGAGGGTGATGATGGTCGGGGCGATCTTCCTGTTCACCGTGCCGCAGACGATCATGAGGTCGCACTGGCGCGGCGAAGGCCGGAACACCTCGCAGCCGAACCGGGCCATGTCGAACCGGGAGGCGCCGGTGGCCATCATCTCGATGGCGCAGCAGGCCAGGCCGAAGGTCATGGGCCAGAGCGAATTGGCCCGGGCCAGGCCGAACACCCGGTCGAGCCGGTCGAAGTGGATCAGCCCCTCCGGTATTCTTGTCCGGTCTTCCATGAAAACACGCCCTTCCTCCAGGCATAGACGATGATGAGCGCCAGGATGCCGATAAAAAGGATGACCTCGGCCAGATCCAGCCAGCCCGGGGTCTCGTTGTAGACGGCCGCCACCGGGAGCAGGAACAGCACGTCCACCGAGAAGGCCACGAAGATAAGGGCATAGAGGTAGTAGACCACGCCGTAGCGTATCCAGGTGGGTCCGATGGGCTCCACCCCGCACTCGATGGCCTGGAGCGTCTTCCGGCCCATGGTCCTGGTGCGCCGGGGCGCCAGCAGCAGGGAAAGGAGCATGGGGACCACCGCCAGGGTCAGCCCGCCCAGGAAAAAGGCCAGAACGTATATCAGGTCAACCAGGGCTTCCGTTTCCATTGGGTCGTTTCGAGCCTTTCAATACGTGGAGTAGACGAGCGGATTGAAAGAAGGTTATCACCGCTGTCGAGAGACGCAAGCGCACTGTGGAAAGGTTTGTGGAAAACCTGTCGCCAAGGGCTGTTCAAACGATTGACATTCGCGTATGAAAGCTGTAAGCTTTCCCCACGTCGCGGCACCCAGCCGCGATAAATTCAAAGAGAAGGTTCGAGGAGAAGGTAAGTACATGGTAAACGGAACGGTAAAATGGTTCAATGACAGCAAGGGGTTCGGCTTTATCGAGCAGGAGAACGGAGAGGACGTGTTCGTTCACTTCTCCGCCATCATCGGCGACGGCTTCAAGTCCCTGGCTGAAGGCGATAGGGTGACCTTTGAAGTGACCAAGGGTCCTAAAGGGTTGCAGGCGGCCAACGTCACCAGAGTCTAGGACACATACTCGCTGCGGCACATGGAAGCCCCGGGTTCCCCCGGGGCTTTCTGCGTTTTTGCAAACATCCTGAATCCGCGACCCTTTTACGGATTCAGGCCGCCTTCACATTCAGTGCGCCCGGTCCGTTGCCGACACCTGTCCGCAGCAGGGGCCGGGCTTTTCATATCAAAGGGAGTATCGGCATGAGGACCGTCAATCTGTCGGCAGGGGATATCATCGAGGCTGTCTGTACCCGCTGCCGTTCCATACTGAACCACACGATTGTAGCCATGGTAGGGGAAAGGGTGGTCAGGGTCGAGTGCAATACCTGCCATGGCGTGCACAACTACCGGGATAAAGTGGAGAAGAAAACGCCTGCCCGGGGCGAGACGGTGCGCAGGACCGCATCCGCTCCCCGCAAGCCCGGAAAAGGCCAGGGAGCCGAGGACCGGAAGGAATGGGAGTCTTTGTCGCCGGCCATGGACCGGACCCGGGCGATACCCTATGACATGGAGGGTAGCTACTGTGTGAATGACCTGGTGGCCCACCCGGTGTTCGGACTGGGGGTGGTGAAGACGGTCATCAAGCCGAACAAGATCGAGGTCCTGTTCGAGCAGGGCAAGAAGCTGCTCCGCTGCAAGCTGTAGCAGCATCGTCCTGTTTCAGATCCTTTGGTCCTCCCCCTGATCCTCCGCACCCTCCGGGTCTCTCCGGAAGGTCAGGTAGAGGAACAGCAGCGAGGGCGCCAGGATGAGCATACCGATGGGGAGCACCGCCAGGAACGCCCTCAGGGTGGCCCGTGGCGCCGCGGCAGCCTCCAGGGTAAGCCGGTCCACGAGCAGGTCGGGAAACATGGCGGCACCGAAGCCGGCTATGGTCAGGGCCACCGTACCGGCGGCGGACACTTGGGCAAGGGTAAAGCTGCGCCGCCACAGGAGCACCAGGGTGGCGACGCCGCAGACGACCCCCAGGGACACGACCGTCAGCGCCGGCGGACCAGACAGCCGCTCGGCAAAGCGCGGGGCGTCGAGCCACGCGAGCGGTATCGCCAGGGTGGTGAGGGCGCCCAGGGCCAGGGAGGCGGCCATGGCCTGCCGGCGGAAATCCTCCCGCAGCTCGCCGTCGGTCCGTGCCGCCATGTAGACCGGCGCCAGGTAGGCGCAGATTGCCAGCCCCACTATTCCGCCCATCAGCGTGAAGGGCGACACCCAGGAACCGGTACCGGCAACGGCGCCTTCTTCCGGCACGGGCAACCTGCCGGTGGCGGTGACCGCCATGCCGAGGCTGAACGGGGTCAGGATGCTGGCAATCTCGAAGACTCTGGCCATCAGGGGGACGTTCCTCCCGGTCTGTCTGCCGAAATGGCGGAAGGCAAAAGCGGCTCCCCGGAAGTTGATCCCTACCAGGGCTATGACCAGGGGAGTCATGAGTGTCGTGGAAATGACACTGAATCCCTTGGGAAAGGCCGTGAACAGGGTGACCACCACGAAGATCAGCCAGACGTGGTTGGTCTCCCAGACCGGGCCGATGGCGTTGAACAACCCTTCCCGCTGCTCCCTCTTCCTGGGGCCGGAGGCGAGGGCCGTCCAGATCCCCCCGCCGAAATCGGCGCCGCCGAAGACCGCATACATGACCAGCCCGAGCAGCAATACCGCCGCTGCCAGATCCACGCTGCTAAACATCCCTTCCCCCTTTCCCCACGTTCTCTTCCTTCCCTACCTTTCCCCCCGCCGGGGGAGCAGCATCCAGAGCAGCCCCATAGTGAGCACCAGGTACAGAACCAGGAAGATCGCCAGCAGCAGAGCCATGTCGCCGCTCGGGTTTACCCCCTGGGAGACGCGCATAATGCCCTGGATTATCCAGGGCTGACGGCCGAACTCCGTCACCAGCCAGCCGCTCTCCAGGGCAAGGATCCCCAGCGGCGAGGCACACAGCACGACCCACAGCAGCCTCCTGCCCGGTTCGGCCCCCCGACGGCGCCAACGGTGCCACCAGTACCAGCCGGCCGTGGCGGACATGACCATGAACGAGCCTACCATCAGGTTGAAGAAGGGGTGCACCAGGCGAGGGTCCGGCACGTCCCCGGCAGGAAAGGCGTCCAGTCCCTCCACTAGCGCGTCGGGGTCCCGGTGGGCCAGCAGGCTCAGGAGCTTCGGGACCCGGATGCCGTAGAGGACCCGGCCGGATTCCGGGTCGGGCCAGCCGCCGACCACCAGCGGCGCGCCCCGCTGGGTCGTGAAGTGGGCCTCCATGGCTGCCAGCTTGGGCTTCTGATTCTGGGCCACCGACCAGGCGGCCCAGTCGCCCGAGACCAGCAGGAGCGGAAGGCAGATCCCCGCCACTGCCAGGGACAGGGTGAGCGCCCGCCGGTTCAGCGCCGAGTCCCGGCCGCGCAAAAGCGACCAGGCATGCAGCCCGGCCATGGCGAAGCCGGTCGCCGCATAGGCTGCCAGGGTGCCGTGGACCGCCTCGTGGAACCAGGCCGGGTTTGCAAAGGCCCGCCACGGCCTCACCTCGGCCAGGCTGCCGTTCACCATGCTGAAGCCGGTGGGGGTATTCATCCAGCCGTTGGCGCTGATGACAAACACGGCCGAGGCGGCTGCGGCAAGCGTAAGCGGTATGGTGCAGAGAAACTGGACCTTGCGGGTGAGGCGCCGTTCACCGTAGAGATAGAGGCCCAGGAAGATCGCCTCGGTGAAGAAGGCGAACCCCTCCATGGAGAAGGCCAGCCCGATGAGCGGACCGCTGAACTCCATGAACCGGGGCCAGAGCAGCCCCAGCTCGAACGACAGGATGGTGCCCGACACGGCGCCGATGGCGAACAGCACCGCTGCCGGACGAATCCAGCGGCGGGCTGTCAGGTGCCACCCCTCGTCGCCGGTGCGAAGAGAAAGCCATTCCGCGATCATCAACATCAAAGGCAGCCCGATCCCGATGGTGGCGTAGATGATGTGAAAGCCGAGTGAGACGCCCATCAACACCCGGGCCGCCAGCAGGTTGTCCATAATTCAGCATCCTCTCCGGGGCCGGGTGTTGAAATCCGCCACGATCCGGGTCATCCCTCCCCTGCCCCATGTTGCTTCCGTCAACTTTACCATCCTCAGGGCAAAAATCCACGGACCGGACATTTGCAGGGCTTCTTCATCGGACAAGGTGCCCCTCAGGGGGAGATATTTCCGTTAAACTTTTTCCCGGGATTGCCGATTATGAAAGATATGGCCTGTTTGCGGCGGCAGTGAATCCGGCGAACCCGGCAAAGGAGAAGGGGGACAGATGAAAAAAGACTTGATATTCAATGCGATGGCAAGGGAAAACACAAGCGGCCCTGCAGACATGGGAAAAGCATCGCCCGACAAGGCGGGCATCCTGTCCAGTCCGTATGCCTGGTACATGGGGATGAAGCTCAGGCACAAGATCGGCTGGATGGTGATCTGCAATCTCGCCTTCATCGCTGCAGCCGGTGCAGCCGGCGTGCATGCAATCCACGGCATCTCCGTGGAGGTGGCCGCAGGCGGTGCCCCGGCCGGCCTCCAGGAGTACGTGTCCCAGGCGTCAAGCTGGATGATCCTCACCGCCGGGACGATCCTGGCACTGAACATGGCTCTCGGAGCGCTGTTCGGCTATCTGGTCTTCAAGTCGGTTGCCGATCCATTGGCAATCGTTTCCAAAGTGGTCGAAGCTATAGAGTCCGGCGATCTGACCATCAGGGCATCGGTACCCTACGGGGGCGGACTGGGACGGCTGGCGGTCAAGATCAACAGCATGGCGGAACGGACCCTCGGGGTAATCGGCAAGCTCGCGACCGCCATCGATCTGCTCGGGTCCAGCACCCACAGTCTGAAGACCAGCTCCGACAGCCTCGAAGCAGCCGTCAGCGACGCCACCATGCAGTCCGCCTCGTCCGCCTCCGCGGCCGAAGAGATGCACGCCACAGCCGAGGAGATAGCCCGCAACTGTTGCCTGGCTGCCGAGAGCGCGAAACAGACCAGCGACGCGGCCCGGGGCAGCGAGCAGGTGATCATGGAGACGGCGGCCCTGATGGAAAACCTCTCCCAGGGGGCCATACGGACCTGCGAGATCGTCCAGGACCTGGGACGGAGCTCGGACAAGATCGAGGAGATCGTCGTCACCATCGAGGAGATCGCGGACCAAACGAACCTGCTTGCCCTGAATGCCGCCATCGAGGCGGCACGGGCCGGTGAACACGGCAGGGGCTTCGCCGTAGTGGCCGACGAGGTCCGCAGGCTGGCGGAACGGACCGGCAAGGCCACGCGTGAGATATCCCAGATGATCAAGGGGATCCAGGACCAGACCAGGGGAGTGGTCCAGTCCATGGAGGGAGAGGCCGAAAAGATCAGGCTCGGGGCGGCTGCGTCCGAGAAATCGGGACAGGCCGTATCAGAGATCCTTTCACTGGTGTCGCTGCTCGACGACAAGGTAGCCCAGATCGCCACCGCCGCCGAACAGCAGTCGGCCACCACCCAGGAGATGACCACGAGCCTGCAGCGGATATCGGAGGCGGTCTCCTCGGCGGCCGACCAGGCCAA
>JARKPN010000058.1 GCA_029975275.1 Geobacteraceae bacterium | reverse complement strand
GCAGGCGGCGCCATGAATTCCGGGCCGACCGGATCGGTTATGGTTTCTTTCAGGATTCCATCGATCTCTGCCTTGTCGTCTTCGCTCAGCGACCAACCCATGACCCCGTTGACAGCCGCCACCTGGCCCGGATGCCGCGCTCCCCAAAGCGCGATTTCCACGCCCTGATCGAGGATCCAGCGTACCGCCAGCTCCATCACGCCTTTGCCGTAGCGTTCCCGGGCAAGGCTGCTCAGCCGGCTGACGGCGGTCAGATACTGGTCGAAACGCGGTTGCTTGAATTTGGGATCGAACTTGCGCAGGTCGTCCCCTGTAAATTGTGTATCGGTTGCCATCCTGCCGCTGAGCAGGCCCCGGCAGAGTGCACCGTAGGTCAGCAGGGCAATGCCGTGCTCCTTGCAATACGGCAGCACGTCCTGCTCGATCTGTCGTTCAAAAAGGTTGTAAGGCGGCTGGCATGAGTGCAGCGGCGCTGCCCGGCGAAAGATTTCCATCTGGGAGGGTGAATAGTTGCTTACCCCGATGGCCAGGATCTTGCCGGCCTTGCGCAGCTCCGCCATTGCGCCGGCGGTTTCCTCGATCGGAACGAGGGGGTCGGGCCAGTGTATCTGGTACAGGTCGATATAGTCGGTTTTAAGCCTGCGCAGGGAATCCTCTATCTCGACGGCGATCCTCCCGGGAGTGGAGTTGCGGTGGACCCGTCCGTCCCGCCACTCCAGGGTCGCCTTTGTGGCGATGATTATCCTGTCTCTTCCGCCGTAGCGGGCAACGGCCTCGCCCACTATTTCTTCGGAACGGCCGAAACCGTATACGGGAGCGGTATCGATGACGTTGATCCCATGGTCGAGGGCGGCGTGGATCGTCCGGATCGATTCCTCCTCGTCCGTGCCGCCCCACATCCAGCCGCCGATGGCCCACGTGCCCAGGGCGACCCTCGAAGCCTCGATCGGGATACCATTCAATTTTGTTGTTTCCATGACAGCTCCTTTTCCCATGGTTAAGCCCTTGCCGGTTTTGTCGGCGCACTGCCGTGCTCAAGGGGCGTTCACAACGGCAGCGGGTAATTGCTCCTGCTAGTGTACCATCGTTTCCAGTGATTTCTCGAGGCGGCCGTATGGTGGGAGAAGTGACTGGTACGAAACATGGCATGTGACACGATGGGAAACTATCGTCTGAAAGGGTGTAAATGAACCCTCGAAATGAATGACCTCGTGAAACGAAAGGCAACGGGTTTCTGTTCACTTGCGGAAAAGTGAGGTCGTTCGGAGGGCAGCATAAGAACTGGCCAATTACGAATGTGCAGTTTGAATTCTTAGCAACGTACATACCAAATCAAGGAACAGATTCGGGAATTTCCCTAAGCCGTTGTTATTACATGGAGCCTTTCGTATAGGTTTTTTGTTATGGTATTCTTTGTAACGACCCCTGTCTGCATTCGAATCATCTGTAGCGGTGTACACATTGTCGGACAACGGGCCTTTAGTCAATCGTCCCTGAAAAAATATCCCGGATACAAGGGGGTGAAGATGAACTATCCGCTTCTGTTGACGCCGTTTCACATCGACAGGCTCACCTTGCCGAACCGAATAGTGATGCCTCCCATGGTCACGTTCCTGGCGGAAGATGACGGCCTGGTCACCCGCGCGCACCTGGAACACTACCGGCGATCCAC
Source organism: Geobacteraceae bacterium (assembly GCA_029975275.1). GTDB lineage: Bacteria > Desulfobacterota > Desulfuromonadia > Geobacterales > Geobacteraceae > RPRC01. The sequence continues at coordinate 33,320 of JARKPN010000058.1, read as the reverse complement.
GGGACCGGGACTGATTATCGTGGAAGGGACGGCCGTCTTGCCCGAAGGAAGGATTGGCAGGCGCCAGCTTGGAATCTACAGTGACAGGCACGGTGAAGGTCTTGCCCGGTTGGCAGGCATTATTCACGCAGGCGGAGCAGTCGCAGGGATCCAGATCCACCATGCCGGAGCGACCGCTCTCGTGGAAACGCAACGCCGCACCTGGCGACATTATGCGTCCATATTGTTGCGCTTGGTGAAACAGCAGATAATGGTTTCCGCCTTGGTCCGCATTCGGGAGGCATTCGGGACCGCTGCCCGCAGAGCTGTGGAGGCAGGGTTCGATATCATCGAGATCCATGGAGCCCACGGGTATTTATTCAGTCAATTCCTGTCCCCCTTGAAGAACCGGCGGATGGATCGCTATGGGGGGAGCCTTGAAAATCGTGGACGATTGCTCCTTGAGGTGTTCCGATCCGTTTCTCTGGAAGCGGAAGGGAGAGCCCTGGTTACCTGCAGGCTCGGCATCGCGGACAGCAACAGACGGGGCCTGGCCCTGTCGGATGGACTGTCCACCGCTTCCGCATTGGAGCGGGAGGGAGCGCGTGTGCTGGACGTGTCCTTCGGCAGCGGCATACCTGCTTCGGTTCAGCCGGAGGGAAGCCCCTATTCCGGAAGGCTGCACCTGGCCCACGAGGCCAAGCGGGTGGTAGGTATTCCGGTTATTGGCGGAGGCGGTATCCGTCATCCCGACCTTGCGGAGCGGGCCTTGCGGGACGGCATGGCGGACCTGATTTACGTTGGCCGGGGGATCCTAGCGGATCCCGCGTGGGCCCGAAAGACCATCGAGGGGCGGCCGGAGTCCATAATCCCATGCAGTCATTGCAGGTACTGCTTTCATTTCACGGATGCATCCAGGTGTCCGGCCCGTCGGCAAACGAGTGAGTAACGCGCAGCTTAGCTCGTTTCCATCCGGAAACCCCTGAAAAATGTCCATCAGGGACGGGCCGGGGCTTCGGGGAAGTTCCGCCCCGGCCCCTGTCGACGCTTTCCGGATGGAAGCGAGATAGAAAAACGCCTGGGTCGGGTGCAGGTTAATGGGGTTGGGATTGGGAACGTCGTCGAATATGCTTTCCGCACTGCGGCACAGGAACTACCGATTGTTCTTTGCCGGGCAGGGACTATCCCTGATCGGGACATGGCTCCAGCAGGTAGCGATGAGCTGGCTGGTCTACCGCATGACCGGTTCTGCCATGCTGCTGGGAGTGATCGGGTTCACCAGCCAGATCCCGAGCCTGGTCCTGTCGCCCATCGCCGGTGTCCTTGCCGACAGAATGAACCGTCGACGCATCCTGATCTTCACCCAGCTGCTGTCCATGGCGCAGGCCTTCACCCTGGCCGTGCTCGTACTTGCCGGGAGCGTGGCGGTCTGGCATATCGTCGTGCTGAGCATTGTGCTCGGCATCGTGAATGCCATGGATATGCCGGTCCGCCACTCCTTCACGGTCGAGATGGTCGAGGACCGGAGCGATCTGGGCAACGCCATCGCGCTCAACTCGTCGATCTTCAACGGCGCCAGACTGATCGGACCCTCGCTGGCAGGCATATTGATTGCCACCGTGGGTGAGGGGTTATGTTTCCTCATTAACGGAGTGAGTTATCTGGCGGTCATCGCGGCCCTGCTGGCGATGAAGCTTCGGCCGGGTACGCAGGTTAAATCCGACGGCTCGATAGTGGAAGACCTGCGTGAAGGATTCGCCTACGCCTGGCGGAACGGCCCTATCCGGGCCGTCCTGCTGCTGGTCGTGCTCGTCAGCCTGGTCGGCATGCCGTACACGGTCCTCCTCCCGGTGTTTGCCGGCAGGATTCTCCACGGCGGCGCACATACCTATGGTTTCCTCATGACCGCGTCAGGGGTCGGCGCTTTTACGGCAGCCGTCTATCTTGCTTCCCTTCGCGAGACCGGGAGGCTCTGCAGGATCATCTCGTATGCCATAACCACCTTCAGCATTGGTATGGCCCTGTTCGCCGTAAGCCGTTCGATCTGGCTTTCCATTCCCTTCCTGTTCGTGACCGGCTTCGGGGTAATAACTCAACTGGCAGCGAGCAATACCATCCTGCAGACGGTCGTGGAGGAAGACAAGCGCGGAAGAATCATGAGCCTTTACACAATGGCATTGATGGGGATGATGCCTCTGGGGAGCCTGCTTGCCGGCGCGCTGGCGGACAGGGTCGGAGTGACGTCCACGCTTCTCATGCAAAGCGCGGCGTGCCTTGCAGGCTCATGGCTGTTCGCGCGTCGGCTGCATGGGGGGATGTCCTGACGGTGTTCCGGGCCGGAGACCTGATGTGAAAACAGAAAAGCCCGTTATCCGGGCTTTTCTGTTACCTGTTCCGGCCATCGGGGTGCCGCCCGCGACGTGGCGACACCCCGGCCGTATTCCTTATTTCTGCGGTCCGGCCGGCGGCTGAGCCGTCTTTCCCTGCCGGAATTTATGCTTTTCAGCCAGTTTTGTCTTCAACTCGTCGGCCTTCTTCTGCTGTTCCGGGGTAAGGATCCCCTTTATCCGCTCGAAGCTCTTGTCATGGATTGCGAGCATCTTGGTCCGTGTCTGGGCACGGGTGAGGTTCTCGTCGGCGCGCACCGCCTTCATCTCCTTGAATTCCTCATCGAGTATCGGCAGTATCTTGTACCTCTGTTCCGGCGTCAATCCGAGGTGGGCGGTCATCATGTCGAGCCGCGCGCCCGGACCCATCCGGTGGCCGCCTCCCTTCCTGCACTCCACCTTCCCTTTGCCGTGCTCCACGCCCGGTCCGCCTCCGGGATACGCCGAAGCGCCGGTGCCGATGCCGATAAGGGCCGCAAGGACCGCGGTTGTTGCGATAGCCATCTTAGCTTGTCTCATGTTCGTTGTTCTCCTTTCCGTTGTTGTGGACAGCATTCCTGTGAAGCTGCTTTTATCCACCAAAACGGATTGAGGCGCGAATGGTTTACACGCATGGACGACAATCGAACAGAAATCCCCCTGAGCGGGAGATCGGGAAAGGGTATGTTCATCGTGCCGCAAACCGCCCCACTGAAGGGGTGAGGAATTAATGTGCCGGATTTGGATTGGTAACTTGACCTCGGCGTCACTTGCTTTTATGCTGTGCGGAGTGCACGGTGAATGTGGCGGGTGGCCATCTGTGCCACCTTGCAAATGAGGGAAAACAGGGATGTCCCGAGCGACCCGGCAAGCGGGTTCCCGGGAGTGAAGGAGGGAGCATGAAGGTTGCTGTTGGATTTGCGATAATCCTGCTTGTGTGTATCGGGTCATACGTCTATTTCACGAGAGTTGCTCACACGCCGATTGGGAATATCCTGAAGGAACCGAGGAAATACGAGAAGAAAACCCTGACCATCTCGGGGCAGGTAACGGACAGGGCTTCCCTCCTGGTTGTCAGGTATTTTCGGGTCAAGGACAACACCGGAGAAATCCCGGTGGTTACCAGGAGAACACTTCCGTCGGTGGGGTCGAAGGTACGCGTCAAGGGGAGGGTCGAGGAGGCGTTTTCCATCGGGGCCGAGCAGTTGCTGGTTTTCGTGGAAGAGGCAAAGGATGAAGGGGAAGGGACAGGACAGTGAAAAGGACCGTTTTCGGGATAGGTCTCGCGTTTATTCTGTCGTGCTCCGCCTGGGCCGGTGACACCGCTTCCTGCTCGGTCCAGGTCCTCTCCAGGACGGACTCCAGTTGGGACGGGGCGAAGCTTCCCGGCTATCCGACCGGCAGCCCGGAGGTCACCATACTCAAGATTACAATCCCTCCCGGAGAGAAACTGCCGCTCCACAAGCATCCGGTAATTAACGCGGGGGTCCTGCTGCGCGGGACCCTGACCGTGGCGACCGACCAGGGCAGGACGCTTCACCTGGAGGCGGGGGACCCAATCGTGGAGGTGGTTGACAGGTGGCATTACGGGACAAACGAGGGGGATGAACCCGCTGAAATTATTGTTTTTTATGCCGGTACACCGGGTTGTCCCATAACGGTCAAAGAGGAAAAGAAGGAGCAGGAGGCGACATGGAACCGGTAACCATTACCAACAATCGCCTGGTCAAGAACGAGGACCTGAACCACCACGGCACGCTGTATGCGGGCCGGAGCGCCGAATGGTTCGTGGAAGCGGGATTCATCGCAGCCGCCGGCCTTACGCGACCGGAAAACATAGTCTGTGTGAAAATCCACGGCATGACCTTCATGCGGCCGGTGCACCCGGGCGAGATAGTCGTCTTCGAGAGCAAGGTCATCCTTGCGGGGCGCACTTCCCTGCATACCTACGTCCGTATGCAGGGAAAGGGGGAGTTCGTGATGGACGGGTTCGTCACCTTCGTGCACGTGGACCACGAGGGACGTACCCTGCCGCACGGGATTACGGTGTCCCCTTCGGCTCCCGAGGATCTGGCATTGCAGGAGCGGGCCAGGGCGGTGGTGGGCGGGTTACCCGCCTGAACGTGTGAATGCTTCAAAGGACATGGGCGCGCTTCCCTGCAACCGGCCGGACCCGATTGTCCGATCTATAGACAAGGCTGCCCCCTGACCTTGAGGCGAAGCTGGAGGGGCTCGGCCCGTTACCCGCTTCCGGCAGCTTGGAACAGAAAAAGGGGTCATCCCCTCGCCGGAGACGGCCCCTTTCATCGCTTCAGATCACATGCCGGCCGGTTCGGCTATTCATGGATGCACACACGGCTCCCTACCGTAGCCGTCACGACCTTTGCGATCTTCCTCAGTTCTTCGCAGCTCTGCTCACTCTCGGCCTTGGAGAGGTAACCCTTCACGTTGGCCGGAATGAAGTCTTCGGTGATATAGACGTTCACCTCCTCACCTTTCCTGATGCGGAGGGATCCCGAATAATCGACCTTCATGCCGTCGCTGTATTCGCATTTCATATAATCACCCCCTTTGCATATTCATATTATTGCATGGCAGGTTTGGAAAATCATCAGCAAAGTATCCTGAAATAATTGGCGATACAATTGACGGGAGACCGGGTTGGATGGAAACAGAAATCAATCCAGGCACCTATGGCGGGGCAGGGAACAGCGGCCGCTCTACGAGCACGACGGCTTCATCGTCTTCGCCAGCGGCGACCGTGGGATCGTGGCGATCAACAAGGCCAGGCAATGGCGGCACCCGACCATCTGGACCTGGGGCCTGCGCCACGGCGGTTATCGCTGCACGATCCACGGCCACGAGATGCATGTGTCGGGCGACTATTTCAGCTTCGCCATGCCGCCGCGCCAGGCCCAGATGTGGCTGCTGCAAAAGGGGTAGGGAGCGGTATGCCCGGGTCAGCGGCCGCCGAACACTGTCCGCAGTATATCCGTGGTTCTGGCCGCGGGGTTGGTCCGGATCTTTTGCTCTTCCTGACCCAGCACGCTGAACAGGCCGTCCAGGGCCTTGTTGGTGACGTACTCGTCAAGATCCAGGGAAGGGGTCCCCAGCATGGCGGCAAGGGGGAGCTGGTCGTATTTCCCGATCATATCCTTGTACGCGCGAGCGGTCCCCACCTGTCCCATGCTCTCCGATACGGTCGGCTTGAATGCGTCGAAAAGCTTGGCCCGGGTCTTCTTTTCAAAGAATTTGGTTGCTGCCGTGTCTCCGCCGGTCAGGATGCCCCTGGCGTCCTCGAAGGTCATCTGCCTGATGGCGTCGCCGAAGAAGCCGGCAGCCTTCGGGGCCGCCCGTTCCGCGGCCCGGTTCATGCTGAGCACAAGCTCGTCGACCTCTTTCCTGTAACCCACGGACCCCAGGAGATCCGCGGCTTTCTGGAGCTTTGCCGGCAGAAGTATCTTTATCAACTGGTTGCCGAAATATCCGTCCGTGCGGGCAACCTGGGTCACCGCCCGCTCGGTGCCGGTGGCCAGCGCCTCCTTGAGTCCCTTGACAACGGTGGCGTTGTCCAGGGTGCTCTGGCTTTGGAGCGACGGGAGCATCTCGCGGGACAGATCCTCCAGGACTCCGGCCAGACTTGGGGTCGTGAAGAACAGCAGGGTCATGAAGGAAAGGCACAGAATTCGTTGCATGCGGCACCTCCGCGTGGTTGGAATGACTGTCAGCTAACAGTATTGATCATTCTGCCCGCCGCGCAAGTGGGCCGGTGTCCAATCGATGCGCCACCCGCGACGGGGACATGACGCATTTCCGGTTCAACGTCCAGCAGGGCGTCTCGTTATCACCACAATGTCGAACTTAGTTATTGATTTTATCCTCGTAACGATGTAATAATGTCAGATTCACGGAAAGCTGTATTTTTTCCGTTTCTTTCGGCAGTCCAGACAATCCGCGCAGCAACTGTTTGTCCGCCTCATTTCGAGCAGGTCAATCAAATCGTTTGTTGAGCACCTTTTACGTGGATTTCGCATGGCTGTAATCTTAATCGTCTACCCTCCACCGGTGTGTTGGGGGCGCAACGGAGTCTTCGTGTCCGCCGGCGGGCATCCCCTGCCGGGAGCGCCGGTCTGCGGCCCGGCATATAAACTTGCCCCGAAAGGGAAATAATCAAGAAAAAGGAGAAGTAAATGAGGTATCTTCGCAAACATTGCATCGATTGCGGCAGCGATGCGATAGAGACGATCATCGACGAGATCAAGCCGAATTTCAGGATGGAAGTGGTCAGGTACTCCTGCGGCGCCGAGTTCAAGGGCTCGTTTTCCGCCAGGAGTAATATGGGGAAGGCCGAGCACTCCGGCTGCACCAATTAAATCCCCGCTTTCCGAATCAGAAACCAACTAACGATACGGTCGGACAGTGTCAGGCGGGTCTCGCCCTCCTGACACTCCGTGCCGTTGCACAAACCAAAGCCCGCTCCGGCGGGCTTTGGCCGTTTCGACCCCGCCTTTTATTCCGCTAACGAACACCGCCGGGCATTCAACCGGCAAGTCCTTGCCCCGCGTCATCAATTCCAGCCGGGGAAAAATTTCTCCCCCACTCCACGCTGCTGTGATAAACTTACCGCGGCCGTATGGTCAGGACAATCAGGCGTTCCGGACGTGGAGCTGGCAATGAAGTATTACCCGATCAACATCGACATTCGCGGCAGGGCCGTTACCATAGTCGGCGGCGGCGCGGTGGCGGAGCGGAAGTGCCGGACCCTCCTGGAGGCCGGGGCGAGGGTTACGCTCATCGCGCCCACGATCTCCAGAGGACTCCGTTCCCTGCTGGAAAAGGGGAAGATAGAGCATGTGGTGAGGGAGTACCGCCGGGGGGACCTCGCCGGCGCCTTCCTGGTGTTCGTCGCCACCGGCAACCAGGCCATAAGCAGGGCCGCCGCCGAGGAAGCGGCCGAGTGGAGGATCCCGGCCAACATTGCCGACATGCCGGAACGGAGCGATTTTACCACCCCATCCTCGGTCGCCCGGGGAGACCTGCTGCTGACCGTTTCCACCGGGGGCAAATGCCCGGTGCTGGCCAGGGAGATAAGGGAGGAACTGGACCTCCGCTACGGCGAGGAATACGCGATGGCGCTCCGGATCCTGGGCGCCGTGCGCGAAAAGCTGCTGATCCTGAAGAAGGGGGGGCACGTGACCAAGGAGATCCTGCATTCCCTGATCTCCCACGGTCTGCCGGACCTCATAGGCCGGAGTTCCCTGGACGCCGCGGATCGCCTTCTCAGGGAGCTGGCCGGTCCCGGTTTCAGCCTCCGGGAACTGGGCGTGGAAGAAAGGGAGCCCGAATGAACAGTGTGCTCTACTGGATCGTGATCGCGCTTTACAGCGTCGCGACCCTCCTCTATCTCTGGTACCTGCTCCAACCCGGTGAGCGGCTCGGCAGGGCCTCCCGCTGGGTATTGACCGCCGGACTGGCCGCCCATGTCCTGTTCACCTTCTCAAGGTATATCGAGGCGGGGTATACGCCGATCACCAATCTCCACGAATCCCTCTCCTTTTTCAGCCTGGCCGTGGTGGGCGTCTTCCTGGCCATGCAGCGGAGATACCGCGCGGTCGTACTCGGGTCGTTCGTGACCCCGGTCGCCCTGGTCATCCTGTTGGCGTCGGCATCCTTCTCCCGTGAAATCACCCCGCTGAACCCGGCCCTGAAGAGCGGCTGGCTGGGGGTGCACACCATCGTGGCCTTTGCCGGCTACGCGGCCTTTGCCGTGGCCTTCTGCGCGGGCGTCATGTACCTGCTCCAGGAACGTTCCCTGAAAAAGAAGCGGCTCGGCGCCATGTACCGCCGGCTCCCCTCGCTGGAGATCCTCGACGACATCAACTACCGCTGCCTGACCATCGGTTTTCCTCTCCTGACCATTGCCATCGTGACCGGCGCCATCTGGGCGGAATCGGCCTGGGGCTCCTACTGGAGCTGGGACCCGAAGGAGACCTGGTCCCTGATCACCTGGTTCGTCTATGCGGCGCTCCTGCACGGCAGGCTGACCACCGGCTGGCGGGGGAGGAGGGCGGCCGTCCTGGCAATCGTCGGCTTCGGCGTTCTGCTGTTCACCTTCCTCGGCGTCAACCTCCTGATGTCGGGACTCCACAGCTACAGGTAGCAGGAAACATGAACATTGTCGTCGTGGGACTCTCCCACCATACCGCCCCCCTGGAAATCCGCGAGAAGCTGGCCTTCGACGCCAACGGCATCGAGCGGCCCCTGCGCGAGCTGGTCGCCATCCCCGATGTGGAGGAGGGGCTGATCGTTTCCACCTGCAACCGGGTGGAGGTGTACGCCGTGGCCAGGGACATCGCCGCCGGGATAGCACGGATCAAGCGTTTCCTGGCCGATTTCCACTATATTCCCTACGACGGCGTGGAGCCGCACCTGTACGGCTACCACGGCAAGAACGCGGTCCGCCACGTGTTCCGGGTCGCGGCCAGCCTCGATTCCATGGTGGTGGGAGAGCCGCAGATACTGGGGCAGATCAAGGCCGCCTACGGCTATGCCGCGGAATACGGGACCTCGGGGCTGATCCTCAACCGCTTCCTGCACAAGGCGTTTTCCGTTGCCAAGCGGATCCGTACCGAGACCCGCATTGCCTCGTCGGCGGTTTCCGTCGCCTTTGCCGCCGTGGAGCTGGCCAGGAAGATATTCGACGACCTCTCGGACAAGACCGTCATGCTGATCGGCGCGGGCGAGATGGGGGAGCTGGCTGCCAGGCATTTCCTCAACGCAGGGGTCCGGGGGGTGATGGTGACGAACCGGACCTTCGAGCGGGGGGAACGGCTGGCCGCGGAGTTCGGCGGCAGGGCGATCCGTTTCGAAGACCTGTTCGATCACCTGCACAAGGCCGACATAATACTCTCGACCACCGGCGCGCCGCACCACATAATCGTGCCCTGGGACCTGGAGGAGGTAATCCGGCGCAGGAAGCGGCGGCCCATGTTCTTCATAGACATCGCCGTGCCGCGGGACATCGACCCGGCGGTCAACGAGCTGGAAAACGTCTACCTCTACAATACCGACGACCTTCAGGGGGTGGTGGAATCGAACCTGGAGCAGCGGCGCAGGGAGGCGGCAAAGGCCGAGGAGATCGTGACGGCGGAGGTCGGCCACTTCCAGGGGTGGCTTTCGTCCCTGCAGGTGGTGCCGATCGTGGTGGCCCTCCGCAGCCGTTTCGAGGAGATCCGCCGGGCTGAGCTGGCAAAGACCCTTGCCGCCTGGAAGGACCTCCCGCCGGACGGGGAAAAGCGGCTGGAGGCGCTGACCTCCGCCATTACCGCCAAGCTGCTCCATACCCCTACCAGCGTACTGAAGCGGACCGACCAGGGGAACCAGACCGATCGCTACCTGGACGCCCTGCGCAACCTGTTCGACCTGAGCGTGGAAGTGCCGCCGGCGGGTGCGGAGCCGGATTTTGGCGATCTGGAGGAGTAAGGCGAAAGGCGAGGGGTGAAGGGCGAAGGGCAAAAGGTGAAGGGCGAAGGGCAAAAGGCGAAGGGCGAAAGTAAAAGATTCAATAGGCTGTGGGCAATAGGTAGTTTCCATCCGGAAAGTGTCGACAGGAGACGGGTCGGAACTTCCCCGAAGCCCCTCGTAATCGGTCGCCGGACTTCATCGGTACAATGGCCGCAATGCCGAATAGGCTGCTATCCCTCGAACATGCCATGGATTCCGCACGAGGGACTCCGTGAAAGCCCCGCCCCGTCTCTCATAACATTTTTCTGGGGTTTCCGGATGGAAACCAGGTATAAATGTTATGCGGCAGCTGTCTTTCCTTGTACCCCGTGCCTTGTGCCTGTCGAAAATACGGATGGTTTGAATCCTGCTTGCCACGGAGAAGAGTAAACCAATGCTAAGTTCGCTGAAAATAGGCACCCGCGGCAGCCAGTTGGCCCTCTGGCAGGCCAACTGGGTGAAGAGGGAGCTGGAGAAACGTTATCCCGGAATGGAGATCTCGCTGGTGACCGTGAAGACCATCGGCGACAAGATCCTCGATGTCCCTCTGGCCCAGGTGGGGGGAAAAGGGCTGTTCGTCAAGGAACTGGAAGAGGCCATGCTGCGGGGCGACATCGACCTGGCGGTACACAGTATGAAGGACGTGCCCACCGAATTCCCGGACGGGCTCGGCATCCACTGCATCACCGAGCGGGAAGACCCGCGCGACGCGCTCGTCTCGCGCGGCGTCGCCTTCGCCGACCTCCCCCGGGGGGCGCGGGTCGGCACCAGCGCCCTGCGTCGCCAGGCCCAGCTGCTGGCGTTGCGGCCGGACCTGGAGATGGTGGTGATCCGCGGCAACGTGGAGACCCGCCTGCGGAAGCTGGACAGCGAGGACCTGGACGCCGTGGTCCTGGCCGCCGCGGGCCTCAAGCGGCTCGGCTTCACCGACCGGGTGACCGAATACCTTCCGCTGGAGATCTCCCTGCCGGCCATCGGCCAGGGCGCGCTCGGGATCGAGTGCCGGCTCGATGACAGGGCCGTGCAAGAGGCCGTGGGTTTCCTCGACCACCGGGACACGAGTTTTGCCGTGCGCGCGGAGCGGGCACTGCTCTGGAGGTGCGAAGGGGGGTGCCAGGTGCCGATTGCGGCCCACGGCCGGGTGCACGACGGCATCCTGAAGCTGACCGGCTTCATCGCCTCGGTGGACGGGGCCCGCTCGGTGAAGGGGAGCCTGTCCGGCGGGGCGGAACAGTGCGAAACCCTCGGCATCGAGCTGGCGGAGCGGCTCCTGCGCGAAGGCGGCCGCGGGATACTGGAGGAGGTTTACCGGAGGGAGTTCTCCGGCGAGCGGGAGATACCGGTGTGATGAGGACAGGCCCAAGGCACGAGGCGCAAGGCGCAAGATGAAAGGCAAAATCCCCCCTGCCCACCTTTCGCGGAGGGGGGATTTGAGGCAGCATGCTATGAAAGAGTCAACCGAAAAAACCGGATATGTCTATCTTATCGGCGCCGGCCCCGGCGACCCCGGGCTCATCACCGTAAAGGGGAGGGAATGCATCGCCCGGGCCCACGTCATCCTTTACGATTACCTGGCCAACAAGAGCCTGCTGGACGCGGCCCGGCCGGATGCCGAGCTGATCTACGCCGGCAAGGTGGGGGGCGCCCACAACCGGGAGCAGCGCCAGATCAACGAGATGCTGGTGGAGAAGGCCGGGGAAGGAAAGACAGTCGCCCGGCTGAAGGGTGGGGACCCGTTCATCTTCGGCAGGGGGGGCGAGGAGTGCGAGGCCCTGGCAGAGGCCGGAATCCCGTTCGAGATCGTGCCGGGCGTCACCGCGGCGGTCGGGGCCGCGGCCTATGCCGGGATACCCCTCACCCACCGGGACTTCACTACCTCGGTGGCCTTTGTCACCGGCCACGAGAGCACCGGCAAGGAGGTCTCGGGCATAGACTGGGAAGGACTCTCCCTGGGGAGCGGCACCGTGGTGTTCTACATGGGGATGAAGAACCTCCCGCTGATAGCGGAAAACCTCGTGGCCCGGGGGAGGGCGCCGGAGACCCCGGTGGCGCTGATCCGCTGGGGCACCAGGCCCGAGCAGGAGGTGATGACGGGTACCTTGGCCGATATCGCGGAAAAGGCCCGCAAGGCAGGCTTCAAGCCGCCGGCCATTACCGTGGTCGGGGACGTGGTCAGGCTGAGGGAGAAACTGCGCTGGTTCGATAGCCGGCCCCTGTTCGGCAAGGGGGTGCTGGTAACCAGGGCCACGGATCAGGCGGGACGGTTCTCCACCCTCCTGGGCGAGCTGGGCGCCCGGGTCTTCGAGTGCCCGGCAATCGCGGTGGCTCCGCCGGAGAGTTACGCGGAGCTGGATGAGGCGCTTCGCTCGCTGTCAGGTTTCGACTGGCTGGTATTCACCTCTGTCAACGGGGTGGAGCGTTTTTTCGAACGTCTCGGGGCATCGGGGTTGGACAGCCGAGCCCTCGGCCCATGCCGGGTGGCGGCCGTGGGACCCAGGACCGGTGAGGCATTGGAGGTCTACGGCATCCGGGCCGACCTGATCCCGTCGGGGTATCACGCGGAAGGCATGGTTGAGGCGTTCACCCGGTTGGACGTGGCGGGGAGGAAGGCGCTCTATCCCAGGGCCGACCGGGCCAGGGACGCCATCCCCGCAGGTCTTGCCGACTTGGGGATGGAGGTCTCCGCGCCGGTCGCCTACCGGACCATGGTTCCCGATTCCATTCCGCCCGAGGCGCTGGCGGCCCTGGAGGAGCGGCGCATCCACTGCGCGACCTTCACCTCGTCCTCCACCGTCTCCAACCTGGCGGCCATGGTGGGCGAGAACCGCCTCCTCCACCTGCTGGAGGGGGTCGCGGTCGCGTCTATCGGCCCGATCACCTCGGCCACCTGCCGCGAGCTGGGGCTCCGGGTGGACATGGAGCCGCCGGAGTCCACCATCGAGGGGCTGACCGGTGAGATAACGCGGTATTTCAGCGTGGATGGGGAAGGTGCCTAACCGGTATGGTCGCTGGAAGTTTTTTCCTCCATGGCCTTCCTGTGCCTGGCCAGGACCTTGACTATTTCAGTGACGAGCCGGATATCGTCTTCATGCAGCCGCCGCAGCTCGCCGAACAGCCCGCTCCAGTCTTCGTCAACGGTCTGGTAGCCTGCCCCTGCGGAGGCAATGTCGTTCACCGCCGGGACCGGCTCGTCCGGGAAAAAACTGCTGACAGGCACGGAAAGGGCCTCGCTGATCCTGATCAGGATCTTGAGGGAAGGGAGTTGCTCTCCACGCTCTATCTTGCCGATATAGGTGTAATCGAGTCCCCCGCTGACCGTGGCCGCGAGCCCTTTCTGGGTCAGCCCCTTCTCAGTCCTCAATCTTTTTAAGCGCCTGCCTATCTCGATCTTCACTGTAAGCACCCCTGCAAACGCCGCCGGCCAATCCCGGCATCCCCATCCATAAAAACAGGCCCATGTATAACCCCATTTCGGTGTGATGTCAAATGGCATTGATATTAGGATAAATATTCCATTATTGCTTGACAATGATGATTATATATCTTATTTTTCAATGGCACGGAGACGGTGTATCCATGGACAAGCTCGGCATGCTGGCAGAATTGGAAAAACTCGCGGAAGCCGGAGCGGTGGGGAACGGCGAGTTCAGACTGTTCCTGCTGCTGCTGGCCAACTACGATTGCGGTAGGCAGAGCGGCGAGATAGGTTACGGGGACGTCGTGGCCGCCCTGGGGCAAGGTTTTTCCCGAGCCCGACTCAACCGGGCCTGCCGCGGACTCTCCGCTCTCGGGTTGCTGGAAATCAAGTCTCCGCTTCGGGAAGGAAGCGTTGTGGAGGAGCCGGTCATGGTATACGGAATTCCACTCTTGACCAGGGTGCAGGGGTGACCACGGAGAAAACATGGATAAGATAGGTGTGCTTGTCGTTGACGACGACCAGGACATGCTGAAACTGACGGCTGCCTTTTTGAAGAAAGAGGGCATGGAGGTGAGCTGCGCCACCTGCGGCGAGGAAGCGCTCCGGCTGCTGAACCTGAAAACCTTTGGACTGATGATTACCGACTTTGATATGCCCGGCATGAAAGGGTGCGAGCTGGCCGAAAGGGCCAGGGAGATTGCACCGGGGATGCCCATTATCATGGTTACCGGGGATGTCACCGGTGAGGCCGGGAGCAGGGCGGGGGAGGCCGGGATCCTGAAGGTGTTCGCCAAGCCGATCCGCTTCCAGGAGATGCTGGAAACCGTGCGAAGCCTGGTCCGTGCCCGGAACAGGGACAGTCGCGGCGAGTGATCCCCGTTTGCCGGGAAGCGCCTCTCTTCAATCCATTTCATGCACACTCGACGTGCGAACCCGGCCACCCGTCATTATTTGCTGGCAATAAGCGGCAAGTTGGATTATTGGATGTAGTTACATCGAAATCCGCCTGAACGGGATCAATGGAGGTCGAGATGAGAAGCCTGCTGGTTTGTCTCCTGGTCGTCGCCGGACTGGCCGGTCCTGCCGCGGCCGCTCCACCGGACGCCCTGCACGGCAAGGTCAAGGGCTATCTCGCGCAGGGCGATCTGCCCGACAGCGTCAGCCTGCTTGCGCCGCCGCCCGCCCAAGGGTCCGCCGCGTCTGCCGCGGACGAGGAGGCATACCGGCTGACCCGTTCACTGCGTGGAACGCCCCGCTGGGCACTGGCCGCCCGGGACGCGGACCTGGACTTTCCGGAAGCCGCGGAGACTTTTTCCTGTGCGCTGGATGCGCCGATTAACGATAAGGAAATGCCCTGCCTGTATCAGCTCCTTCTCCGCGCAAAGGCCGATGCGGCGCGCGCCACTGGAAAGGCAAAAGGCCATTATCTCCGCGTTCGCCCCTTTGTGGTGTACAAGGAGGCAACCTGCACCCCGGATTTCGAGTTCCGGATGGCGTTCAGCGGATCCTACCCGTCGGCTCACGCAGCCGTCGGCTGGGCATGGGCGCTGATCCTGGCGGAAATCGCCCCGGAGCGCATCGACGCCGTCCTGGCCCGCGGCAGGGAATTCGGCCGGAGCCGCGTGGTCTGTGGTGTCCACTGGCAGAGCGACGTGGAAGCGGGCTGCATGGTGGCCTCGGGGGTGGTGGCCAGGCTGCACGCCGATCCAGCCTTTCGCATGCAGGTCGAGGCCGCCAGGGCGGAGCTTGCCGGCGTACGCGCCAAAAAGCTGAAGCCTGCCCGCGACTGCAAGACGGAAGCCGCGGCGCTGGCACTTGGCGGCAAAACGGAGTAACTTGCGGCACTCCCATTTTTTGGCACCATGCCCGGTTCGTGAGGGATTACTTTGGCGACCTTACTCAGAAGGTTTATGATTCTGCTGGTATTGGCCGCCGCTTTCCACGGCGGCCCGATCCGTCAGGCCCGGGCGGAGGCGGCTGGGCTGCCCGCTTCGGTTGCGCCCGGCTCAGGCCAGTTGCTGGTGGTGGTGCCGGTGCGTACCGGCTCCTCGCTGGCGTTTCTGTACGCGCTGGAGCGTGCCGGCGGGGGATGGGCAACTACTGCCGGTCCTCTGGACGCCATGCTTGGCAGGAAAGGCTTTGCCAGGCCGGGAAAGAAAAGGGAAGGTGACGGACATACCCCGGCCGGCCTGTTCCCGCTGGAATTCGCCTTCGGCTATGCGCCGGCGATAGAGACCAGGATGCCCTACCGACAGGCGACCGCCGACGACCTGTGGGTGGACGACGCCGGATCGCCCGACTACAACCGGTGGGTCAGGCGCGGCGACACCAACGCCAAATCGTTCGAGGAGATGAGGCTGCCGGACCACCGCTATCGCTACGGCCTGGTCATCGGCTACAACCGGAACCCGGTGACGCCAGGGCTGGGGAGCGCCATTTTCATCCATGTCTGGCGTGAGGCGGGGGCTGCCACCGCCGGCTGCGTGGCCCTGGCAGAGGCCGACCTGGTTGCGCTCCTGGCCTGGCTCGATCCTGCTAAGAAGCCCGCGATCCTCATGGGAGACCCAGTTGATCTCACGGATATTCCGGGGCTGGCCGGATTCGCGGCACCGGCTTCATCCAGGTAGATAGCAATCCTGAATCCGTGGCGTCTGAACGCCGAGGCGAGCAGAATGCCGGGATTTTAACGTCGCCAATGTTGTCTCGCGTCTGTTACGCCGGGTGAACTTCGTCGGACTGCCTCAACCTGCGGGAATGCAAAAAACCGAGGCGTTCCGCGCAGACGCAGGCGTGAAGGCGTCACGGATTTAGGGTAATCTCAGGGGCAGGTAATGAAATTTCTCAAGTCGTACGGGTTCTCTCTCCTCCTGATCCTCTCCATTGCGGCCGGCCTGCTGCTCGGCGGCTTCTTCCCTGAAGCGGCCCGGGCCATACGGCCCGTCGGCGATCTCTTCCTGAACCTCATCTTCATGGTGGTGGTGCCGCTGGTGTTCTTTACCGTATCCTCCAGCATCGCATCCAGTTCCAACGCGCGCAGGTTTTCCCGCATCTCCGGCGCCATGCTGCTGGTGTTCCTGTTCACCAGCGTGGTGGCGGCCGTGACCGCCCTGGCCTTCATGCTGGTGGTGTCGCCGACCCCGGGGGACGGCATCGTGCTCCGGACGCTCCCGACCGAGGCCGTTCCCCCACTCCTGGAGCAACTGGTAAAGACCTTTACCGTGTCCGATTTCCCCGATCTGATCTCGCGCAGGTCCATACTCCCCCTGATCGTCTTCTCGGCGGCGGTCGGCCTGGCGACCCTGTCCTGCGGGGAAAAGGGCGCTCCTTTCGCCTCCTTCCTGTCCAGCGGCGCCAGGGTATTCATCCGCATGGTGGATTACGTGATGTACGCCGCCCCGGTCGGCCTGCTCGCCTGGTTCGCCGCCACGGTGGTCGATACCGGCGAGACGCTGGCCGCCGCTTATCTCGACGTGTTCTTCGTCTACTACTCCTTTGCAGGAATCTATTTCCTGGCCGGATTCTCCCTGTATGCCTATGCCGCGGGCCGGCTGCCGGCGGTCGCAAGCTTCTGGAAGCGCATGCTCGCCCCCTCGCTCACCGCGCTCGGCACCTGTTCGAGCATGGCGACCATGCCGGTCAACCTGGAGGAGGCGCCCAGGATGGGGGTGCCCCGTGACGTGTGCGACGTGGTCATACCGGTGGGCGCGGCCCTGCACAAGGACGGGTCGGTCATCGGAGGGGTGCTGAAGATCCTTTTTGCCATGAGCCTCTTCAAGATGGAGCTGACCTTCGGGTCGCTGCTGGCCGTCATCGGCGTCGCCATCCTGGTGGGGGTGGTGGTGGGCGCCATACCGAGCGGCGGCATGATGGGGGAACTCCTGATCCTCTCGGTGTTCGGCCTCCCCCCCGAGACGCTCCCGCTGCTGGCGGCCATCAGCGTCATCATCGATCCCCTGGCCACCCTGCTGAACGCCACCGGCGACAACGTGGCCGCCATGATGGTTGCCAGGATCACCAACGGCAACCTGTGGGGGAAGGAATCAGGATCGGCCGTTTGGGAGACGCAGGGATGGTGAGATCTGAATTTCACCCGTCCCCTGTCCGTCTGCAGAGGGGCGGCTGGTAAAAAAATGCTTCCTATCAGGTTTCTATCAGGGATAAGATGGGTATACTTTGTCTGCAGCGGTCCCGTGCGACCTTTCCGGATAGATTGCAATTCATGACCTGAAACCGGAGGTTTCTCATGTTTTTCCCCACCTACAGGGCGCGCCGCATCCGCGGCAAGGAGGTCTTCCGCAGGATGGTCAGGGAGACCAGCCTGTCGGTCAACGACCTGGTCTATCCCATGTTCGCCACCTACGGCAGGTGCGTCAGGAAGGAGGTCAGCTCCATGCCCGGCATCTACCAGCAATCGGTGGACAACATCGTGGCCGAGGCCCGGGAGGTACGGGACCTGGGCATCCCGGCAGTGCTCCTGTTCGGCATCCCCGAGAGCAAGGACGCGGTCGGGAGCCCGGCCTTCCGCGAGGACGGGGTCGTGCAGGAGGCGGTGCGGGAGTTGAAGAAAGAGTTCCCCGATCTGGCGGTCATCACCGACGTCTGCATGTGCGAGTACACCGACCACGGCCACTGCGGGGTCATCAAGGACGGCGACGTGGACAACGACGCCACCCTGGATCTCCTCTGCCGGGAGGCCCTTTCCCATGTCCGCGCAGGCGCGGACATGGTGGCCCCCTCGGACATGATGGACGGCCGGGTGCGCGCCATCAGGGAAACGCTGGACACCAACGGCTTCACCCATGTGCCGATCATGAGCTATGCGGTCAAGTACGCCTCCGGTTTCTACGGGCCGTTCCGCGAGGCTGCCGAGTCGGCGCCGCAGTTCGGCGACCGCCGCTCCTACCAGATGGACCCGGCCAACCGGCTGGAGGCCATCCGCGAGGCTGCCATGGACGTGGAGGAGGGGGCCGACATCATCATGGTGAAGCCCGGGCTCCCCTACCTGGACATCGTGCGGGAGGTGCGGGACGAGTTCAACCTGCCGGTTGCGGTCTACAACGTCTCCGGAGAGTACAGCATGGTGAAGGCGGCCGCCCGGAACGGCTGGATCGACGAGGAACGGGTGGTGCTGGAGACCATGACCGCCTTTAAAAGGGCCGGGGCCGACCTGATCATCACCTACCACGCCAAGGACGCGGCAAAAATTCTGAACAAGAAGTGACGGACACTTGGTTCGCTGTGTATGGTGGTTGGAGATACCCCCAGTTAAATCACATAGTTGCGTTCTATAGTGTGCAAACGCGGCGTTCTTGCGCAGGTTGAAAAAATTTCTTGACAATCCGTTATGGTCTGTTTTATATAACGTCTCACAATTTTCTGGATTAATGTATGACTCCGACCCGTAATCCCTACGGTGCATGCTATGGGATGCGGGCTATGGGTGCCGCCGGAAACAGCGTCGCCTCCCGTGTTTGGAAAGGAGAAGACATTACGTGGTCGATTGCGGCCGACGGATGTTTGTATCCGTCGGCCGCTTCTCGTTTAAGGACTGTCAGTCGATACATAATTTGACGTGAGATATTATGCAGATATTTAATCCAATTGCGTGGACGGGTAATGGAAAAACAAGAGAAAATTATCGAGTTGCTGGATGAACTCAAGAAGAAGCAGTTTACCGGTTTCATCAGGATCAATTTCAGTCAGGGCGGTATAACGAGGATAGAAAAAAATGAGGAAATACTCAAAAAAAAACCAAGTAAGCAAATAAACAAACCGTACCAAATTGAATTGTCTGGTCCTTTGCTGACCGTTAGAACGGACCCAGAAAGCCCAAGTATGTACGCCGAAAGACGTGTGCTTGGGTTTTTTATTTATATTAATAATTGTTTTGTATTATTAATATAAGAGAGTGGACATGAGGGACAATCGGAGATCACCGTATTGCATCCTTGAATCGATGCACCTATGTCAAGGAATAAACTTAGACTAACTGGATAAATAAACATCAGGAAATGAAACAGTAAGTATTCAAATAAGCATACACGCTGACTGGAAGTTTTGTGGTCCTTTGCTGACCGTTCATGAACGGACACAGAAAGCCCGAGAGATAAGCCTTACGGCAGGTGCTCGGGCTTTTTTTGTGTTTGGTGAAAAACGCGGGGCATCGCGCCGGTCCACGCAAAATGAGGAGCGGACACGGTTTCGTATCAAGGCGCAAAACAAAATGAAACATCGGACTAGCGGTCCAGGAAAGTAAGAATATTAACGAGGAGAACAGAGAGCATGAAAAAAATGGTGGCGGTATGTTTTGCAATACTCCTGGCAGTAATTCTTTTTTTACCGTTTCCTTCTACCGCGACGGCGACCGATGTTTCCGTGAGCCAGGCAGGCGAATCCGCGGCGGTATCACATGCCGCTCTGCCTGCGCCGCATGGGGAGCAGGCGACGGTACATGCCGTACATGCCGATCTCGGTACCTTGCTGCCATTATGGACCGTTATTCCCTTTGCCGGGATATTGCTTTCCATAGCCCTGTTTCCCCTGTTCGCCCCGAATTTCTGGCACCATCATTTTCCAAAGGTCTCGCTTGCCTGGGCGCTTTTGTTCGCGGTGCCTTTTCTGTTTGTCTTCAAGGGAGCGGCTCTTCATGAAATTCTGCATATCTATATCGTTGACTACATACCGTTTATTATCCTGCTCGGCGGCCTGTTCACCGTGGCGGGCGGCATCTATGTAAAGGGGACGCTTAAGGGTTCTCCTGTGGTCAACTGTATGATACTGATTATCGGGACGGTACTTGCTTCGTGGATCGGGACGACCGGAGCGGCAATGGTCCTGATCCGGCCGTTGCTGCGCTCCATCGCCTGGCGGAAACACAAGGTCCATACCATCGTCTTTTTCATATTCCTCGTCTGCAACATCGGCGGCGCCCTGACACCCCTGGGCGACCCGCCGCTCTTTCTCGGCTTCCTCCACGGAGTACCCTTTTTCTGGACAATGAAGGCCCTCCCGGCCATGACGTTCGTCAGCGTCATCCTCCTGGTGGTCTACTTTGCCATGGATACTTTCCTGTACCGGAAAGAGGACCTGTCCGCCATCAGGGCCACCGAGAAAGAGCCGATCAGAATCGAAGGGATGCACAACTTCATTTTCCTCGGCGGCATCGTCGGCGCCGTTCTCTTCAGCGGGCTGGTAAACCTGGGCGAAATCAGCATCCTCGGCATACATCAGTCCCTGCAGAACCTGGTAAAGGACGGGGCCATCATTCTCATGGCAATCCTGTCCATGGTGGCAACGAGAAAAGACATCCGCGAGGGCAACCAGTTCAGCTGGGAGCCCATCAAGGAGGTCGCCTACCTGTTTGCCGGTATCTTCATGACCATTATTCCCGCCCTCGCCATCCTTAAAGCAGGGGAACACGGGGCACTGGGCATGCTGGTCAAGACCGCCGACAAACCTTCCCACTACTTCTGGCTGTCGGGCATTCTTTCCAGCTTCCTGGATAACGCTCCCACCTATCTGTCGTATTTCAATACGGCGCTGGGCAAATTCTTCCCCGGTCAGCCGGAGAGCACGGCCGTGGCGCAGTTGTGCAGCTCCGTACAGATACCCGGCCGTGGGGACTTGTGTTACAGCGATTACCTGTTGGCCATATCGCTTGGGTCGGTGTTCATGGGCGCCAACACGTACATAGGTAACGCTCCCAACTTCATGGTCAAGTCCATAGCCGAGGAGAGCGGCGTCGCCATGCCGAGCTTCTTCGGCTACATGTTCAAGTACTCCATACCGTTTCTCGTGGTGACGTTCATTATCGTCACCTTCGTGTTCTTCTGAGTGGAGGACATGGTGGCGACGAAAAAACACATTGTCGAAACCCAGGGGGTGGAATTTTCGTACGGCGCCTGCGGTGGGCCCGTGCCGGGTGCGAAGGCCCTGGACGGCATCAGTCTGCGCATCGAAAAAGGGGAGTTCGTCGCCCTGGTCGGCGGCAACGGTTCCGGAAAAACCACCTTTGCGCGGCTGCTGAATGCTTTGCTGCTGCCGACCTCGGGTACGGTCTACATAGACGGGATTGACACGAAAGACAAGGAGCGTCTCTGGGAAGTTCGGCGGGTTGCCGGGATGGTCTTCCAGAATCCGGACAGCCAGATTATCGGAACTACGGTGGAGGAGGACGTGGCGTTCGGGCCGGAGAACCTTGGGCTGGAGCCAGAGGAGACGCGACGGAGGGTCCGGGAAGCGCTTCGGAGGGTCGGCATGGAGAGGCATGCCGATTCTCCGCCCCATCTCCTCTCCGGGGGGCGGAAACAACTGGTGTCCATTGCGGGCATCATCGCCATGGAGCCGGGGTGTCTGATTCTAGACGAAGCGACCGCGCTCCTGGACCCCACGGCCAGGGAGGAGATCATGGAGCTGCTCCGTCGGCTCAACAGGGAAGAGGGTATAACGGTCCTCCATATCACCCATGACATGGAGGAGGCGGCTCTCGCGGACAGGGTGATCGTGATGCACGCGGGAAGGGTCGCGCTTGATGGAAAGCCGTCCGAGGTTTTCTCGCGGGCGTCCCTTCTGCGGGAGATGGGACTCGATATTCCACAGGTCGCCGAGCTGTCCGAGCGGCTGCGGGGGGAGGGATTCGATCTCCCCTCCGGTCTGCTCGACACGGATGCAGCGGTGGCCGCCCTGGAGAGAATGCTAGCCGGGAGCCGCCATGCTGTCCATACGACTTGAAAACCTTTCACATACCTATCAGCGGGGGACTCCTGTCGAGAAAACCGCTTTGCACAACATAACGCTCCTGATCGAACCTGGGATGTTCCTCGGCATAGCTGGACGTTCGGGTTCCGGCAAAACGACCCTGCTGCAGCACCTGAACGGGCTGCTGAAACCGACCTCGGGCTGCATAACGTTTAACGGCTCTCCGATGGACGGGCACGGAATGCGGGACCTGAGAAGACGGGTCGGGCTGGTTTTCCAGCACCCGGAGAACCAGCTGTTCGAGGAAACCGTGTGCCGGGACATTGCCTTTGGCCTGTCGGGGACGGGGTTGAGCCCCGCTGAAATCGACATCCGGGTCAGGGGAGCGCTTGAGGCGGTCGGGCTTGGCGAAACGTTTCTCAACAGATCCCCTTTTGAGTTGTCTGGCGGAGAGAAGAGAAGGGTCGCCATCGCCGGTGTCATCGTGACTGACCCTTCCGTCCTGGTCCTTGACGAACCAACGGCGGGTCTGGATCCGCGGGGCCGCCGGGAGCTCCTGGACCATATCGTCGCTCTGCGGCGGGAGCGGGGCATGACCGTGGTGCTGGCGACCCACGATATGGAGCAGATGGCGCGCCATGCGGAGCAAGTGATGGTCCTGGAGAACGGGAGCTCGGCATTGTTTGGGACCGCACGTGACGTTTTCAGGGATGTGGGCACCCTTGAGAGGGTCGGCCTGGAGGCCCCGCGGATTACCATCCTCATGTCGAAGCTGAAAAAGGTGTTTCCGGAAATCGATGACGGGATAGTCACCGTTGACGCGGCAGTGGAGGAACTGAAGAGGTTGCATCGCCGGCAAGGGTTGCGCTGGAGAGATCATGATGAAAGATGTGCTCGCGGGTCGGTATGTTGCCGGGAATTCGGTTCTCCACCGGTCGGACCCCAGGACGAAGATCCTGATGGCGACGGTATTTATGACGCTTGTATTTCTTGCTGACAGTTATCTATCGTTTCTCCTGCTGCTTTTCTTCACATTCGTGGTTGCAGGCCGGGCCGGCAGGCCGTTCGGGCATTCGCTGAGAGGCATCAGGCCGATCCTGTTCATCGCACTGTTCACCTTGGCGGTAAACAGTTTCGCGGTCAAGGGCACGCCCCTTTCAGAGTATGGAATCCTCTGTCACATTACCCGTGAGGGGATTGAGCAATCCGTGCGTATGGTCATCAGGCTGCTTCTGCTCCTGACGGGCGCCTCCATCCTTACTTCCACGACCACCCCGCTTGCGCTCATGGACGGCCTGGCTGCCCTCATGCGGCCGCTGAGAAGGCTCCGGGTCCCGGTCCATGAGCTTGCAATGATGATGGCGATAGGGCTGAGGTTTATCCCGGTGCTCCTCGAAGAGGGCGGAAGAATCTTCAAGGCCCAGGTATCGCGGGGCGCCGGGTTCACTTCCGGAAACCCGCTGCAGAGGGCTCGAAGCTGCATACCGGTCCTGGTGCCGCTATTCGCCGGCGCCTTCAGGAGGGCCGACGACCTGTCCACGGCCATGGAGGCCAGGTGTTTCCGGGGGAGCGCCGGCAGGACGAGAATGAAGACCCTAGAATTCTCCCGCGCCGACGTTATTTGCGTGACCGCCATGCTGGCGCTTTCGGCGGTCCTTTTCTGCATGGAATTCGTAAAGATGTGATGCCGTTTTTCCGGAAGGAAACCAATGAACCGAGGAGTTGAGAGAACATGAGAAAAGCCAGCTTCAAGGGAGGTATCCACCCGCATGGATACAAGGAATTGACAAGTGGAAAAGCCGCGGTTCCCGCCCACGTTCCGGACAGGGTGTATATTCCCCTTTCCCAGCATATCGGCGCTCCCTGCTCGGCGCTGGTGCTTGCGGGGGACAAGGTCAAGAAAGGGCAGAAGATCGGTGAAGGGAAAGGCTTCGTAACCGCGCCGATTCATGCCAGCGTGAGCGGGACGGTTGCGGGCATCGAGCTGAAGGAGCACCCGGGGGGGAGTTTCGTCCCGTGCGTGGTAATCGAAAATGACGGGAAGGACGAGTGGGCGGAAACGGTGAAGCCGAACAAGGCGCCGGCCGGCCTGGATTCCCAAGAGCTCAGGAAGATAATCTTCGAGGCCGGCATCGTGGGAATGGGGGGGGCGACGTTCCCCTCGCACGTCAAGTACAGCCCGGTTGAAGGGAAAAAGGCGGAAGTAGTCATTCTGAATGGGATCGAATGCGAGCCCTATCTCACCTCCGACCATCGCCTTATGGTGGAGAAGCCGGAGCGGATTGTCGCCGGTCTCCGCTATATCATGCGAAGCGTCTGCTGCGGCAGAGGGATAATCGCTGTGGAAGACAACAAGATGGATGCGGTGAGCCTGCTGGAGAAGGCCGTTGCCGGGGAGGGGGGCATAACCGTTCAGGTGCTGAAGGAAAAGTATCCCCAAGGATCCGAGAAACAATTGATTTATGCCTGTACCGGTAAGCAGGTGCCGGTGGGCGGGCTCCCCCTGGACGTGGGAGTGATAGTCAACAACGTCGGCACCGCCGTGGCCGTCGCCGAGGCCGTTGAATACGGGATCCCCCTCATAGAGAGATACGTTACCCTCAGCGGCTCCGGTATCAGTGAGCCGGCAAACTACCTCGTCAGGATCGGCACGCTTTTCAAGGACCTGATCGACCAGAGTGGAGGATATGCCGGGGAGATTGAAAAGATCATTGCCGGCGGCCTCATGATGGGTAAAACGGTTTTTTCAGACGAAGTGCCGGTGGTGAAGGGGTCGTCCGGCATCGTCATTATCAGGGATGAGGCGAAGCGAAAATTCAAGGAGGTCAACTGCGTCCGTTGCGCCAAATGTGTCGACGCCTGTCCCATATTCCTGGAGCCTACCACGCTGGTCAAGCTGGCGAAGCTGAGGGCCTGGGACGAGGCGGAGCAATTGAACGTGACGAGCTGTATCGAATGCGGTTCCTGTGTCTATGGATGTCCGGCCCATATTCCCCTGGTCCAGTATATCCGCCGGGTGAAGCAGGCCGTTCTGGCGGCAAAAGCCAAGGATAAAAAGTAACGGAGGGAAGGAAGAGATGTCAAGTCAGGAGAATTTATTAGTTGTATCTTCGTCCCCGCATCTGCACAGCCGGGACGATATTACCGTGGCCATGCGGGACGTGCTGATAGCGTTGGCTCCGGCGCTTCTCGTCGCCGTCTATTTTTTCCGTCTTCCCGCCGTCATAGTCATTGTTTCCTGTGTGGCAGGCGCCTACCTCGCGGAACTGGCCTGCCTCAGGATCATGAAAAAAGAGCGGATACCCGGGGAATACAGCGCGGTTGTAACCGGTCTGCTGCTGGCGTTCTGTCTCCCGCCGACCCTGCCGGCATGGATGGCGGCATTGGGCTCGATCTTCGCCGTTGTGATCGCGAAGCACCTGTTCGGCGGGCTCGGCTGCAACATATTCAACCCCGCTCTGATCGGCAGGGCGTTCCTGCTGGCCTCTTTCCCGGTTGCCATGACCACGTGGGTCACCCCCATTGACGGTCTCACCACCGCTTCCCCGCTCGGTATGCTCAAAGAAGCGACCGGCCGGCAACTGCCCAGCATCGCCGATCTGTTTCTGGGCAACGTGAGCGGCAGCCTCGGCGAGACCAGCGCCCTTGCCCTCCTCATAGGCGGGCTGTATCTCCTCTACAGGGGACACATCGATTGGCGCATCCCAGGCAGCTACCTCGGCACCGTCTTTGTCCTGACATCCATAATCGCCGCGGTAAAGGGCCTGGGCCCGGACTATCCGTTATTCCACATGTTCGCCGGCGGTCTTTTCCTCGGGGCCTTTTTCATGGCCACCGATTGGGTAACCAGTCCCATAACCAAAACCGGCAGGATCATCTTCGGTGTCGGCGCCGGAATTCTCGTGGTCCTTATCAGGCTCAAGGGGGCATACCCCGAGGGGGTCTGCTATTCCATTCTGCTCATGAATGTGGTGACTCCTTTGATTGACCGTTACACTAAAGCTCGGGTATTCGGGGGGGTAAAGAGTCATGCTTGATATCACCAAACTATGTATATTTCTTCTCGTTGTCTCCACCGTTGCCGCTTTTGGCGTAGGCTACGTAAACAGCATGACAGCCCCGGTAATCCATAAACAGGCGGAGCAGGCGAAAGTCAACAGTTTCAGGGAAGTTTATCCGCAGGGGGATGAGGTCAAGGACGAGACGGCCAAGTATCTTAAAAAAGATTCATCACCCCTGCTGAAGGAAGTGAACATGGCCTACAAGGGCGGGGCGCCCGCCGGGGTCATCTACACGGTGGAGCC
This sequence comes from Geobacteraceae bacterium, assembly GCA_029975275.1. Taxonomy (GTDB): domain Bacteria; phylum Desulfobacterota; class Desulfuromonadia; order Geobacterales; family Geobacteraceae; genus RPRC01. The sequence continues at coordinate 7,053 of JARKPN010000058.1, read as the reverse complement.
CAAGGGATTTTCAGGCCCGATCACGATTCTCGCGGGATTCGATATCGCTTCGAGAAAACTTACCGCAATCAAGGTGCTGAACCAGACCGAAACCCCCGGTCTGGGCGCGAAAGCGAAGGATCCTTTATTCCAGGACCAATACAAGGGGAAGGGTACTGAGACCGACCTCGAAGTTTCCAAGACGCCTCCGACAAAAGACAATCAGATTCAGGCCATCACCGCGTCCACCATAACGTCCAAGGCCGTTACCAGCGGTATCAACGCGGCAAGGGAACATTTCGCCGGCAACTTCAAGTAGTGTTCGTCCGGCGAGTATCGGTGGGGCCGGATTGAAATCGTATCAGAGATTCCAGACCTGACAGGGAATAAATCCGGTTACAAACCGGGTGAACAAATATCAATCGGAGGTATCCAGCATGAGTCTGCTGAATGAATTTACGAAAGGAATTATCAAGGAAAATCCGCTTTTCCGTCTGGTTCTGGGAACCTGCCCGGCGTTGGCAATCACCACGTCGGTGGATAACGGACTCGGGATGGGCGCCGCTTTTACCGCGGTGCTCCTCGGCTCGAACATAGTCATATCCGCCATGCGCAAGATAATCCCGGACAGTATCAGGATACCCGTCTACATTGTCATCATCGCTGCGTTCGTTACCATGATCGACCTCTTGATGCACGCCTTTTCACCCGACTTGTACAAGGCATTGGGCATCTTCATCCCCCTTATCGTCGTGAACTGTATCATCATCGGTCGCGCCGAGGCATTCGCCAACCGAAATTCTGTGGTTCCTTCCATTTTCGACGCCCTGGGCATGGGCGTCGGATTCACCCTGGCCCTGGTTTTGATGTGCACCTTCAGAGAGGTCCTGGGCGCGGGCACGTTCCTGGGGGTTCGTCTGTTTCCTGAAACCAAGGCGGCAATCATGATGATCCTTCCTCCGGGGGGGTTCGTGACCTTTGGATGCATACTTGGTTTCCTGAATAAATTGCAGGCAAAAAACGCCTGAGAGGGGAGAATATAACTGATGCAGGAATATTTCATCATTATTATAGGCGCGGTACTGATTAACAACATAGTTCTGGCGCAATTTCTGGGAATATGCCCTTTTCTCGGGGTCTCCAAAAAGCTCAGCGCGGCCATCGGCATGGGTGCGGCCGTGACGTTCGTTCTCGTTCTGGCCGGTCTTTTCACCTGGCTGGTCCAGACTTTCGTCCTGAATCCGTTCAACATCGGGTATCTGCAGACGATCGCCTTCATTCTGATCATCGGCGCCCTGGTCCAGTTCGTTGAAATGGTAATCAAGAAATACAGCCCCGGTCTCTATAAGGCGTTGGGTATCTATCTCCCCCTGATTACCACGAACTGTGCGGTGCTTGGCGTGGCGATCCTGAATATTCAGAAGGATTTCGACCTGGGCAAAACCATCGTTCACAGCGTAAGCCATGCGCTCGGTTTCACCCTTGCCCTGATATTGATGGCCGGCATCAGGGAGAGACTGGAGAGCGAGGATATACCCAAGTGCATGCAGGGAGTGCCCATAGCCCTCGTTGTGGCCTCGCTCATGTCCACGGCTTTTCTCGGATTCAGCGGTCTTATCTGAACAAACAACATGGAGGAATAGCGAATGTTAGCTGCTGTAATAAGCTTAGGGGTAATGGGAGCGGCTTTCGGGGTCATTCTCGGCATAGCCAGCAAGAAATTCGCCGTGCAAATCGATCCCAAGGTGCAGGAGATCCTTTCGGCGTTGCCCGGGGCAAACTGCGGCTCCTGCGGCTTTCCCGGCTGCGAGGGCTTTGCCGAGGGGGTCGTGGGGGGGGAGACAAAACCCAGCGCCTGCTCCCCGGGCGGTCAATCCCTCTATGAGAAGATTGCCGCTATCCTGGGGACGGAAGTCTCCGATTATGAGGAACGCAAGGTGGCCCAACGCCTTTGCCAGGGCGGGATCGGGCAATCCAGGATGCTGTACCGCTATGAGGGGATTGAGGATTGCCATGCGGCGTTTGCCGCGTTCAAGGGTCCCAAGGCGTGCAATTACGGATGCATCAGGCTCGGTTCCTGCGTAAAAGTCTGTCCGTTCGGAGCAATCGAATCCGGCGCCGACGGCCTTCCCGTCGTGGATTACTACAAATGCACCGGATGCAACAAATGCGTGGAGGAATGTCCTCAGAACATCTTCAGGCTGGTGGGGATTACCCACCTGGCCAATGTCCGCTGCGTGAACACGGACAAGGGCAAGGACGCCAAGAACGCCTGTTCCGTTGCCTGCATCAAGTGCAAGCTCTGTGAGAAGAATTGTCCTGAAGACGCGGTCCACGTAGTTCCCTACGGGACAGGCACGGTGGCCGTCATTGACTATGAAAAGTGTACCAACTGCGGCATCTGCGCCACCAAGTGTCCGACCAAGGCCATTGACATCATTCCGCCCATATCCGAGGAGGTCATCCTGAAAAGCGAGGAGCACGCCAGCGCGGGATGCCAACGGTGCGAGGTCTGCCAGTAGGAATGAAGAACCGCGCGATCGTTTGGCTGCTTCTGGCCGGGTTTCTGGCGGCGGTTTTCGGTTTGTTCCTGTACCTCCGGCGTCCCGTTGAGTACCGGAGCGAACAGTTCCTGATGGACACCTTCGTAAGTATCAGGGTGTATGGCCGGGACCGTGAAAAACTGCGGGAAGCCGTGACGGCGGCCTTTACCGAGATGCGTCGCATCGCGGAGCTGTCGAACCGGTTCCCACCGACAGGGACCGCGGAGCACCGGACCAGTGACGTATGCCGGATTAACGATATGGCCGGCGTGGGGGCGGTGCGGGTGGATCAGGATGTCTTTTCGATGCTCGAGTCGGCCCGCGCCTTTCATGACCTGACCGGTGGCGCGTTTGACGTGACCGTCGGGCCGGTGATGGACCTGTGGGGATTCGGGGGGAAGAAGCCGCACGTCCCCAAGGCCGGGAACATCCAGGATGCCCTTGCTCTGGTGGACAATGCCCGGCTGATTCTGGACCGGAAGGAGCGGACGGCGTTTCTGGAAAAGGCGGGCATGAGCCTGGACCTGGGGGCCGTGGCAAAGGGTTATGCAACGGAAAGGGCCGTACTGGCGCTGAAACGGAGCGGCGTAGAAAAGGCCCTCATAGACGCGGGAGGCAACATACGGGTCCTCGGGAAGAGTGCCGGAAACAATCCCTGGAGAATCGGCATAAAAAATCCGTCCCGGGAAGGAGATATACTGGCAGTGCTCTCTCTGGAAGATTCGGCGGCTGTCACGTCGGGTGACTATTACCGGTATTTCGAGTCCGGAGGGATACGCTGGCATCACATAATCGATCCGCGGACCGGGTATCCGGCGAGAGGGAGCAGGAGTGTCACTGTGGTAGCGAAGGACGCCGGCCCGGCGGATGTCCTTTCGACAGCCCTGTTCGTGCTCGGGCCGGAAAAAGCCCTGGAGACCGGTAAGAAGCTCGGTGTGGAAGTGATTATCGTGACGGCGGACGGTCGGCTTCTGTATACGCTCGGGATCAGGAACCGGCTGGAGGTGTTGGACAGCGCGAGGCACCGTCATGACCAGGGCTGACAGATATTTGATTGCCGGGGTACTCTGCGCGGCGCTGCTGGCTGCGGTCCTGATTGTTTTCCGCTGGCAGACCGGAAGCGGTCGTACCTGCGCCGTCATAAAGATTCAGGGTGAGCTAGCCGGAATCATTGAGCTTTCCGATAAGCGAAAGACATACGAGTTCCGCGGCAAGACAGGTCCCGTAATCCTGGAGGTGGCGGGAAAACGGATTCGGATGGTAGAAGCGACCTGCCCGGACAGGATTTGCGTCATGCACGGCTGGATTGAGAGGGCAGGCGAATCCATCGTATGCGTCCCCAACGAGATAAGCATTTCCATTACGGCGAATGGTTCAGCTCCGCTGGACGCCGTTACGCGTTGAAGCGAGGCCCGGCAATCAATGATCGACACGCGGAAACTGGTCTTTTTTTCACTGCTCGTCGCAATGGGAACGACACTTCATGTCGTTGAGGGGATGATTCCCAACCCGTTTCCCCTTCCGGGGGTGAAATTGGGGCTGGCAAATATCGTTACAGTGGTTGCCGTGTACTTTTACGGTCTGCGCGAGGGGCTGGCGGTCACCGTAGCCCGGGTGTTTCTGGGTTCACTGATAGGGGGAATGTTCCTTTCACCGGGATTCCTGCTGAGCCTGACGGGTGCCGTGATCAGTACGCTGGTCATGTCGTTGCTCCTGCATGGTGCGCCGGGTTTCAGTATCAAGGGAGTCAGTGTCGCTGGCGCCATTACCCATAATATCGGACAGTTGCTGGCGGCATCCCTGATTCTTCGAAGTTCGTCGATTTTTTACTATCTCCCGTTCCTCCTTCTGGCGGGAACGGCGACAGGCATGATCACGGGACATCGTCTGAGTATACTGGTGGCAAGGCTTGAAAAAACGGGAATCATGTGTAGACATGAAGGATAGCGCGATCACAATTATCAGATAAAGAGGGGAGACGTGATGACAGAAAAATACGTCGAGATTGTATTCGAAGGGCACTACAATACCGTCAGGGGATACCTCGAAGGTTTGCGGGACGGCCTGGGAACAAGCAGCAAGTTCTTTTTCAGCTCCGAATCCGGCATCGCCGCAGAAACTCTTGCCGAGCTTATCAAAGAGTGGATATCTCTCGGGCAAAGACTTCACCATGTTATTGTTGAGGAAAATTTTTGTGCGAAAATCAGGGAGGTGCTGTCAAGTAAGGGCACGGATGCCTTGGTGAACCTTGCCTCGATTAAATCGTCCAGAATGGTCCGGGAGGCGCGATTCAATTTCAAGTTCGATGCCTACGCTCGCAAGTATGCCGACGAAATAAAGGAATTGCTCGACAGGCTTCCCGAAGGCGTTTCGCTGCATAACTACCTGCCCGAGGAAAAAATGAATCATAGCGCCGAGGGTGTGGAACTGTATGCGCCGGCCCATGACTATATTCTCCGAGGGGAAGGTACAATCATCGGGTCTGTTGAACAAATAATCAGCTTCCGAAAGCTTCTTGATGATCACCCACTTATAGAAGCCGATAAAATCATTCTCGTATTCTAGATTTATTCTGTGTGAATATTACGAGTAATGACATAAGATAATACAGTAACTAGAAAAATGCTTGACATTTGCCTTGGGGTTGGCCTATATAGGTATATCAATTTAACATAAGCTATAAAGCACAGTAGACAATTGCTCCGACCCGTTTTCCCTACGGCGACCGCTAAGGGGGACGGGCTGTGGGTGCCGCCGGAAACAGCGTCGCCTCCCGTGTTAGGAAAGGAGTAAACACTGCAGGTCAATAAGGCCGGTGGATGTTTATATCCATCGGCCTTTGTCGTTGCGCCAGGCTTGATTCATCCTTTTTATCCTGTCTGTAAATACAGGCGCCCTCTCGAAACTGTATGGAGCGCCAACTCAAACAGTTGTATACTTGTTTGGTCCTTTGCTGCCCGTTTAACGGACCCAGAAAGCCCGAGTAGAAGTCTGAGTACAGGCTTTTCCCGGGCTTTTAGCGTTTCAGTAACGGAAGCAACTCCGGAGAGGACATCGACATGGGGGAGCAGGGTCGGTAAAGAACCGTTTTCTGGTAACGGGAGCCGAAGCTCGGAATTAACGATGCCAGGGCGCCTGTTACAACACTACACCATTGAGGAGGTATGTCATGGCAGATGTAGTTCAGCAGATCGACCAGTTGGTAACGAACGCCCGTAAAGCAGCGGACATCCTGAAGCACTTCAGCCAGGAGCAGATTGACAAGGTCTGCGCCGCAATGGACGCAGCCAGCGTAGCCAACGAAGTAAAACTCGGCGAACTGGCCGTCGAAGAGACCGGAATCGGCCGTGCCGACCACAAGGCCATCAAGAACCACCTGGGCGCCCACGTAGTGTACGAGTACTTCAAAGACAAGAAATCCGTGGGCGTCATCAAGGAAGAAGAAGGAGTAGCCTACGTGGCCGAGCCCTTCGGCGTACTGGCGGCCGCCACCCCGACCACCAACCCGACCTCCACCGTCATGTTCAAATCGCTGATAGCCCTGAAGTCTCGCAACGCCATCATCTTCGCCTTCCACCCGCGTGCGCAGAAGTGCAGCCGTGAAGCCGCGAAGATCATGCTTGAAGCAGCGGTAAGCGCCGGAGCGCCGGCCAACAGCATCCAGTGGATCGAAGAACCCTCCATCGAAGCGACCAACCTGCTGTTCAAGCACCCCGGGGTCAACCTGATCCTTGCCACCGGCGGCAACGCCATGGTCAAATCCGCGTACAGCTCCGGCCATCCGGCCATCGGCGTAGGAGCGGGCAACACGCCGGTCTTCATCTCCAAATCCGCCAGGCTGAGCGTCGCGGTCAACAACGTCATCGCCTCCAAGACCTTTGACAACGGCACCATCTGCTCCTCCGACCAGTCCATGATCTTCGACGACAAAGAAATAGCCGACAAGGCCGTCAAGCTCATGATCGAAAGGGGCGCCTACCTTGTCAACGAAGAAGAGAAAAAGAAACTCGAAGCGGTCATGTTCGACAAGGAACGAGGCGTACCGGCCGTAGCCATCGTCGGCAAATCCCCCCAGTACATTGCCAAGCTTGCCGGGTTCGAAGTACCCGAAGACGTAAAGCTGCTCCTGGTACCGCTCACCACCATTGGTCCCGAAGACTGGTTCAGCCATGAAAAGCTCTCCCCGGTGCTTGGCTACATCACCTTCAACAGCACCGACGAAGCGATAAACGCAGCCAAGACCCAGCTTCGGTGGGGCGGCGCGGGCCACACCGCCGTCGTCCACGCCCAGGACCAGGCAGTCATCGACAAATTCGCCATGGAGATCCCTGCCAACAGGCTGCTTCTCAACCAGCCTGCGGTACACGGCTCTGTCGGCCTCATCTACAACCAGCTGCCCCCCTCGCTGACCCTTGGCTGCGGCACCGACGGCGGCAACTACCTGGGCAACAACATCAACTACTCCGACCTGCTCAGCATCAAGACCGTTGCCAAGCGTATCGTTGATTACGAGAGGGATGAATAGAAGCTC
>JARKPN010000030.1 GCA_029975275.1 Geobacteraceae bacterium | reverse complement strand
GGCACGGAGATCCTGCACGCCCAAGGACGCCAGCTCTCCCAGGGCCTTCTGGGTCGCGGCGGTGGAGGCGACCAGGGCGGCGGGCATGGCCATCAGGGCCAGTCCCGCCCCCAGCATCATGGTGCCTTGCTGGATGCGGTCGAGGTTGCGGGTCATCCGCTCGCTGGCATCCGCCACGGTGGAATCGAGGTCCATCATGGAACCTCGGATGCGCTGCGCGTTCTGCGAGAACGCATCCTTCATCGATACCACTATGCCCAGTCCAAGATCGCCGTTCATCTATCGCCGTTCCGTTTGCTCACGTTCAAAATCAAGCTGCCGCTCGAGGGCCTCGACGAACTGACGCCGGACCCTGAGCGGCAGCGAGCGGGTTTCTGACCAGCCCCAGTGCAGTCCGCCGTAAGCGAGAAAGAATGCGTCGCTTACAAGCGAACTCCAGGGAACAAAAAAGCCGGTTCGGCCTCCAGTCGGGTGCGGATCTTGGTGCCGCAGCCATCGCATTCGGTCTCGACCGAGGTGTCGATTCCCGCGTCGACCCGCGACATCTCCTGCCGCAGCGCGTTGCGGTCGCGCATCGACATTTCCGCCAGGCTCTTCTTGGAGGGAGCCTTGCCGTCGATGTCGAGGACGCGGATGAGCATGGCCGAGGTGATGTTGGGCTCGCGCAGGCTGGCCAGACGCTTTTCCTTGTGGCCGTCGAGATATCCGAAGCGCACGGTTTTCTTCGAGCCGGGCAGCTTGAAGGCGAACTCCCGCTCTTCGCCGTAGGGGGTGACCTTGAGATCCTCGAGATTGATGGTCACGAAGTTGGTCATGCGGCAGGTGCTGTTCGGGCAGCTCAGCTCCAGCTCCACCTCGTCGCCGAGGGAAATCTGGCGCAGGCGGACCAAGGCGAACAGCCGGTCCCCCGAGAGCAGGTTCATCACCTCGGAAAGATCGGGGTCGGTCTTCTCGCCCAGCCGGACGAAACAGTTGCGGAGCACCTGGTTGATCGCCTCTCCGGAGCGGATCAGGCGCTGGTTGGTGAGCAGCTCTTCCTCGGCCCCGGTCATTTCCCGGAGCTCGAGTTCAGTGCCGCTTGGCAGTTCAAAGCTGTACATGGTCGATCCTCCGGTTTAGGTCCAGTATTGGAAGCAGATGGTGAGCTTCTCGATGGTGTTCTCGGTGTTGCCGCCCTCGAGCTCGTCGTATTCGAGCGCCTTCACCCAGGCCCCGTGCAGCGTCCAGCGGCGGGTCTCGTTGCCGGTGCGGTCGTAGCGGACAACGTCGATGTCGCGCATGTAGTCGGCCGGAAGGCCGCCGGTGACGGCGTTCACGTCCACCTGTTTCTTGATCCATTCGCGGGCCGCCTCGTCGGAGCCGTCCTGCAGGTTGCCTTTCTCGAGGGTGATGTCCTCGAACTTGACCCGCCCCGCCACCTTCTGGTCGAACATCGAACC
>JARKPN010000024.1 GCA_029975275.1 Geobacteraceae bacterium | reverse complement strand
GTTTCAGCTATAGGCGAAGACTAATCTCCTTTTCAGGGTCAACGCCCCAGTACAACATCCAGCCTATAGCCTATCTACTCCGGAAAGCTCTATCTTACCCCCGGAGCGGTCAACGACCGCTTTCTTTCATATCATCTCCTTATATTCCCGGGACGGAGACCCTGGGATCCGGCGAGATGCGCATCACATTTCTGGGGACATCCTGTATCCCGCGTCTCTCGCAGGAATGCAACAGCGTCTTCGTAGAAGTGGGGAGCGGGGATTCATTCGTCTTCGACTGCGGAAGCGGGGTGGTCGCCAAGTATAACGCCATGGGCATACCAATGAGCAGGATGAACAAGATATTTCTGACCCACCTGCATGGCGATCACATGAGCGATCTTACGCACATCTACTGTTTCGGGCCGGCGGAAGATCGCAAGTCGCCGCTGTACGTCTGGGGACCGTGCAATTCCGAATTTACCTATACGGATGACAACGGGAATGTCCGCGGGCCTTACGAGGACGGGATCAGAGCGTACTGCGAGAAATTCCGCGAAGTGATGCGCTGGCATACGGAAAGCTTCAGCTTCGGGGCAACCAGCTATGTGAATAACCCGTCCGATCCCGGCAACTGGGGACTTCCGACCCCTGCCGTTCCTGTGGGGGACGACCCCCCCAATGACGGCTTCGCCCTAGTGCCTATAGAGCTTGACTGGACAAAAAAAGGGGAGGAAGACGGGGATAATATCGCGTATTACAACAAGAGCACCGGAGTCAAGATTACCCATTTCCCGGTGATACATTGCCGGCGAGGCTCCATCGGCTACAAGCTCGAATGGAACGGGTTGTCGATGATCTTCACCGGCGACACGAAGCCCAACTATAACCTCATCGACCAGGCAAAAGGGGTAGACGTTCTGATCCATGAGATGGTCGTTCCGGCGGAGGTCTGGGCGATGAAAAATATGGGCATAACCAGTCCGGGCCAGGTGGACCCGGCAGTCTGGCAAGCCGCGTTAAGCTATGCCACATCCGTTCAGAACAGCTCCCATACGCCGCAAGGTGCTTTCGGGTACATCCTGAGCCAGATTAGCCCTCCACCGCGCTTGGCGATTGCCACCCATTTCCAGGCTGCTGACGATACCATGGCCTCGGCCCTGACAAGTGTCCGCAAGCATTACCCGGCCGGAGAAGTCACCTTTGCCGCGGATTTTATGGTGTTCAATGTCACCAAGAGCCGCATACGTCAGAGGAGAGCCGTCGTTTCCTCATATGCATTTTACCCACAGGGAATGTCCGGCGCGACAAATACCCCGTACTATTGGACTGAGGACACAACCGATCCGTCAAAGAAAGTGTCGGACCCCTACGCCCAGATTGACAGGACCGATGAAGTACCCCAGAAGGATCCGGTTACGGGTTTGGACAATTGGAGTCCGGATGGTTATTGAGTGACCCCTGGCGGAGCGGATGGTGAGCCGTCGTATAATCCGTTTCGACGTTCTTGCGGTCGGACGCCGGCATATGATCAGTTTCCAGACCCTCCTGCAGGCGCAGGGGTATTACCAGCTCCGCTACCAGGACCTACTGGGTATCATCAGGAAGTACAGCAATGATCCCGCGGTCGATTCGGAGCGGCTGTACCGGCAGATGGTCTTCAACGCGGTTGTAGGCAATACCGACGACCATTTGAAAAACTTCTGGATGACCCATGACCACAAGCAAATCGGCATCACTTGGTCCAGCCATTGAGTATCGTGATTATGGGCAACATCGCGTGGGCGCCCCTTACAACGGCTTCCAATGGGTTGGCTACCGTATTGACCTTTATGCGGGTTGCGTCCTCCAGCCTGCTCGCCATTCCTTTCATCATGCTGCCCCCGCCGCTCAGCCAAATGCCGTTTTCGATTATCTCACAGCCAAGAGACGGTTTTATCTGCCTCCACATTGCCTGGGCGACCCCAAGGATTTTTTCGACGAACGGCTCAAGCGCCTCGCGATACCGGCTCCAGTCGTACACATCTTCATCTGGTCTTACAGGCGCTACGTTTCCGGGTAAGACTGCATGCATGGGGTTACCGACATCGATACGTCGCAGCAGCCTGTCAGCCTCGTTCCGATCTATGAACTGTCCCATATGCCGCGACGCGGCCTTTATGACAGCCCTCCGCAATTCGGCGCAGCCTACCCGCGAGGCATGCATGTCAATCACCTTTCCCGAGCGTATTACCGCGCAATCCGTTACTCCTTCTCCTATATCGAGTATCATGCTGGCAAAGGGGGATGCCACGTCCAGCCCCCCGCCTATGGCCGCGGCGAGTGGTTCCGGGACGATGCAGACATTTGCCGCCCCCGACTTCAGAACGCATTCCCGCACGGTATCATGCTCCTTTGAGGTCACATCGGATGGAACGCACGCTACTACGCGAGGCGGCAGCACCCCGAATCGCCGTACCCTTTTGAGAAGAGGCCTGAGAATCGCCGTAACGGCGTCCCGGTCGATAATCACGCCGGCCCTCAACGCATTCCTCCCCTCGAACAGGGACGGCACCGCATGGAGACCAGCGGCGCCGTAAGCTACCCGTACCCATGCAGTGCCGATATCAATGGCGATATCCGGCTTCAGGAAAGATGAACGCAGGTATTCAACCATCGAAAGCTCCCGCCGGAAACTACAGGTGGTAATCCCCGGCCGCCTCTGGCTGATACAGTATTTTTTCCACCCGCATTTTTTTCACGCCCGCAGGTGCATTCCAGGTGATAATGTGGCCGATGCTGCAGCCGAGCATTGCCGTTCCCACCGGAGCCAGAATGGACACTTTGTTCTGGTCGATATTTGCCTGACGCGGAAAGACAAGGGTAAACTGCTTTTCATCACCGGTTTCCAAATCTTTCAGCACTACCACAGAGTTCATGGTAATAACTTTTGCGGGAATCTCTGTAGATTCGACTACTTCAGCGCTCTCCAGTTCCCTGGCAAGCTCCTGAAGGTGCTTGTTGTCCCTGCAGTTTATCGTATTGGCAATTTCAAGCAACTCTTCCAAACGATTCATATCATTGTCGGTTATATAGATTTTTCTGCTCGTTTTCTTCATGGGTCATACACCTCTTTAGTGATTGAAATCATGGGCTGCGTGCGAACAAGGGCGTTATCCATCCATTCACGCAGACGCGGGTCCGGAAAGGCAGTAATGTTTTGTGTGTTGCCGAGCATACGGATACCCCAACATTAGAAAGAAACCCTTCCGAATGCCTGAGGAAGGGTATGTAAGGCGGCATCAGGCCGGATGTGATGGGGGTATTGCGGGAGGCCCCCTGTTGGGAACCGTTGCCTGGAAAGACAATAAAACGGCGCAGGAGCGTCGGGTGACGTTTGACGAGGCGGTAAATAAAACCTCGAAACAGACGGCGTTGTGCGACAGCGCAACGAGCTTCAAAGATTTCTTCGTTTCGTACTGGGCCTGGGCGGACAGGCTCTTGCAGACCGGAAAGCGAGATTTCGTTTCCGGCAGTGCGCTGAAAAAGGATACTCCTATCCCCTGCAGAGAGAACAGCACGGCGATGATGACCGTTGCACCCTTCATATGAAGCGTTGGATGTGGATTTATACCTCTTCGTCGCATCGAATCACCATAGACCAGATTGCCGAAATTTTCAAGGTATGCGCCGAAACTCTCAATAACCATCACGGCGGCCGGACGGCCATGCCTTTTTATCAGGCTTAGCCGGGCCGGAGTTGAAGAGGGGAACGTACGAGAAAAAGTCCGCATTCAATGGTATGCTTATTTAGCATATGCTTTCTGCAAAGCAACAACGATACCCGGTTGGAATAAGGAGGAAGTCACGTATGGGCATTCGTAAAATCTTATCGGTTTGCGCACTGTTCGCTCTGGCTGCGTGCACCACGGTGCCTATAACCGGCCGTTCCCAGCTGAACCTGATACCCGGCAGCTCCATGATGTCCATGAGCCTGCAGGAGTACGACAAGTTTCTCAAGGAAAACAGGCTGAGCACCAACCAGACGCAGGTGGCCATGGTCAAAGGGGTCGGCGCCAGGGTCCAGCATGCGGTCGAGCGCTACTTCGCGTCCATCGGCATGAGCGGCCGACTGTCCGGTTACCAATGGGAGTTCAACCTGGTGGAGGACAAGGAGGTCAATGCCTGGTGCATGCCCGGCGGCAAGGTGGTGGTCTATACCGGTATCCTGCCGGTGACCCAGGGGGAGGCGGGGCTGGCGGTAGTGATGGCGCACGAGATCGCCCACGCGGTGGCCGAGCACGGCAACGAGCGGATGAGCCAGGGATTGCTGGCCCAGTTCGGCGGGATGGCGCTGGCAGAAGCGCTGGCAGCCAGGCCGGAGGCGACCCGGAATCTCTGGATGTCGGCCTACGGCGTGGGGGTCCAGTACGGGGCCATCCTCCCCTACAGCCGGGTGCAGGAGAACGAGGCCGACCACCTGGGTCTGATCTTCATGGCCATGGCCGGTTACGATCCGAACGAGGCCGTGAACCTCTGGCAGCGGATGGCGGCGCAGAAGGGGGGAGCGGCTCCGCCGGAGTTCCTGAGCACCCACCCGTCGGACGCGTCGCGCATCGCCAACATCAGGAAGCTGATCCCGGAGGCCATGCGCTACTATAAGAAATGATGCGGCAGGCTCCTAGCGGGCCACCCCGACCTTCACCAGCACCGGTTTGAGAATTTGCTCTGCGTCCCGGGGCGACATCCCCACCAGGAACCCGCGCTTGCCGCCGTTGATGTAGATCTCCGGCAGTTCCAGGATGGTCTCTTCCATGTAGACCGGCATGGCGCGCCGGGTGCCGAACGGTGAGGTCCCTCCCACCAGGTAGCCGGTAAGCCGGTTTGCGGTGTCCGGCGGGCAGGGGACCACGGTCTTGACGCCGAGCAGGCGGGCCAGCTCCCTGGTGGAGACCTGCAGGTCACCGTGCATCAGCACCAGCAGCGGGTTTCCGGCGTCGTCCTCCATTACGAGGGTCTTGACGACCGCGTGCTCCGAGACCCCCAGCTCCCTGGTGCATACGGCGGTCCCTCCCTTCTCCTCGTACTCGTACAGGTAGGGAGTGAACGCAATCTTTTTTTCGCGCAGCATTCGAATCGCCGGGGTAACCGGCGTCTTGTCCCTGGCCATGGTCATTTCCCTTTCCCCGGATCCGGGCTTTCCTGAAAACACCGCCATAAAAAAGCCCCGCCACAAAAAAGCCCCGGATCTCTCCGGGGCTCTTGATACGGCCGGTGCACTCTGCTGTCAGTGTTTTACGACATTTGCGGCCTGGGGGCCCTTGGCGCCCTGGATCACATCGAAGGTAACCGCCTGACCTTCCGCAAGGGTCTTGAACCCATCTCCCTGGATGGAGGAGAAGTGCACGAAGACGTCCTCGCCGTTTTCCTGCTCGATGAAACCGAATCCCTTGCTGTCATTGAACCACTTCACCACACCTTTCGCCATTCCCGCTTCCTCCTGTTGGTTTGCTTCCACATTTTGCAGATGCGCTTGCTCGGGCACCCGCCGCATATTTCATGTAACGTCTCGGAGGCAACCTGTCAAGTGGTAATGTGTGCGTCAGCTAAACTTTTCAGCCCTTCCTGACGCTTTTTTCATCTTTTATCAGGCTGTTGAAAAACGTCACGAGGAAGGTCGGATGCAAGGCGCCCGGAGCGCAGCACCCGAGACATATCACATAGATAGGCGAGGGTGTGAGCACCGCGTAACACAGCAGACGGCCTCCGCAGTAGTTTTTCAACAGCCTGTTATACGGTACGGTTCGCCTGTTCCGATCCGAGCTGCTCCAGCAGAGCGGCGTGGGCCGCGGCCAGGCGGGCGATGGGTACCCTGAACGGTGAGCAGGAGACATAGTTCAGCCCCACCTTGTGGCAGAAGATCACCGATGCCGGGTCGCCGCCGTGCTCGCCGCAGATGCCGATCTTCAGGTTACCGCGGGTGGCGCGCCCTTTGTCGCAGCCGATTTTGACCAACTGTCCCACTCCGGTCTGGTCGATGGAGACGAACGGGTCCTCCTGGAGGACCCCCTTCTCCACGTAGAGGGGGAGGAACTTGCCGGCGTCGTCGCGGGAGAGGCCGAAGGTGGTCTGGGTCAGGTCGTTGGTGCCGAAGGAGAAGAACTCGGCCTCGCGGGCGATCTCGTCGGCCACCAGGGCGGCCCGCGGCAGCTCGATCATGGTGCCGATCAGATACTTCACCTGCACCCCGTAGCCGGCCATGACCTCTTCGCAGACGGCCACGGCGTTTGCCCTGAGGGTGCTCAGCTCCTCCACCACCGCCACCAGAGGGATCATGATCTCCGGCACGATGGTGAAGCCTTCGTTTTTGGTCAGCTCGCAGGCAGCCTCCATGATGGCCCGGACCTGCATGTCGTAGATCTCGGGGAAGGTCACGCCGAGACGGCAGCCGCGGTGGCCGAGCATGGGGTTGAATTCGTGCAGGTATTCCACCTTGTGCTTCAGCTTCTCGACGCTCACGCCCATGGTCTTCGACAGGGCCTCGATGTCCTTGTCCTCCTGGGGGAGGAACTCGTGCAGCGGCGGGTCCAGCAGTCTGATGGTTACCGGCAGATCCTTCATCTCGCGGAATATGCCGATGAAGTCGCCCTTCTGCATGGGAAGGATCTTGGCCAGGGCCTTCTTGCGTCCCTCCACGTCCTCGGCCAGGATCATCTCCCGCACGGCGGCGATACGGTCCGCCTCGAAGAACATGTGCTCGGTCCTGGTGAGGCCGATCCCCTCGGCACCGAAATCGCGCGCCGTCCTGGCGTCCTTGGGGGTGTCGGCGTTGGCCCGGACTCCCAGCTTACGGTACGTGTCCACCAAATCCATGATGGTCTTGAAGTCTCCGGTGAGCTGGGGCGGGACCGTGGGGACCTGGCCGAGCATCACCTCGCCGGTGCCGCCGTCCAGGGTGACGGTGTCCCCCTTGCGGACCGTGATGCCGTTGACGGTGAATTCGTGGGCCGCATAGTCCACCTTGATCTCGCCGCAGCCGGCCACGCAGCATTTCCCCATGCCGCGGGCCACCACGGCGGCGTGGGAGGTCATGCCGCCGCGGGCGGTCAGGATCCCCTGGGCCGCGTGCATGCCGTGGATGTCCTCCGGGCTGGTCTCGACCCGGACCAGGATCACCTTGAGGCCCAGCTTGGCGGCCGATTCCGCCTCGTCGGCGGTGAACACCACCTCGCCGCTGGCAGCGCCGGGAGAGGCCGGCAGCCCCTTGGCGATGACCTGGCGGGGTGCCTTGGGGTCGAGGGAGGGGTGCAGGAGCTGGTCGAGCTGGCCGGGAGAAACCCGCAGCACCGCGGTCTTCTCGTCGATGAGCCCCTCCTTCACCATGTCCACGGCTATCTTGATGGAGGCCCGCGAAGTGCGCTTGCCGTTGCGGGTCTGGAGCATGAACAGCTTGCCCTTCTCGATGGTGAACTCGATGTCCTGCATGTCCTTGTAATGCTTCTCCAGGATGTCGCGGATCTTCACCAACTGCTGGTAGCACTCGGGCAGCACCTCCTCCATGGAGGGGAGGTCGCCGTCCTTGTGCTTGGCGCGGTTGATGGGCTGGGGGGTGCGGATGCCGGCAACCACGTCCTCACCCTGGGCATTGACCAGGTACTCGCCGTAGAAATAGTTCTCGCCGGTGGACGGGTCGCGGGTAAAGGCCACGCCGGTGGCGCAGTCGTTCCCCATGTTGCCGAACACCATTGCCTGGACGTTGACCGCGGTCCCCCAGTCCGCCGGGATGTTGTGGAGCCTGCGGTAGGTGATGGCCCGCTGGTTCATCCAGGAGCCGAACACCGCGCCGATGGCGCCCCAGAGCTGCTCCTTGGGGTCTTCCGGGAACTCGCTGCCGAGGGTCTCCCTGATCCTGGCCTTGTACCTGCCGACCAGTTCCTTCCAGTCGGCCGCGGTCAACTCGGTGTCCAGGTGGACCCCCTTTTCCTCCTTCTTCTGCTCCAGCAGCTCCTCAAGCAGGGAACCGTTCATCCCCATGACCACGTTGGAGTACATCTGCACGAAGCGTCGGTAGGCGTCGTAGGCGAACCGCTCGTCACCGCTCTGGCGGATGATCCCCTGGACCGTGGTATCGTTCAGCCCCAGGTTCAGCACCGTGTCCATCATGCCCGGCATGGATGCCCGGGCCCCGGAGCGGACCGAGACCAGCAGCGGGGTGCCGGGATCGCCGAACTTCTTCCCCAGCAGCTCCTCTATCCTGCGGATATTTGCCTCCACCTCGGCCTGCAGGGTGGCGGGATAGGTCCTGTCGTTCTTGTAAAACTCGGTGCACACGTCGGTCGAGATGGTGAATCCGGGGGGCACCGGAAGCCCGATGCTGGTCATCTCCGCCAGATTGGCCCCCTTGCCGCCCAGCAGGGCCTTCATCTCCGCAGTCCCCTCCGCCGCGCCGTTGCCGAAGAAGTAGACATATTTCGCCGCCATACCAATTCCTCCTGATATTGTGATTCTTCTTTATGTGGTTTTCTTCCAAGGTACTAGGCGGATATTTTGGAAAAATCGGCGATGGCGCCGAACATCCGCGCAATGCCGGTCAGGAGGGCCAGCCGGTTGTTCCTGACCCGCTCGTCCTCGGCCATGACCATGACCTTGTCGAAGAAGCCGTCCACCGACTCCTTCAGCGCAGCGATCTCGGAAAGGGCCGCCAGATAGTCCCGTTCGGCCACCCGCGCCGCCACGTTGCCGGCAACGGCCCTGAAGGCCGCATGCAGCCTTTCTTCGGCCGCCTCCTGGAACAGCGCCGCATCCACCGGGAGATCCACTCCCCCCTTGACGATGTTGCAGACCCGCTTGAAGGCGATTGCCAGCGGCTCGAAATCGGGACGCCGCTTGAATTCGGCCAGGGCCGCGATCTTTTCCGCCGCCTCCACCGGGTCGCTGAAGCCCGCGGAGACCACGGCGTCCACGGCATCGGCCGGGAACCGGTCGGCAAGCAGGTTGACGAACCGCGCCCTGAAGAACTCCAGCACGTCAGCGTGGACCTCTGTCCGCGGCCGGGTGATCCTGGGTGCGAGGAGGTCGAGGGATTTTCCGACGAAGCTCTCCAGCGGGGTCCGGTACCCCTTGTCCATCATGATGTTGATGATGCCGATGGCCGAGCGCCGCAGGGCATAGGGGTCGGCCGAGCCGGTCGGTATCAGCCCCACGCCGAAGCAGCCGCAGATGGTGTCCATCTTGTCTGCCAGAGAAACCAGGGCGCCGATGGCCGAAGAGGGGAGCTCGCCCCCGGCCTGGGTGGGGAGGTAGTGCTCGGCGATGGCGTCGGCCACCTCCGGGTCTTCGCCGTCGTGCAGGGCGTACTCCCGCCCCATGATCCCCTGCACCTCGGGGAACTCGCCCACCATACCGGTGACCAGGTCGGCCTTGCAGAGGGTCGCGGCCCTGCGGACCTTGTCGGCCTGGGACGGGGCCAGCTCGACCGCCAGCCAGAGCGCCAGTTCGCGGAAGCGCTCCAGCTTCTCGTAGGAGGTGCCCAGCTTCTGCTGGTAGACCACGCTTTTCAGGGCCTCCACCCGCTGCTCCAGGGGTACTTTCCGGTCCTCGTCGAAGAAGAAGCGGGCATCGGACAAACGGGCGCGCAGCACCCGCTCGTTTCCCTTGACCACCACGGAGGGGTCTTCCGCCAGGGTATTGGGGATGGTGATGAAGACCGGCAGGAGCCTGCCGTCCTGGTCGGTGACCGAGAAGTAGCGCTGGTGGCTGCGCATGGAGGTGATCAGCACCTCCTTGGGCACCTCCAGAAAGCTCGGGTCAAAGGTGCCGTGCACCGCGCTCGGGTACTCCACCAGGTAGGTCACCTCTTCCAGCAGCCCCTCGTCCGGCATCAGCTGGCCGCCGGCGGCCTTGGCCACCCGGTGGGTCTCGCGACGGATGATCTCCCTGCGCCGGGCCGGGTCGGGGATCACGAAGTGCCGCTCGCACTCGTCCAGGTAGTGGGCCAGGTCGCGCACCGGGAACGGCTGGTTGGCCATGAACCGGTGGCCGCGGGAGACGCCTCCGCTCTCGATGCCGCCGAAGGTGAACGGCACCACGATGCCGTCGAACAGTGCCACGATCCAGTGTACGGGGCGGGCGAAGCGCACGTCCAGATCGCCCCATCGCATGGACTTGCGGAACGGGATTGCGGCTACGAGCCGCGGCAGGATCTCCGACAGGAGCTCATGGGCGGGACGGCCGGTCTCGGTCCTGGTGACCGCCAGCTTGAGCGCCTTCCCCGCCTCGACCAGCTCGATCCCGGCATTGGGGAACCTCCCGATGGCTCCGGCTGAAAAGGCCCCGGCATCCACGCTCAAGGGAGAGCCGTCCCACCCCTTGCCGCGCAGAAAGCCCTCGCCCGCCCGGGTCAGTCGGCCCTCGGCGTCAAAGGCCACGTTGACGGCCGGGCCGGTCTCGGTGATCTCGGCATCGGGCTGCACCGCCGAGACATCCATGACCGCCAGGGCCAGGCGACGCGGAGTGGCAAAGGTCCTGATCTCCCCGTAGTCGAGACGGGCCGCGGCGAGCTCTCTGGCGATGATGCCTTCCATGTCGGCCATGGCCCTGGGAAGGAAGCCGGCAGGGATCTCTTCCGTGCCGATCTCCAGCAGCAGTTGTTTGGTCATGCCGGTCTTCCCCCTTTCAGCAGCGGGAAACCGAGCCGCTCACGCAGCGCCAGGTACCCCTCGGCGCAGAGCCGGGCCACGTTCCTCACCCTTCCGATGTACGAGGCCCGCTCGGTCACCGAGATGGCGCCGCGGGCATCCAGCAGGTTGAAGGCGTGGGAGCACTTCATGACGTAATCGTATGCCGGCAGGACCAACCCCCCCTCGGCGAGGCGGATGCATTCCCGTTCGTACATGTTGAACAGGTTCAGCAGCATGTCCACATCGGCTTCCTCGAAGTTGTAGCGGGAGAATTCCACCTCGGTCTGGTGGTGGATGTCGCCGTATTTCACCCCTTTGACCCATTCCAGGTCATAGACGTTGTCCACCCCCTGCAGGTACATGGCGATGCGCTCGCAGCCATAGGTGATCTCGGAGGAGACCGGTTTCAGGTCGATGCCGCCGGCCTGCTGGAAATAGGTGAACTGGGTGATCTCCATGCCGTCCAGCCAGACCTCCCATCCGAGCCCCCAGGCCCCCAGGGTGGGGGATTCCCAGTCGTCTTCCACGAAGCGGATGTCATGCTGGTTGGGGTTGATGCCGAAAGCCCTGAGGGAGTCGATGTAGAGGTCGAGTATGTTCAGCGGTGACGGCTTCATGATCACCTGGAACTGGTAGTAGTGCTGCAGGCGGTTCGGGTTCTCCCCGTAGCGGCCGTCGGTGGGGCGGCGCGACGGCTCCACGTAGGCAACGTTCCACGGCTCGGGACCAAGGACGCGCAGAAAGGTGGCGGGATTGAATGTCCCGGCCCCCTTTTCCACGTCATAGGGCTGTTGAATGACGCACCCCTGTCCGGCCCAATAACCCTGAAGGGAAAGGATCAGGTCTTGAAAGGTCAAAACGGCTCCTCCGGCGGATCGAATACGGCGAAACGGGAACAGGGCAATTTCCGGTCTCACGATTCAAGTTTAAGTATCACTAAAACTTCGAGACTCGCTAGGTTACCCGTAACTACCTTTCGTGTCAAGGATTATCGGCTTTTCAGCCCGGGTCGGCACCGGGCACCTCCCGCAGGAAAAGGAGGGAATTGAGTGGCCGGACAAGGTGTGAGCCGATGGCGGCGTCCAGGACTGCGCCGGCCTCGGAAAGGGCCTCCGGGGGGAAGCGGACGGCGCCGAAACGACCGGTCTCCATGGACCTCCTGAGGAGGAGGAGCGTTTCCGCACCGACGGGACGCCCTCCGCCGCCGCAGCGTCCGCAGAGCAGCTCGCCGGTCCCGGTGAACAGGGCCGGTCCCGGCCCGGCGGCAAGCCCGGCACCGCAACGGACACAGTTCTCCAGAGGGAGGCGGTATCCAAGAATGTTGAGCAGGTTCACCTCGAAAAAGCGACGGCCGTCCTGGGTAGGCGGAAAGGCTTCCAGGTGTTCCAGGTAGGAAACCAGCAGGCGGTAGAGCCGCGGGTTGCTGAGCGCCTCCGGCAGCAGCCGGTCGACGACCTCGCAGGCATATCCGGCATGGCCGATCTTCGCCAGTTCTCCCC
This sequence comes from Geobacteraceae bacterium, assembly GCA_029975275.1. Lineage (GTDB taxonomy): Bacteria > Desulfobacterota > Desulfuromonadia > Geobacterales > Geobacteraceae > RPRC01. Next base: position 20,819 of record JARKPN010000024.1, on the reverse strand, counting down.
TGATTGCCGGAAACACGCTTATGATGTCGGCCATCCTGAGGGAGCAGAGCCCTTCCTTCAGAACCAGCTGCACCCGCAGGCGTGCAAAGGTTTCCAGGGCGCCGCCGAAACGCCTGACGCTCCGTTTCGCGTGCCGGGCCACTGCGCGGACTTTGCCCTGCTCGCGGGTGAACAGAGTGACGATCCGGTCGGCCTCGGCAAAATCGGCCGCGGCGAGCACCAGGGCTTCGCAGTCGGTTATGGCCACGGGAGAGACTCTACGGGAATGGTTTCGTCTGCCGACGGGACGGGATGGTGCCCGTATTGGAAGACTGAAGGCATGGGGGTCATCGTACGCCCAGCCTCTTCAGCAGTATGCCGAGATACCGGTTGACGGGGTGACTTCGGGCCAACGACTGAAACAGGGGCCTCTTCCGCTCCCCCAGCAGGGTCAACTCGCGGAGCACGGCCTCCCTTCCCTCGCAGCCCAGCCCTTCCCGCAGGACATCCAGTGCCTGGCTCCTGTCCCCTGACATGAGATAGACGCGCCCCAGGTGCAGGTAGTGCAACGCATTGCCGGGGTCCTCCCTGATGGCCTCGCGGCAGAGGGCGACGGCATCGGGAAACAGGGAGCGGACCTTTGCCAGGCAATAGGCCAGATAGGAGCAGTGCAGGGGGGTCCTCTCGATGGCCGCGGCCTGCTCGAAACAGGCCAGAGCCAGGTATATGTGGCCGTTCTCCAAGGCATCGATTCCCTTTACAAAGACCTCTTCCGTGCGCGGCTGTTCCATGGCCTCCCACCTCATGAAAAGTGTTCCGTCAGCTTCACAATCTTACCCTACTTTCTCTGAAAAATCGAGCAGCTCCGGAAAAAATTCCCCTTGCCGGATCCGGTGGCGCTTGCCTGGACGGAAACCAAATAATTTCCCTTCACGTTGCCGGGAGATATGGATATATAATGCTCCCATGAAACCCGACAGGATAAAAGCGTTTCCGGCTTCACCCGGAGTCTACCTCATGCGGAACTCCGCGGACGCAGTCATCTACGTGGGCAAGGCCAAGAACCTCCGGGCACGGGTCCGTTCCTACCTCGCTCCCGGCCGGGACGGCCGCTACCAGATACCGTTCCTCATGGCACGGGTGGCGGATATCGAGTATATCGTCACCGACACCGAAAAAGAGGCCCTGATCCTCGAGAACACCCTTATCAAGCGGCACCGGCCCAGATACAATATAAACCTGCGCGACGACAAGACCTATTTCTCGCTCCGCATGGACCCCAGGGAGGAGTTTCCCCGCCTCACCATCATCCGGAGGGTAACCCCCGACGGTGCCCGCTACTTCGGCCCCTACTCGTCCGCTTCGGCGGCCCGTGACGCGCTGAAGCAGCTGTACCGGCTGTTCCCCCTGCGCCACTACCCCCTGGAGACCTGCAGGCGCCGCGGCAGGCCATGCCTCTATTACCAGCTCCGGCAGTGCTCGGCCCCCTGCCAGGGGCTGATCTCCCGGGAGGAGTACGCGGCCCTGGCGGAGGGGGCGGCCCTGTTCCTGGAAGGGAAGAACCGCGACCTGCTGAAGGCGCTGAAAAAAAGGATGGAGGAGGCCGCGGCGGCCGAGCACTTCGAAGCGGCGGCACGTTTCAGGGACCTGATACGCTCGGTGGAGATAACCATAGAAAAGCAGAAAATGGTGACCGCCGGGGGAGACATGGACGCTCTCGGCTACACCCGGCGGGAGAACCGGTTCGATATCGCGATCCTGTTCATCCGGGGCGGAAACCTTATCGGCGGCAGGAACTTCTCGTTCAACTGGGAGATGGACGATGCCGAGGGGATCGCGTCGTTCCTGAACGAATACTACAACCGCGAGGTCTACGTCCCGGAGGAGCTGCTCCTTCCGCTTCGCATCCCCGAGCCCGAAGCCCTGGAGGAGCTCCTATCCGAGAGAAGGGGGAAACGGGTCGCCATCGTGCTGCCGAGGCGCGGCACCAAGGCCGACCTGGTCAGGCTGGCGGTCAAGAACGCCGAATCGGCCGCCGAGGAGGGGCTGCGATCCAGGGAAGGCGTGGAGGGTATGCTCGATGGGCTCAAGCAGCGGCTCCACCTGGCCAACCTCCCCCGCCGCATCGAATGCTACGACATCTCCAACATCCAGGGGAGGCACGCGGTGGGGAGCAGGGTGGTGTTCATGGACGGCCTGCCGGACAGGAACGGCTACCGGCGCTACCGCATCAGAGGGATGGAGCAGGCCGACGACTACGGCATGATGCGGCAGGTCCTGTCCCGCCGGTTCACCGGCAGCGGGAGCGACGATCCCCTCCCGGACCTGATCCTGGTGGACGGCGGCCCGGGTCAGTTGAACGTGCTCACCGCCGTGCTGGCCGAGTTGGGAGTCGCCGGCCCCGATGCCGCGTCCCTGGCAAAAAGCCGGGTGGAAAGGGGAGCGGAGCAGGAGGATCTCCTGCGGAGCGACGAGCGGGTCTTTCTGCCGGGGAGGAAGAACCCGGTGGTGCTGCGCCAGAACTCGGCTCCCCTGCTGCTCCTGGCCCGGGTCAGGGACGAGGCCCACCGCTTTGCCATAACCTATCACAAGAAGCTGCGCGGCAGGGAGACCATGCAACCTTCCGTCGGCGGGATCCCCGGGGTGGGCGAGAAGCGCTGGAAAGGGCTGCTGAAACACTTCGGCAGCCTGAAAAAGCTGCGGGAGGCGACCGTGGAGGAGCTGATGGCGGTGCCCGGCATCAGCCGGAAGATCGCGGAAGCGTTGCGGGAGCATCTGCGCCATCCGTGAACCCCGCATCCCTCGCGTCATGGGGCGGCTGAAGCCGGACGAAAAATCCCCCGGCCTGGGCTGACCGGGGGACAAGGAGGGGCTTGGGATGAACTTAAAGTTCACCACCATTAAGAATTCACGCTAGCCACATGCAAATTTATTTAGTGTCTATCCGGAAACTTCTGAAAAATGTCCGTCAGGGTCGGACCGGGGCTTTCACGGAACCTCTCGTGCGGAACCTCTGCATGTTCGGGAGACAGCTGCCTATTCCGGCATGAGGGCCATTGTACCGGTGAAGTTCGGCGTCCGATTACGAGGGGCTTCGGGGAAGTTCCGGTCCGACCCCAACCGGCACTTTCCGGATGGATACTAGTTAGCTGGATCCGTGACGTCTGAAGCCGAGGCGTTCCGCGCGGACGAGAGCGTGAGGGCGTCACGGATCAAGGTTGCTATTTATTCGTCCGACGGTACCACTGCCGGTGCCGCCTCGGCAACGATCTTGACGAAGCCGGTCCGGCAGTGGGCCACGACCCCCTCGACCCAGTCGGCCTCCTCGTCCTGGTGGGAGTGGAGCAGTTCCCAGTGGTAGCGGAGCAGGAGATCCTCCAACTCCCCGATGTCGTCCTCCTCCAGGTCGCGCAGCTCCACGTGGGCGCCGCAGGCGATGCGGCGGCGCAGGGCCTCCCGGTCCAGCCCCATTGCCGGATCGAGGCGGCAATAGACGGTCCCTCCGGTCATACCGGAGCAGATCCAGGGACCGGGATCGCCGAGCACCACCGCCACGCCGTCGGTCATGTACTCGAAGGCGAACCCCTTCAGGTTGGCCCGTTCGGCCAGGTAGCCGAGGGAATCGTCCAGGGGCCGCCGGATACGGCCCCCCAGCACCACCCTGGCGCCGGACAGGCGGATGCAGGCCCTGCTGTCGGCGTCTCCCTGGATCAGGAAGGTCCCTCCCTGGGCGCCGTAGGCCAGCCCCTTTCCCACCGAGCCGCCGACCCTGACCCCATGGCGGTTCTCCCCCTTCAGGACCACTATCCCGCCGCCGCCGGCCGACTTCCCCACCCCGTCCTGCGCCCCGCCTTCCACCAGGATTGAGACCGGGTCGATGTTGAAGGCGCCCAGGCCGTTACCCGGGATGGAATCGCGCCGGAAGTGGAGCATGGCCTCCCGTGCGCCGGTCAGCCTGCCTTCCCGTCCGGCCCGGACCAGGGCGCCGGACAGGTAGGTGCCGATGGCCCGGTCCGAGCTGGAGGCGCTGTCGTCGTCGTAGTGGACCCGGTCGTCGCCTCCGGCGAAGGCCTCGGTCATGAGTCCCGAGATCAGGGAGGTGAGGTAGTTGAGGGGTTTGCGGATGATCCTGACCGAATCGTCCAGACGGGGGGCCGCACCGGCCGGGGACGGGGCCAGCAGGGCGGAAAGGTCCAGCAGCTCCAGCCCCCTGGTCTGCTCCAGCAGATGGGCCTGCCCCACCAGGTCCCGGGTCCTGCGGAACCCCAGCTTGGCGGTCAGGGTGCGGATCTCCCTCCCCAGCGCCCGGAAGAAGGTGGTCTGGTAGATGACCCCGTTCTCCAGCACCCGGGGGACGAAGCGCTTGAGCCCCCTGGCCCTGGCCTCCTCCGGGGTCTCGATCTGGGTGGCGATCCCCACGTGACAGGTCCCCAGGTGGCAGCCGCGGCAGACGGTGCAGCCGATGACCACCATGGCCATGGTGCCGAAGCCGACCCGGTCGGCCCCCAGCAGCAGCATCTTCACCACGTCCCGGCCGGTCTTCATGCCGCCGTCGGCCCAGATCTCCACCCGGTCCCGCATCCCGGCCCCGGTCAGGGCGCAATGGGCCTCGCGCACCCCTATCTCCACCGGGAAGCCCACGTACTTGACGGCGTGCCTGCGGGCCGCGCCGGTGCCGCCGTCGTAGCCGCTGATGGTGATGATGTCGGCCCCGGCCTTGGCGATCCCGAGGGAGATGGTGCCGATGCCGGCCACCGACGGCACCTTGACCGATATCCTGGCCCGGGGGTTGGCTGTGCGGAGCTCTTCCACGATCTGGGCCAGGTCCTCGATGGAGTAGATGTCGTGGTTGTTGGATGGGGAGATGAGGGTGACGCCCGGGACCGCGTGGCGGGCCGCGGCGATCTTGTCGGTCACCTTGAAGCCCGGCAGGTGCCCCCCCTCGCCCGGCTTGGCCCCCTGCCCCACCTTGATCTCCAGGAAGTCGGTGGAGTTCAGGTACTCCATGGTCACCCCGAACCTGCCCGAGGCCACCTGCTGGCCCCGGTTCCCGCGGTAGTTCCCCAGCATGTCGGCGATCTCCCCCCCCTCGCCGTTCATGCAGACGATGTTCAGCCGCCGGGCCGCCTCGGCATAGATCCGGAACGGGGTCTCCCCCTGGGAGCCGAAGCTCATGGCCGAGATCAGGATCGGCAGGTCGTGTCCCCCGACCGAGGCGTCCACCTCGTCCGGGTCCACGGCCACCTCCTCCTGGAAGCGGAAATCGGCCAGGTGGCGGATCGCCACCGGGTTCTCCTTCTCCAGGTTCCGCACCAGGCGCGACAGCTCGGCGTAGTTCTCCTCCATCTTGGCCACCGCCCCGACCATCTTCCAGATGCGGGGATAGATGCGGAACTGGGGCTCGATGGCCTTCCTGCCCCGACTCCGGGCCACGGCCCGCCGCTCCCTGCCGTCCCGCTCCAGCCGCTCGAAGGTAAGCCCCCTGTCGTGCGCGCCGCAGAAATTGGGGACCCCGAACAGCCCGGCCACCTGGTCCGACAGGCCCACCGAGGCGAAGTACCTGCCGTACCCTCCGATCTCGTGGGTCCCCATGGTGGAGATCACCTTCTCCAGGCCGGTCCTGAGGACCGACAGGAGTCCGCGGACTCCGTTCTCCTCGCCGTCCGCCACCTCCCACATGAGGTAGGGACAGAGCGCGTCGGCGCCCATCCCCAGCAGAAACACCAGGTCGTGCAGGTTGCGCAGGGCACCGGAGCGCACCACCAGGGAGACCCGCCGCCGCAGGCTCTCGTTGTTGGCCGATGCCGCGTCCCGCAGTGCCTGGTGGACCGCGGCCACGGCCAGGCCCGGGTCCAGGTAGCCGAGGGTGCCGACAAAGGCGGCGCCGTCGTCCAGGAGCAGCAGCCTGCACCCCCGGGAGACCGCGGACAGGGCCTCGGAACGGAGCCGCTCCAGGCTCGCCGGCACCGTCTCCCCGGGACGGAGGGTGCAGGAGAGGGTGCGGCTGCGTCCGCGCACCGTGGAGAAAAAACCGAGCAGGGCTTCCAGGGTGCAGGTCCCGGCCTCCCGGGCAATCTCGATGTCGGCCGCCGCAGGCCGGCCGCGCCTCCCCCCAAACAGCAGGGGGAGAGCCAGCAGCACGGCGTCCCTCCCCCCCTTCCCCGGCACCGGGCGGGGCCCCAGCACCACCCGGGTGGAGAAGTGCTCCGTCTCCCGCTCCCGGTCGATGGCCGGGTTGGTCACCACCGCCACCTGCTCCTTGAAGAAGTCGGCCAGGTTCTGGCGCATGCTGGAGAGGGCCGCCAGGGGACCGTCGTAGCCGAGGGAGGCGATGGGTTCCCGGCCGTTTCTGGCCGATTGGCGCAACGCCAGCAGGTCGCTGGTCTTCCAGGCGTTGGCGGCCAGCAGGTTCTCCTGGGAGAGACCCTCCATCCTGCGGAACCGGGCCGACGCCGCGGCCGGAGGGTCGGGGAGTCCGGAGGCCGGGAACAGCTCCCTTAGGTGGGCAGCGGGGTCGGCCTTCCCCTTCAGGCTCGCCAGGGCCTCCGAGATCAGCTCGTGGTGGCGGAAGATCCTGGTCGGCCCGCCGGATGCCAGTCTCAAACCGATCTTCTCGCCGGGCGCCAGGGGGAGCGGGTCGCTCAGGATCTCGCCGTGGGGCACGACCCCCAGCTCGGAGGAGGCGAAGTACTCCTCCTCCGTCTCCCCGAACCAGAGCGGGCGCAGCCCCAGGGCGTCGACGCTCAGCACGCAGCTCTCGCCGGACCGTGCGATGACCGCGGCCGGACCCTGGGCGCTGGCTGTCAGGAAGCGGCGGAACAGGCCGTACATGGCGCGCGGCTCCTCCGGCAGCCGGTCCGCCTCGCCGGCCACGGGAGGGAAGACCATCTCCATGGCCGCGAACAGGGAAAAGCCGTGCCGGAACATGAGACCTTCCAGCAGCCGGTTCAGGTCCTGGGAATCGCTCCCTCCCCGAGGCAGGCGGACCCCCATCATGCGCGCCTCGTCCCGCAGCCGCTCGATGGTGTTGATCTCGCCGTTGTGGGCCAACAGCCCGAAGGGCTGGGCACGGAGGACCGTGGGGAGGGTGTTGGTGGAATAGCGGCTGTGGCCGATGGTGACCCTGGAGAGGAAGTCCCTGCGCTTGAGCTCGGGATAGTAGCGGGGCAGGATCTCCGGCGCGCCGTGCACCTTATAAACTGCCGCGTCCCGGGACAGGGAGGCCACGTGGACCGGGAACTCCTCCTCCAGCCTTGTCGCTAGGGAGGCCAGCAGCGCCGGGGCGCCTTTCGGGTCCGGGCAGAGGAGGGCCAGCTGCCAGTAGAGCGGCTCACCCCGGCGGGCGTTGGAGGCGAGCACCTCGCTCCGGACCGGACCGGGCCGCTCCGCGAGGACCTCTATCCCCTGCCCGGTGAAACAACGCAGTATCGTTCCCTGCAGGCCCGGGTCCTCGCTCAGGGCGGGCCTGGGGACCAGCAGGTGGCCCAGGGCGAAGCAGGGGGAGTCCGCCAGTTCGGCGGGGCGGCCCGCCTCCGCCAGGGCCTCCCGCCAGAGGAGCCTGGGTATGTCGGTCAGGACCCCGCAGCCGTCCCCCTCGCCGTTGATCTCGCCGGCCCGGTGCCCCATCTTCACCAGTGCCTCGATGGTCCGCCGCAGGTTGCCGTGGGTCGGCCTGCCGCTCTTGCCGCAGTAGCAGATGATGGCGCAGGCGTCACGCTCCGCGGCAAGGGTTTCGTTGAGGTCGTGCCTGCAGCTGTTCATGGGGCCTCCGGGTACGGATATTCGTCGAGTGAAACATGTTTCTATGACCTGAACAGGCATGATTCACAAACGGTTCCGTACGCTAATGATAGCCTACTTCAGGTAACTGTAAACGGGAGATCCTTTAATTCGTATCCATCCGGAAAGTGCCGGTTCAGGACGGACCGGGGCTTTCCCGAAGTCCTCGTAATCGGACGCGGGACGGCACCGGAATTATGGCCTTCATGCCGAAACAGGCTGCTACCCTCGAACATGCATGGGTTCCGCACGAGAGGCTCCGTGAAAGCCCCGGTCCGTCCCTCGCGCGGATTTTCCAGGAGTTTCCGGATGGACACTGATTCGGTTTCCATGGTGGACATCCGGACGGTTCTGGCCGATACTTACAGAAAATCGTGCGGAGGTAACGTGCATGCAGGGTTTTTTCGTGAGATGGCTGCTCAACGGCATTTCGCTGCTGGTCGTGGTTCACATCGTGCCCGGCATACGGTACGACAACTGGAAAATCCTGGTGGTGGCGGCTCTGGTGCTGGGGCTACTGAACGCCTTTCTCAAGCCCGTCCTGGTGCTGCTGACCCTGCCGGTGAACATCCTGACCCTCGGCATCTTCACACTGTTCATCAACGGCTTTATCTTCTATTTTACCTCCTGGCTGCTGAAGGGCTTTTCAGTGGCCGGATACTGGAGCGCGTTCCTGGGGGCTCTGGTGTTCAGCATTACCGGGATGCTGCTCGGGTTCGTCTTCAGACTGGACAGGTAACGGCAATAATTCGGAATTACTGGGAGGTTTACGCCATGGGTATCGTGAATTTCCGTATCATCCCGCTCATTGCATCTATTCTCGCGGCAATCGCCACCTGGGCCGCTCCCGTGTCCGGTCAGGAGAGCGGGCTCGTCGGTTCCAGGACCATGAACTTCACCCTCCCGTCCCAGCAGGGGAGCCTGGTCAGTTACGGCGAGCGCTATTACGGCAGGCATCACCTGGTGGCGACCTTTTTCCCGGCTGCCTTCACCCCGGCCTGAACGGGCGAGATGGAGGGTCACCAGAGGAACCTCTACCTCTATGACCGCCTCAACGCCCAGGTCGTGGGCGTCAGCAGGGATGACGCGACAACCCTGAAATTCTGGGGGGACAGCCTGGGGATCACCTTCCCGCTCCTCTCCAACGTGACCGGTTTTCTGGGGGAATTCTACGGTGTCCTGCCCCTCGGGAAACCGGTGTTCGAACGACGCACGGTCATCATCGATCGGAACGGGGTGATCCGCTACCTGAGAGACGGCCCCCCCGATTACCGGGAGATCCTGAGGGTCCTGAAACAGTTGAACCGGGAAGGGGGGCAACCATGAACATGCCTCGCCACGCTGGAATCTGGCTCCTCATGGCCGCGGCCCTGTCCGGTTGCGCTCCGGTCACGGCCCGGGAGGCCCTGCCCCCGGCGCCGGTGGAGTCCCCCTATCGCATCGACGAACAGGGTATGGCAGTCTATGGCGGGGAGTTCAGGTTCCTGCCGTTCCCGTCAGACTGGGAGCTCCTCAGCCACGGCAACGCCGGCGACACGGGCATCGTCTATTACCGCAAGGACCCCGGCTCTTCCCTTGCCCGGACCATCGTCGTCTACAGCGAGGAGCCGTACGGCTCTTCCCGCGACCTGGAAAAACGCTCGGCCGAGTTCATGGACCGCTATCTCTGGGACGCCATCATGACCAAGAAAGTGCTTGAGCGGGGGCAGGTCAGGGCACTGGGCGGTACGGGGCTCAGGCTGGTGGTCGAGGCCGGAGATGCCGTGGAGGGGAAGAAGGTCAGGGCCGCGATCGTGTTCGCCCACCGGGGAGAGCGGGTCGTGGCCTTCTACGCCACCCAGTGGCGCACCATGGACGAACCCTTCGACCCCGGCGCGTTCCTGGTCTTCGACCGGTTCGTGGAATCGTTCGGCACCCTGAAGAAATCCTTTTACGAGGAGCTGTGAACGGCTACGGGTAGAACTGAATTGTTGACGAAAAAACCCGTTTGTGGTCTACTCGAACCCATGGAACATACGGCATACCTGGGCCTCGGATCGAACATCGGGGACCGGGAACTGAACCTCCTCCGGGCGGTGGCCGAGCTGGGCAGACTGCCCGGTTCGCGCATAACCGCCCTGTCCGGTTTCTACGATACCGAACCGGTCGGAGGCGTTCCCCAGGACAACTTCCTCAATGCGGTCTTAAGGCTTGAAACCCCGCTTGCTCCCCACGAACTCCTCGCCGAACTGCACAGGATAGAGACGGAAGTTTTCCGCAGGAAAAGGACCATTCCCCAGGGTCCCCGTTCCATGGACCTGGACATCCTGCTCTACGACCGGCTCGTCCTGGAAAGTGAAGGGCTGGTGATCCCCCACCCAAGGCTCCACCAGCGGCGCTTCGTACTGGTCCCCCTGAGTGAGATCGCGTCCGGATACCTCCACCCGGTACTGGACAGGAGCATTGCCGAGCTCCTGCGCGACCTGCCGGAGGGGGAGCGGGTGACCAGAATATAGAGGAGTACCTGTGCTGAGGATTCTGTTCTACATACTTTTGGGCTATGCGCTCTATCTCGTTATCAGGGGGTTTTTCCGCAAAAGGGTGCCTCCGGCCGCCAGGCGGACCGGCGAGGTGGAGACCTTCCGGGACCCTGTCTGCGGGGTGTACGTAACCGCGGAGGACGCCGTGGTGGGGAACCTGGACGGGAAACGGGTCCATTTCTGCTCCATGGAATGCCTGGAGAAATACCGGAGCAACCTTAACGATACAACAACAAGGCAATAGAAAAATGGGAGGAAACAGATGAAGTTTTTTATCGATACGGCCGATGTGAAGGAGATCCGGGAGGCCAACGCCCTCGGCGTGCTGGACGGGGTGACCACCAATCCCTCGCTGGTGGCCAAGTCCGGCCGGAAATTCATGGAGGTCCTGAAAGAGATAACCGGGATTGTCGACGGTCCCATCTCGGCCGAGGTGGTTGCCCTGGACCACGAGGGGATGATCCGCGAGGCCGAGGAACTGGCCGCCGTCCACGCCAACATCGTGGTCAAGATACCCATGACCCCCGAGGGGCTCAAGGCGGTCAAGACCCTGCACGCCAGGGGGATCAAGACCAACGTGACCCTGATCTTCACCCCGCTGCAGGCGCTGCTGGCCGCGAAAGCGGGCGCCACCTACGTCTCCCCCTTTGTGGGGAGGCTGGACGACATCTCCCAGGACGGCATGGAGATCATCGAGCAGATCCGCACCATCTTCGACAACTACGGCTACCAGGCCGAGATCATCGTTGCCAGCGTGCGCAACCCGATCCACGTGCTGAACGCCGCCCTCATCGGCGCCGACATAGCCACCATCCCCTACTCGGTCATCGCACAGCTCTCCAGACACCCCCTGACCGACAGCGGCATCGACCGGTTCCTCAAGGACTGGGAAAAGGTGCCCAAGTAGGGACGGCGTCACTGTGCCCGTAGAGGGCGATCAGGTCATAATCATAGCGAAAGGGGCGGGTTTTCACCCGCCCCTTTCGCGTCGTGCATCATACGGATTCCGTTCAGAGGGGCGCCTCATTGGTGCGTTGGTAGGTGCCTGCCAGCTCAGTCACCGAGAGGATGCGCCCTTGCATCGCCGTTTCCAGTTCTTCTCTGGCGGCCTCAATCGGGACGTCCAACCTCTTGTCCAGGGCGAAGAGCCTGAAGAAATATCGATGGGTCCCCTCCGAGGGGCCGGGGCCCGTATAGCCGGTTCCGCCCGCGTCGTTGATCCCCTCCACCGCGCCGAACGGCGCGGAGTGTTCACGTATCTCCCTGGTATCGGGCGGAATGTTCCAAGCCAGCCAGTGGACCGGGGGACCGCCCGGCGCATCCGGGTCCTCCATGATCAGCGCCAGATATTTGCATCTGGCAGGGACGCCGTGGATCACCAGGTGGGGGTTGATGTTTTTACCGTCGCAGGTGTACTTGGAAGGGATCTGTAAGCCATGGTTGAAGGCCGGGCTAGTGAACTTGACGGCTTGCAAATATACACCTGCCATGATAAAAACAGGTGTATGGAGGTGCTGTTATGGGTGTAAGGACAAATATCGTGCTCGATGAGGAACTGGTTGAGGAGGTCAAGCGTCTGACATCCCTCAAGACCAAGAAGGAAGTAGTCGATCTGGCCCTGCACGAGCTGGCGAAGCAGTTGAAACGCAGAAAACTGCTTGAATTGCGGCATAAGGGGCTGTGGGAAGGAGATCTCGCGGAGAGCAGGAGGCAGCGTCTTGATAATCATTGACGCCAGCGCGTTCATCGAGTTCCTGAACCGCACCGGGAGTCGCGCCGACACAATGATCGAGCAGCGTATCCGCAACAACGATGACGTCGCCCTAGCCGACATCACCTTGACGGAAATCCTTCAGGGAATACGGGACGACAAGGAATATCAACAAGTGAAATCCTCACTGCTGACCTTTCCGATTCTCTCGTTGAAAAGCGCGGAATCGTATGTTTCGGCGGCGGAGCTTTACCGGAAATGCAGAAAGAAAGGGCTCACCGTCAGAAGCACGGTTGACCTGCTGATAGCGCAGATTGCCATGGAGTATCAAGCTTCCCTGCTTCATAACGATCGCGACTTCGACGCCATCGCGCAGGTTTGCGATCTTCGGATTCTTGAATAATTCCGGACAGGCGGCGCGGCCGGTTCAGCTCGCCGCCATGGGTCGCACCCGGTTCCGCCCCAGCCGCTTCATCAGCTTCCAGAGCGGACCCCTCACCTTGAACCCCCGCATGGCGGCCAGCATGGCGTCGCTCATGTTGATCTCCAGGCCGGGCACCACCCAGTTCCTCCGCTTCAGCGCCTCTTCCGTCACCAAGTCGCACAGGTCATCCCCGATCTCCGGCGAGATGTAGAAGACCGGCTCCAGCAGCGGTGTTTCAGGGGTGATAATGCCATCCTCAAGTGCCCTCAGGTGGAGGGGGGTGCCGGGATAGATCCTGATGCCGGTCATGCCGATGACCGCCGTCGGACCGGTCTCGTCCATGAGGCCGAAGCTCTCCAGCACCGTTTCCCTGGTCTCGCCCGGCCCGCCGAACAGGATGTAGTGGGCAAAGTCCACGCCCAGGTCCCGGCACAGGGCCGAGGCGGACCGGATATCCTCCACTCCGAACGACTTGCCCAGGTTGGCCAGCATGGCCGGAGAGCCCGAGTCGCTGCCGAACTCCACGGCGTCGCACCCCGCCTCCACCATGGTCCCGAGCAGGTCCGGGGTGATGAAGCCCGGGTTGATGAACGCCGACCAGCCGACCTTGAGCCCCGCATCGACGACGGCCCGGCAGAGACGTTCCGCGAACTCCACCGGGTAGTTGAAGATGTCGTCCACGAAATAGATGTACTCGGTCCCGTACCCGTCCACCAGCTGCCGTATCTCGGCCACGATGTCCGCCACGTTCCTGAGCCGCAGCCTGGTTCCCTCCAGCAGGGGGTAGGTGCAGTAGATACAGGAAAACGGGCATCCCCGCTTGGTCTGCAGATTGGCCATCCCCCCTTCCCGGTGGTAGCGATCCACCTGGAACAGGCCCCGCTCGGGTCTGCCGATCTCCTCCAGCGGTTGCGGCGGCAGGTGCCCTTCTTCCCCCCGGACCAGCACCCCGGGGAGTCCGGTCGGCGATTCCCCCCGCGCCAGGCGCTCCAGGACCCGCGGCAGCACCGCCTCCCCCTCGCCCACGACCCCGAACTCCGCCTCGAGACGGTCCAGCAGCTCACGCGGCATGAGGGAATAGCCGGAACCTCCCAGAATAATGGGTGCGCTGCCGCGAAACTGCTGGAGGGTCACCCTGATGTCTTCCAGGTAGGACCGGGCGGTAGGCCAGGTTACGTTGTCGAGATTGCGGATGGACACGACCACGGCGTCGGGCGTGAACGAGGAGAGGGTCTCCTGGATGAGGGCATCCGGCTGTTCGGCGAAGCAGAGGTCCACGGCCCGCAGCCGGTGGCCTGCCGCGGCGAGGGGACCGGCCAGATAGGCGAGCCCGAGGGGGAATACCGGATAGGGGGTCTTTTCCCGGTTGACGGAAACCAGCAGGACGTCCATCAGACCTCCAGGTAGCGAAGCATCTGTTCGATCCGTTCGGCGATTTCCGGGGGGAGGGTGTACTGCAGGGTTCCGTTCCGGTCGGTGAGGACGTGCACGGTGCGGCCGGTGGCGCAGCAGGCGCCGTCCGGCCCCAGGATCTCGCAGATGAACTCCAGGGTTGCGGTCTCGGTGCGGCACACCGAGGTCCTGACCTTGAGTTCCTCGTCGAAGCGTGCCGGCCTCTTGTACTTGAGCTCAAGCGCCACCACCGGCGCCAGGTAGCCGGCCGCGCCGATCTGTTCCGCGTTCAGTCCGAACCTGCCTGCCAGGTCGTTCCTGCCCACCTCCATCCAGCCCACGTAGTGACCGTGCCATGCCACGTGGTAGGCGTCCACCTCGTTGAACCTGACCCGGATCGGGGTCTCGTGGTATCTCATGCCGACCTCGCGGCTTCGCTGTCGATCCAGCGGTTGTATTTCTTGAGCGCGTCACCCGCGCCCACCTCGAAGAACCGGCTGGCGCCGACGGCCCTGAGCGCCCGGTAAGTGGCGTCCCAGTGCACCGGCAGGAGCAGCTCCCGCAGCAGGAAATCGGCCACCTCCGAGGCGGTCAGCCAGTCCTGGTCGATGTGGTTCATGAGTGGAACCGCAGGCTCGCCGTAGCGGAAGTCGGCGATTACCTCCCGCAGTCCCGCCTCAACGGTCGCCATGAGCGGGGTATGAAGCGGCGCGTCGCACGGGAAGACCTTGGCGGAAAATGCGCCCGAGGCCAGGGCCTCGACCACGGCGGTCTCGATCCCGGCCCGCCCGCCTGAGAGGAGGAAGTGGCGCGAGGTGTTGTGGTTGGCCAGGTGGACGCCGTTGTTCTCGGCAATCGAGAGGAGCGGCTCCAGGGGCAGGCCGACCATGCATCCCAGGGCATACGCTCCATGTCCGGACATTTCCTCCATGACGCGGCCGATGCGGCAGGTCAGCTCCAGGGCGTCACCTTCGGCGATGGAGCCGCTCACGGCCAGGGCCGCGTAGATCCCCATGCTGTGCTCGGCTATCAGGCCGGGCTTCACCCCGTCGCGCGCGAGGCGGCGGGCGTGACAGAGGCTCATGGCGGCGCCGTACACCTGGAGGGTTACGCTCTCGCCGGCGGGCTGACCCTGCCAGAATGAATCGAGTATATCGAGGCCGGTCCGCTCGCGGGTGAGCTTCGCGACCTCCAGCAGATCACTGTCGTCAGGGGAATGGGCGTCGGTGAAAAGCGGCTGGCCCGGAAACATGAAGCAGTTCATGGTGTAGACATCTCCAAGAAAATCAGGCACAAGGCACGGGGCGCAAGGCGCAAGGTAAATTCATAAATTCAAAAACCATACTCCCGGCTGAGACGCCGGGTAAAATATTCCAACAAATTTCATGCGGTTGTCCGGATTATGGGCATACTATGCTGTCGGTACATGGCGTCCATGAAACAAGTAGATTACGTGGCGAACCGGGAGAAGACTTTTACCCTTCACCGTTCGTCCCGTGCCCGCCTTATGCATCTTGCGCCCTGTGCCTTGTGCCTGCTGTATTCACCCTTCGCCTTTTGCCCTCAGCCCTGCGCCTTTTCCTTGGCCTTTTGCCTTTTGCCCATCTTTTCCGCCTTCCGAATGGCGCTCCGGAAGCCCAGGTTCATGGGGGCGAATACCTGCACCGAGCGGTGGGCCTTGAAAATTCGCCGGTACATGGAGGAGAAGGAGTAGAAGGAGCGGTTGAGCCGGTCGTGCCCGGCCTGCAGCTCTTCCGCGGTCATGCCGACCGGGCGGAAGGTCACGTGCCCCATGTCGTAGTCCTCCCACCGGTTGGAGGTGATCCTCCCCTCGGCTTCGAGCCGGGCCCGGACCGCGGTGCCGGGGTAGGGGGTCAGGATGGGGAAGATGGCCGCCTCCAGCCTGGCGTCCTCGCAGAAGCGGAGCAGGGAGTCGAACACGGCCGGCGTGTCGCCGTCGTAGCCCAGCACAAAGGAGCCCAGGATGCCGATCCCGTTGTCGCGGAAGGCCCGGGAGTCCTCCAGGTAGCTGGCCGCCCGGTTGGTGACCTTCCCCATGGCGGCAAGGGAGGTCTCGTTCAGGGACTCGAACCCGACGAACATGCCGACACAGCCCGATTCGCCGGCGGCCCGCAGCAGCTCCGGGTCCCGGGCCAGGTCGATGGGGGCGTGGGACAGCCACTTGAAGCCCATGCCCCGCATGCCGTCGAACAGCTCCAGGGCATAGCGGCGGTCGCCGACCAGGTTGTCGTCCACGAAAAAGACAAAGGAATTCTTTTTTCGCAGGACCTCCAGCTCGTGCATCACCGAGGCAACCGGACGTTTCCGGTATTTTCTGCCGTAGAAAGGGGTTACGGAACAGAATTCGCAATCGTGGGGACAACCGCGGGTGGTCTGGATGGTGTTGGTGAACAGGTAACGCTTGCCGCTGAAGATATCGCGCCCTGACGGAGGGATGCAGCCCATGTCGAGCAGCTCCGCGGCGCGGTAGAGGCGTTGTGGAGTCCCCTGCTCGAAATCGGCCAGCAGCCGGGGCCAGACCAGCTCACCTTCACCCACCACCACCGAATCGGCGTGCATCAATGCCTCGTCCGGGAGGTTGCTGGCATGGAACCCCCCCATGACCACCGGAACTCCCCGCTTCCGGAACGCGGCCGCAATCTCGTAGGCCCGGGGCGCCTGGGGAGTCATAGCGGTGATGGCCACCAGGTCCGCGTCGGCCAGGAAATCGACGGTCTCGATGTTCTCGTCGGCCAGCGAGATCTCCCACTCCGGGGGGGTCACGGCGGCCAGGGCCGCCAGGGAGAGGGAAGGGAACTTGAAGCCCAGCTCGCCCCACAGCCGTCCCCTGGGCCAGCCGGGGGCAACCAGCAGGAGTTTCACTTCCGGTTTTCCGCGATATACTGCGCCATGCTGCGCACCGACTGGAACACCACGGCGCCGGTCTCGGCGTCCGGGACCACGACCCCGAAATCCTTCTCCATTGCCACCACCAGCTGCAGGGCGTCGATGGAGTCGAGCCCGAGCCCTTCACCGAACAGCGGAGCATCGGTCTCGATCTCGCCCGGGTCCATGCCCTCTATCCTCAGACTGTCTATGATCAGCTGTTTTACCTGGGTAATCAATTCTTCAGACATGTAGCATCCTTTTCCCGGCCCTTCATGATCCCCCAGTAGTCAAAGAAGTTGTACCACTGGTCCGGATAGGCCCTTATGTAGCGTTCGAACACCCTCAGAATCTTTGCGGTCCCTTCGCGTATGGCATCCTTGTGGGTCCCGTGCGCACCGGCGAACCGGACCGGTTCCTCCATGATGGTGGCGTAGCGCATCCCCTCCAGGGGGACGAACACCGGGAATACCGGCGCGCCGCTGGCCAGACTCAAGTAGGCGGCCCCCAGCGGGATGTCCGCCGGCCGGCCGAAATATTCCATGCTGGCGGTGTGGGAGGAACCGTCCCTGTCGCCCAGGAGCGCCAGCACCTCGTTGCGCCGCAGGGCGTTGACCGCCTCGATGATGGCCAGCGGCGAGGTGTCGTTCCGGTCCACGTAGATGAAGCCGATGCCCCGCTCGCCCCGCACCAGTTCGCGCAGGGCGTTGACCTTCTCGTCCGGCTCCCGGAAGGTGAGGACGTTGACAGTATACCCCTGATCCGCCAGCCCCAGCCCGCCCAGCTCCCAGTTCCCCAGATGGGGGGAGATGAGGATCGCCCCGTTCCCCTGAGCAAGGGCCTTATCCAGGTGCTCGCCGCCGACCCGCCTCCCGATCAGGGCGTCCAGTTTCTTTCCCCTCAGCCGGATCATCAGCATGATGTCGGTCCAGTTGAGGGAGAACTTGTAGAAGGTGGAGATCACCAGCCGCTCCACGTTCTTCCGGCCGGTGATGATACGCAGGTTTTCCCTGATGATGCGCCGTTTCTCCCGCAGCAGCAGGTAGAAGATCCCCCCCGTCAGGAAGGCGCACGGCGGGAACAGGAAACGGGGCGCCAGCAGGGTCAACAGCTTGATGAGGAACAGGTTGACGCTGTTGTACAGGGTCACGGGGCCACGCTCATCAGGGCTTGTTTCCGCAGCGGACCGTGCGGCGGCTGCCGTCCGCGGCGCGGAACTCCTTGTCCCAGGCCGGGTCGGCTATCTCCCCGTAGCTGCGCGCATAGCCGTCCATCTCCCCGGCCAGCCCGGTGAAAATCTGTTCGGCGCCCTGGTGGGTGGGATAGACCCCTTCGGTGCGGTAGATCTCCCTCCCCACCTCGGGGTGGTCGATGAGCATGCAGGGGCGCAGCAGGTTCTCGTGGGTCCCCTGCCGCTCCCGGATGGTGCGGAACAGCGGCGAATTCAGGGCCTCCCTCAGGGTGGTCCTGCGGATGTTGTCCACCGCAAAGTGACAGAACACGCACGGCTCGATATCGCCGTTGGCGTTTATGTGGAAGTATTTCCTCCCGCCGGCGATGCAGCCGCTGATGATGGGGCCGTCGTTCCAGAAATCCACGATGATCATCGGCTTGGTGGCCCGGAAATCCATGGTGGTGCGCCGCATCAGGTCCCGCTGCTCCGGGGTCGGCATCAGGGACAGGTCCGGCTCCCTCCCCACCGGGACGTAGGAGAACAGCCAGATGGCCGAGCATCCCTTGTCCACCAGGAGATCGATGTAGGCCGGGTCGGTGATGATGCCGGTGTTCCTGCTGGTCTGGGTGAAGGAGCCGCAGAACGACAGCCCGGCCTCCCGCAGCAGGTCCATGGCGTGCATCACCTTTCTGAAGTGGCCAGCCCCCCTCCGCTCGTCGGTCTCAGATTCGTATCCTTCCAGGGAGAAAGCGGGCATCACGTTCCCTACCTCGATGAGCCGATCCACCATCCGTTCGTCTATGAGCCCGCCGTGGGTGAACACCAGGAAGGCCATGTCGTCGTGTTTCCTGAAGATATCGAAGATGTCTTCCTTGAAGAAGGGCTCGCCGCCGGAGATCACGGCGAAGTAGACCCCCATCTCCTTCATCTGGTTCAGGATGGAATCGATCTCTTCGGCCGACAGCTCCAGGGATTTGTCGTAGTCGCCGGCATAGCAGCCGTAACAGGAGAGGTTGCAGCGCATGGTGGGGCTGATGACCACGGTGGAGGGGGGATAGAACCCTTCCCGGTCCAGCCACTCCTTCCGCTTGTTGGTGCCGGACAGCAGGTGGTTGACCGCCAGGTTGGAGATCCACTTGCTCCGCTGGTTGGGGTGCAGGTCCCGCAGGACCCTGCGGGGGAACTCGATGCTCGGGTGGTTCTCACGGATCAGCCCGCGGATCCAGCGGATCCGCTCCCGGTAGTAGTCCTTCTTGGGGAGGAGCTCCATGAGGTAGGTCATCCGCACCAGGTTCTCGTTGGAGGAGTTGGTGGCCATGGAAAGGAGGAGCGAGACGATCTTTTCCGTCGAGTAGTTTTTCAGGCTCTGCAGCATGGTTCCGTATCCCTCTTGCTCACATGTATTTGAGGAAGGTCATGCAGATGTTCCAGGTGTCCCGCACCGGCCGGAAGTGGCTCGTGGAGCGGCCGTCCGCCACCCGTGCCGCCACCGGCAGGCTTCCTATGGCGAACCCGCCGCGCCACGCCTTCATGAGTATCTCCATCTCCAGCTCGTACCCCCCGGAGGTCAGGGTCACGTTCTCCAGGAGCCGCGCCGAGTAGTACCTGAACCCGGACTGGCTGTCGGTGATCTCGAAGCCGGTCCTCTTGCGCATGCACCAGACCCCGAACCGGTTCCAGACGCTGCGCAGGCCCGCCATCTGGTCGAACTGGACGGCGCGGGAGGCGATCAGGATATCGGTCCCGCTCTCTTCGGCAGTCGTCACCAGGCGGGGGATGGCGGTCGGGTCGTGCTGGCCGTCCGAATCGATGGTGACCACGCCGCTGCTGCCCAGCTCGAGGGCCCGGGCGAATCCGCTCCTCAGGGCCGCCCCCTTGCCCAGGTTCCGCGGATGGCGTATCAGCTCGACGGCCATTCCCCGGAGCCGATCCGCGGTAGCGTCGGTGGAGCCGTCGTCGATCACGATCAGAGGGCAGCCGGTTTCGAGCACCTCCCGCGCCACCGCCGAAATGGTCTTCCCGGCGTTATAGGCCGGTATGACTATGCAGGTTCCCACGATTCGACCAACTGCTCCAGGGTGCCGAAACGGAAACGTTCCAGCAGGTATCCGAGAATCCTCCCGGCGTCGCGCCGCGTTCCATAGACGGCAAAGCTCCGCGGGAAAACAAGTGGGAGACGCGGACCGCCCGGATCCATCTCCCTCGGGTGGAGATAGATGACGGCACCGCTGCCGCGCCGGTTGTACCCGCGGACCGTGGCGCCGATCATCGGTCCGGGAAAAAACCTGAAACCCCACCCTCCGCCTGTGGGGAGGTTGCCTATCGGGGAACGGGTGACCATGGGAGGTATTTCGAGGATGTCACCCCTGCCGGTCCGGATGCTGAAAGGGAAGCGGGGGCCGGACCGGTCGCCCACAAAGGGGAGAGGGTTCAGGCTGGAATCGTAACGGTACCCCTCTTCACACAGGATCTCGAAGGCCCGGCCGTCCTCCCGGCGCAGCGACCACTGGGGGGCGCGGAAGCCGATGGGCCTCTTCCCTCCCTGGCGCTCCAGGATCTCGCCGGTCCGTCGCAGCTCGTCCCGGAACCCTTCGGCCCCCAACTGCGGAACAGGACGGTGCGACCAGCCGTGCGAGGCGATCTCGTGGCCGCCCGAGGCGATCAGCGGCACCAGCGACGGCTCCTGTTCGGCAACGGAGCCGAGTATGAAGAAGGTTGCCCGGACCCGGTATTCCGCCAGCAGGGCCAGGATCCGCTCCACGTTTTGCCGCACCCTTCCCCGGCCCTGGAATTCGGCCGGGGCCGCGTCGTATCCGCAGACGTGAAACCAGTCTTCGACATCGATGGTGATAGCGTTCATCAACGGCCGGTACGGATCTTCCCTTCAAATCTTAAGAAAACGTTACGTTACACCATTTGCCGGGGCAAGTCAATATGGGGCCGGCAGCCGGAAAC
>JARKPN010000017.1 GCA_029975275.1 Geobacteraceae bacterium | reverse complement strand
CGCGTACTCCTCGGCCTGCGGAGTATGGGGGTGAAGGATATCGGCTTCGGGATTACGGTAAGCAACAATAACTCTCCCGACATGCTCTGGCTTTATGAGCTTTCCAAGGGCTTAAATCTCCAGTTTGCCACGGCAGCCTTCCACAACTCCTTCTACTTCCAAAAATACGATAACGTTATCGCCAATATCGACGAGGTTTCTGCCAACTTTGAAGAATTGGCCAACCGTCTTTTCAAAGAGCGACATCCTAAATCCTGGTTCCGCGCGCTCTTCAACGTCGGTCTAATAAACTACATCCGCGGCGGCAAGCGCATGCTCCCCTGTGAAGCCGGGAGCGAGAATTTCTTCATCGATCCCCATGGTGAGGTTCTCCCCTGCAACGGCATGGAAGATAAGTACTGGTATCAGAGCATGGGCAATCTGCACGATGTCGAAGACTTCATGACCATCTGGAACAGCCCCCGTGCCGAGGAGGTTCGCGCAAAGGTTGCCAGGTGTCCCAAGACCTGCTGGATGATAGGATCAGCTTCTCCGGTCATGCGCAAGTACATCAAGAAAGTTCTCCCTTGGGTAGTGAAAAACAAAATAAAATCCATGGCCGGTGGTCGAATCTGCGGTACCTGCTGCCCCCATTTCGATGTCGGCCAGAACCCTGATCAAGGGGATCTCCGCGAATCGTCCCAATAAAGCTTATTTTGTCGTGAAGGATTTTTGATATTGAACTTTACCAGTACCGTGAAGGGGCCTTTTTTTGTCAACGCAACGAAAACTCAGAATAGCTTTTCTGGTCGTAAAGAATATCGCTCGCGGTGGCGGTATCGAGAAATACACACAGGAGTTGGGGCGCCGATTGATAGCGCACGGTCATGAAGTCACCGTCTACTCAATGGGTCATTATGGTGAGGCTGCGAGCCAATTCCAGGGTATGCGGGTAATATCTGTCCCCTGTGTAAAACACTCGGCGCTCGAGAAACTGTCAGCTTCCACAACGGCCGCCATGCAGATAATTGCTAAAGGGGGCGAATATGACATCCTTCACTGCCACAGTGTTGCCGCCGGCGCGTTCGCCCCTTTTCTCCGCCTGAAAGGCTACAGGTGCATTCTGCAGATGCACGGCATTGAATGGCAGCGCAATCGCTGGAATTTTGTCGGTAAGAATGTGTTGAAGCTCTTGGAAAGAGTGTCGTTGATGGGCAGCCACGCCCATACGGCGGTGTCCAACACCCAATGTGATTATTACAAGGAAACCCACGGCATACCGATGCGATACATACCGACCGGCGCCGAAATCAAGCCGCACCACGAGGCACTGGAAATTCTCAGTATGGGCCTGGAACCGCGGCGATACATACTTTTTGCTTCCCGTCTAGTCCGCGAAAAGGGCGCCCACTATTTGATTGCGGCATTCCGCCAGATGGCTACTGATTACAAACTGGTGATCGCCGGGGATGCCAAAGGAGAAGAGGTATACAAACAGGAGCTTCAAACCCTGGCAGGCAATGATCCGAGAATTCTTTTCCCGGGATTCGTGGAAGGGCGCGCTTTGCAGGAACTGTTCAGCAATGCCGCGGTATATGTTCAACCTTCGGAGATTGAGGGCCTTTCTATTGCTCTTCTTGAGGCGATGAGTTACGGCAACTGCTGCCTCGTCAGTGATATCCCTGAAAACAGGGAAGCGATCGGCGATGCAGGGTTCACGTTCCAGAACACAAACGTTGATGATTTACGTGAAAAGTTGGTTAAATTGCTTGATTCTGAGAAGCTGCGTAATTCTGTTGGGGACAAGGCCCGTTTAAGAGTAAAGGAGTGCTACAACTGGGATAACATCACCGCAGAGTTTGAGGACATGTATCTGTCCTTAGTTGCACAGAACTGACATATCCACGCTCCCCCTTTTCTCTCCGACAAATTAACAGCGCTGCAAGGAAATCTATGAAAATTCTTGTTGTAGGCGGAGCTGCCCAAGTTTGACACCTTAGGCCACAAAAACATTGATAAATCAATAAGATAATTTTTCAAACACCCCTGTTTTATACACTACATCTCCGTAAACTTCCCCAAAATTGAGACATGTTAAAAGTAGAGCTTTCTGGCAAAATAAGGGGGTAGTAAAGGGGACTACACCTTTTCATGAGGATGCCTGCCCCCTTCCTTCGGAGTAAACCCGGATCTGCAGGGATGAGGGGGATGCAGGGGATACCGGCAAAGAACCATACGTCCTGACGTTGGTTGCCGGTTTCAGGTCGGGAGGATGTCGATACTTCAGGATGCCTTTTTGAAGGGCAGCTGAAAGTTACCGGCAACGATTCCGGGGACTGTAATGTCTTCGTCGAGATTCTCCCAACGAAGTGCAAATCCGTTGAGACGGAGGGTTACTTCCCGAAGCTGTTCGTCACTTGCAGCGGCAAGTATTTTGAACCGGTCCGCGGGAAAACCTATGATGCGACCATCAGTGAGCTCGACATAGATTGTTCTCTTTTCCGCCCAGACCCGTATGGCTGCGGGCTCTATGCTTTCCCGTTCAGCAGTTGAAGTATTCATGGTATTTTTCCTCGAATAGCTCCTTATGTTCGAACACCAGCCGCTCAATCTCCCGAACCGTTATCGGGGGGACTCCCTTGTTGCGCGCCAGGCGTATCGGATCGAGCCAGAATTTACATTCACCATCCGGCGTTTCAATATGAATGTGAGGCGGCTCATTACCCTCATCGGAGTAAAAGTGAAATCGAAATGACCCGATACGCAGAACCGTTGGCATGGGTCTGATAGTGCCGTATTTCCGGGCAGTTGTCAATCCTATCATCAGGAACCCCGAGGGGACGATCAAGTAGACCTTTTTTGGGGGGGGGACAGCCACCTTTTCTGAGGGAGACCGTCTCCTTCTTCAAGCTGTTAACGCTTGACGTTCATATCGGCTTGCGTTAACGTCCAAACAATGTGATCAATTCCTTCAAATGCAAAGAAATGGAAAAGTCGCTGAAATCCTGCGCGAGGAATTTCCGCTTCCATTGTGCATCAGCAAGGATTGCACTTCCCCTGCCCCTCTACGATGAATGAACAGGTGAAAAATGGATAAGACATCCAAGATTTACGTGGCCGGCCATCGCGGACTGGTGGGCTCGGCCCTGGTCCGCGAGTTGCAGAGCAGCGGCTATGTCAACCTGGTCACCCGCAGCCACGCAGAGCTGGACCTGACCGACCAGCAGGCGGTTGAGGCGTTTTTCAGACAGGAGCAGCCGGAGTACGTGCTGCTGGCCGCCGCCAAGGTGGGGGGCATCGTGGCCAACAACACCTACCGGGCCGAGTTCATCTACCAGAACATGGCGATCCAGAACAATATCATCCACCAGAGCTGGCTGAACGGGGTGAGAAAGCTCCTGTTCCTGGGGAGCACCTGCATCTACCCCCGAGCCTGCCCCCAGCCCATGAAGGAGGAGTACCTCCTGACCAGCGAGCTGGAATATACCAACGAGCCGTACGCCATCGCCAAGATCGCGGGCATCAAGCTGTGCGAGAGTTACAACCTCCAGTACGGCACCAACTTCATCGCGGTCATGCCCACCAATCTGTACGGCCCGGGCGACAACTTCGACATGGAGAAGTCCCACGTGCTCCCGGCCCTGGTGCGCAAGACCCACCTGGCCCGGCTGCTGGAGGCGGGTGACACGGCAGGGGTGCTGGCGGACCTGCGCGTCTCCTCGGAGCAGGAGGCCAGGGCGGTGCTGGACCGGTTCGGGGTGTCTGCGGAGAGCGTGCAGATCTGGGGAACCGGCAGGCCCCGGCGTGAATTCCTTTGGAGCGAGGACATGGCCGCGGCCTGCGTCTACCTGATGGAACACCGGGACTTCAAGGACACCTACCCTCCCGGTGCAACAGAGATCCGCAACTCCCACATCAACATCGGCACCGGAGAAGACATCAGCATCGCGGAACTGGCGGAGCTGGTGCGCGGGACCGTCGGCTTCGGTGGAAAGCTGGTCTTCGATGCAGACAGGCCGGACGGAACCTTTCGCAAGCTGACCGATGTCTCCAAGCTGCATGCCCTGGGCTGGAAGCACCGGGTGACCCTGGAGGAAGGGATCAGGCGGCTGTATGAATGGTACCTGACGAATGTCGAAGCGAGACGGTAGTGTAAGGCTGTTTCGCCGCAGAGCTCCGCGGTGAATACCAGAAATCCGCTATTGTCGTTCCCCGGAATTTTCCGTGTCGGTTTTCTTCATTCCATCTTTCAAAAATTTGACTAAACTTGTCAATTCAGCAACAAAACAACCCTATTTAAAAAACATTTCTCCACCCTGCCGTCCCTAACGCGACCGCATGCCGGCGACAAACGCCCCGCCCCTTTTAGCCGGCCGTTTGCAAAAACCTTCGGCCCTATCCCCCCGGACATAGGCTGCTTTTCCGTCATTCCCGCGTAGGCTGGAATTCAGGAATTACATTATGTCTGAGTTTCTCGTTTGGGGAGATCGCCAATTTGAGAACCCCTCTCATTTCCAGCACGCAAATTGCACAACCCTCTCTTGGGGATAGTTCCGCAGGCCTCGACCACGGCACAGACCGTCGTGCAGTTTGCCAGGACTCATAAGAATATAAAATATTTATAACTTGATTATTAAGCAAATTATGATAAATAAAATAGCTACACGCTCTGAAAGTCCCGTGGCAGCCCCGCTTTCCCCATCAAGAATCAACGCAGATTCGTAGCCCCGCCGGAAACGGTGAAGGACGCCGACGAAAACGCAAGCAAGCCTTCCACACAAACGGTATGCCGAAAGAGGTGCGACTGATGTTCAACATGCACAGTCTCTACATTTTCATGGTCGCCCTGTTCACCGCCCTGATCATCGTGCCGTTCCTGCAGCGCTGGGCAATCGAGGCCGGCGCGGTGGACATGCCCGACGCACGCAAGATGCACGACCGGGCCGTGCCCCGCATCGGCGGCGTGGCCATCGGCATGGCCTGGCTCTTCTCGCTGCTGGTCTACGTGGACATGACCCGTGAGGTGCGCGGCATCCTGACCGGCTCGCTGGTGGTGTTCTGCATCGGTCTCATCGATGACCTGTACGGCCTGACCCCCAGGCGCAAGTTCCTGGGCCAGATCATCGCCTGCCTGGTCACCATGGCGGTGGGCAAGCTCTTCATCTACCAGTTGGGCGACCTGTTCGGCACCGGCACCCTCGTCATCCCGGCATGGCTGGCCATCCCCTTCACCGTGATCGCGGTGGTGGGCGTGGTGAACGCCTTCAATCTCATGGACGGCCTGGACGGCCTGGCCGGCGGCATCTCCTCCATCGCCCTGACCGCGTTCCTGATCCTCGGCTTTCTGAACGGCAACCACCTGGTGGTGGCCATGTGCGCCGCTCTGCTGGGAGGGATCTTCGGCTTCCTCAAGTACAACCTCTATCCTGCCCGGATCTTCATGGGCGACACCGGCAGCCTGATGGTGGGCTTCATTATCGCCTTTCTCGCCGTGCGGCTCACACAGTCGCCGGAAAGCGGGATACAGCCCCTGGTTCCGGTGCTGATCCTGGGGCTCCCCATCGCCGACACCTTCCGCGTCATGGGGCGACGGCTGCTGCAGCGGAAGAGCCCGTTCTCCCCGGACCGGATTCACGTGCACCACCGCTTCCTGGACCTGGGGTTCCAGCATCGCTTCACCGTGATCATCATCTACGGCGTGTCCCTGTCCTGGGCCACGTTCGCAATCCTCTGCCACGACTGGAGCAGCCCCCTGCTCCTTACGATCTACGGGACAGGAACCCTCGCCTTCTACCTGACCATCCATTTCCTGCGGGAAAACAAAGACCGGATCCCCTTCATGAGACGGGACTCTGCGTCGGGCATACGCAACACCGCCCTCTACCGGAGGCTTTCGCGGCTGGCGGTGCTCACGGCCCCGGCCATCATCGTCCTCACCCTGGCCTACCTGCTGCTGGCCGCCCTCTACTCCTCCGGCGACGGCATGGCCACGCAGGTGGGGTTCGTGCTGCTGGGAAGCGCGGCGTCCTTGCTGTACATCACCAGGGACGCCCGCAACCACTTCGTCCAGGCCATGTTGGCACTGGCCGTGCTCCACATCACCTCCGTGCTGAACCGGAACGACGGCATGGAGCTCCTGCCGGGCCTCTCCATCGAGTCCCTCGGCAACTCCATCCTCATCTCCCTCTGCGCACTGGTGCTGCTCCGCTTCACCTTCCACGACCCGCGGGAATCGATCCTGTCCAGCATCGACTACCTGGTCATCGGCATCGCGGTCTTCTTCATGGTGATCTCGCCCGGGATATTGGACAACCTGGAGCTGCCCGACACGGTCTTCAAGGGGCTGGTGCTGTTCCTGGCCCTCAAGGCCTCGGTGACCCGGGGCCGCATGCCCGCCCGGGTGCTCCTCAGCTCGGTGCTGGCGGTGCTGGGGACCATCATCGTGAGGGGGCTTTAGAACCAGTTTTGAGTGGTGAGTTTTGAGTTGAAAGGCGAAAAAAACCATTTGGGTCAGGGGGCCGGGGGTCATTGATCAGTCTCCTGCCCCCTTCTTCATTTTCAGTCCAGACATCTAGCTCCACTTTTTGTTCACGGATCAAGAGTCATTGAACTTTACGCCTTTGCTAATAGAGTTTTTCAACTCAAAACTCAAAACTGGTTTGTTGACAGCCTTTCACCGGATGGTCTATAGTCGCAGCGGTTGCATACCTTTTCCGGGAGCGTTTTCATGAACAAGAGAATCCTGCTGGCACTATGTGTCCTCTGTATGGCGGTTCTCGGCATTTCCGTGCCTTCCGGGGCGTGGACGGTTGCCTCCAACAACATTCCCCTGGACAGCCCGGTCTATGCCTGGCTGGACAAGCTGGCCGGCTTCGGGCTGGTCAGGAGCGACATCAAGGGAATCCGCCCCTTCACCCGGGCCGAGGCGGCCAGGCTGCTGCTGGAGGCGGAGGAAAACCTCTCGAACTATCCGGAACTGGCGAGCTCGTCCCTGGCAACCGACCTGCTGGTGGAGGCCCGCGCCGCCCTGGCCCGCGAGGCCGGGCTCTACCGGGCCCCCGCAACGGCCCCCAACCTGGACTACCTGATCATCTCCTCGGCCAAGGCGCGCTATGTCTACCTTGACGGTCTCCCCCGGAGCTACGAGCGGCCGGTCTACGACCCGGGGAACGACGGTGTGTTCGGCATCGGCCACGGCCTCAGGCCCAAGAACCCCTACCCCTCGTCGGTTCGGCAGCACGGCACCGAAGGCGCCCCCCTGTCGGAGAACAACGAGGGGATCGTCTACCGCCGGGGCCACAACGTGGAATTCCGCTTCACCAGCGAGGCGTTCCTCGGCAGATGGGGCGCACTGCTGGTGGAACCCATGGGGCTCTACTCCGAGCGGGACGGCATGCGCCAGGCCCGCCTCAACAAGGGTTACCTCAAGCTTGGGAGCGACGCCGTCGAGCTGGAGGTGGGCCGCGACGCCAACTGGCTGGGGCTCGGCTACCGGGGGAACATCACCCTGACCAACAACGCCAGGAACTTCGACCAGGTGAAGCTCTCCAGCCCCGAGCCGATCCTCCTCCCCTGGATCGGCGCCCTCAAGTACTCGCTGATCCTGGCCCGGTTCGACGAGGTGGCCACCATCAGGGGGACCCGTCACCCCTACTTTTTCGCCACCAAGCTGTCTGTCAAGCCGGCCGACTTCGTGGAGGTGGGCCTGAATCTGGGCCGCCAGGTGGGCGGACCGGGGGTTGACAACTCCTTCGGCAGCCTTTTGCGCGGCTTCGTCGGCGGCACCAACAACGACAACTCCAACTCGGTGGCCGGGCTGGAGCTCCGCTTCCGCATCCCCTGGCTCAGGAACACCGAGGTCTACGGCGAGTTTTCCGGCGAGGACGCCGCATCCTTCTGGCCCATCGTGGAGAGCTACGTGGCCGGCTTCTACATCCCACGCCTGACCGCAAGCGGCAGGGACGACCTCCGCTTCGAATACTTCTTCGGCAACGCCGCCCTCTACACCAACGGCACCTTCCCCGAGGGGTACATCTACCACGGCATGCCCCTTGGCCACTCCCAAGGAGGCGCTGCCCAGGAGTTCTACCTGCGCTACAGCCACTGGTTCACGGCCCGTAACAACCTGGCCCTGGAGTACTGGCACAGCGAGCGGGGCAACCTGGGGAGGGTGCCGGTGAGCGGGGTTATGCAGGCGGTGGAGCGTAAGGACGCGGCGCGCGCCACCTGGACCCTCCCCCTGTACGGGGAGTTCGACTGCGCGCTCAGTTACGGCTGGGAGCGGGTCCGGAACCGCAACCTGGTGGGAGGGCAGGACCGGACCAACCAACTGGCATCTTTCCTGGTGAGCTACCGCTACCGCTGACACCCTTGAAACTTATCGAACACATCTACCCCGTCGGCGCCCCCCCCGAACGACTTGACCGGTTCATCTCCAGCCGGGAGCCGGACCTGACCCGCTCGGCGGTGCAGCGGCTGATTGAGGTGGGCAAGGTCGCGGTGAACGGGGCGCCGGCCAGGCCGTCCCTGAAGCTCAAGGGGGGTGAGCGGGTAGTGCTGGAGATCCCTCCCCCCGTCCCTGCCGCGCCCGCGGCCGAACAGATCCCACTGGAGATACTGTACGAGGACCACGACCTGATCGTGATCAGCAAGCCTGCGGGCATGTCGGTCCATCCCGGGGCGGGGAGACGTGCAGGGACCCTGGTCAACGCCCTGCTGGGCCACTGCACCGACCTATCGGGCATCGGCGGCGAGGTGAGACCCGGGATCGTGCACCGCATCGACAAGGACACCACCGGCGTGCTGGTTGCGGCCAAGAACGACCGGGCACACCAGGGGCTGGCCCACCAGTTCAGGGAGCACTCCATCAAACGGGTCTACGCGGCCCTGGTGTACGGCTCGCCCAGGAGCGACAAGGGAAGCATCGAGTCGGACATCGGCCGCCACCCGAGCGACCGGAAGCGCATGTCCGGCGCGGCCCGCCGCGGCAAGCGGGCCGTGACCCACTGGAAGGTGGCGGGCCGCTACGGCCAGGTCACGGCCCTGGAGCTCCGTCTGGAGACCGGCCGCACCCACCAGATCCGGGTCCACCTCTCCG
The DNA here is from genome assembly GCA_029975275.1 of Geobacteraceae bacterium. Taxonomy (GTDB): domain Bacteria; phylum Desulfobacterota; class Desulfuromonadia; order Geobacterales; family Geobacteraceae; genus RPRC01. The sequence goes on along the minus strand of JARKPN010000017.1, from coordinate 18,264 downwards.
AGGCTGGTCACCCCCTGCTGGGGGATCCGGTCTACGGAGGCGCGGGACGCCTGCCGGGCCTGAGGGACCCGGTCCTGCGCGCCCTGGTCCGTGCCCTGGGCCGCCAGGCCCTGCACGCCCGCACCCTCGGCTTCGTCCATCCGGTCAGCGGGGAGTATCTGGAATTCTCCGCCCCCCTGCCCGAGGACATGCAGAGGATACTCGACTACCTGCGTAGTCGAGTGGAATTATCAATTATGAATTTTGAATGTTGAATCGAAAGGCAAAACAACAACTTCAAAACCCGGCCTCCCGCAGAGTACCCAGAGAAGTTCAAATCCTAGAAAATTTGATTTTGAGGTTTTCTTTGCGTCCTCTGTGCCTTTGCGGTGAATAAGCCTTTCAACTCATTACTCAACATTCAAAATTCAACATTGTCTTTATAAAGGAGTAATTCGTGAAAATAACCAAATCCGGCAAGATCCACTACCTGGAGCCGAAGCAGATGGCGGACTCGGGCGTCTCGGTCCAGGGGTTCACCACCCGCCACGAGGGGGTGTCGCGGCCCCCCTACAACTCTCTGAACCTGGGGCTGTCCACCCTCGACTCCCCCCACAACGTGGAGGGGAACCGGAGCATCCTGGCACGGGCCTTCGGCACCAGAGTGGAGAAACTTGTCACCGTGACCCAGGTCCATGGCAGCGACCTTCTGCTGCTTGATCAGCCCAACCCGGACTTTGCCCATTTCCAGCGTCTGGAATGCGACGGCATCGTCACCAACCAGACCGGTATCATGATCGGGGTGTGCACGGCCGACTGCGTGCCGGTCCTGCTGCTGGACCCGGTACGCCGGGTTATCGCGGCGCTGCACGCCGGCTGGAAGGGGACGGCCGAGGGGATCGTCCGCAAGGGGGTGGAGGCCGTGGCGGGCATGTTCGACGGCGACCCGGCCGACATCCTGGCCGCCGTGGGGCCGGCCATAGGCCCCTGCTGCTACGAGGTGGATCAGGCGGTGGCCAACGCCTTCCGAGAGGTGGGGAACGATTTTGACGCCTGTGCCGGGCAAGCCGGCGAGGGGAGGTGGCGTCTGGACCTGGTGGAGATGAACCGGCGGCAGCTGCTGCGGGCCGGCGTGGACGAGCGCAACATCGAGACCACCCGGCTCTGCGTCTCCTGCGAGAAGGACCTGTTCTTCTCCTACCGCAGGGACAAGGGAGAGACCGGCCGCCAGATGGGGTTTATCATGCTGAAGAGGTAAGGAGTTTTCATGTCCAAGATACTGGTAACCGGCGCCGCCGGATTCATCGGGTTCCACCTGGCAAAGCGCCTGCTGGAGCGGGGCGAACGGGTGGTCGGTTTCGACAGTCTGAACGACTACTACGACGTGTCGCTGAAGGAGGCCAGGCTGCGGCAGTTGGAGGGGATCGAGGGTTTCAGCTTCGTCAGGGGGGACCTGTCGGACCGGGAAGGGATGGCCCGGCTGTTCGCCGAACAGGGGTTCCGGAAGGTGGTGCATCTGGCCGCCCAGGCCGGGGTGCGCTACTCGCTGGTCAATCCCCACGCCTACATCGACAGCAACATCGCGGGGTTCATGAACATCCTGGAGGGGTGCCGGCACAACGGGGTCGAGCACCTGGTCTACGCCTCCTCCTCCTCGGTCTACGGCGCCAACACCCGCATGCCGTTCTCGGTGCACCACAACGTGGACCATCCGGTCTCCCTGTACGCGGCCACCAAGAAGGCCAACGAGCTGATGGCCCATACCTATGCCAGCCTGTACCGGCTCCCCTGCACCGGGCTCAGGTTCTTCACGGTCTACGGTCCGTGGGGGCGGCCGGACATGGCCCTGTTCCTGTTCACCAGGGCGATCCTGGAGGGGAGACCCATCGAGGTGTACAACGAAGGGAGGATGAAGCGGGACTTCACCTACATCGACGACATCGTGGAGGGGGTGATCCGGGTCACGGACCTGACCCCGGAGCCGAACCCGGCCTGGACCGGCGACGCGCCCGACCCGGGCACCAGCTGCGCCCCCTACCGGATCTACAACATCGGCAACAACAGCCCGGTGGAGCTGCTCCGTTTCATCGAGGTGCTGGAGGAGAAGCTGGGGAGGAAGGCGGTCAGGAACCTGCTCCCCATCCAGCCGGGGGACGTGCCGGCCACCTGCGCCGACGTGGACGACCTGATCAGGGACGCGGACTTCGCGCCCACGACCGGCATCGAGGATGGGATCGGGAAATTCGTGGAGTGGTATCGGGAGTACTACAAGTGTTGAATTATGAATGTTGAATTGAAAAAGCAAAACAAAAAAAGTGGATCTCGCCCGCGCCCTCCGTTCGCCTAGAGGTCGCAGAGAGAAACATGGCCACCACCCATCTCTGCCTCTTCTCGTTTTTCCAATTCAACATTCATAATTCAACACTCAACATTGCTTCTTCTTCCTTTTCTCCTCCCGGATCATGTCCAGGGCCAGCAGGCCGACCCCGACGCACAAGGCCGAGTCGGCCACGTTGAAAGCCGGCCAGTAGTGCTGGTACCAGTGGACGTTGAGGAAGTCCACCACCTCGCCCAGCCGGACCCGGTCGATGAGGTTACCGACCGCGCCCCCCAGGATCAGGGCCAGCGCCAGGGAGACCAGCTTCTGCTCCGGCCTGAGTTTCCGGTAGATGGCAATGACCGCCACCGACGCCACGATGGAGACGGTGATCAGGAACGGCAGCCTGAAGCTGCTGTCCCGCAGGAAGCTGAACGCCGCCCCTGGGTTGCGGGCGTGGATGATCTCGAAAAAGTTCTCGACCACGGTGATGGACTCGTGGTACGCCAGCTTGCGGACGATCAGCAGCTTGGTGACCTGGTCGAGAACGATTACCGGCAGGGAGACGGCCGCCAGGAAAAGGTAGCGGTTTTTCATGCCACCGCCTCGATGCACTTGGGACAGATGGTCGGGTGGGCGGCATCGGTTCCGATGGCCTCGTCATAGCACCAGCAGCGCTCGCACTTGGCCCCGGGCGCCGCCTCTACCCGGATCCGCAGCCCTTCCACGTTTTCCGCCGGAACGGACTCCCCGGCAATCTCGCTCGCCAGTTCCACCTTGGACACGATGAAGACACTCTTCAACTCGGCCGCGCAGCCTTTGAGGAAGCCCAGCAGCTCCTCCGGGGCGGCCAGGGTAACCGCCGCGTCCAGGGAGTGGCCGATGACCTTCTGCACCCGGGCCAGCTCCAGGGCCTTGGAGACCTCGCCCCGCACCCGGATGATGGTGTCCCAGCGGGACGTGAGCCCGTCGTCCCGGTGCTCAGGGGACAGGGCGGGAAACTCCGCCAGGTGGACGCTCTCCGCGCTCTGTTTCGGCATGTACCGCCAGACCTCGTCGGCAGTGAAGGAGAGGACCGGCGCGGTGAGCTTCACCAGGGAGTCCAGGATCAGATAGAGGGCCGTCTGGGCGCTCCGCCGCTTGAGGGAGCCGCGCCGGCTGGAGTAGAGCCGGTCCTTGAGGATGTCCAGGTAGAAGGCGCTCATCTCCACGCTGCAGAAGGCGTTGACCGACTGGCAGATGACGTGGAACTCCATCTCCTCGTAGGCCCGCAGCACCCGTTCCTTGAGCAGTTCCAGCTGGTGCAGGGCCCAGCGGTCGATCTCCTGCAGGTCGGCGTAGGCCACGCTGTCGGCCGCGGGATCGAAATCACTGATGTTGCCCAGGATGTAGCGGCAGGTGTTGCGGATGCGACGGTAGGACTCGGAGACCCGGGTCAGGATCTCCTGGGAGATGCGGCTGTCGTCCCGATAGTCCTGGGCCGCCACCCACAGCCGCAGCACGTCGGCGCCGAACTTCTTGATCACGTCCTCGGGCGCGGTCACGTTGCCCAAGGACTTGCTCATCTTGCGGCCCGCGCCGTCCAGCACGAAGCCGTGGGTCAGCACGCTCCGGTACGGGGCCGTGCCCCGGGTGCCGACACCCACCAGGAGCGAGGAATGGAACCAGCCGCGGTGCTGGTCGCTCCCCTCCAGGTAGAGATCGGCCGGCGAGGAGAGGTTGTCACGGGTCTCCAGCACCGCTGCGTGGGACACACCCGAGTCGAACCAGACGTCCAGGATGTCCATTTCCTTCTCCAGCCGGTCGCTCCCGCAGGCCGGGCAGGTGAAACCCTGCGGCAATAGCTCGGCCGCCTCGCGCTGGTACCAGATGTCGGAGCCGTGGGCCGTGAACAGGTCGGCCACGTGGCGCATGACCGCGGCGTCGGCCACTGCCTCGCCGCACCCCTGGCAGATGAAGGCGGTGATGGGGACCCCCCAGGAGCGCTGGCGAGAGATGCACCAGTCGGGCCTCCCCTCTACCATGCCGTAAATGCGGTCCCTCCCCCAGCGGGGGATCCAGGTCACCCGGTTTATTTCCTCCAGGGCCTTTGCCCGCAGGTTGTTGGTCTCCATGCTGATGAACCACTGCTCGGTGGCGCGGAAGATGATCGGCTTCTTGCAGCGCCAGCAGTGGGGATAGGAGTGGCTGATCTCAGCCGCGCCCAGCAGGGCTCCGACCTCGGTCAGCTTCTCGATGACGCTCTTGTTGGCCTCGAACACCGGCTGGCCGGCGAAGAACTCCACGTTCTCCAGGAACCGCCCCCGGTTGTCCACCGGGTTGTAGATGTCCAGCCCGAACCTGAGCCCCATCTCGTAGTCGTCCTGGCCGTGGCCCGGCGCGGTGTGGACGCAGCCGGTGCCCGCCTCCAGAGTCACGTGCTCGCCCAGCAGGATCACCGAGTTACGGTCGTAGAAGGGATGGCGGCAGTTCTTCTTCTCCAGGATGCCGGCCTTGAAGGTGGCGATCACCTCACCGTCGATCCCGGTCCCCTTGCGGAAGGAGTCCAGCAGCCCGGCGGCCACGATAAGCACCTCGCTCCCGGTGTCCAGGGCCACGTAGTCGAACTCGGGGTGGAGCGAGATTGCCAGGTTGGCCGGCAGGGTCCAGGGAGTGGTGGTCCAGATGACCACGGAAACCAGCTTTCCCGCCAGTGCCGGTACCTCGGCCGAGATGTCGTCCTTGAGCGGGAACTTCACGTAGATGGAGGGGGAGCGGTGGTCGGCGTACTCCACCTCGGCCTCGGCAAGGGCGGTGACGCAGGAGGAGCACCAGTGGACCGGCTTCTTCCCCTTGAACAGCCCGCCGTTTTCGGCGAACGCGGCCAGTTCCCGGGCGGTAATCCCCTCGTAGACGTAGTTCATGGTCAGGTAGGGGTCGTCCCACTCCCCCAGGATGCCGAGCCGCTCGAACTCCCTGCGCTGCACCTCCACGAACTTCGCGGCGTACTCGCGGCAGAGCCTGCGCATCTCGGCCTTGGTGATCTGGTGCTTCTTCGACCCCAGGTTCTTCTCCACCTGCAGCTCGATGGGGAGGCCGTGGCAGTCCCACCCCGGCACGTAGGGGGCCTCGAAGCCGCTCATCCGCTTGCACTTGAGCACGATATCCTTCAGCACCTTGTTGAGTGCGTGGCCGATGTGGATGTGGCCGTTGGCGTAGGGAGGACCGTCATGGAGGATGTATTTGGGCTTGTCCCTGCCGATCTCGGCCAGCTTCCCGTACAGGTCGATCTTTTCCCACCGCTCAAGGATCTCCAGCTCTTTCTGGGTGAGATTGGCCTTCATGGGAAATTCCGTGGCCGGCAGGTTCAACGTGTCTTTGTAATCCATGGCGTGTCCTTCCGAATAATCAGTGTTTAGTTTTGAATTATGAGTGTTTAGTTACTGCCTTTCAAGTATTCTGTCTTAATAATCCTGCCCGTGAGCTTCCCGACGACCGCCGCCAGGGGAGCCAGGTCGTCGGGGGAATCCCCCTCCACCAGCTTGACGTGGGTGGCGTCGGCCGGGAACTGGCCGAAGAAAGGGTCCACCGCTAGCCAGTATCCCAGGTAGCTCTCGGCCCAGCTGTGGTAGAGGAACCCCTTGCCGGGCACGTTCACCAGGCCGGAGACCATGCGGGTCGGAACGCCGGCGGCCCGGGCCAGCGCGACGTAGAGACGGGCCTGGGACGGGCCGTCACCACTCCCCTCCCTCAGGATCTCCAGGGGTGGGCGACTGTCGCCGGTCTCCTTCACCCGGTCAGACACACCGCGGACCAGTTTCTCAACCACGGCAAGCGGTTCCTTCGCCTCGCCCAGCAACTCTGTTTTCCACCGCACGATTTCAGGATTGTCGGCGGGGATCCGGTCAACGGCCGCCAGGTAGGGTTTTGCGTCGGTCAGCTCCTCGGTGGGCGGCATTGTCGACGGCTTCGGCTGCCCGGTGTCGATTCTGAACAGCACAACTCTCCCCTCCCGTTGCTCGGCCTTCTGGAAGGGACCCTGGAGGAGAGGTAAGCCGGCCGAAAATCCGGACAGCTCGATTTCCAGCACGCGGAGATCGGCCGGCCGGTCGACGGGCCGGTCGGTCGGAACCAGGCTGAAGGCGAGTATGAAATCCTTTCTGGCTATGGCTGCCTCGGCCACAAAGGCGCGCGCCGTACGCTCGTCCTCGGCCCGGGTCTCGATCCAGCCGTCCCGCACCGATTCCCGCAGGGTGTTCCCCTCAGGGTCGACCCAGACGTCGTTGTCCACGAAGGGGTAGAGGTTGTTGCGGAGCTTGAGCGCGTCGCGGCCGTCAAGCGTCTCGAACCCGACGGCGGTGATACGGATATCCTTCAGGACCACCGCTTCGGTATCCAGCATGGTGATGCGATATTTCCTGCCGGCCGCCCCCCCCCGCAGGAGCGGGTAGAGGTTGATCACGGCCGGAGGATACACCGTCCCCTTGGCCGTGAGCCGCTTCTCTTTCCTGCTGCCTGTCGATTCCACCGTGACCCTTACCGTCTTTCCCAGCGCCTCTCCGGAAAGCTTCACAGGGCTGCCGTCGATGGTCTGGGAGACCTGGAAGGATTTGAGCGACAGGTCCCGGCCCACCAGATAGCTCTCCTGTATCGAGGCGTCGCGGGAGAACCCCACCCCAGCCATCTTGACCGCACTGTCGCTTTCGACCCGGTAGCCGCCTGAGGTTTCCGAGATACTGGTCCGGACAAAGCCGGCCTTTTCGTCATTGAAATAGAGCCCGAACCAGCGCTCGCCCAGTGGAGGCCCGGCCAGGGGAGGGGCAGCGGCGGCGCCTGCCAGGCACGGAGACATTGCCGTGAGGAGCAGCGCGGCTGCGACAGCCCATCTCGCCTTTATGGGGAGAACCCGGAACAGTTTTGTCGTGAAAGCCGTCATCATTTTTGCGTCCGTTGTGAAATTTTTCATTCTTTCTGCTGAGTTGTGCGGGTTTTTATACCACAAATGCCGCGGGGGTGGCAACCGAAGAAACAGCCGGCACCGGGAAAAAACCCCTTGATAAAAGCATGTATTGTTTATATATTATATATAGATAGTTGCGAGCGTCGCAAGGCGCTCATTATGCCCTAGTCGACTGACCCTCCTTGTCGCTAGGGTGTTTTTTTGAACAGCCGACGGCTGAAAAAGGGCCGGCATTGTGCATTTTTGCACATATCCGTGCCAGAGATGATACACCTGCTCAGGTGGATAAACCACCTGAACGCCTCCTAATCCGTTGAATCCCCTGCTTATGGCGTTATTCAGCCCCATGCTCCCTCGTTTTCAGGCGTTGGCATGAATATGGCATTAGAATCCTGCCATACGCACATGTAAATGTCCTGAATGCGGAGGAGGTAAATAAAGATGGGGAGAATGAGGGAAAATCCGCGGTATAATGTCATTTCCATGAGGATCAGCGACGAGGAGCGGGATACCCTTGAGCAGATCATGCAGACCACCCACAAGAGCGTCTCCGACATCATGCGGGAAGCCATGGAACTCTTCAAGAGCAAATGGGACAAGCCACAGGTGGAAAACAAGGCCGCCTGAAGAGGGTATGGCGAAAATTTTGAAAAGGGCCGGGAAATCCGGCCTTTTTTTCACCCTTCACTCTTCATCGCGCTACTTGATCCGCCACTTCGTCCCCTGGGGAGAGTCCAGCAGCACGATGTTCCTGGCCAGCAGGGAATCCCGTATCTGGTCGCCCCTGGCAAAGTCCTTTGCCTTGCGAGCCGCGGCCCGCTCCTCGATCAGGGCCTCGATTTCCTCCCGGGTAATCCCCAGCTCCGCCAGCTTCCTCTCCCGCGCTTTTTCCAGGTAGTCGTCGGGCCTGGTGCGCAGGATCCCGAGCACATCACCGGCCTCCTCCAACGCTACGCGCGCCTTGGAGAGGACGGCCTTCAACGCCTTGGAGGGTTTTCCCCCCTCGGCCAGGGCACGGTTCACGGCGCGCACCAGGTCAAAGATGTTCCCCAGCACCTGGGCCGTGTTGAAGTCGTCGTCCATGGCCTCCCGGAAGCGTTCCCCGAAGACTTCCGCCTTCTCCAGCAGCTCCTTTTCGGCCTCCTTGAGTAATTTGGCGTCGATCTTCCCGGCGTGGCCCCCTGCACCGACCCCCAGCTCGTCCATGGCGGCCAGGGCGGTGTAGATCCGGTCCAGGCCCGCCTCGGCCTCCTTCATGTTCTGGTCCGAGAAGTCCAGCGGCGAGCGGTAGTGGGCCGTGAGCAGGAAGAAGCGGAGCGCCTCGGCGTCGTAGCGCTCCAGCACCTCCCTGATGGTGAAGAAGTTCCCCAGCGACTTGCTCATTTTTTCAGAATTGATGTTGACGAAGCCGTTGTGCAGCCAGTACCGGACGAACGGTCTGCCGGTGGCCGCCTCGGACTGGGCGATCTCGTTCTCGTGGTGGGGGAACACCAGATCCTTGCCACCGCCGTGGATGTCGATGGTCGCGCCCAGGAAGCGCATGCTCATGGCAGAGCACTCGATGTGCCAACCCGGCCGCCCCTTGCCCCAGGGTGAATCCCAGGACGGCTCGCCCGGTTTGGCCTCCTTCCAGAGCACGAAATCCATGGGATGGCTCTTGCGCTCGTCCACCTCGATGCGCGCCCCGGCCTTCATGTCGTCCAGGTTGCGCCTGGAAAGCTTCAGGTACTCGTTGTATTTTCCGATGCTGAAATAGATGTCCCCTCCGGCCTGGTAGGCAAAGCCCTTCTCAACCAGCGAGGCGACGATTCGGATGATGTCGTCGATATGCTCGGTGGCCCGGGGCTGATGGGTGGGCACGGCCACGCCGAGCTGCGCCATGTCGCGATCAAACTCGGCGATGAACCGCTCGGTGATCTCGCGGAAATCGACCCCCTCCCGGTTGGCCCGGTTGATGATCTTGTCGTCCACATCGGTGTAGTTGCGCACGTAGTTCACGTCGTAGCCGCTATGAAGCAGGTAGCGGTAGATGACGTCGAACACCACATTGGCGCGGGCGTGACCGATGTGGCAGTGGTCGTAGACCGTGACACCGCAGACGTACATGGAAACCTTGCCCGGGACCAGAGGAACGAACTCCTCCTTCTTTCCGGTAAGGGTGTTGTAGACTCGTAATGGCATAGGAACCTCGAATCATAAAAGCAATGTTGAGTGTTGAATGTTGAATGTGGCGTTAAAAAGCACTGGGTTGTTTTTCAATTCAACACTCAACATTCAAAATTCAACACTGTTTATTTTGTTTTGGCCCACGAATCCCGCAGGGTGACCACCCGGTTGAAAACCGGCGCGCCCGGCCGCGAATCCGCGCCGTCGGCCACGAAGTACCCCTGACGCTCGAACTGGAAGCGGCTTCCGGCCGCGGCCGCGGCCAGGGCCGGCTCCAGGCGGCAGTCGGTCAGGGTCCGGAGGGAGTCGGGATTGAGGAAGCTCTTCCAATCCGGCCCCTCCCGGTCGCTCCCGGGCTGGGGCACGCTGAACAGCCGGTCGTACAGCCGCACCTCCGCGCTGACGGAGTGGGGGGCGGACACCCAGTGGATGGTCCCCTTGACCTTGCGGCCGTCCGACGCCGAGCCTCCCCGCGAAAGGGGGTCATGGCTGCAGCGGACCTCGACTATCCTGCCGGTGGCCTCGTCCTTCACCACGCCGGTGCACTTGACGATGCAGGCGTAGCGGAGCCGCACCTCGCGTCCTGGGGAGAGGCGGAAGTACCCTTTGGGCGGGTCCTCCATGAAGTCGTCGGCCTCGATGAAGATCTCCCGCGAGAAGGGGACCATACGGGTCCCCATGGCCGGGTCGTTGGGGTGGTTAAGGGCCTCGAATTCCTCGGTCTTCCCCTCGGGGTAGTCCTCGATCACCAGCCGGATGGGATTGAGCACCGCCATGGCCCGGGGCGCCTTCTCGTTCAGGTCCTCCCGCACGCATTCCTCCAGGACCCCCATGTCGATCCAGCTGTCGCTCCTCCCAACCCCGATCCGGTCGCAGAAGGCCCGGATCGCCTCCGGGGTGTATCCCCGCCGACGCATCCCCACGATGGTCGGCATGCGCGGGTCGTCCCAGCCGTCCACCAGCTTCTCCCGCACCAGCTCCAGCAGCTTGCGCTTGCTCATGACCGTGTAGCCCAGGTTGAGGCGGGCGAACTCGATCTGCCGCGGCCGGTAGATCTCCAGCGCCTCCAGGAACCAGTCGTACAGGGGTCGATGGTCCTCGAACTCCAGGGTGCAGATGGAATGGGTGATCCCCTCGATGGAGTCGGACTGGCCGTGGGCGTAATCGTACATGGGATAGACGCACCAGGCCGTGCCGGTGTGGGGGTGCGCGGCGTGCAGGATGCGGTACATCACCGGGTCACGCAGGTTCATGTTGGGCGAGGCCATGTCGATCTTGGCCCTGAGCACCCGGGAGCCGTCCGGGAACTCGCCGGCCCGCATGCGACGGAACAGGTCCAGGTTCTCCTCAGGGGTCCGGTTCCGGTAGGGGCTCTCCTTGCCCGGCTCGGTGAGGGTGCCGCGGTAGGCCCTGATCTCCTCGGCGCTCAGGTCGTCCACATAGGCCTTCCCCTTCACTATCAGCTCCTCTGCCCACTGGTAGAGCTGCTCGAAATAGTCGGAGGCGTTGTACTGGTGCTCGCCCCAGTCGAAGCCGAGCCAGCGGACGCTGTCCTTTATGGACTCGATGTACTCCGTCTCCTCCTTGACCGGGTTGGTGTCGTCGAAGCGGAGGTGGCAGCGGCCGCCGTAGTCCCGGGCCAGGCCGAAATTGAGGCAGATGGACTTGGCGTGGCCTATGTGGAGGTAGCCGTTCGGTTCGGGCGGAAACCTGGTGACGATGGTCTTGTGCTTGCCGGACCTGAGGTCTTCGTCAATGATGGTGCGGATGAAGTTGACCGGCGCGCCGCCGGCCTCGCCGGTCAACTTATCAATATCGCTGCTCGGTATGTTCATAACTATAGGTACCCTTTGCCAGTAGTGTCCGGATGGACTCCTGCTCTATAACTCCCCCTCCCTTGACCGCCGGGGGCAGGAATTTCTTGAGCGTCCGGTTCAGCTTTTCTCTTCCATAAGTGCCACGGAATAGGCGGCGATCCCCTCCCCACGGCCGGCAAAGCCGAGCTGCTCGGTGGTTGTCGCCTTCACGTTGACCCTTCCATGGTCGCACCCCAGGGCCTCGGCGATAATGGCCCGCATCTCCGGGATGTGGGGTGCCAGCTTGGGGCGCTGGGCCACGATGGTGGCATCCACGTTACCGACCCGGTACCCCTTGCCGTCCGCCAGGGCCATCACGTGCCGCAGCAGCTTCACGCTGGAGATCCCCTTGTAGGCCGGGTTGGAGTCGGGGAAGTGCCTGCCGATGTCCCCCTCGGCAATGGCGCCGAGGATGGCGTCGGAGACGGCATGCAACAGGACGTCGGCATCGGAATGGCCCAACAGCCCCTTTTCCCAGGGGATCTCGACCCCTCCGAGGATCAGCTTTCTTCCGGTCACCATCTGGTGTACGTCATAGCCGTGGCCGATACGCATGGTCGTGAATTCTCCAAAATGTCGTTATGGCAGCCGCCGATGCGGTTCCACCGTTGGTGCTGCTGACTGCAGGCACAGGGAGCAAGGAAACCCTCACCCTTCGCCTTTAGCCCGATTCTTCAGGAACGCCTCCGCCAGGACCAGGTCCTCGGGGGTGGTGATCTTGAAGTTGCCGTAGTCGCCCGGAACGATCCGGACCGACATGCCGAGACGCTCCACCAGCGAGGCGTCGTCGGTGCCGAGCCAGCCGTCGGCTGCGGCCCGTTCGTGGGCCTCGCGGATGATGCCGTAGCGGAAGGTCTGGGGGGTCTGGGCCAGCCAGAGGCTCTCCCTCGGCGGCGTCTCCAGTACGGTCCCGTCCCTCACCACCTTGACCGTGTCCTTGACCGGTACCGCCGTCAAGGCACCGTCGTGGAGACGGGCCGCCTCGACGGATTGCTCCAGGACCGGCAGCGTGACAAAGGGACGCACGCCGTCGTGAATCAGGACCACGTCGTCGGCTCCCGGCGACTCCATGGCGCGCAACCCGTTCAGCACCGAATGCTGCCGCTCGCTCCCGCCGGCGACGGAGCGGCGGACCTTGGCGAAACCATAGCGTTCCACCACGTTCTCCCGGCAGAAAGGGATCTCGTCCTCGGGGACGATCAGGTACACCTCGTCCACGAACGGGGCCAGCTCGAATACCGCCAGGGTGTGGGCCAGTATCGGCCTCCCCGCGAGCAGCAGGTACTGCTTGTTGATCCCCGCGCCCATCCGCTTTCCCATCCCCGCCGCGGGGACCAGAGCCGTAACCCGCATCGTGGCTCCTTGTCAGTCTTTGGCTTTTAGTTAGTTGCTGTCCGGAAAGGGTGCTTTTTCGCCCTAGCTGTGTCAATCTGCGGGATTGCTTGTGCAACGTACCCATGTACGCCTCCGCGCAACCCCTTGATTTCCTTGCCAGGACAAAAAATCCCCGCTTTCCGAATCAGAAACCAATAGTTTCTCTTCCGGAGTTTCCGGATGGAAACTAGTTAGTATCTATCCGGAAACTTCTGAAAAATGTCCGTCAGGGTCGGATCGGGGCTTTCACGGAGCCTCTCGTGCGGACCCCCTGCATGTTCGTGGGACAGCTGCCTACTCCGGAATGACGGCCATTGTACCGGTGAAGTCCGGCGGCCGGTTACGAGGGGCCCCGGGGAAGTTCCGGTCCGGCCCCAACCGGCACTTTCCGGATGGACACCAGTTAGTTTCTCTTCCGGGGTTTCCGGAAGAGAGCTTCGGACTGTCGACCATAAGCCGAATTTTCAGGGATATCAATAATAGACGCAGGCACTTTTGCCGGTCAATCAAAAAGTTTCACGCCGCACGCTTCAAGCGGACTTGGTTTTCAAGTATTGCTTTTTGCACGGCGTGAAGATACTCTTTTCCACCAGGAGGGTTATCGATGGATCCGGTTCCACATCCCAAGTTATCGATAACTGTGCCGGTAAATACGCCAAAGATACCATCAGACGCCACAGGGAAAAGCCCGACCATGAAGCGTAGCAGCATTTACGTCCACGTCCCCTATGCCCTCATCGATGAACATCTCGACTTCATCCTGGAGAGGAGCATCAACCCGGAGATCGCCTTCTCGGGCGATTCCCTCGATTCCCTCGACACCAGGAAGCTGGCGGACATCGCCGGCATTCTGGCACGGCACGGCATCGGCACCACCATCCACGCCCCCTTCTCCGACCTGAGCCCGGGCGGCCTGGACCGGCTGGTGCGGGAGGCCACCAGGACCCGCTTCAGCCAGGTGATGGATGCGGCCGAGATCCTGCGGCCGTCGGTGGTGGTGTTCCATCCCGGCTTCGACCGCTGGCGCTTCGGCGGGGCCAGGGACCGCTGGCTCCGCCATGCGGTTGAGACCTTCGCCCCAATCCTGGACAGGGCGGTGAAGCTCGGCACCGTCGTTGCCGTGGAAAACATCTTCGAGGAGGAGCCCTCGACCCTGCGGGCACTGCTGGACGCCCTGGATTCCCCCTTCTTCCGCCACTGTTTCGACGTGGGCCACTGGAACCTGTTCTCCAAGCCGGAAATGGAGGAGTGGTTCGCCGATCTGGGCACGTTCATCGCCGAGGCCCATATCCACGACAACCACGGCCTGGAGGACGACCATTTCCCCCTGGGGGAGGCGGCCATCGATTTTCCCCTGTTCTTCAGCCTCATGGCCCGCTACGCCCCCGACGCGGCCTGGACCATCGAGGCACACAGCCGCGAGGCCGTGCAGCGGGCGCTGGAAAACCTGGCCCCCTACGTGGAGGAGAGATAACCGAATTTTTTCTTGACAGCCGGACTTCCTATAGGCAACAATGGCTGGCATGAATAAATTCGCCTATTTTACCTTTTGCGTCTTTTCCTTTTGGTGCGGTTTCTTTTTTAGACCGTCCACCCGGCGCAGGGGTCTGATTCAGGCGTAGCAGAAAAAAAAACACAGACCGGAAGCCGAGGGTGGACAGGAAACCACCCCCGGCTTTTTCATTTTCGGCAGCAGCGCGTACACAAAGGGCCGGGGGACAATCCTCCGGCCCTTTGCTGTTTCCGGGGACAAGGAGAGAAGGGACATGATCATCGTCATGAAAGCGGGAGCTGCCAAAAAGGACAGGGAGGAAGTGCTGAAGCGGATCAGGGAGCTGGGCTACAAGCCGCACGTGATCCACGGCACCACCAGGGACGTCATCGGCGCGGTCGGGGACGAGCGGGGCAAGCGGGTGCTCCAGTCTCTGGAATCCATGCACGGCGTGGAGAACGTGGTGCCGATCCTCCAGCCCTACAAGCTCGCCTCCCGGGAGGTGAAGAAGGAACCGAGCGTGGTCCGGATCACGGACGGCGTGTCGGCGGGGGGGAAGGAACTGGTGGTCATGGCCGGCCCCTGTTCGGTGGAAGGGGAGGAGCAGATCGTGGAGACGGCCGTGGCCGTCCGGGACGCCGGCGCCCGCATGCTGAGGGGAGGGGCCTTCAAACCCAGGACCTCACCCTATTCCTTCCAGGGGCTGGAAGAGGAGGGGCTGCGGCTCCTTGCCAAGGCCCGCAAGGTTTCCGGCCTCCCCTTTGTCACCGAAGTGGTAAATCCCGAGACCGTGGAACTGGTGGCCGAATACGCCGACATGCTCCAGATCGGCGCCCGGAACGCCCAGAATTTCGCCCTGCTGAAGCGGGTCGGGCAGCTCCCCAAACCGGTCCTGCTCAAGCGGGGCATGTCCATGACCATCCAGGAGTTCCTCATGAGCGCGGAGTATATCATGAGCGAGGGGAACCAGGAGGTGATCCTGTGCGAACGGGGCATCCGCACTTTCGAGACCGCCACGCGCAACACTCTGGACCTGTCCGCCATCCCGGTACTCAAAGAGAGGACCCACCTGCCGGTCATCGCCGACCCCTCCCACGGCACGGGCAACTACCACTACGTGGCGGCCATGGCCTTCGCCGCCGTGGCCGCGGGCGCGGACGGACTGATGATCGAGGTCCACTCGGATCCCGAGCACGCCTCATCGGACGGCCCCCAATCCCTCAAGCCCGCCAAGTTCGCACGGCTGATGGAAAAACTGAAGCTGTTCGCCGAGGCGGCTGGGAGGACTTTATAGGAAACGACCTGAAGCAGTGAGCCTTTGTGCCTTGCCTTCATCATATTTTTTCTGTATCATTGGAAAAATTTAAATTTGGAGGACGAGGAAATGCGCATTCCACTGCTCGCGATTTTCTACGGGTTGCTGTTCTGCTCCCCGGCCGCCGGTCCGGCATTCGCCGACACTGCGGCCGATGAGGAGGTACGGCGCGATTTCGAAGCCGTCCTGGACCTCTGGCGCGACGAACGGTACGACGAACTGCACCGGCGTACCTACCCGAGCGGAAACGTGTCAAAGGAATCCTTCATCCGCAAGCTGTCCGCGGCCGGGGTGAGGCCCGCCTGTTGCTGGGAAAAGCTGCAGGAGGTGCGGGTCACCCTGTCCGACAGCGGAAAGGCGACCCTGCATGCCCGGGTCGGGCTGGAGACCGGCGGAACCGTCACTGACTACCGTACGAGGTCCTTCCGGCTCCACAGGGAGGACGGGGCATGGAAGCCCGCTTCCTCCGACCTCCTCTCCCTGGCGGGAAGCGCCCGCCGCAGGGCGCGGCGCTGACGACCAGTCCCCCGACCGCGGCACGGCCGGGACACGGCGAAGGGGTTGACTTCCGCTGCGCCATTGGCTACTCTCTTGCGGACTCATTCACGGTTGACGGGGGTTGCACCATGGGAGGGAAGATCACGCCGCCCGAGGCGTCGGAGAAGGCCTGGGAGATACTGAAGGCCCTGCGGGGGGAGAGCGGGAAAGAGGAACCGGTTGACGCGAGCTTCATCCTTTATCTCACGGAACTCATTACCAACCGTGGGACCGTGGAGGAGCCGACGCTGTCGCGGGAAATGGTGAACGACATCCTCGCGGCCATGATGAAGCACGGGGTCAACATGCACGACTGGCCGCTCATTATCGCGCACCTGACAAAGGCCCTGCATACCGTCATTCTCTACAACATCCCCGAGGTCTACCAGGAAAGGGCCGTGGAACTGGCGGCCGACGACCTCCGCACACGGTTCGACGCCACCAGGAGGGAATACCTGGCACTGCTGGGAGTTGGCTGACCCCCCGGGGCGCGATCCGGACGGTCGCGCCCCGGGAGAGGGCCCATCAGCGGTTCAGCATGTCCCGGAACCCGTCGGTGATACTCTTCTCGAAATAGTGGGAGATCTTGTCGTGGAGGGCGTCGAGGGAGGCGGCAACCTGGTCCCTGCCCTGGGGCCGGCTGACGTAGCCGTCGAAATCGAGGGTGAAGGATTTCTGCCGGATCGGCGCCGGATAGTCGAAGTTGTACATCCCGTAGAGGAAGGTCAGGTTCAGGTCTCCGTAGTTCATCTCCAGGTTGTGGAACGCCCGGGCAATGGCACGGCGGTCATCGGCCACCGAAAAAATGGACAGGAGGCTGGAGTCGATGTACCCGCTCCAGTCGGTCAGGGCCGGGTCGGTCAGCTCGATGTGGTTGTAGTAGCGAAGCCCCAGGCGGTTCATCCCCAGGTCGGGAACCTCGGGAAAGGCATCGAACAGGGCTTCGGTCATGGCGAGAAAGGTCTCCTTCAGATCCCCGTAGTCCGAGTACTTCTTGTAGTCCAGCCACATGAAGTTGGGGGCGATGCAGAGCGCCCTGTCCCCCGTTTTCCCCTGAAAAAACCAGTGGTTTTCCTTCACGTGCCGCCGCACCGGGTCGGCCCCGCACTTCATCTCGATCTGCTCGGCCAAGGCCCCCTTGCGCTGCATGTGGCCGAACCGCTCCAGCACCTTGTCTTTCAGGGATGACGGCAGCTCGGAAGAGATGGGGTAGAGATTCTTGTTGAGATCGATGCGTACCGTGACGTTTTTTAGAAAATTGTTGCGATATTTTGCAGACATGACAACTCCCCTGCTCTATGTTTTTAGTATAGTACTACCGTATTTTTCACGGTTAGTCACGCTATTTAGTTTGCATCCGGAAACCCTGTAAAAATGTTATGAGAGACGGGTCGGGCTTTCCGGATGGAAACTTATTTAGAATTTTTGTACGGCAACTCCTGGAAAAGCCGAAACGGACAAAAAAACCTGAAACGCTGATAATCTTCATTGAAAGTCTGCGGCCCGCTGTTTATAATACCGCTGACTTCGCGAGCCGGTGATCTATTGAACGTAAAAAACACTGAATTCATCAAGAGCGCCGTATCTCCCGACCATTATCCCGCCAGCGATCTGCCGGAGGTTGCCTTTGCCGGAAGATCCAACGTGGGCAAGTCCTCGCTCATCAATACCCTGGTGAACAGAAAGAGTCTGGTGCGCACCAGCAGGACCCCGGGGAGGACGCGCCTGATCAACTTTTTCGCGGTCAACGGGGAGTTCGTATTGGCCGACCTTCCCGGCTACGGGTTTGCCAGCGTGCCGCATGCGGTGAAACGGGAATGGGGCGCCATGATCGAGACTTACCTGGCGCGGCGAGCGAACCTGCGGGGGGTCGTACTGATCATGGACGTGAGACGGGTCCCGAGCAGGGAGGACCTGCTCATGCACCAGTGGCTCAGGTCCTACTCCATCCCGACGCTCCTGGTGATCAACAAGTGCGACAAGGTCTCCAAAAACGAGCGGGCCCGCCAGGCCGCGGTCATCGCCCGGACTCTGGAGGTCCCGGCCGGCGAATTCGTCTATTTCTCCTCCCTCACCAGAGAGGGGAAGGACAACCTCTGGGATCGCCTGGAGGCACTGCTGTTCGACTAGAAAAGCCAAGGCAGAATCGAGGTTTCGATGCACAGGATAGTAGAGAAGCGGAAGTTGATAGAGCGGACGTGGCAGATGCGGGTGGAAGCGCCGTTAGTGGCGCGGAAGTGTATGGCAGGGCAGTTTCTGATGCTGCGCATCCACGAAGAGGGGGAACGG
>JARKPN010000157.1 GCA_029975275.1 Geobacteraceae bacterium | reverse complement strand
ACCGGGCAGGATTCGATGCGGATGCGTCCGGAGCTTTGCCGGAGGTTGGAGAGGTTCACCCGGGCCAGGCCGCCCAGAGGAACCAGTTCGGTAAGGTTCAGGCTGCCCTGGTCGGCGATGGCGATCTCCGGGTAAAGCTGGAGGAACCGCGACACCGATTCGTGAAAACCGAGCAGTTCGGCCTCCCGATCCACGGTCACCACCAGGTCGAAATCGAGGTGATAGAGCCGGGGAAACCGGCACTCCTCGAAACTCAGCTCCGCGACATTCTTCTCGAACAGGCGGCTCTGGCTGCGACGGAAGCGGTCTTCCGCCAGCTTCGGCCCCTGGAGGATGACACTGGGGGTGCGCTGGACCTCGAACAGGTCATCCGGAAACACCAGCACGGTGTCCGGATGGATGGCCTGCTTGGCCAGGCGGATCAGTGTTTCTGTGACGGTCTGTATCGTGCTCAAGGGACGCCTCCGTTTTCTGCCTGGTTACTTACCGGAAGCGCTGGCGATGTGTCGGAGGCTCAAAGCGCGGAGCGGATCGCCTCACGATAGTTCTGGAGGATCTGCTCGCGGTACTTCTCCATCACCGGATGTAGAAAAGGTCTGGCGGGGATGATGATGGTCGCGCCGTTCGGATGTTTGATGGTGGCTCCGTACTCCATGACGGCACCGATGTTCACCATGTCTTCACCGTCCTTGTTGACGGTGCCGCGCAGCAGGCCGACGAACGCCTTGTCGGCCATGATTTTCTGGGTGATGGCGTTGACCAGAAAGCCGGTGTCGATGAGCGCCTTGCTTGAGCCTTTGCGCTCGATGGTGCTTTCGGCGAGTTTTACGAATGCCTGCCCACCCGGGGCCTGGGAGCGAATCCCCCGCTGGATCTCGCGCACCAGAAAAAGGGCGTTGCGGATCGTGGCCTGACGCAGGGCCGTGGCCAGGCGCGGCCCCATGCCGGTGGTCAGCTTGGCGCGGGCCTTGTCCCAGTCACCGGTCCGCCTAACGCCCATTGAG
>JARKPN010000011.1 GCA_029975275.1 Geobacteraceae bacterium | reverse complement strand
TCGAGATCGATCCCTTGTTCGTAGATGACCGGCGTAAGGCCGCTCGGAGTCAGGATGTAGGCTTCCTGATCGAGTTGGGTGGCCGGACGTAGCTCGGTGAGACGTTGCCGGTAGTCGGCGAGCAGATCGGCCTCGAGCTTGGCCCAGTGGCCGGGCTGGCCGGTTTTGTCCACCCGCTTGTCGCCGCTGGAAAAGGAGAAGGCGTTGGCGGTGGCCGAACGCATGACCTGGCAGGCGTGGATCTGCGCCATGATCACCAGAAGCTCGCGGACCTCGCCGGTGGGATCGGGGGTAATCTCTCCGGCCGTGATCGTCAGCGATTGGTCGAGGTCACGGCCGACCCGGAAAACGGCTTTCCGGACGCATCTCTCCAGAGTCTGGTCCTCGAAGAGAGATGCGCCCGGATCGGACAGGTCGAGCCGCAGGTCGGCGATCAGGTTACTCAGCAGCACCTTGCAGACCCTCCAGACGGCTCTTGAGCGCGTCGATCACCGTGCGGCGTTTCTCGGTGTCCATGTAGCCTTTGAGGGTTTCCGGATTGGCTTCCTCGTTGACCTTGGAGATGGCGTCGGTGGCGGAGAGTTTGCTCAGGTCCACCGGTTCCGCGTCCTGGTCGGGCTCTGGAGGGGCGAGCGGTTCCTGCTTCGGTTTGTCGGCCATGGCCAGGCGGCCGTTCTTGAGCGCCGCCTGGATCTGCTTGGTGAGGTGTTCCACCTCGACCACCTGGCCGGGCTTGAGTTTCAGCCCGGCGTCGGGGATCACCAGAACGCCGGGACGGATGTTCTTGATTCGATTCATGTCACGTCACCTCCCGGATTACGGAACCAGTTTGACCTTGGCCATGATGTCGGGGCGGGTAATGCCCTGGCCGATCTCGGACCACACCAGCCAGCCGGTCTTGAAG
The DNA here is from genome assembly GCA_029975275.1 of Geobacteraceae bacterium. Lineage (GTDB taxonomy): Bacteria > Desulfobacterota > Desulfuromonadia > Geobacterales > Geobacteraceae > RPRC01. Next base: position 111 of record JARKPN010000011.1, on the reverse strand, counting down.
CGGGTCTTCTGATCGATGGACTCCGTCTTCAGGTTTTCGCGCACCGGCATCTTTCCGACCTCTTCATCCGGGACGATGATGATCTCGTCCAGCGGCATGGAGGCGGTCAGC
>JARKPN010000009.1 GCA_029975275.1 Geobacteraceae bacterium | reverse complement strand
TACCGCCCCGGCCTGACCCTTATGGATATCTACATGCCCAATAAGAGCGGCATGGATGCAACGAAGGAGATCCTGTCGATAGACGGAAATGCGAAAGTGGTAATCTGCAGCGGCCAGGGCTATGATGAGGATGCCAGGGCCTCCCTGGCCGCCGGCGCCAGATACGTCATTCTGAAGCCTTTTATCAAAGACGAGGTACTGGAAATCATCAACAGGGTTATGGGCGGATAATTCAGAAAGGGGGTGTAGTTGTCATGCGAATACCCGTTCAATACTTTGATGGTGAATTCGATTACGTCGAGCCGGCAAGGCTGGATGAACTGATTCGCACCAGAAAGATCATCGGTTTCCGCCGCTCCGATGGATGGGTGCGCGTCCCCTACGGACCGTTGAGGGGGCAAGGCGGCAAAACATACCAGGGCGTCGACAGAAGAAAAAAGGATTGATTTCATACAGTTCCATGGTTTCCTGACTATTCCTCCATTTCAACTGGATAGATCACCAGGTGCCGCTCCGGTTCTCTTCCGACGCTCTGGGCCACAAGTCCCAGGTTGGATATATAGCGGTGTTGCGCCTTCCGCAGCGTGGGGCGACGCGGTGTCAGCGCCACCTCAACCCCCTCTTCGAACGCCTTCCTGATCGCCTGTTCGGTCTCTTCTATAGCCTCCCGCACCTCTTCGTCATCCACCCCGGAAACCAGATTGAAGATCTTCTGCAACAACCTCCTGATCTCGGCAGTGGTGTTCCGTTTTATATAGTGAAGCGGCGCCTCGGTGAGTCTTGTGATCCTTTTGAGGCCCATGTCTTCAGCCCGTGAGCGGAGTGCTATGATGAGGTCCGCCGACTCGACCCGCGCAACGATCCTCACGTCAAGCTCCAGGTCCCTCCCTGCCCTCTCGAGGAGTTCCCGGTTCACCCCATGGGGATAAATGCGCACCGGACCGCCGGTCGGCAACGGTGCAGGCTGTTCCGGCGCCTCCCTCTGGGACCTTGACCTGCGCTGGGGAGGCGACACCCCCTTGGCCTCCTCAATCCGGATACTGCCGTCCTCGGCCTGAACACGCCGTTCCCCCCCGGCCTGATACCCGCGCAGGATGGTATCCACGGCGACGGCGGTGTCCTTGTGTACCACGACCTCGTGCCGGCCGGCCATCTCCACCAGGATATCGAACGTCGGGGGTGCCTTTCGTTCGTTCACGGTCTTGGTGGTCCCCCTCCTCCTGGCCTCTTCGTCACCGAGGGTAACGGTCTGCACTCCTCCCACCAGGTCTGAGAGGATCGGGTTCATGATGAGATTCTCCAGAGTGTTGCCGTGGGCGGTGCCGATAAGCTGCACGCCGCGTTCCGCTATGGTCCTCGCCGCGGCCGCCTCGGCCTCGGTGCCTATCTCGTCGACGATGATAACCTCGGGCATGTGGTTTTCCACCGCCTCGATCATGACCGCGTGCTGACGATCCGGCCGCGGCACCTGCATCCGTCTGGCATTACCTATGCCCGGGTGGGGTATGTCGCCGTCACCGGCGATCTCGTTGGATGTGTCGATCACGATGACCCGCTTGTGGAAATCATCAGCCAGGACCCGGGCCATCTCCCTGAGCTTGGTGGTTTTCCCCACCCCCGGACGGCCGAGGATCAACAGATTCTTGCCCGTTTCTATCAGGTCGCGCAACAACTCTATGGTGCCGAATATGGCCCTGCCGACCCGAAGCGTAAGGCCGATAATCTGCCCCTTCCGGTTCCGGATGGCGGATATACGGTGGAGTGTCCGCTCGATGCCTGCCCGGTTGTCGTCAGTGAACTCACCCAGCAGTGCCAGCACGTGGGACAGGTCCTCGTGGTTCACCGGTTTCTCGCTCAATCGTACTACCCTGTCGGGTAATCTGGCCTCGGGGAACCGCCCGAGGTCCATGACCACTTCCACCAACTGTTCCAGTGGAAGTTTCCCGAGAGCGGCCTGGATATCTCCGGGAAGGGTGGCCACGAGGAGATGGATATCGCCAAGTGGTGAGGAGTTTTTCTTTCGGCCCGTCATTCCTGATGCTCCTTGATTCAATTGAGATTGATGATGTAACCATGCGGAATCATGGCCGGCTCGCGAGCTTCCTCCTTTGAGCCTGGTTTCAGTATACCATAGAGACTATTGGGGAAATCCGTTTTTTGCCCCGCTGGCAGCAAACGTTTTGCGCCAGGCATCGTTTCCTTCAAAGACAACAAGGGAAACGGTTCTTAGACCGTTCCCCTTGCGTCCCGGCTCGGGTTACCGTTTATCAGGAAAAAGTTATGCAGATTCGAGTCGCGATCACCGATGTCCACCGCGGTGACCACCTCTGCCATCGTCCCATCCCCTGCCGCGTACGTGTCTGTCCCCTTTGCCCCATCCACCACGATTATCATGGAATTTCGGCTTGAAATATTTGTGGTCATACCGGTCCCTGCCGTAAAAGTGCTGCCGGTAGTGATTATCCCGATAATAGTGGATCTGTTTGAACGGATGACGTTTGATCTCGTAAGGGACCGCATTATATTTGACTACCATCCACGGACCGTTATAGTAGGGGGACGAATACCAGGCATTTCCATGGTACAGATAATAGGTGTTACCCAGGTAGAACATGTCGTAGCCGACGCCCGCCGCTACGTAGAAACCCAGACGGGGTGGTAGAATGAACAACGGAGGCGCGGTGATGGCAACCGGCGGGCGTACATAGACCGAGGCCGGTCCGCCGATATTTACGCCGACGTTGACCCCGACATTCGAGGCATGGGCCAGTGGACTGGCGGCGAGTAACAAAGCACAACAGAGCACTATTTTTTTCATAACTGGTCTCCTTTCAGGTAACCTGTTTTTCTGTCAACTTTAACGTCCCGCCTGATAAACGGTTTACAAGCGGTCCTACCGTGACGAACCGTATCGGACAGGAGAGAGGACCAACGGTAAGGTAAAAATACATGCCAGAGTCCCCGCACCGCATCGTCTATCGCAAGGATTACGCTCCGCCCCGCTACCTGGTTGACACCGTCGAGCTCCGCTTCGAGCTTGGCGAGGAGATCACACGCGTTCATTCCCGCCTGGCCGTCAGGGCAAACCATGACGCCGCACCCGGCGTACGGCCGCTCCGGCTGGACGGTCACCGCACCGTCCTGCTCGGCCTCACCCTGGACGGCATTCCCCTGGACGGCGACCGGTATCTGCTGGACAGTGAAGGGGTGACAATACCCTCCGTGCCGCCCGCGTTCACTCTGGAGGTGGTCACCGAGCTCCGTCCCGGGGCGAACACCTTCCTCGAGGGACTCTACCGTTCGGCAGGCATGTTCTGCACCCAGTGCGAGGCAGAAGGTTTCCGCTCCATCACCTATTTCCCGGACCGGCCCGATGTGCTGTCTGTGTATACCGTCACTATCGTCGCCGACCGATCCAACTGCCCGGTGCTGCTCGCCAACGGCAATCTCCTGGAAAGCGGCGGGCTTCCCGATGGCCGTCACTATGCTGTCTGGCACGATCCGTTCCCCAAGCCCTGCTATCTGTTCGCCATGGTGGCTGGAGACCTGGTCTGCCTGGAGGACGACTTCGTTACCCGTAGCGGACGCAACGTGGCTCTCCGTATCTATGTCCAGGAACGGAACCGCAACAAGTGCGGCCATGCAATACGCTCCCTGAAGAAGGCGATGCGCTGGGACGAGGAGACGTTCGGCCGTGAATACGATCTGGACTGCTACATGATCGTGGCGGTGGACGATTTCAACATGGGGGCAATGGAGAACAAGGGGCTCAACGTCTTCAACTCCCGCTATGTGCTGGCAAGCCCGGAAACCGCCACCGACGACGATTTCCAGGCCATAGAGGAGGTTATCGGCCACGAATATTTCCATAACTGGACCGGCAACCGGGTCACCTGCCGGGACTGGTTCCAGCTCTCCCTCAAGGAGGGGCTCACCATATTCCGTGACCAGGAGTTCTCTGCCGACATGGAATCCCGCGGTGTGAAGCGGATCAGCGACGTTCGCTACCTGCGGACCCACCAGTTCGCCGAGGACGCCGGACCTACGGCCCACCCGGTCCGGCCGGACTCTTACATGGAGATCAACAACTTCTATACGGCCACTGTTTACCACAAGGGGGCCGAGATCATCCGGATGCTCCACACCCTGCTGGGTGCCGGGGGGTTCAGAAACGGGATGGACCTCTTCTTCGAACGGTACGACGGCACGGCGGCTACGGTGGAGGATTTCGTCCGGGCAATGGAGGACGCGTCGGGAAGGGACCTGGGGCAGTTTCGCCGCTGGTACGAACAGGCCGGAACGCCTCGCCTGGAGGTGGATGGCAGATTCGACCCGGAGGCGGGTTCATATACCCTGACGGTCAGGCAATCGTGCCCGCCCACACCGGGGCAGCCAGAGAAGGCTCCCCTCCACATCCCCTTGGTCATGGGCCTGCTGGACCGGGACGGTCGCGAGATCCCCTGCGCTCTGGCCGACGAAACCGTACGCTCTGCAACAGGCCGAATCCTGGAACTGAGGACGGCGGAGGAGCGCTTCACCTTCACCGGCCTCGGCAGCGAACCGGTTCCGGCACTGCTGCGCGGCTTCTCGGCCCCGATCGTACTCGATTACCCCTACCGCTACAACGACCTGGTCCTCCTCATGTCGCATGAGCAGGACCCGTTCTGCCGCTGGGAGGCTGGGCAGCGGCTGGCGGTCAACCTGCTCTTGGGTCTGGTGGCGGACCTCAAGGCAGGGAGGAAACCGCTGCTCGATGCGGGTTATGTCGCCGCGTTCCGGTCCGTGCTGGTGAGCGGTGAGCAGGATCGCGCATACCTGGCCGAGGCCCTCACCCTCCCCTCCGAGGCCTACCTGGCCGAGCAGATGGAAGTGGTCGATCCGGACGCCATCCACCAGGCCCGCCAGTTCGTGCGGAGAGGGCTTGCGGAACATCTGCGTCCGGACTTGCTCCAGGTACGCGAGGCATGCCGCGGCAGCGCCCCCTACGCCGTAGACGACGGCCGGGCCGGAGATCGACGGCTGGCCAACCTCTGTCTCGCCTATCTCATGGCCGTCGAGTCTCCGGATATCATTAACCTCTGCCTGCGCCAGTTCCGTGAGGCGGACAACATGACCGACGTCATGGGCGCCCTCGTTCCCCTGGCGTCCTGCGACTGCCCGGAGCGGGGCGCGGCACTCGACGAATTCTACCGGAAATGGAGAGGTGACCGCCAGGTGGTGGATAAGTGGTTCTCGGTCCAGGCCTCTGCGACACTTCCCGGTACCCTGTCCGAGGTTATCAGGCTCATGGATCATCCCGACTTCGAGCTTGCCAACCCCAACCGGTGCCGCTCTCTGGTGGGAGTCTTTTCCCAGGCCAATCCGGCCGGTTTCCATGCCCCGGACGGCTCCGGCTACCGCTTCCTCGGCGACCAGTTGCTGCGACTCATCCCTCTCAATCCGCAGGTCGCGGCCAGGCTGCTGACACCTTTTACCCGCTGGCGCCGGTTCGATCCGGAACGGCAGGCCCTGATGCTCGATCAGCTGCGGTGTATCCGCGGCCTGCCCGACCTCCCTCGTGACGTCTATGAACTGGTGGAAAAAAGCCTGGCTGATAGTGAGGTAATTCGCTGATTTGTAGATGGCGGGTGGTTGATCAGGGTCATTGAAGGTCACTGAGGAAAGTCATGAGCAGCAGCCACCGCCGGAGCCGCCCAGGTACGGAGCGCATGTTGAACTTGCTGCTCCCGATGCTAGACTTAAACAAATAGTCGCGGTATTCCGGAACTCCAGGAGATTGACATGGCGCGAGTATTGACCGGAGTCATTTTCTCTGCCCTGATACTGGCCATTTCATGGCAGACCCCTGTCACGGCCGGCGTTAAAGGAAGGCAAAACATGACTGAGAACATCCATTGGCTGGGGCACGACACCTTCAAGATTACAGGTGAGAAGACCATCATCACCGACCCGTTCAAAATCCGCAACAAGGAAGCAGCCGACATCATCCTGATCACCCATGACCATTTCGATCACTGCTCGCCCGACGATGTGACAAAAGTTCAGGGTCCGGACACCGTCATCATAACAACGGGGGACTGCGCGAAGAAACTGTCCGGCCACATCCGGACGGTAAAGCCGGGCGACAGCGTAACCGTTGGGGGCATCATAGTGGAAGCCGTGCCGGCGTACAATATCAACAAGAAGTTTCACCCCAGGGACAACGGCTGGGTGGGCTTCGTGTTCACGGTAAACGGCAAGCGGATCTATCTTGCCGGCGATACCGACCTGATACCGGAAATGGAGAAGATCACGGCCGATATAGCCCTGCTTCCGGTTTCAGGCACCTACGTGATGACTGCCGACGAGGCGGTACAGGCGGCACTTACCATAAAACCGGGGGTAGCCGTACCCATGCATTACGGTTCAATCGTCGGAAATCTGTCGGATGCGAAAAAGTTCGCGGAAAAATTAAAAGGAAAAATAAAGGTGGTTATCCTGCAAGAAGAGTAGCCGAGGCTCAAAGTATCCGAGGAAGCACATCAACTCATCCGGAAGACGGTTTTCAACCACCCCACCGTCTGATCACTGCAGATTACCCATATCATTTAGGGCGTCCCCCCTATCTGAATATTTTTTAAAAATCAGGCCGAACTTCGCTGAAGGCACCGACGCGGAAAGCGATGGGGAGCGCCTGGAGCAGATAAAATTTGATGACCGATCACGACAGTATCGGATGGATGGATAATAATTTTTTCAGGGGCGCCGTCAATGAAAACCCAAGACCATGTCCGTACCGGAAATACTCCAAAGGCGATTTCACAGGCTTTTCTGGACCACCTCTACTACAGTCTCGGCAGGATTCCGGCGCTTGCCACCAGGAACGATCTCTACCTGGCCTTGGCCTATACAGTCCGTGATCGATTGCTGGCCCATTGGATCGAAGGAATCGGGAAGGTGCGGCAGTCTGAAAAACAGCGCCGAATCAAGGCGGTTTGCTATTTTTCGGCCGAGTATCTCCCCGGTCCCCATTTGGGGAACAATCTGCTGAACCTTGGAATCCACCGGGAAACCAGGCAGGCCCTGGCAGACATCGGCTTTTCCCTTGAGGAAATCGTCGCCCACGAGGATGAGCCGGGACTCGGAAACGGAGGGCTCGGCAGGTTGGCCTCCTGCTACATGGATTCCCTCGCGACGCTGGGGATTCCAGCCATCGGCTACGGCATACGCTACGAGTTCGGTATCTTCGATCAGGTCATCCGTGACGGCTGGCAGGTGGAGGTTACCGACAAGTGGCTGGAACTGGGCAACCCGTGGGAGATACACCGCCCCGAGCTGTGCCGGGAGGTGAAGCTGGGCGGGTATACCGAGCAATACCACGACGATACCGGCAGGTTCCGGGTACGCTGGGTCCCGGCCATGGTGGTCAAGGGGGTCCCCTACGACACGCCTATCATCGGGTATCGCGGCGGCACCTGCAACACCCTCCGCCTCTGGAAGGCGGAGGCAATCGAATCGTTCGATTTCAATAACTTCAACCTGGGGGACTACTATGCCGCGGTAGAGGAAAAGATGAGGTCGGAGACCATCACCAAGGTCCTCTACCCGAACGACGAACCCGCCATCGGTAAAGAGCTCAGGCTGGCCCAGGAGTACTTCCTGGTCTCGTGCTCAATCCAAGACATGATCCGCGTCGCCTTTATGATAGGGGACCGGCCGGACGTCCTGCACAGGCGTTTCGCGGCCCAACTGAACGATACCCATCCCGCCCTTGCCGTACCGGAGTTGATGCGGATACTGATCGACGAACACGATTTCGACTGGGAAGCAGCCTGGGAAGTCACCCGCAGGACCTTCTGCTACACCAACCACACCCTTCTGCCGGAGGCGCTGGAAAAATGGTCTCTCCCGCTGTTTAAGGATGTCCTGCCCCGGCATATGGAGATCGTCTTCGAGATCAACAGCCGGTTTCTCCGTCAGGTGCGCGAGGCGTTTCCAGGCGACGGAGACCGGGTCACGCGCATGTCGATCATCGACGAGTCGGGCGGGCGTCACGTGCGGATGGCGCACCTGGCCTGTGTCGGGAGCCGTGCCGTGAACGGCGTTGCCGAACTCCATTCGCGGCTGCTCAGGGACGAGCTGCTCAGGGATTTCCACCAGATGTATCCGGGGAAATTGCACAACGTGACCAACGGCGTGACCCCGCGCCGTTTCCTGGCGCTGGCGAATCCCCGCCTCTCAGCGCTCATTACCGAGGCAATCGGCGACCGCTGGCCGGGAAACCTCGAAGAGCTCAGGGGGCTCGAAACCTTTGCGGAAGACCCCGCATTCCGGGAGCAGTGGCTCAGGGTCAAGCTCGACAGCAAACGGGACCTGGCCGAGGTCATCAGGCTGCGCACCGGCCTTTCGGTCGCCGCCGACACCATGTTCGACATACAGGTCAAACGGATTCACGAATACAAGAGGCAGCATCTGAACATCCTGCACGTCATCACGCTCTATGCCGGACTCAAGCGGAAGCCGGACAGGGAGTGCGTTCCACGCACCGTAATCTTCGGCGGCAAGGCGGCGCCCGGTTACCGGATGGCGAAGCTGATCATAAAGCTCATCACGTCCGTTGCCGACAAGGTGAACAACGACCCGGATGTAAGAGGCCGTCTGACGGTGGTTTTCCTGCCCGATTTCAACGTCAAAAACGCCCAGAGGATCTACCCGGCCGCTGATCTTTCCGAACAGATCTCCCTGGCGGGCAAGGAGGCGTCCGGCACCGGCAACATGAAATTCTCTCTGAACGGCGCCCTCACCATCGGGACCCTGGACGGCGCCAACATCGAGATCCTCAAAGAGGTGGGAGGAGACAACTTCTTCCTGTTCGGCCTCACGACCCGGGAGGTCCGGGAGCTGCGCGCCGGGGGTTACAACCCCATGGATTATTACCGGGCAAACCCGTGCCTGCGCGAGGCAATCGACCTGATCCGCTCCGGACATTTCTCCGGCGGAGATCCCGATCTGTTCAAGCCGATTGTGGACTCGTTATTGCAACACGACGAGTACCTGCTGCTGGCCGACTACCAGTCCTACCTGGACGCCCAGCAACTGGCCGGAGCGGCGTTCCTGGATGAGCAGTCCTGGGCGCGGAAATCGATCCTTACCGTCGCACGGATGGGAAAATTCTCCTCGGACCGCTCCATCAGGGAGTACTGCTCGAGGATCTGGAAGATCAAACCCGCGGGGGAACATTTTGGAAATACTGAAGGATGACAATCCGGCAGCGGAACGGACGGCTGACTTCTGCGCGTACACTGGAAGCGGGTCGGGCAAGAGTTATCCCCTTGGTGCCACTATCGGCTGCGGAGGCGTCAACTTCAGCGTCTATTCCAAAAACAGCAGCTCCATGGAGCTGCTCCTGTTCGATTCCGCCACGGTCCCCCTCCCCTCCCGGATCATACCGCTTGATCCGAAACGGAACAGGACCAGCCACTACTGGCACGTATTCGTCCCCGGCCTCAGGGTCGGCCAGATATATGCCTACCGGGCCCACGGTCCGTTCGAACCGCAACGGGGCCTGCGTTTCGATCCCGCCAAGGTCCTGCTGGATCCCTACGGCAAGGCGGTGGCGGTCCCGGAAAGGTACGACAGGAACGCAGCCTCACGTGCCGGAGATACTACCGCAACAGCCATGAAGAGCGTGGTGACAGATCCCCGTTCGTACGACTGGGAGGGTGACCTCCCCCTGAAACGTCCCTTCTCCCGCACTGTGATCTACGAGATGCACGTGGGGGGATTTACCCGGAACCCCAACTCCGGCCTCCCTCAGGAAAAGAGGGGCACCTTCGCCGGACTCGTGGAGAAGATACCCTATCTCAAGGATCTGGGCATCACGGCGGTGGAACTCCTCCCCGTGTTCCAGTTCGACTGGCAGGACTGTCCCGCGGGACTGACCAACTACTGGGGATACAGCCCGATTTCGTTCTTCGCCCCCCACCATGCCTACAGCTCCGACAAGGACCCTCTCGGCGTCCTGGACGAGTTCCGCGACATGGTCAAGACTCTCCACCGTGCCGGGATCGAGGTGATCCTGGACGTGGTTTTCAACCATACCGCGGAAGGGAACGAGCACGGACCGACCCTGTCGTTCAAAGGGCTGGAGAACGGCGTCTACTACATGCTGGCCGAGAACGGCGCCTCCTATGCGGACTTCACCGGCACCGGCAACACCCTGAACGCAAACCACTCCATCGTGCGGCGGATGATCGTGGACTGTCTCCACTACTGGGTGGAGGTCATGCACGTGGACGGTTTCCGTTTCGACCTGGCGTCCATCCTGTCCCGCGACCAGAACGGCTGCCCCATGGCCAATCCGCCGATCCTCCGGGATATCGATTCGGACCCGGTGCTGGCCGGGATCAAGCTGATAGCAGAGGCCTGGGACGCGGCCGGGCTCTACCAGGTCGGCAGCTTTGTCGGGGACAACTGGAAGGAATGGAACGGCAGGTTCCGGGACGACGTGAGGCACTTCTTCCGCGGCGACGACTGGTCGGTGAGGAACTTTGCCTCGCGGCTGCTGGGGAGCCCGGACATCTTCGGGCACGAGGAACGGGAGCCGGAGCAGAGCATAAACTTCATTACCTGCCACGACGGATTCACCCTGAACGACCTTGTCTCTTACAACGTCAAGCACAACGAGGCCAATGGCGAGGGGAACCGCGACGGTAACGACTTCAACCTGAGCTGGAACTGCGGGGTGGAAGGGGCAACCGGTGACCCATACATCGAAAAGCTCAGGAACCGGCAGGTAAAAAACCTGCTGGCCATGACCCTGATATCCCTGGGAGCGCCGATGCTGCAGATGGGCGACGAGGTCCGCCGCAGCCAGCATGGCAACAACAACGCCTACTGCCAGGACAACGAGTTGAGCTGGTTCGACTGGACCCTGCCCGACCGGCACCATGATATCTTCCGTTTCGCCAGCTACCTGATCCGTCGCAGGGTGGACCTGGAGCCCGCCCCGGAAGCGCCGGTCGAAAGCCTGAACCAGATCCTGCGCCGCTCCAGGATCGAATGGCACGGGGTCAGACTGAACCAGCCTGACTGGAACGATGATTCGCACAGCCTTGCGGTCACCGCCTGGAGCCTGGATGGCCGCCTTGTCTACCACCTCATGTTCAACGCCTACCGGGAAGCGCTCGGGTTCCAGCTTCCCCGGCTCTCACAGGAAACGTCGTCCGGATGGCGCAGGGTAATGGATACCTTTCTTGAATCACCGTATGATATCTGCCCCTGGGGAGACGCCCCTCGGATTACCGATCCCGGCTATCTGGTGCAGCCCTATTCCATCGTTGCGCTGGTTACTCTGGTTCGACGGACATGAGCTCGAAGAAGATATGCCGTTCTTTTACGGCAATTCACATAACCTGACCCGTGACGCCTTCGCGCCTTCTCGTGCGTAGAACACCTCCCAAGAAAGGACCTCATAAATGGCCGACGCCGAATTGGACTTCGAAATTTCCCGTCTTGGAGAATGCCGCATACCTTCGCCCATGACCGGCATCCGCTTCGTCCCTGACCAGGAGCGGGTGCTGTACGAATCGAGCTTTTCCCGCATCTGCGGCTGCATCGACGCGGGAACCGAGCTTGCCTCGATGGAGCTTGCCGGACCGAGGGAGAAGATATTCTTCGACCCTTCAAAGCTCAAGTGCGGCATCGTCACCTGCGGCGGCATCTGCCCCGGAGTCAACGAGGTCATCCGTTCCCTGGTCATGAGCCTGTTCTATCACTACGGCGTCAGGACGGTATTCGGCTTTCCCTACGGCTTCGAGGGGCTGACCTGGCGTCACGGCCACACGCCGGTGGAACTGACGCCGCAGGGCGTGAACTTCATTCACGGCATGGGAGGGAGCATTCTCGGCACCTCCCGGGGACCCCAGGACGTCACCGAGATGGTGGACACCCTGGAACGGATGAATATCAGCATCCTGTTCACCATAGGGGGTGACGGCACCCTGAAAGGCGCCCGTGCCATTGCCGGGGAGATCGGGCGCCGGGGACTGAAGACTTCCGTTGTCGGCATACCAAAGACCATCGACAACGATATCTCGTACATCCACAAGTCGTTCGGCTTCGAGACCGCGGTGACGGAGGCAAGCAAGGTAATCAATTCGGCTCACAACGAGGCCACCGGTGCCCGCAACGGGGTCGGGCTGGTAAAGCTCATGGGCCGCGAATCCGGCTTCATCGCAGCCTACTCCGTGCTGGCCGACAACAACGTCAATTTCTGTCTGGTACCCGAGTCCCCCTTCACCCTGGACGGTTTCCTTGACGCCCTCAGGGAAAGGCTCCAACGGAGAGGACACGCGGTAATCGTCGTTGCCGAGGGGGCAGGACAGGATCTGATGCCGAAGCGGGAGGACCGGGACGCCTCGGGCAACCCCAAGCTCGGCGACATCGGCATCTTCCTGAAGGAAGCCATCAAGCGGGACTTCAAAGAGCGGAACATCGCCCTGAACCTCAAGTACATCGACCCGAGCTACACCATCAGGAGCGTGCCGGCCACGCCGCACGATTCGTCCTTCTGCCTCCTTCTGGGTCACAATGCGGTCCATGCAGGGATGACGGGGCGGACCAGCATGGTGGTCGGGTTCTGGAAGAACGAATTCACCCACGTCCCCATCTCTATGGCGGTTTCCCAGAGGAAGCGGATCGATCCCGAGGGGTGGTTCTGGGGCACGGTGCTGGCCTCGACCGGACAGCCGCGGCATATGGTGTAACATAGAAATCTTTCACCAGGAGGGCAACGGTGACCCTTCCCCTGCACAAAACCAAAATCGTCTGCACTATAGGACCGGCCTCCGAGTCCCGGGAGGTCATGGAGCGGATGCTGCTGGCCGGCATGAACGTGGCCAGGCTCAATTTCTCCCACGGCGACTTTGCCGGCCACGCCCGGGTGATAGAGACCCTGCGCGCCGCGGCACGCTCCACCGGGCGCCGTCTGGCCATTCTCGCCGACCTGCCGGGCCCCAAGATACGTATCGGCAGACTGGAAAAGGAACCGCTGGAGCTTCGATCGGGCAATGCGTTCACCCTGACGACCGATGACATCGTGGGAAACGCCGGCAGGGTCTCGGTCAGCTTCCCTCTCCTCCCCCGGGCCGTCGGCCCCGGCGCCACCCTGTTCCTGAACGACGGCCTGATCCAGCTCCAGGTGGAAGGCGTCGAGGGAGAGGAGGTGCGCTGCCGCGTCGTGGTGGGCGGCGAGATCCGCTCCCGGAAGGGGCTGAACCTGCCCGGCATCGACCTGGGCATCGGCGCATTCACCGACCATGACCGCGACTGTCTGAGGTTCGCCCTGGAAAACGGTGTGGACGCGGTCAGCCAGTCTTTCGTAAACCGGGCGGAGGACATCGGCGCGGTCCGGTCAGCCGCGGCCGAACTGGGCCACAACCCGTTCGTCATCGCCAAGATAGAGCGATCCACCGCGCTCGAACACCTCGATGAAATCATGGATGAGGCGGACGGGATCATGATCGCCCGCGGCGACCTGGGGGTGGAGCTCCCCATCGAGCAGATCCCCATAGTGCAGAAGCGGCTGATGCGGCTGGCAAACCGGCGCGGCAAGCCGGTGATCACCGCCACGGAGATGCTCGAATCCATGACCCGCAACCGACGTCCCACCAGGGCCGAAGCGACCGACGTGGCCAATGCCATCCTGGACGGCACCGACTGCGTCATGCTCTCCGGCGAGTCGGCCATGGGAGACTATCCGGTGGAGTCGGTGGCCATGCTGGCGAAGATTGCGGCCGCCATCGAACCCCATCGCCCGACCGTCACGGTCAGGGAGCTGTTCGCCGGCATCGAGCTCAGGGAGAAGCTGCGGCCGTCCCACCTGATCGCATTGAGCGTGGAGACCAGCCTGGGATACGTGACCCCTGCGGCGGTGTTCGTACCGACCCGCAGCGGCACCACTGCCCGGCGCATCGCCGCGTTCCGGCTCCCGGTCTGGATCGCGGCGGTCAGCTCCCAGGAGGCCACCTGCCAGCGGCTCCAGTTCTCCTCCGGGGTATGGCCCATCCACGAACCGGACCACCCCGAAGACTGGAATTCGTACGTGGCGAAATGGGTCTCCGACCAGGGGCTCTCCGGCGACACCGTGATACTGACCGAAGGCCCTTCCTCGAAACACCCCGAGGCCAACCACCGTATGGAGGTCATTGCGCTTCCCTCGGCTGAGCAACTTCCAACAGGGAACAGCTAACAGGCCGGGTTGGGGCTTTCACGGGGCCTTTCGTACGGATTCGGCGCATGGTGGTGGACCACTGGAAAGCTCCTGATCCCATCAGGCAGATCACCAGTGCGGAGGATGGTGACCGATTACGAGAGGCTTCGGGAAAGCCCCAACCCGGCCCCGGCAGATGCGTCCTGAAAAACACAGGAGGTAAGACATGAAGGTTCCGCGTATCGCCATCAACGGATTCGGCCGCATCGGCCGGACGGTTACCCGGATCGCCAAGCTGCGCAGGCACTTCGACGTGGTCGCGGTGAACGACTTGAGCAGACCGGACCAACTGGCCTATTCCTTCAAGTACGACAGCGTCCACGGCATCTATCCAGGGAACGTCGCCATCGAAGGGAACACCATGGTCGTGGACAACGACCCCTTTACTGTCCTGGCCGAGAAGGACCCGGCCCGGCTCCCGTGGCGGGAACTGGGGGTGGACTATGTCATCGAGAGCACCGGCAAGTTCCGCAAGCTGGACAATCTCAAGACGCACCTCCAGGCCGGCGCCCGCCGGGTCATCGTGACCGTCCCCACCAAGGACTACCTGGAGAGCACCATCGTGCTCGGGGTCAACGACCACGTGCTTACCAGAGACGCCACCATCATCAGCAACGCCAGTTGCACCACCAACTGCGCCGCTCCCCTGGCGCTGGTGCTCCATCGCGCCTTCGGCATCAGGCGCGGCCTCATGAACACCGTCCACGCCTTCACCGCCGACCAGCGGCTGGTGGACGCTCCCCACTCTGATTTCCGGCGCTCCCGCCACGCCTCCATCAACATCGTGCCCACCTCCACCGGAGCGGCCCGGGCCATCGGCAGGGTCATTCCGGAACTGGAGGGCAGACTGGACGGGCTCGCCCTGCGGGTTCCCGTGCCGGACGGGAGCGTGGTCGATCTCACCCTGGAGGTTGAAAAGCCGGTTACGGTCGGACAGATCAACGACGCCGTCAGAGCGGCGGCCGAAGGGACGCTGAAGGGGATCATCGAGTACCAGAAGGACCCGGTGGTCTCCACGGATATCGTGGGGAACAATCATTCGTGCATCTTCGACTCCCTGCTGACCCAGGTCATCGACGACACCTTCATAAAGGTCATTGCCTGGTACGACAATGAATGGGGGTACAGTTCGCGGGTGGCGGATCTGATCGTAAGATTGGCAGAAATGGACGGGATGTCGCCGGTCTTCGAAGCGTGAGGAAGGAGGGAGGTGAAACGATTATCCCGCCGCTCCCGATATCCCCTGGGTTTTCTCCCCAGCAGCCATTTGACGTAGATGCGTGATGTCGCGCAACGGTGGAGCGCCGAACAGACGGCCGTATTCGCGGCTGAACTGGGAAGGGCTCTCGTAGCCGACCTGGAAAGCTGCGGTCGCCGCATCCAGACGCTCGGAAAGCATCAGTCGCCGCGCTTCGTTCAACCGTAACGTTTTCTGGTACTGCAGCGGGCTCATGGCCGTGAGTGCCCGGAAATGATGGTGGAAGGTCGATATGCTCATATTGACCTGCGCTGCCAGGTCGTCGATCCGGAGCGGTTGTGCGTAGTTGCCCTTCAACCAGTCGATTGACCGGGCTATCTGATGGCTCTGGCTTCCCGCCGATGCAATCTGGCGCAGTCGCGCACCCTGATCACCCACAAGCAGACGGTAAATGATTTCCCGCTGGATGATTGGCGCAAGGATCGGAATGTCCTTCGGTTCGGCAAGCAGGTCGATCAGGCGCTGGAAGGCGGTGAGCAGCGGCAGCGTGACCTCGCCGGTCGCCATTCCGCGGCTCGACTGCTGCACACGCGGCGGAGGAAGATTGCTGTCCGCCATCAGTTGTGACATCTCGCGCTGATCAAGCTTCAACACGAGCCCCCGGTAAGGCTTTTCCGGGCTGGCTTCGGCAATCTGCACCATAGTGGGTAGATGTACGGACGTGATCAAATAGTGGCGCGTGTCATAGACAAACGTGTCGTCTCCGAGCATCACACGTTTGGCTCCCTGGGCGACCACACAAATGCTCGGCTCGTACATGCCGCTCTTCGGCTCTGTCGGTTGATCGTGCCGGAAGAGGAGCAACCCAGGGATCGCGGTCTCAAACCGGTCGGGTTTGCCAGTCCATCGGGCAATGCTCCTCTCCAGCGCTTCAAGTGCACGTTTCATGCGGGTATCCTCAACCCCTGTTTGACCGCCTGCTTTTCCAAAGCTGCCTCCTGACCCATACTGCCAGACTTCGTCGAGCGGTACAACAATTATCGGAGGTTCCGTACGATGAGGCAAGAAATACACAGGATCGGTCTATCAATTTTGTTTTTTTTGAGGGGTACGATGTGACCATGAACTGACTGCTCCAAGCAAAGAAGGAAGGGAGCTTAAATCTGGCGGCCTTCGGGAGAAGGATGCCTGTACGACAAACACCGATATGTGACCCTTGAGGTTGCAGAGCTGAAAGAATTCTTCGACAGGGCACTGCATTAAGGAGGTGATCCTATGAGTACGAAACAGGGGAAATTTTTCAGTACGCTCACGCTAATCCTCGTTAGCATTCTTGCGTCATCATGTACAGTGGCTGACGGAAACGGCAAGCCCGCGCCACTGATCGTTCAGGAGCAAGGTAGTTTTGCAGTCGGCGGAACGGTGGTCACTAACCCTGGCACTTTCGATCCTGTCAAAATGTCTCCTGAAGGGCAGACGTTCCACGGAGATCACGCCTATGTGTTTTACCAGATTCCGGCGAACGCCCGCAAATTACCTCTCGTGCTCTGGCATGGCTATGGGCAGTTCTCAAAGACGTGGGAAACAACACCGGATGGACGCGAAGGCTATCAAAACATTTTCCTGCGGCGTGGTTTTGGGGTGTACGTGATTGACCAGCCTCGTCGTGGCAATGCAGGACGCAGCACCCAGCCGAGTACCTTAACGCCGGTGGCTGATGAGCAAAAATGGTTTAGTGTTTTCCGCCTCGGAATCTGGCCGAACTTCTTCCCTGGCGTGCAATTCTCACGTAACCCGGAGGCCCTGAATCAGTACTTTCGCCAGATGACGCCCGACACCGGTCCTATCGACATCGAGGTTACCTCAGATGCCGTTGCGGCACTTTTCAACAAGATCGGACCAGGCATCCTGGTCACACATTCCCATAGCGGCGGCATGGGCTGGCGCACTGCCGTCAAGAGCCGAAATGTCCGTGCCATCGTTGCCTATGAACCGGGCAGCAATTTCATCTTCCCGAACAGTGAAGTGCCTCCCCCGATACCGAACTCCGCCGGCCTGCTTGAGGCGATTGGAGTGCCTCTGTCGGAGTTCATGAAGCTCACAAAAATCCCGATCATCATCTTTTACGGCGACAACATTCCGGAAAAACCGATAGCGAACTTTGGTCAGGACCAATGGCGCGTACGGCTGGCAATGGCAAGGCTATGGAGGGATGCGGTGAACCGCCATGGCGGTGATGTCACCGTGGTGCATCTGCCCGAAACAGGCATTTACGGCAACACGCACTTTCCATTCTCGGATCTGAACAATCTCGAAATCGCGGATTTGATGTACAAGTTTCTAGAGAAGAAGGGGTTGAACTGAACCACTGTGATACCCAAATCGCGAGTATGCGTTGAAGGTAACCAGTGAGCTGAGCCGGAGCTGGCATCGGGCTACCACTCGCACAATCAGGCAAGAAATAGACAGGATTGGTCTACCTCTCCTGGTTCTTTCGGGAATACGATACAACTGTAAAGGTGACTATTGAGCTTATCAAGTAGTTACTCATTTAAGGAGGCATAGCAATGCTTTACCGCAGATTCGGCAATACCGGGTTCGAGGTGTCTGCTCTGGGATTCGGTTGCATGCGGTTACCGCTGGCGAGCGCCGACGCAGTGTTTCACAAAGACGACGGAGAGATCGACGAGACAACATCTGCCGACCTGCTGCACTGGGCCATCGATCAGGGAGTGAACTACATCGATACGGCCTACCCTTACCACCAGGGCAACAGCGAACCCTTTGTCGGACGCGCTCTGCAGGGTGGGTATCGGAAAAGGGTCCACCTTGCGACAAAACTGCCCAGCTGGCTGATCCAGAGCCGGCAAGACATGGATCGGTATCTGGATGAGCAGCTGACGAGACTTCAGACCGACTGCATCGACTGTTACCTGGTGCATACAATTAACCGATCGTTCTGGCCTACCCTCATCGAGCATCGCGTCTTCGACTTTCTCGACGGCGCCCGCGCCGACGGCAGAATCCGTTTCGCCGGCTTTTCCTTCCACGACGAACTGGACCTCTTCAAGGAAGTGGTTGACGCCTATGACTGGTCCTTTTGCCAGATCCAGTACAACTACCTAGACGAGCATTATCAGGCCGGCAGGGCGGGGTTGGACTATGCGTCGACACGCGGGCTCGGGGTGGTCATCATGGAACCGCTTCGCGGAGGGCGGTTGGCGGCGAACCTCCCCGCAGCCGTTCAGCAGTTGTGGAACCAGGCCCCTGTGCGCAGAAGTCCCGCGGAATGGGCGCTGCGTTTTCTTTGGGACCATCCGGGGATAAGTGTGGTCTTGAGTGGTATGAACCACATGGCTCAGCTTGTGGAAAACGTGCGGCTGGCCGGCGAGGTTCGTCCGAACAGCCTTTCCGCACCGGAACGAGCTCTCATTGATGAAGCGAAAGTGATTTACCGGCAGCGCATGAAGGTGGACTGCACCAATTGCGGCTACTGCATGCCCTGTCCTGCAGGGGTCAACATTCCCGGCTGTTTCACCCTCTTCAACAACGCCCATATCTTGGAGGATGTGGCCACTCACCGAATCTTCTATAACGTCCATATCGGCCCGGCTCACAAGGCTTCAAACTGTGTCGAGTGCGGGAAATGCGAGGAGGCATGTCCGCAACACATTCCCATTCGAAGTGTGCTGAAGGAAACGGAGAAATTGTTTAACGACGAGCCATAAAGGGCGGGTTACAGCCATCAACCGGGCTTACGACGCTGGTGGAAGAATTAAGACCGCCCGACATGCTCTTCAAGATTCACCAGGATCGCGTCATCGGCCTGACCATCGACGTGCAGCAGCTGATCAATATCCGTATGTCGCGGATGCGGAACATGCGGCAGCCGGTCCGCGGCCGCTACACCGAGTACGATACGGTCGAGTCGGAACTGGTGTTTTCCAAGCGGTTGTATCGGCAGAATCCCAGATGGATGGTGTTGGACATGACCAACAAGGCCATTGAGGAGGCCGCCGCCGAGATCATGAAGAAATTCCAGTAGGAGGTAACGAACCAATGAAGATAGTCAGTCTATTGGGAAGCCCGCGTATCAGGGGGAACAGCGAGACCATTGCCGGGCGTTTCACCGAAACAGCTGCGAAGCTCTGCGCCGAGACCAGAACCTACGAGCTTAACCGGCTCTCGTACCAAGGATGCCAGGGGTGCTACGCCTGCAAGAAGGGCCTTGACCATTGCGTGCTGAAAGACGACTTGGCCGAGGTGCTCGCCGCCGTGCGGGAAGCCGACTGCGTGGTGCTCGCGTCAGCGGTCTACTTCGGTGAGATAACGGCCCAACTGAAGAGTTTCATCGACCGCTGCTTTTCCTTTCTTAAGCCCGATTTCATCACCAACCCGGAGCCGAGCCGGCTGACGCCGAAAAAGCTGGTGTTCGTCATCAGCCAAGGCAACCCGGACGAGTCGCTCTTTTCCGACATCTTCACCCGCTATGAGCACTTCCTGAAGTGGCTTGGGTTCGTGGACACCTACTTGATCCGCGTCTGCGGCATTGGCCCGGCAAGCGTCGATGCGGTTCCGGAAAAGGTGCTGCAACAGGCAGAAGAGGCGGCGCGGGCGATTGTGGCTTGACCGAGGATAGAGGAGAATAGCGAGTGAGGATTATCAGATACCTGCATGAAGGTCACGTTAGTTACGGTATCGTGGATGAAAAAGGCGTCCATCCCTGCGACGGCAATCCTTTTACCGGCCTGGTCCGACAATCCGGCCTGCTCGACCTTGCCGACGTGAAGCTGTTGCCGCCGGTGGAACCGCCGAACATTATCTGCCTGGGGCTCAACTACCGGGCGCACGCCGCCGAGACCGGCCATCCGCTGCCGGCCGAGCCCCTGGTCTTCATCAAGGCGACCACCGCCCTGTGCGGCACGGGAGACCCCATTGTCCTGCCCGCGCAGTACCCGGACAGGATCGACTACGAGGCCGAGCTGGCCATCGTGATCGGCAGGAAGGCCAGGAACGTTCCGGAAGACAAGGTCGACGAGGTCATCCTCGGCTACACGGCCGCCAACGACGTGTCAAACCGGGCGGTCCAGTTTACCGACGGCCAGTGGGCCCGGAGAGCCACGACACCTTCTGCCCGGTGGGCCCCGCCATCGTCACCGACCTGGACCCCGGCAACCTTGCCGTCACCTGCCGCCTGGACGGGGAGGTGATGCAGGCATCCAACACCTCGGACATGATATTCCCGGTGCGGCGCATCGTCTCGCATCTCTCCCACTCTTTTACCCTCCTTCCCGGTACGCTTATCCTGACCGGCACCCCGGGCGGGGTCGGCTTCATGCGCAATCCCCCGGTCTTCCTCTGTCCCGGGCAGGTCGTGGAGGTCGAAATCGAGGGGATCGGTACCCTGGCAAACCGTGTGGCGGTATGAAATCGTGTGTCAAGGAGGCGGTCTCGCCCCCTTGACAATGAGAAACTACTTTTACTTCGATGGCTCAGGAGCAGGCGCAGGAGCCGGGTCTGGAGTAGGCGCGGGTTCCGGATCAGGAGTTGGAGCAGGGGTCGGGGCAGGTTCCTCTGATGCCGAAGCAGCCCCGGTTATCTGCGACGTAGACGGAGTTGCCTCAACCGCGGCAACAGCGATGGCGGCGAATAAAACGGCGACAAGTGTCGAAAGGCTCGCTACAAAAATCTTTTTCATGTCTATCTCCTCTTAATGATTGTACTGATGTAACTTGGCTTTCTTCTCCACCCGGTCAATTGCGCGGCATCACCTCACTTTCCAAAGGATCGGCTCAGGCGCCTGATTCAGGCTTTGCCCGAATGCACACCTTGGGGCGACGCGATTTCCTTCGTCTTTTTGGCGCGCCCTTCTTCAAGAGGTGAAGCAAAGCAAATGCCACACCTCTCTTGTACCGCTAACCCATTGATTTACGGTCGGTAAAGCTTTCCTCAACCAGTATGGACGTTTTCCGTGTGAAGTGGTTTCCCTACACCGGATTCGGCCAGCCGTAGGGAAATGAAGGGCAACCGACCGTAATTCTTAAGGTTGTGTGATTGTATGGTTTTGCATACAGGGGTGAGTCCGGCGGGTGCTATCCCTTGAAGTCATCAGGGTTTATCCGGTGTTTCTTGAGGAGGGTGTAAAGGTCGGCCCGGTACTTCCCCGCCAGTGCCGCGGCGGCGCTGATGTTGCCGCGGGTAAGCTCAAGAAGACGGACGAGGTAGCTGCTTTCAAAGGCATCCCTGGCCGCTTTCAGAGGTTTTACCGGTTCTTGGACAGCGATGCGTTTCGAAGGGAGGATGAGCTCTTCGGTGATGACGTCCTGCGTGGTCATGGCCACGGCGTACTCGATACTGTTCTCCAATTCACGCACGTTTCCGGGCCAGTCATGGAGCATCAGCCGCTGCATCGCCGCGGGGGAGAAACCCTTGACCTTTTTCTTCATCTGATCGCCGCATTTTTTCAGGAAGCTTTCCGCCAGCAGCGGAATATCTTCCGCCCGTTCCCTCAAGGGAGGGAGCGTAATCGGAATGACATGAATCCGGTAGTAAAGATCCTCGCGGAAAAGAGATTGGCCGACAAGTTCTTCCAGGTTCTTGTTTGTGGCCACGATGACACGCACGTCCACTTCGAGAGGACGTTCACCTCCCACCGGATAAAACTGGCGCTCCTGGAGGATCCGGAGAAACTTGGCCTGAATCGAGAGGGGCATGTCGCCGATTTCATCCAGGAGAATGGTCCCTTCATGGGCTTGGGAAAACAGCCCCTTTGATGCCCGGATCGCGCCGGTGAAAGCCCCCTTTTCATGACCGAACAGCGCGCTCTCCAGCAGCGTTTCAGGCAGAGCGGCGCAGTTTACGGCGACGAATGGTTTGTCTCTCCTTCCGCTTGCAAGATGGATGGCCCGTGCAATGACCTCCTTGCCGGTGCCGCTTTCTCCGTGGATATACACTGTGGAATCGTTTTCCGCAATCCTGGTGACCACCTCCAGGACTCTACGCATCCGTTCACTTCGCGCCACGATGTTGGCAAAATCGTAGCGCTCCGCCAGCAACCCCTTGAGCCTGCCGATTTCCGCCGTCAAACGCCGGTTTTCCAGCGCGCGCTCTACCTGGAGCGCCAGCTCACGCGCATCGAAGGGTTTGGTCAGATAGGTATAGGCGCCCCTCTTCATCGCCTCCACGGCGCTTTCGATACTGCCGTGCGCCGTGAGAATGATAGCCGGCATGCCGGGACAGACGAGATGCAGTTCCTCCATCAGCTCGATCCCGTTCCGGTTTTCCAGTTGAAGATCGATGATGGCGAGATCAAAGGGCTGGTCCGTTACAGCTTCTTGTGCCTCCCTGTCATTCCTGGCAACCGTCACCTCGTAATCAAGGGACTCCAGCCTCATTGCTATGATTTTCAGGAGGTTCCGGTCATCGTCCACCACCAGAAGCTTTCCCTTTGGCATAGGCACCTACCTCCTCAACTCTTTCTTTTTCGCTTCGACTTCCAGATCGACCCGTGATGCTTCCACCATTGTTTCCAGTACGCCGGTCCATATTCTGGCCTCTTCCGCAAAAGGACTGCCCGGGAACTCTTTTTTCAGCCGTACGAAGAAATTAAGCGCCTTCCTGTAATCCATTTTCGGGTTGGCATGATCGGCATGTGCAAGCCCCATGCAGAAAAGCGCCGCATCCCCCGGCGGACTCTTTGGAGAAAGAGCGAGGGTGTTCTGGCATTCCCGAATGGCGCCATCGAAATCTCCCTTATGGATAAGGAATTGCACCTGTTGCAGATGGGCGTATGGCGACACCTCGTTTTTAAGGAGTCGTGTCCAGGTCCTGGCCCCCTCCACCAGGGGACTCTCCGGAAATTCCTTAACGAGTTGCGCGAAAAAGCCCAGGGCCTTCCGGTAGTCCTTTTCCGGGTTGTTGTGGTCGGCAAAGATAAGGCCCATGCTGAAAAGCGCCCCATCGCTCCGCGGATCTTTCGGAGAAAGAGAGAGAATCTTTTGATCTTCCTGCAGCGCCCCCTTGAAATCCCCCTGCCTGATGAGCACCTGCATCCGTTGCAGATGGGCGCATCCCTCCCGGCCGACTACCTCGTTCCCGAGGATTCCGGCCCATACCCGACCGTCTTCGGCGAACGGACTCCGGGGAAAATCCTGGTCGAGCTGAGTAAAATAATCCAGCGCCTTTTTGTAATCCTTGCCGGGGTTGGTAAAATCGGCAAAGATCAGACCCATGCTGAAGAGCGCCGCGTCCCTTGGCATACCATTCTGAGAAGAAGCGAGCACCTCCAGATTTTCCCGCAACGCGCCTTCAAAATCTCCCTGCCTGGTGAGGATCTGCATCCGTTGCAGATGGGCGCGACTTTCCCTCTCAGCCGACACCTCGTTTTCCAGAACCCCGGCCCAGATTCGCGCATCCGCCGCGAATTGGCTTTGCGGGAACTCGCTGACAAGCTGCCTGAAAAAGGCCAATGACCTTTTGTAGTCTTTTGCGGGATTGGCATTATCGGCAAAGATCAGGCCCATGCTGAAGAGCGCCGCGTCCGCGGGGGAACTTTTCGGGGTACTGTCGAGAATTTTCCGGTTTTCCCGTATCGCACCCTCAAAATCCCCCTGTCGAGCGAGAAGCCGCTCTTGCTGCAAATGGACGCGTCCTTGCCGCTCCTCCAGGATTGCCCGGAACGATGCGCACCCAGCGAATAAAGGGACAATCAGGCCGGCAGCACAAAAGAAAATGAACTGCCTCGTCCAACTTCGCTCTCTACCCACACCCTACCTCCATGCGCCTGAACAATATGCCTCACGATAGCCAGTCCCAGCCCCGTCCCGAGAGAGGAGGCATGTGATGCCTGGCGGAATTTTTCAAAAACGACGTCAATCTCTGTCTCGGGTATTCCGGGTCCGGTATCCGTTACGGAAACTTTCACCTCTTTCCCTGTGCCGCGAACAGCTACGCGCACCGTCCCCCCTGAAGGGGTAAACTTAAGGGCATTACCGATCAGGTTCCTCAGCACCTGCAGAATCCTTTCCGCGTCCGCGGGTGTGGGCGAGGTCTCTTCGATGTCGCTCTCTATCCTGATATTCTTGGCCGCGGCAAAGGGGGCCACTTCACGAACCGACTGCGTAATCAGAAGAGATAGGTCGACCGTCGAGAAGTTGAAGGTGAGGAGGCCGGCTTCCATTTTAGACAGGTCCAGCAACCGGTTGACCAGGTCGATGAGACGGGAGCTCTCTTCTGCAATGATGACCATCAGCTCCCTCTGCCTATCCGTTATCTCTCCACCCAGTCCCTCCAGGAACATGTTCGTTCCCTCTCTGATCGACGTGAGGGGAGTGCGCAACTCATGAGACATGAGAGAATAGAAATCGGACTTCATCCTGTCCACTTCCTTGAGTTTCATGCACATGGAATTGAAGGCACCGGCCAACTCTCCTATCTCCGGTGGAGAAGAGATATCAAGATCAGCCTCGAATGTGCCCTTGGCGATCTCTCGTGTCTTATTCTTCACGAGGGAAAGCGGCTGCGTGATGCTCCGGGTAATCCTTATTGAAAGCGCGATGCCGAACAGCAACGCGATAACGGTGATCACCATGGCCACCGCCCTGGCCTTGCTCCCCGCCTCATCCAGTCTTTCTATCTTCCGGATGATGCTCTGCTGGATCAGGGCTTTCAATTGGGCCAACTCATTCATCACCTCGTTTACTATTCTCTCTTTTTCCCGTACACGTCCTTTTCGGGGTAAACGCCTGCCTTCCTTAAGGGAAGAAACGTCTTCCTCGAACAGAATCCCATAAGCGCGGTTCAGCTCCTGTATCCTTCCTAAAGCGTCTTTCACCGCGGTGGAATTTGCCAGGACCAGGGCCTCATTCAGGCTTTTCTCGAAATCTCTCTTGGAAGCGAGAAATGCCTCGTAGAGGGCCGGATCCTGCAAAAGGGCGAATTTCTTTTCGTAGCGGATTTCCGACAAGAGGGCGCCGGTCATATCTTTGTCGAGATCGATGAGGACGTTATGGACCAGGATAATTTTGTGGGTAATCCTCCTGATGTGGTCCAGCTGGAAGATGGCGTACGCACTCACTCCCGTGGCTATGAGCAGAACAACAATATTCCCCAACATCAGTCGGGAGAAGATAGTGAACTTTGTACTACTGAACCTCAATAGCTTCAACATGACGTTTCCCTGCAATTGTGGTTAACTGTTGAGTGCCACGACATCGTGGGCACCCATTTGCCCGGTGCAGTCTGCAGCCGAGCTGTCGCGTTCAACGATTTGCGACAGGTCGCGAATCTTCTGGGACGATGGAGTGGGGACGCGCACGCCGGACGACGGTATCCCGGCAAGGACGTTGATGAGGTATGGCAATACCATACGAATGCATGGTTTTACAAAACAAAAAGAAAAATTTTCTTGATTTCGGGTCGGGCATGAGGCATGCGTTCAATGTATTTCCTCGGCCGGGAATACTACGCTGATGTCCTTTATTTTTGCGAACAACGGGCTTAAACTTATCAAACAGCCGCTCCGAGGCAACCGTGGCACGAATACCACATTAGTTGCTTCGCATTGAAGTTACTCATACCTGTCGGGAATATGCATCCAGCTCGCCGTTTCCTTATACGTGACCGTGTCCACCTTCCCGACTGCATCTCTGGTGCCCCATGAGTCGAGCCTTTGTAAAAAATGACGCTTCGGATGAGCAGATACTTGTCCCGCCGCGAGCACCTTTGCCGCCCGGTACCATCAACTATGTCACTCCCAGGGGCATGGCGCTGCTGAGGGAGGAACTTGCAGCCCTGGAGGCTGAGCGCACAGAGGCGCAGAAGAACGGCAACGATGAGGAGGAGCGGATTCGCCGATTAGCTTCCGTTGCTCACCGTATCGCCGAACTCGGACGCCGCATTGCGTGCGCAAGAATCGTTGACCCTCTCGAACAACCTCGCGACGAAGTTCGTTTTGGCGCCATGGTTACGGTGAGGACCCTGTCCGGCAGACATCCGGGCAGGATTCGCCGTATCACAATTGTGGGAGTAGACGAGGCCGACCCCTCTTCGGGGCGCATCTCGTTCATATCGCCGTTCGCGTCCATCGTCATGGGGTGTGGTGTCGGGGATACGGTTTCCATGCGAACCGGAGAAGGGGAGGAGTTGTTGGAGATAACCGAGATTGAATATGGGGGGTGACCAATTTCCCGGGGACATCCATTACAACCATTTTCCCATTCGCCATGACGCTCTGTTGCCCTGCCGGTGATTTTCCGGTATCATCCGTACATGCCAACGTGATGGAGCAGCCAGTGGCCAAAGAGAAGATAAGATTCACCATTACCAGCGCCGACCTTTCGACAGCGTACAGTTTCGATTGCCGGAAATGGATCCGGCACCTTGCCGCCAACGGCCTGAAAACCGATGACCTGCACCGGTTGACGGGCGGCAGGTTCCCGGCGGGCAAACTGTTCGTGCTCGACATGCTGGAGTTCCTGAGGAAAACCGATATTCACCTCGATCGTTTCCTGGCCGGCCGGGGCGGCCTCCTCCCCGACGACCATCTGTCCATCGAATTCGCCTCGGTGCGCCAGCTGCTGCACAGCGAATTCCCCGAGCTGGTTGCCAGACTTGCCGAGGGTGAGCAGGCCAAAAAGGTGATCAAGCGCCGCCCCGGTACCGTCGATCTTTCGCCGTTGTCCCCACTTACCAAGAAACGCTGACAGCGTCAATTTATTTTTAAGGAAGGGGGAGGCATCGGAGATGGCGGCCATCGCCGCTCCGATGCCATGACGTGGGTCGCGCCGCCGCTTCGGACCGCCACGACCGTTTCTGTTCATGCATCAGCGACCGGTACTTAGCCGAGACCGAGAGCCGAGACTTCCAGGCCGCTTTTTCCCAATTTACGCTTTTGCATTGTCTCTCCTTTCACCTCTACAACGCCGAACGCAGCACCTCGACGATCTCTTCCCCGTTCATGGGCGGTCGTCCGGGCAACAAGCCCTCCTTGTCGTGGGCAACGCGCAGCGTGTCCCGGGCATAGCGCGACAACATTGCGTCGCCTATACCCAGTTGCGACAGCCGTATCGGGCAGCCGATGGAGCGCAGGAACTCCTCGAACCGATCAACACCTTCCAGGGCGCAGCCAAGGTAATCTGCCGATTTGAGCGGTACCCCGAAAACGCGCTGGGCGAACTGCGCGAAGCGGGCAGGGCGGGCCTTGGCCGCGAAGCGCATCCACGCCGGGTTGACCACCGCCAGCCCGGCCCCGTGGGCGACGTCGTGGTGGGCGGACAACGTGTGCTCGATCATGTGCACCGGGGCGGTAAAGTCGGTGCCGACCTGCACCCAGCCGTTGAGTGCCACCACTGACGCCCATTGCACCTGGGCGCGCGCTTCGAGGTCGTCTCCGTCGGCCACCGCCCTCGGCCCCCACTCCATGGCGGTCAGTATGACTCCCTCGGCGAAGCGGTCCTGCAGCGGCGTGCCGTCGACGCCGTTGAAGTAGCTCTCTGTCACATGGGTGATCAGGTCGCAGACGCCAAAAGCGGTCTGCTCCGGCGGCACGCTCAGCGTCAACTCGGGGTCGACCAGCGCCACTGCCGGGTAGAGACAGTCCGCCATGACGAACGACTTTTCCACCGTCTCCTCGTTGGTGATGACCGCTCCGCAGTTCATCTCCGATCCGGTGGCCGCCAGGGTCGGCACGGTGACGATGGGGAGCGCCCGGGTGGGACGCCCCTGCTTTTCCCGACCATGGGCCATCATCTCCCACGGATCCCACTGGTAAAAGACGGCCGCCGCCATCACCTTGGCTGCGTCCATGGTGCTGCCGCCGCCCAAGGCGATGACCACGTCGCATCCCTCGCTGCGGGCGGTCTCCGCACCACGGACGACCGAGGAGATCCGCGGGTTGGGCTCGATGCCGGAGCATTCCACCACCGAGACTCCGGCGGCTTGCAGGCTCGCGATTGCCCGGTCGAACGTGCCGTTCCGTTTTACACTGCCGCCGCCGGTGACGAGCAGGGCTCTTTTGCCATGTTTGCTTACCACGTCACCCAAGCGCGAGAGCGTACCGGCACCGAAGACGAGTTGCGTTGGATTATGGAATTCGAAGTTCATGCTTACCTCCTCTAGGATCATGTTGATTTTTGTATAGTATTCCTGAAAGAACCGGAAAGGGTAGACCAATCCTGTCTATTTTTTGCCTGATTGTGCGAGTTCTTGGATGATGTTGTAACCCGAAACAGGGGAAGAGGGATTAAGCGCGAGGAAACGCTGCAAAAGCAACTCTTCAAGCGGAAGGTTAAGAAAAGAGGTGAAACTTGCTCTCGGAGCCTTGGGAACGAGTATTGCTCGATGGACTGGAGAAGACGTCTCGCCCATGGTCGTGTTCCCAGGTTTGTCGTTTCATTAACGGATTAAGCCGACCTTGCTGATAAACGGTTCGTAAAGAGTTTTGTAGAAATGGTTTTTGGGGTCGAAAGTACAGGTTCAATGTACTTCCGATTTCGAAAACAGATTTAAGATCAGGACACCGGCAACGATCATTACGATGCCGATAATTGACGGCAGGTCCAGTCTTTGCCCCATGAACACCCACGCCACCAGGACGACAAGCGCCGTGCCGACTCCCGCCCAGATGGCATAGGCTATTCCGATCGGTATTGATTTCAGAGTCAGCGACAGGAAGTAGAACGCTAAAGCATACCCGATAACAACGGCACAGGACGGCCAGAATTTTGTAAAACCCTCTGCTGATTTTAATGCGATAACTTCGCTGATAATGGCAACCATGAGATAAAGCCACTTTTGCATTGATTTGATCCTTTACTCCGACAGAAGCTGTTAGCGGAAATGTAAAAATGACCCACCCTGGAAACTGAAATTTGACCCACTCTTCCCTTATCCTAGCCGACCAGGAGGGTCGGCATGATTGGAAAGGAAGAGTACATGGAAATCGAGATTCTCAAGAAGCAAGGCAAGAGTATCCGGGAAATCAGCCGCGTCACCGGACTTTCGCGAAACACCATCAGGAAGTACCTCAGGTCAGCTGCCGACCCAAAGTACAGGCAGCGTGATAAGCGTCCAGGGAAGCTGGACCCGTTCAAGGCATTTATTGAAGACCGAGTTAAGGCCGCCTTACCCCACCGCCTTCCGGCAACCGTGCTGACTCGGGAGATCAGAAGCCTCGGTTTTGAAGGCTCTGAGCGACTGGTCAGGCTGTTTCTGGCACTACCGGTTCCGGTTCAGGAACCGGAACCGGTAGTGCGGTTCGAGACCGAACCGGGCACCCAGATGCAGGCCGACTGGTGCGAGTTGCGTAAAGGCAAAAACCCGCTGTACGCCTTCGTCACAACCCTTGGGTTCAGCCGTAGCCGAGGATGACCTCGTCGGCCCGGTCTTCCGGAATGTTCCTGGCCTTTTTGCCGATCACGATGGCCAGCTCGGCCTCGTAGTCGATCCTGTCCGGGTACTGCGCGGGCAGGACAATGGGGTCTCCCGTGCCGCACAGGGCGGTGGTAGCCTTGATG
>JARKPN010000006.1 GCA_029975275.1 Geobacteraceae bacterium | reverse complement strand
CTCCTTCAAGGCTGAGGATTAAGCACAGCCTGCCTGGAGTCTTGCAAAACACTGCATAGTAACGGCTCCAGAGCCTTTACCTCAATCTTGGCGCTTTCAGCAGTGGAAAACCTTCACTCCCCCTCGCCCCTCAAAACATTCATAAACCGCTAGTCCACTGATCTGCTGAAGCTTTCAGATACTCAGGTACCATCAGACCAACATGAAGTAAATTCTCCCCCCGGCTCCACGAGGAAAGCCGGACTGCTTTGCACCTCCTTCCTGTTAGATTGAGATAAACACAAAATGCCGTTTTATGAAAGCAATATACATGCCAGTAAAAAACCTTGCTTTTTCAACCGGACTGCAACTCACAAACAGTGGCAATGTGTTCAATTTAGAGACTGTTTTCCGGCCGGCCGCGGCTCTACGGACAGTTCCGACACAACGTAAGCTGTTTATGCGATGTAATCTTTGAGAACACAGTTCTAATATAGAACACTGGGGCACGGCACGCGGGATGCGGGCGGCAATGCGGGAACGACTGAGAGAAAGGCAGCGGAACCGATACAGGAAAAACGGTGGGGAGAGCAGGACATGAAAAGCATAAAAAAGGGGCTCACCGTGACCGGCGAGCCCCTTTTCAGGTGACTGGCGTCCCCTGGGGGATTCGAACCCCCGTCGCCGCCGTGAAAGGGCGGTGTCCTGGGCCGGGCTAGACGAAGGGGACATGGTGAGCCGCGTTGGGGTCGAACCAACGACCACCTGATTAAAAGTCAGGTGCTCTACCGACTGAGCTAGCGGCTCATCTCAAGAAGAATGATTTATAATATATCATCGGTTAGACGTCAAGCCTTTTTGCAACCATCTAACGATTTTTTTCACCCCAGAAAAGGGTTGCGTAAAACGATCGTCTCGTCGCGTCTGGCGCCGACGGAAACAAGCATGATGGAGCACCCGGCAAGTTCTTCGAGCTTTCCGATATAATTGCGGGCATTGGCCGGGAGGTCCTCGAAACGTCTCACTCCACTGATGTCGGAGTTCCATCCCGGGAATTCCTCGTAAACGGGACGACACTGGGCGAAAATCTCCATGGATGCGGGGATCTCCGTCAGAACCGAGTCACCGTACGCATACCCTGTACAAACCTTTATGGTTTTCAAACCACTCAGCACGTCGAGCTTGGTGAGGGCGATACCGGTCAGGCCGTTGATCCTGACGGCATATCTGGCCACCAGGGCATCGAACCAGCCGCACCGGCGGGGACGACCGGTGGTCGAACCGAATTCTCCACCTTTGGTCCGGAGCATCTCGCCGAACTCATCGTCGAGTTCCGTTGGGAAAGGACCGCTCCCCACCCGGGTTACGTATGCCTTTGAGATGCCGATTATTTCATGAATATCCCTGGGACTGGCGCCGCTGCCGACACAGGCGCCGCCGGCACAGGTGGAGGAGGACGTCACGAACGGATAAGTGCCGTAGTCGATATCCAGCATGGTTCCCTGGGCGCCTTCGAACAGAACCTTCTTACCCGAGCCGATATCGCCGTTCAGTATCCGGAAGGTATCGGCGGCATATTTCCTGATAACCTCCGCATAGCCCAGGTACGTGTCGTAGATGTCCTTGAAACTCAACGGCGAGTCCCCCAGATAGTTCTCCAGGATGAAGTTCTTTTCCTCCAGGTTTTCCCGCAGCCTCACGGCAAAACGGTCCCGGTCGAGCAGGTCCATGAGCCTTATGCCGCGCCGGCCGATCTTGTCCTCGTAACAGGGTCCGATGCCGCGGCCGGTGGTCCCTATCTTTCCGGCGCCGCTCTTCTTTTCCCGGGCAATGTCGATCTTCTTGTGGTAAGGCATGATGACATGCAGCGATTCGCTGAGGAGAAGACAGTCGTCGTCCTGGAAGTGGCCGGTGGCCTTGAGGGCGGTAATCTCTCGTATGAAGACCTCGGGGTCCAGCACGACACCGTTGCCGATGATGCACCGCTTGCCGGGATGCAGTATGCCGGACGGGATCAGATGGAGTACTATCTTCTCGTCTCCGACCACCAGTGTATGGCCGGCATTGTTCCCGCCCTGAAAACGGACCACGTCATCGGCATGCTCGGTAAGGATGTCTACAATCTTACCCTTCCCTTCATCACCCCACTGGGCACCCACCACCACAACATTGGCCATTCCTAGTCTCCCTGCAAGGGTCCGAAGCGCTCGGGAAAGTCTTTCCGGGAAAGATCGCCCGTTCCGAGGACCACCCCTTTTCCGTCCGCCACCCTTACAACGTATACCTCGTCATCGGCGCACTCTTCAGCCCCGATGACGATCATATATAATATATTCATCTTACGGGCATATTCCAGAGATTCGGCGAACCCTCTCCGGATGATGTCCCGAGCCGTCGTGAAACCCTTCCTTCGCAGACGCTTGGCCAATTCAAGGGCCTCGCGCCTGTCTTCCTTCCCGTTGAAAATCAGGAAATCTCCGGTTTTGCTCGCCTCCACGTCGGGTCGTCTCTCCGCGGCATTCAGCAGGGCCATGATGTTGAACGCGAAGCCGGTCGCCGGGGACGGAAAGCCGTAGCAGGTCGTCAGATTGTCGTAACGGCCGCCGCTGCACACCGGCTCGCCCAAGCCGGCGACGAAACCCTCGAGGGTGACGCCGGTATAGTAATCGAGGCCGCGAATCTCACCCAGGTCGATGGTCAGGTAGTCGCCCACTCCATAGATATCCAGAATATCAAGCACCTGGGATATGTTTTCCAGTGCCCTTTTCGACCGCTCGTTACCAACGACCCGCTCCGCCTCGGCCAGAACCTCCCGGCCGCCGAACAACCGGGGCAGCATCGCCATCTCCTCTTTCGCCCGGTCGGATACCGGCTCCTGCTCAAGGATCTCCCGCAGGGCCGACGAGTCCTTCTTGCTGATGGCCTCCCGCAGGAGTTCCCGGGAAGATGGGGAGAAACCCGCCGAATCCATTATTCCCCGAAAGAACTCGACCTGTCCGACCGCGATCCTGAAACCGTCGAAGCCGAGGCCCTTGAGGACCTCGACGGCCATGGCGGCCATCTCCGCATCCGCCTCGGGCGAGACCAGGCCTATCAGTTCAACGCCGGCCTGGAAGGTCTCCCTGCTGCGGCCCGACTGGATTTCGGCGTGACGCAGGACCCTGCCGCTGTAGTAGAGCCTGTGGGGCAGCGGGTATTCCCTCATCCTGGTGGCCACGATGCGCGCCACCTGCGGCGTGATATCGGGGGGGATGACCAGAAGCTTCCCGGTCTGTCGGTCGTCGAACCGGAACATCCTCTCCCTGAGGTTATCCCCCAGGGCAAGCGCCATGACATCCTGGAATTCCAGCAAGGGGGTAATGATGCGCCTGAACCCCCAGAGCTCGAAGACCCGGAGGATCTTTTCCTGAATATAGCCGATCTTGGCGGCTTTTTCCGGGAGAAAATCAGCAACCCCCTTGGGCAAGGGGGCGTCGGTATTCCTGACAGGTATCACGTCACGTTTTCCTGGCCCGCAGAACGGGGTTTTCGATGGGAAAATGTCCGACGGTCCCGGATTGGGCACACTCCGGCACGTTTCAAGAACGAAAGACTGTAACAGTATCGGAAATATGTGTCAACGATTTAAATGGCACGAGCCGCCGACGCGGCAACCGTCCAGTCGGAATGGCTGCGGGATTGGAGGTCACCCGTGTCGGACGTCCTC
This sequence comes from Geobacteraceae bacterium, assembly GCA_029975275.1. Lineage (GTDB taxonomy): Bacteria > Desulfobacterota > Desulfuromonadia > Geobacterales > Geobacteraceae > RPRC01. The sequence goes on along the minus strand of JARKPN010000006.1, from coordinate 4,485 downwards.
TCTCCGATCCGGCTTGCCGGTGTTGTAGACGATGTCGAGCGCGTTGCGCACGAGACGCTCGTCAGCGATACCTGCGCAGGCTTCGTCCGGAAACCTGGCCAGCGACCGGAAGTGTTCGGCCAGCTCCCGGAACAGCCCTCCCCGTGCCCCGAAAGAAGGCGGGAAAGACGGCCGCCTGAAGCTCCACGTCGCACCCGGCGCATCGGAGCGTCTTCAGCCCCGTTCCGGGGAGCATGGGGAGCGGCGTGCCGTAGGAGGTGCGGGCGACGGTGCAATGCCGCCCCGTGGGCAGGCTCATTTATACACGACCCTAGTATCGCATATCCGGTCGTGCAGTGCCCGCTTTTCGTCATCAAAGGCCGCCATCAGATAGCCGATGCCGAGGATCAGGCTGCTGAGCATCTCGGCGAAGTAGCGGCCGAACGCCCGCAGGTAGCCGATTCTCGAACCATCGGGATGCACGACCATGAGCCCGACGGCCATCTTGCCCGGGGTCGCGCCGAACCTGCCGAGGAACCAGGTGGTCATGGCTATGGCCAATGCCAGGTTGAAAAGCGTCGACATCACGCCGGCGATGATGGCCGAGGCAGGGTCCTGGGTCGTGACCAGGAGCATGGAAAAGAGGAACGAGAAGGCCAGGTTGACGGCCGCCAGGATGATGCCGTCGATGAACTTGGCTGCGAACCGTATCCAGAAGCCGCCGTAGCGGAAACTCCCCGGTTGCGGTGCCCCCTGCTCCAGCATTTGCACGTACGTGGGCTTGCACGCGGCGCAGACCAGCGAAGGGCCGAAACGGACCATCTCCTCACGGGGAAACGGGTTGTTGCACACCGAGCAGAGGTTGGTGGCGGGAGGCTCGGTCACGGGGGGGCCGAGGACGGGAGGAGGTTGCTGGAGCGAGGGCTGGGTCGCCGCCGGTTCGGACCGTACCGGTTCGGCCGCGCCGGTGACGGCGTCCAGGGTTATGCTGCCGCCGCATCGCGGGCAGCGGATGGAAGCGGCCCCGGCTGGCCGCTTGGACTCGTCTATCTGACCTCTGGCGCCACAACTGGGACATTCGACTCTCATTTGTCACCCCGCACAACCTGAATTAAAATTCCTCGAATGAGGAAAAACGTAACAAAAACAATCTAATACATTCTGTCTTACTACACGACGCACCGCCGCCCTGTCAACTCATTATTCCTTCAGCATGTCCAGGTACTTCTCCGCGTCCAGGGCGGCCATGCAGCCGGTACCGGCGGAGGTGACAGCCTGGCGGTAGTAGGGGTCCTGCACGTCCCCGGCCGCGAATACTCCGGGCACGCTGGTGGCGGTCATGTTCCCCTCCTGGCCGCACCGGGTCCTGATATAACCGTTCTCCATCTCCAGCTGCCCCTCGAACAGGTCGGTATTCGGTTTGTGGCCGATGGCGATGAAGATACCGTGGACCGGTATCTCCTTGCTGGAGCCGTCCTTGTAGCGGAGCCGCATCCCGGTGACGCCGGTCTCGTCGCCCAGCACCTCCTCCAGCACGCTGTTCCATTCGATGGTGACGTTACCGGTCCGGTCCTTCGCGATCAGCTTATCGGCCAGCATCTTTTCGGCCCTCAGCTGGTCACGGCGATGCACCACGGTCACGTGGGCGGCGATGTTGGACAGGTAGAGGGCTTCCTCGGCCGCGGTGCTGCCGCCGCCGATGACGGCCACATCCCTGCCGCGATAGAAGAACCCGTCACAGGTGGCGCAGGCAGACACACCTTTCCCCTTGAACGCCTCCTCGGACGGGAGGCCGAGATACCTGGCCGAAGCACCGGTGGCGATTATCAGGGCGTCACAGGTGTAGGCGCCCGAGTCCCCTTCCAGGTAAAAGGGACGGCGGGAAAGGTCGGCCTTGTTGATGTGATCGTAGATGATTTTGGTCTCGAACCGCTCGGCATGCCGCAGCATACGGTCCATGAGGTCGTTGCCGAGGATCCCGTCCGGGTCTCCCGGCCAGTTGTCCACCATGGTGGTTGTGGTAAGCTGCCCCCCCTGCTGCAGCCCGGTGATCAGGGCAGGCTCCAGGCTGGAGCGGGCCGCGTAGACCGCCGCGGTATAGCCCGCAGGGCCAGACCCGAGAATCAGCAGCCTGTGATGGGTGATATCCATATACGCAACCTCCGAAAGGATTTTTTCGCTACGTTACCAGCACCGGCGTTAAAATGCAATCATGTGGAGCCCTGCTCCACGGATTTGACCGCGGGATCCATGGTGCTAAACTTTTCAACAAGGATTCGACCAACAGGAGGCGCCATGACCGGCGAAGGGCAGATAGACAAGAGCATTTCCGGGCGCTTGGAATACGCCATAATCCTCACCTCGCTGACGCTCGTGGCCGAGGTGACTGGCGGCCGCTCCCACGACCACCGCCATTCCCACGGATACGGCCACGACCACCATGTCCATGCACACTGACCGGTCGACCGACAGGGACAGGATTCTCGACCGGGGCATGATCCTGGAGGCGGCACGCCGGCTGGGGGACCACATCCGCCGCACCGAACTCATGTTCTCCCACCATTTCAGCGAACGGCTCGGCCGTCCGCTCTTCTTCAAGTGCGAAAACCTCCAGCGGACCGGCTCCTTCAAGATCCGGGGCGCGCTGAACTTCCTCCTGGCACAGCCACGGACGGCCATTGAGGAAGGCGTTATAACCGCGTCCGCCGGCAACCACGGCCAGGGTGTCGCCTTCGCCTGCCGGCTGCTGGGCATCCCCGCCCAGGTGTTCATGCCGGAAAACACCCCGTTGCAGAAGGTGCACGCGGTGCGCGACTACGGGGCCGACATCGTCCTGACCGGGAAGAACTTCGACGAGGCGCTGGCCGCTGCCCGGGTCAGGGTGGAGAAGGCCGGAAGGCTGTTCGTCCATCCCTTCGAGGACCCCCTGGTCATGGCGGGACAGGGTACCATCGGCCTGGAACTCCTGGAGGACCTTCCCGACCTCTCCACCGTTATCGTCCCCATCGGCGGCGGGGGACTCATCTCCGGCATTGCCGTCGCAGTCAAGGAGGTCCGTCCCAGGGTGCGGATCATCGGCGTCGAGACCGCCGCGGCCCCTTCGGTGCACTTCTCCCTGAGAAAAGGGAGCCTCATGGGGACGCCGGTGGGCTTCAGCCTGGCGGACGGCATCGCGGTGAAACATCCGGGGGAGAAGACCTTCGGGATCATCCGTTCACTGGTTGACGAGGTGGTGCTGGTAGAGGAAGAAGAGATCGCCCAGTCCATCGTCCTCCTGTTAGAGGGGGCCAAGCTGCTGGTCGAGGGGGCCGGCGCGGTCTCCCTGGCTGCGCTGCTCCATGCACGGTTTGCGTGTCCCGAGGGAAAGACCGTATGTCTCCTTTCGGGCGGAAACATCGACGTGAGGACCATCGCGACGGTGGTGGAGCGCGGGCTGGTGGCCGGCGGACGCTACCTGAAGCTGAAGGTGGAGCTGGAGGACGTACCCGGCTCGCTGGCCCGGCTCGCCGGCGACATCGCGGCCACCAGGGCCAATATCTACTATATCAACCACGACCGGCGCTCCATCGCCCTCCCCATCGGCAAGACCGAGGTTGTCCTGGAGGTGGAGACCCGGGGGTACGAGCACATCAGGGAGGTCGTGGATCACCTGGAGGGAAAGGGATACCAGGTGACGGTTCTCAAGTAAAGTGTCGCCAGGGGACGGGACGGGGCTTTCACGGAGACTCTCGTGCGGTACCCACGCATGTTCGAGGGACAGCAGCCTATTTCGGCATGACGGCCATTGTAGTGGTGAAGTCCGGCGTCCGATTACGAGGGGCTTCGGGGAAGTTCCGGGCCGGCACCAACCTGCACTTTCCGGATGGAAACTAGTGTCCTGTGCGGCTAATTCCTTCCTTACAATTCCGGGCCTTTTGGCCCCTGGCCGCGTTCCGGCTCCTCGGCTTAGACCCCGCTAGGCCTGTGTCGCCGCGCCTTGCCAGGAACCAAAATCCCTCGGAATTCTTGCGGTGAACTAACCGCACAGGACACTAGCTTATCCTCGATCCTTTAACCTCGAACCTCGCACCTTCTATATCCTCTCCAGCCCGGCGAACCTGACCAGCAGCTTCTTAGGCCCGCCCTTGTCGAACCATACCATGACCTTCTGGTTGTCCCCGCTCCCCTCGATCTTCCTTACGGTGCCCGGCCCGAACTTGGCGTGCCGCACCCGCAGGCCGATGAAGACCACGTCCCCTTCGGGCACCATGGTCACCTCGTTGTCCGGGAGAGCCGACTCCGACAGGGCCACCGCCTCGCTCCATCTCCCCAGGTCGCGTGTCGCCGGCCGGCCGGTTCGGGAGACTCGTACCGCTCCCGGCCGTGTCGTGGTTCCTCGTCCGTCTCCAGCAATTCTTCCGGGATGTCGTCGATGAAGCGGGATGGGGTGTTGAACTGCTCCTGGCCGTAGAAGTGCCGGCGCTTGGCGTTGCTCAGGTAGAGCCGCTCCTTGGCCCGGGTCATCCC
>JARKPN010000005.1 GCA_029975275.1 Geobacteraceae bacterium | reverse complement strand
GCGCCGCCGGGTTGTGCGAAAGGCGTGCCTCGGCCGCCGGACCCATGTCGCCGGTGAAGAGTACGGCGAAGTCGTCCATGGTGAGGCGGAATACCAGGGAACCCTCGTTGAGGTCTCCGTCCTCTCCCGAGGCGAACCGTCTCTCGGGACCGGAAGGGGAGAGGAACTCGATCCTTACCGGCCCCACGGCAAAGGGAGGGGTCGAGGCGTCGACCAGACGTACCGGAACGCCCCGTAGTGCCAGTATCTCTTTCAGTTTACGGTAGTCGAGCCCTCCGTCGCTCAGCCCGCTTTCCCAGAACTCGCCTATCCGGAAGACACGCGCCGGAAACAGCAGCCCCTTCAGGTGGTCTGAATGGGCATGGGTCAGGACCAGGTAATCCAGCCTGTCGATTCCCATGCTCCAGAGGGCGGGGGCCAGCAGCCGTTCTCCGGGATCGCTCCCCCCTTCCCGCAGGCTTCCGCCGCCGTCCACCAGCATCCTCTTCCCGTCCGGAAAGGTGACAAGCGTCGCATCTCCATGGCCCACGCTGAAGAAATCGATCCTGAGCTTCCCGGTCGCCTCAACCGGCGCGATAACCCTCACCGCGACACAGAACGCCGCAAGTGTGCAGCAGCAGGCGATCCGCGCCCGCCTGCCCGAAAGAAAGCCGAGCGACGCCAGGACAAGGAGCGCCAGGAGAAGGTCGATGCCGGATGTCCTCCAGACGGGAAGCTGCGGGAGCCGGTCCAGCAAAGAGAGAAAAACCCCGGAGATACGCACCAGGAAACCGGCCGATACCAGCAGGAATTTCGCTGCCAGGGGGAAAAGCACCAGGAATGGGAGCGCCGAAAAACCGAGCACCACCGCGCCGTACCCCATGAGCGGCACGATAAGGAAGTTGGCGATGAGACCGATGAGGGTGGCGCGGTGGAAATACAGGGATACCGGAACCATGGTGGCGGCGGTGGCGGCCACGGATACCATGAAAAACAGGAGCAGCTTCCGCGGGATCCCCTCCTCCATGCCCACGAAGGGGGCCATGAGCACGGGGGTCAGCACGAGTATCCCCCAGATGGCCATGAAGGAAAGCTGGAAGGAGACGTCAAACAGCGCGGCCGGAGATACGGCCAGTATGCACAGGGCCGCGAGTATCAGGGAATTCAGCGGGTCCGACTCCCGTTCCAGGAACATGGCCAGGATGAAGGCGGTTATCATGATCACGGATCTGGCCGTGGCCGGCGCGGCCCCGGTCAGGAAGAGGTAGAACAGCAGGATCGGTATGGTCAGCACCAGCACCGAGCGCCTGAGGTTGCCGTGAAGCAGGAGGAACTGGGAGAGCCGGAAGGTCCTGAACAGGAGGTGGAACACGAAGAAGGCGATGACCCCCACGTGAAAGCCGGAGATGGAGAGTATATGGTTCACCCCGGTCCGGGTGTAGAGCTCCTTGACCGCTTCCGGGACCGCTCCCCCTCCTCCCAGGACAAGGGCGCGCAACACCGCGCCTTCGGCTCCCGGAACGAGACGGTCCATGCGGCCCCCGAGATCCGCCGCGAGCCGGTCCATGAAATTCCGGACCGGGTAACAGACCCGGCTCCTTATCAGGATCACGTGGGAGGCCGTCGGAACGAAGGCGGTCGCGTAGATCTCCCGCAGCGCCAGGTGAAGCTCGTAGTCGAACTCTCCGGGAATACCGAAATTTCTCGGCCTGCGGATACGTGATTCGAACCTGACGAGATCACCGCTGAGGAACTCCCCCCGTCCCTCTCCGATGTAGAGAAGGAGCCTGCCGCAGGCGGGAGACGACCGCGCGCCGTGAAAGACCCTGGTAACCCGCAGGGAGATCTTTCCCCCTGCATCCAGCCATTCCGGGCGGGCATCGATGATCCCCTCCACCAGGCACGCCCCGTTCCCGGCCAAGCGAACCACGGAGTCCCCGGGAAACCCGGGCGACAGCAGCGGCTCCAGCGCCTGGTTCCCCCAGACGAAGAAACAGAAGGAAAGACATGCCAGGAAGGGGAGCCTGTTCTTCACGAACACCAGAGCGAGGCAGAGCGCGAGCAAAGCCGGCAGCACCGGCCTGGGGAGGAACCACCCCCACTCCCACGCCGCGTATAGACCCGCGATAATCGAGACCAGTGGCATGAAGAGCGGATGCGAGGGCATGGCGCAGATATTAGCATCGGTTAACCATATCTGCCAGACAAATTTTTCCATCCGTATACTCCGGTTGGAAATGCTGCCCAAGGCCGGGTTGGGTCTTTCACGGAGCCTCTCGTACGGATTCAATGCAATCAGGTGAATAGCGGGAAAGCGCCTGATTTCAGCAGAGGAACCGATCCGTGCGAATGATGGTGACCGATTACGAGAGGCTCCGTGAAAGACCCAATCCGGCACTAGTGTCCTGTGCGGTTAGTTCACCGCAAGAATTCCGAGGAATTTTGGTTCCTGGCAAGGCGCGGCGACACAGGCCTAGCGGGGTCTAAGCCGAGGAGTCGGAACGCGGCCAGGGGCCAAAAGGCCCGGAATTGTAAGGAAGGAATTAGCCGCACAGGACACTAGCGTAGTGTAACACGCAATCTACGCAATATCTATTATTCCCTCCCCCTGGCGGGGGTGGGCAAGGGCGGGGGAAGGTGCCCGCACCTATTTCGCTCCTGCCCTCAGCAGACGTGCGGCCGGTCCAGTACCTCCCGCACCTTCGCCAG
>JARKPN010000130.1 GCA_029975275.1 Geobacteraceae bacterium | reverse complement strand
TCTGCACGAGGCCATGGGCCGCATCAACGCCATCTGCGCGTCCATTGCGGACGGGGGGAAGCTCCCCTCCGGTCGGTCCCTGGCCGTGGAGATTGAAGGGATTTCTCGGCAGGCGCTGACGAAGGCATGCGTGGGGGAACGGCGATGACCACCCTCTCCATCGACCATCGTCATCCCCACGTGACGCGTGCCATTGACGCCATGCGATCGGGCGACCTGGAGCGCACGGGGATTTTCGCCACGCACCCGGAACTAGCTGTCAGGGTTGTTCGCCGGGTGTCCATGGACATGGGCAACCGCATCGCGGCCAGGGCGCTTGGTTTGGAGGCAAGGGCATGAGTTGTCCGCAGGACCTCCCGAGCGTGACCACGATCCTTTCCCCGTGGTCAGACTTCAGTCGCGTCCCGGAAGAGGTCCTGGCGAATGCGGCAGAGCGGGGAACGCTCGTGCACCAGGCCTGTGCCTGCCGGCTGATCGGACTTTGGTCCTTCCCGGTGCCAGCCGAGATCAGGGGCTATCTGGATTCCTTCGAGAAATGGTTGCCCATCGTGGCTGACGTTGCCCTTTGCGAGGGAGAGCTTGCCGACCATGATTACGGCTATATGGGCCATCCTGACCTGATTTGTCGTCTCCAGGGTGACGCATCCCTTGCCGTCATCGACTTCAAGACCCCCCTGGCAAAATCCAAATCTTGGCGGCCACAGCTTGCCGCTTACCGGGAACTGGCTGTCAAGCGCGGCCTCGACGTGCGCCGGGTGATGTCCGTGCGCCTCAAGAAAGACGGGGGCCGCCCCATCGTCAACGAGTCCACGGCTACGGTGGCGCATGACTTCGCGGTCTTCCGCAACGCCCTGGCCTGCTGGAAATACTTCAAGGGAGGAAACTGAACATGACTGCTATCGATTTCGGCGCGGCGCTCCGCGAACCGACCCCCGGCATGCCGCCGACTGCTCCGGCTGTCTTCGAGATGCCGACGACAGCGCCGGCCCAGGCCAACCCCTACGACATGACTCCGGTCAAAGCGGCCCTCGCACCGTATACGGCCGAGATCGAAGCCATGCAGACCAAAGCTGCGGCTGTTGTCATCGAATCCGACGAAACCAACACGCTGGCCATCGAAATGGGTCTGCAGGCCAAGAAGCTGGGGGGTGCCATCGAGAAGGCACGCAAGGCATTCGTGGCCGATCCCAACGAGTACGTGCGCGGCATCAACGCCCTGGCCAAAAGCTTCGGCGAAAAGCTGGCCGCCATCGAATACGGCCTCAAGCGGAAGATCGGGGACTACCAGCAACGCAAGGAATTGGAGCGGCGTAAGGTCGAGGAAGAGGCGCGCCGGCAGACGGCCGAGCTCCAGGCCAAGCTGGATGCCGAGGCCAAGGCCGCCAATGTGGAGCCGGTCAAGATCGAAGCCCCTGTCGTGCCCAAGGCTTCCGGTCCCGTGCGCACGGCGGAAGGGACGTCCTACCAGCACACGGAATGGCGTTTCGAAGTCCAGGACGATGCGGCCATTCCCCGAGAATACCTGATGCCGTGCGAAACCAGGATCAGGCAGGCGGTCAAGGACGGCGCGCGGAACATCCCCGGCGTTCGCATCTTCGAGCACACCGAAACCAGATTCAGGAGATAGGTCATGGCCACCACGTCCATCGATGTCTTCAGGGGCACCCTGAAGAAAATGGAAGGCGAATTCGCCCTCGTCCTTCCCAAGGGTGTCACTCCCGAGACGTTTACCCGCGTCGTCATGACGGCCGTGCAGTCCGAACCGACGTTGATGCCGCATCTAAACACCGATCAGGGTCAACGATCCATGATCGCGGCCGCCATGAAGTGCGCCCAGGATGGCTTGATGCCTGACAAGCGGGAAGCCGCCTTCGTGGTCTACAAGGGGCAGCCCCAATACATGCCGATGATTGGCGGCGTGCGCAAAAAGCTCATGGCCACGGGACTGTTCAACGGCATCCCGGCGCACGTCGTCTACGAAAATGATCACTTCGTCTACGAGCTCGGCGACAACGAGCGTCTGGAGCATCGGCCCGTCCTCAAGGACCGAGGAGAACCCATTGCCGTCTATGCCATCGCCATCTTCAAGGACGGTTACCGCGAGCGCGAGGTAATGACCGTCGAAGACATCGAGAAAGTCAGGGCCGTTTCGGCGGCGCAGAATGGTCCCTGGAAGACGTGGTGGGACCAAATGGCCATCAAGACCGTTACCAAGCGGCTGGCGAAGCGGCTTCCGGTCAGCCGGGAGGTCGTGGAAGTCCTGGATGCCGACAGGGAAGAGTTCGAGGGCACCACATACGACGTAACGGCCTCACCCGTTGATGTTTCCGAGTTCGACCGGCTGGCCCAAGCACGCGGCGCGGACATGGGCGCGCTGTCCCGCTTCACCGTGGCCACGGCCAGCATGAACAAGTGCCCGGTTGATGACGTGAAGGCCCAGGCCATTGCCAATTTCGACAGCTTTTGGGCCGCCTTCGAGACCTGGCAGACAAAGCAGCCGGCCGCGAACGGCAACGGCCAGAAGAAGCCCCGGGCCACGGCCTCCATGCGGGAAGGGGCCGCGAAGGCGGTTGTGGACGCGGGCCTGGACCTCGCCGCCATCGAAAAAGACTTCGGGGTTTACTCCAAGGACTGGAGCCACACCCAATGCGAGCAGGCCAAGAAGTTGGCGGCCGACGCCCTGTCCGCCGCTGGCGTGGTCCCCGATCCCGAGGCCGATGCTGATTCCGCCGACCAGGAGCAGCCCGCCGAGACACCCCAGGACCTCCCCGAAACCGTCGAGTGCCCGAACACGGGCAACGTCGTGCGCCTCGCCGTGGAGTGCGCCGCCTGCGGTCAGATGGGACTGTGCCCATCCACGGACGGGCAGGAGTAGCTATGAGCACCTCAGACATCATGATTCTCCCGGGCGTCAAGATGGGCGTCAGCATCAATCTCGAGACCACCACGCGAAGCGGCCGGCAGATGACGGTTTATGTCCGTGACTTTGAAGCCCCGGTCATAACGGATCAAACCGGCATAGACGCCGCCATAGGCCGACTGGAACGCAACGTGCGCGAAGCCCTGGAATCCCTGATCTACGGCGTCAACGGACGATCACCACGGCCATAACCCCACTCGACCGCACCCCGGCGGTCGGGGTTTGGAACCGGCCGGGAATCCCTCAGCCCGGCCGGCATCCAAGCCAACAACTCAAGGAGGATATTTCCCATGCCCGAGACCCTGCCCACCACAGAAACAGCCAAGGCCCCGCCGCTGCACTCCGTGCCGACGAAGGCCAAGTCCCGCAAGCTGGCCGATGGCGGGACCGTCCCCACCAAGTCCTCGCCTGCCCCGGTCGAAGCCGCGGTTACTGACGCCCCCCAGGAGCCAGCCCAGGACCTGTCCCTGGCCACGTTCGCCGCCGGCGTCATGACCACGATCCCCTATGAGCAGGACGTGGCCCTGGCCTACTGGCACGAGTCCGTCATGGACCGGGCCGAACGCGCCCGGGACCGTGACGGTCTTCTGGCCCGCATTGCCGAGCTCACCGATGAGGTTACCGCCTATGCCGACGAGATGGGCGAACTCCTGGACGACCTCAAGCGGGCCAATCTGCCCCCGGACCTGCACTGTAAAGCCAAGGACCTCTTGGTTCTCATCGAGATCGACAAAGGCATGACCGTGTCGGCTATCGCCAACGGGATTCAGACGGTGGCTTACGACATGAAATCCCGGCTCATGGATAAGTACAAAGGCAAGGTGAAGACGGTCCTGACCTGCTCCCCGGACCCCACCGACTACGATTCCATGATCATCACCGGGGAGGTCAGCCCCGAGATGCCGGCCCAGCCCACAGGCGGCCGGCTGACGCTGGCTTCGGACGGCACCGTGGTCACGCGGCGCGAGTCGGCGGCGGCCTTCCAACTCAAGCTCCAGGAACCGGAGCCCGATCCGCTGGCGGAGATGTTCGGCAAGGCGGACGGCGAAGCCTTCGGGGCTCTCCTGCGCGCTAAGGGGGTGAAGGAAATCACCCTGGGCGAGGGCGACAACAAGGTGAAGGTCCGGCTGGCCGGGAAGGAAACACAGAAAGCGGCGTAACCATTGGTACCACTTGGAATAATCCAAGACCAAAACTGGGAATAAAAAAGGAGCTGATATGACAAAGACCTACCTCGGCGTGAAGATGGTGACGGCCTGGGAACAGGAAAAGGACGGAAAACCCGGCTACGCGGTCAAGTATTCGGACGGCTACATTTCCTGGTCGCCCAAGGACGTGTTTGAGGCCGCTTACTTCTGCCTTGAGGACGGCCACAACAACAAGATCGTCCAGAATGACGTTGACGCCTTCATCGGCAAGATCACGGACAGTCAGCTTGACGAGAAGACCACCATCGTTACGGCGGAAACTCTGACCGGATTCCGCCAGTACGAAGTTTCGAGCTGTGTCGATCCGGCCAACTACGACCACGC
>JARKPN010000129.1 GCA_029975275.1 Geobacteraceae bacterium | reverse complement strand
TCCTACCCTGAATTACTCTCTGTTTCACTTTCCTCCGGAAACCCTGGAAAATCCTTGCGAGGGACGGGGCGGGGCGTTCACGGAGCCTCTCGTACGGAACCCATGCGTGCAAGAGGGATAGCAGCCTGTTTCGGCATGAAGCTCATTGGTCCGGTGCTGGCCCGCGTCCGATTACGAGGGGCTTCGGGGAAGTTCCGCCCCGTCCCGAACCGGCACGGATACTAGATAAGCTTGGACACGGCATGGAGCAGCACCCCTATCATGCCCCCCACCAGGGTTCCGTTCATCCGGATGAACTGCAGGTCGGAACCGATGCTCAGCTCTATCTCGCGGACGAAGTCATCCTCTTCCCACTGTCGCATGGTGCCGGAAACGTGCTTGGCGAACCCGGTACGCAGCCCGTCGGCATGCCTCCGGACCATGGTCTCCAGGTGGTCGTTGATGGAGTCTTTCAGTTCCGCGCTTTCCGACAAGGTTTTTCCAAGGCCGGCCGCGGCACCGGTGATATACCCCTGGATCCGCGACCCGGGACGATCCAGGTCGTCCTTCACCCAGGTTTCCAGGTCGTTCCACAGGTTCTTCACGTAGTCGACCAGCGGCAGGCTGCCCATCATGTTCCGTTTGAGCGCCTCCACGCCGTTCCTGAGAGACGGGTCGCTTTTCAGTTTGACCGCGAACTCGCCCACCATGGCGTCGAAGTGGTTTCTCAGCTCGTGCCCCGGGTCTTCGTTGACCGCCTGGATGAACTCGTTGACCCGTTTCACCAGTTTCTCGCCCGCTCCCTTGGCGAACTGCTCCCGGTTGGGGATGAACCTGCTGATGAGCGGGTATTCGGTGGCTACCCAGTTGTCGATGGCGCCCGCGATTTTGCTTTGGGACTCCGGGATGGCCAGCCAGTCGCCGAGTCTTCCCAGCAGATCGTCCAGCACCGCCTGGTGACGGTTGTCCCTCCTCAGCAGCTCGATGAGCGTCCCGGCCGAGGTCGCCACGTCGAGCCGGTCGAGCCGGTTGCGGAGCGCCTCCCTGATGATCCCCTGCACCCGTTCGTCATCGATGAAATCCAGCGAATCGGCGATGACTCGGCCGATTCCCACGGCAAGTCCTGCTGCGTTGCCCTGCGACATGAGGTAACGGGTCAGATGCTCGGCCGGGTTCAGCTTCTTCAGCTTGCCGACCAGCGCCTCGGTGGCGAGGAATTTGTCCCGGATAAACACGGCCAGACTGTCGGCAATGGCCTCCTTCTTGTTCGGGATGATGGCGGTATGCGGGATTGGGACCCCCAGGGGATGGCGGAACAGGGCCACCACCGCGAACCAGTCGGCCAGGGCGCCGATCATGGCGGCCTCGGAGAACGCCCCGACCCATTCCCATCCGCCGGCCCCTTTGTGCCATCGGGCGACCACGAACAATATGGCGGCCACCACCATCATACCGCCGGCCAGTGCCTTGTTTTTCCTCAGGGTACGTCTCTTGTCGATCATCAACGCTCCTCGTTCTCCGTTTCGGTTTCGAGCCCTTTGCGAAGGGGTCCGCCGCGGACCGGCGCCGCGGACAAAGGTCTCTTTTTAGCAGGTTGCGGCGGACAAGGCAATACGGCATTTGTAGGTACGGCAGGCAAGAACGGAGCATGGGGGACCATGTGGCGGCTGAAGGGGGCATCGGCGGATATGTACAGCAGTCAAGAACGTGGTCCAGGTGACAAACAAAGGGGCCGGATTTCTCCGGCCCCTGATACCTGTTGAGAGGTGTTTTTGGGTTTACGTGAAGCTCATGTCACTTCCACAGTTATCTGTTTCGGCTTGATTTCTTCTTTCTTCGGCATGGTGATGGTCAGCACCCCCTTGTCGCAGACCGCCTTGACGTGCTCCCGGTCGATGGACTGGGGGAGGGAGAAGCTCCGCTGGAACGGGCCGTAGCAGCGTTCTATCCGGTGGTAGTTTTCCTTGCGGATTT
>JARKPN010000126.1 GCA_029975275.1 Geobacteraceae bacterium | reverse complement strand
ACATTAGACATTTAAATCCTCCTCTCATTTAGCTTTGAATTACGTAAGACCAAGCTATCACTGTGACAGCTTGCAAAAATAATATTTAACCGAACGTTATATCTAATTCCTCGCACTTATTACGCGACTCGGCATAGATTACAGGCTTTTGAAACCCAGCTATTTGTGGCGAGGTAGTTCATAGCTTAGGGTCAATAATGGTTTAAGGAAAATTTTTTAAAAATATTTAAATCCTTACAATGAGGAAGGTAAATAATTTATTTAACCAACGATTACATTATGTCCATCTCTTTCAAACAAATTCTTTATTCTTTGCATTTCAAACTTTGAAGGAGGATCAACGGGTGGCATTTTATATTCCAATCCAATTCTTTCATATTTTGAAGTACCGAGCTTGTGGTAAGGCAGCAATTGGACTTTATCCAAGGAATCTCCTAATTTTTTGCATATTCGAGAAATGGTTTTAAGATTTTCATCATCATCATTGATACTAGGAATGACAGGAACTCTTATTTGTATAGGAATTTTTTTTTCGGCAATATTAAACAAATTATGTAAGATCACGCTACTTGATACGCCAATAAATTTAGATGACTTTTCATCGTCGATAATCTTTAAGTCATAAAGAAAAAGATCAACATAAGGAAGTAAGGGTTCATATTTCCCCCAATCTACACAACCAGATGTATCAAGAGCCGTATGTAGACCTCGATACTTGCTCTCTTTAAGTAACTCATATGCAAATAAATTCTGCACCATGGGTTCTCCACCCGAAATAGTTATTCCCCCTCCTGTTTTTTCATAATAAAGTCTATCTTTCTCTACAATTTTCATTACCTCATCAACGCACATTGACTTTGATGTAAAATACAAGGCTTTCGGATAACAAACCTTTGCACAATCTCCACATTCGCTACAAAGATTTCGATCTAAACTTATTGCAGTAATATCTTTTTTTAAAATCTTTGAATAGGTTGGCTTTGTTTTATTTAAGGCCTTTTGCTTACATACTTTTAGACATTCACCGCAATCTTCCACACCAACACATAATATTGGCATTACCGCCAACTGTCCGACAAATGATTGAGAATCAGGACTATGACACCAAAAACAATGTAATGGACATCCTTGCAAAAATATCATGGTTCTTATCCCTGGCCCGTCATGCAAGGTATACCTTTGGATGTCAAATACCAAACCTGAAGATTCGTTTTTCACAAGATATCTCCCATCTATATTTTCCCTAGAAACCTCAACATTTTAGTTTTTGCAGTTCTATTTCTTTTTAAATTGGGGGTCAGAACATGAAATATGATCAGACCCCCTATTTAAATTAACTTAAAAATTAAAACGGCAATCTACCAAAAGCTAGAAGATCGAAGGCTGGCAAAAAAAGACAAAACGCGGTCACCCATAGTAGAGTCATCCCAACCGCTTTCCCCGAACATTTAAGTTAGGATCTCCTGTAGGCTTAAACCAAAATATCCCCCCAGTTAGTGGGTCGCCGAAACCACTAGTTCCCGATCCATTGCCATGCACAGCTACTTCTGGCCAGATAATTTCATAAGCAAAACCAACTTTAGGGAGCG
>JARKPN010000119.1 GCA_029975275.1 Geobacteraceae bacterium | reverse complement strand
GAGGTTTCGATGCACAGGATAGTAGAGAAGCGGAAGTTGATAGAGCGGACGTGGCAGATGCGGGTGGAAGCGCCGTTAGTGGCGCGGAAGTGTATGGCAGGGCAGTTTCTGATGCTGCGCATCCACGAAGAGGGGGAACGGATACCCCTGACCATAGCCGACTGGGACCGGGAGGCTGGGACCATCGACATCTACTTCCAGGAGATAGGGGCCACCACCGAACATCTGGCCACCCTGGAGGAAGGGGACGCCATCCTGGACGTGGTTGGTCCTCTGGGCAACCCCTCCCACGTGGAAAAGCTCGACGGCACCTTTGTCATGGTCGGGGGAGGCTTCGGCATCGCTGCCGGCTACCCCGTGGCCCGGGCCTTCAAAGAGGCGGGCAACCGTGTCATCGCGGTCCTTGGTGCCAAGACCAGGGGGCTGTTAATCTGCGAAGACATGCTCAAGGCCGTCTGCGACGAAGTTCTGGTGGCCACCAACGACGGCAGCTACGGCGTGCAGGGACTGGTCTCCGACGTACTGGAGGGGCTTCTGGACCGAGGTGAAGACATCAGGCAGGTCTTTCCGGTGGGTCCTCCCATCATGATGAAGGTCATCTCCCAGATGACCCTGCCCTTGAAGATAAAGACCGTGGTCTCTCTGAACTCGGTCATGGTGGACGGCACCGGCATGTGCGGCTCGTGCCGGGTCACGGTGGCGGGCAAGACCCGGTTTGTCTGCTCCGAAGGCATAGACTTCAACGGTCACGAGGTGGACTGGGACGAAATGATGTCCCGCCAGAAGATGTACGGCAGGCAGGAACAGGAAGCCCTGGCCCACTACCACGCCTGTCATGGAGGTTCCCGGTGAGCAAAGACCTGACCGTAGCCCAGCGGTGCGCCATACCGCGCCATTCCATGCCCCACCAGGACCCTGTGGAGCGGATACGGAACTTCAACGAAGTCGCCCTTGGCTGGGACAAGGACGTGGCCCAGGAAGAGGCGGAGCGCTGCCTGGTGTGCAAGAACCCCCAGTGCGTCACCAACTGTCCGGCCGAAGTAGACATACCCGGCTTCATCCGGAAAATAGCCGAAGGGGAATTCCTGGAAGCGGCCCGCATACTGCGGTCCAGCTCTGCCCTTCCGGCCGTGTGCGGGCGGGTCTGTCCGCAGGAGAGCCAGTGCGAGCTCACCTGCGTCATGGGTAAGAAATACAAGCCCGTAGCCATTGGCCGGCTGGAGCGGTTTGCCAGTGACTACGCTTTGTTTGAACAGGAGCTTCCCCTGCCGGAGACAGCCCCTGCCACCGGCAAAAAGGTGGCAGTGGTAGGCGCCGGTCCTGCCGGCATCACCGTAGCCGGCGACCTCATCAAACTGGGGCACGGCGTAACCCTGTTCGAAGCCCTCCACCAGCCCGGCGGGGTACTGGTCTACGGCATACCCGAATTCCGGCTTCCCAAGGACATAGTCCGGCGCGAACTGGAGGTCATCCGGCAACTGGGGGTCAAACTGGTCACCAACTTCGTCGTGGGCCGCACCGCCAGCGTCGACGAACTGCTGGAGGACTTTGACGCCGTCTTTCTCGGCAACGGCGCCGGGGCACCCAGCTTCCTCAACATCCCGGGAGAAAACCTGAACGGCGTCTACTCGGCCAGCGAATACCTCACCCGGTGCAACCTGATGAAAGCCTACCGGTTCCCGGACTACACCACCCCCGTAGCCCACGGCAAGAAAGTGGCCGTCCTTGGCGGGGGCAACGTAGCCATGGACGCGGTCCGCATGGCCCTGCGGCTGGGTGCCGACCAGGCCGCCATCCTCTACCGCAGGAGCCGCAAGGAAATGCCTGCCCGTGAAGAAGAAGTGGAAAACGCGGAAGAAGAGGGGGTAGCGTTCAACTTCCTGGTCAACCCGGTCCGTTTCATCGGCAACGAGCTCGGCTGGGTCTCAGGGATCGAATGCATCCGCATGGAGCTGGGGGAGCCTGACGCCTCGGGCCGTCGTCGTCCCATGCCGGTCAAGGGTTCCGAATTCATCGTCGAAGTGGACATGGCCGTAGTGGCCATCGGCCAGTCGGCCAACCCCATCGTGGCCTCCACCGCCACCGGGGTGGATACCAACGAGCGGGGCTACTTCATAGCCGACGACGACGGCCGGACCACCAAGCCCGGGGTGTTTGCCGGTGGCGACATCGTCACTGGCGCCGCCACCGTCATCCTGGCCATCGGCGC
>JARKPN010000117.1 GCA_029975275.1 Geobacteraceae bacterium | reverse complement strand
TGAAACTCAAAAATTCAACTCGGAACCCACTGTTCGTCTACTATTTAGTTTTCAAAGACCAAGTTCCCGCGACAGACTTTGCATCATACATACTTCATCGCTGCCTGTCAATGCCTTTTTTTCGCAGCCCCAACTTTTTTCTACCACCCCAGAAAAAACCCCAACACGCCTCCCGAGGAGCAGTGGTTATAACAAAGCCCTCTGGGAATTGTCAATAGTTTTTGAAGCTTTTTTATCAAGTCACCTAACTATACGATATTACGTAAGATTTTTTATCAATTGATCGTTATCCTGGCGAATCTCCGCTTTCCAACCTGAATGACGTAGCTGGAGCCGGATGCAAGCTCATGGTTTTCATCCGCGATTTTCACCGAATCCACCTTGACGCCGCCCTGGAGGATGGAACGTCGCCCCTCGCTGTTTGACTTTACCAGCCCGGCTTCGGAAAGGACCTTACACAGAAGCATTTTCCCACTTTCGGCGGAAAGTACAAGGTCTTCCATTTCCTCGGGGATCTGGTTGTCACGAAACCTTTTGATGAAGTTCTCTTCAGCCGCTGTTGCGGCCACGGCACCGTGATAGCGCACAACCAGTTCGCGCCCCAGCGCCTTTTTTGCCTCCATGGGATGGACCGATCCGCTCTTCATGCCTTCCTTGAGATTCTGAAGCTCCTGGAGCGTGGTATCGCTCAGCAGTTCGTAATAGCGCAGCATCAGATCATCGGAGATAGACATGATCTTTCCGAAGATCTCGTCGGGCGGCTCGTTGATGCCGATGTAGTTCCCGAGAGACTTGGACATCTTGTTGACGCCGTCAAGACCTTCGAGCAGGGGCATGGTTATGACGATCTGCGGGGTCTGCCCCCATTCCCGCTGCAGTTCACGACCGACCAGGAGATTGAACTTCTGGTCGGTGCCGCCAAGCTCCACATCGGCCTTCAGGGCAACGGAATCATATCCCTGAATCAGAGGATACAGGAATTCATGTATGCTTATCGGCATCTGGTTGGAAAACCGGTTATGAAAGTCCTCCCGCTCCAGCATTCTGGCAACGGTATATTTCGCCGCAAGACCGATCAGGTCGGTGGCCTTCAGGGGTGAAAGCCATTCGGAGTTGAACACCACTCTGGTTTTCTCCGGATCCAACACCTTGAAAACCTGCTCCTTGTAGGTTTCGGCGTTTCTCAGCACATCCTCGCGGGTCAGCACCTTCCGGGTCTCGCTCTTGCCGGTCGGGTCGCCAATCATTCCGGTGAAATCCCCGATGAGGAAGAACACCTCATGACCGAGCTGTTGAAACTGCCGCAGCTTATGCAACAGAACGGTGTGTCCCAGGTGAAGGTCCGGAGCCGTAGGGTCGAAGCCGGCCTTTACCCTCAGCGGAACCCCGGTCTTTTCAGATTTTTCCAGTTTTTCCAGCAGCTCTTTTTCCAGCAGGATCTCAACCGCTCCCCGCTTCAGAACCTCCATCTGCTCAGCAACCGACATGGTACGCACACTCCCTCAGCGACAAGCTACCGCAATACGCTCGATCCCCAGGGCCTTTCCCGTAATTTCATCTATCTCAAGCACAACGGCATTCAATCGGATATCCTTTTTTGCCACTTCGAACCTGACTGGAAGCTGCGTCAGGAATTTTTCAACCGCGAGCTCTTTCCTGATACCGATTACGGAGTCGAAGCTCCCGGTCATACCCACATCGGTAATGAACGCGGTACCTCCCGGCAGCACCCTCTCATCGGCGGTCTGAACATGGGTATGGGTACCAAGCACGGCGCTCACCCTGCCGTCCAGGTACCATCCGAGCGCCTGCTTTTCCGAGGTTGCCTCCGCATGGAAATCGACAACCACGATGGGCGTCGTCTCCCTCAGCACGGCAATCTCCCGATCCGCGACCCGGAACGGACAATCCAGCGCATTCATGAACACCCGACCCTCAAGGTTGAGCACTCCGACCCGCGCACCCAGAGGAGTCCGGACGATGGCGCTCCCTCTCCCGACGGTTTCCTCGGGATAATTGGCCGGCCGGATCAGCCTCTCCTCACGCCGGATGAAATCCATCGATTCCTTCTTGTCCCAGATATGGTTCCCGCTGGTCAACAGGTGAACCCCGCACTCGTAGAGTTCGCGGGCGGTCTCCTCGGTCAGACCGAAACCGCCGGCGGCATTCTCGCCGTTGGCAATCACGAGATCGACACCATGGCGGTCAACAATACGGTGAAGCTCCTGCGAAAGCGCCTGCCTTCCCGGCTTCCCGACGATATCGGCTATGAACAGAACCTTAACGGGCATACTCGACCGCTCTGGTTTCCCTGATGACATTGACCTTGATCTGTCCGGGGTAGGTCATCTCCGCTTCGATCTTCTTGGCGATGTCCTTGGCAAGGACCACGGCCCGCTCATCGTTGACCTCTTCGCTGGCCACCATGACCCTGATCTCCCTGCCAGCCTGGATGGCAAAAGAAGTGGTCACTCCCTTGAACGCGGTGGCGATTTTCTCCAGGTCTTCCAGCCGTTTTACATAGGTTTCCATCATTTCGCGACGGGCGCCCGGACGCGCCCCCGAGAGGGCGTCGGCGGCCTGTACCAGGACCGCCAGAACCGTGGCCGGCTTTTCGTCCTCATGGTGGGCCATGATGGCATGCACTATCTTGGGAGATTCCCCGTATTTCCTGGCCAGGTCGGCTCCGATGACCGCATGGGAACCCTCGACCTCGTGGTCGACCGCCTTGCCGAGGTCGTGCAGGAGCCCCGCGCGCTTGGCCTGCTTGACGTTGACGCCGAGCTCTTCCGCCATGATACCGCACAGGAACGCGACCTCAAGGGAATGCTGGTAGATGTTCTGGCTGTATGAGGTCCGGTAGCGGAGCCGGCCAATGAGTTTCAGGATTTCCGGATGTATCCCGTAGACTCCCAGGTCGAAGGCAGCCTGCTCTCCTGCTTCCTTGATGGCCAAATCGACCTCTTCGGTCGACTTTGCCACCACCTCTTCGATACGACCGGGATGAATACGGCCGTCGGTGATGAGCTTTTCCAGGGACAGCTTGGCTATCTCCCGGCGGATCGGGTTGAAGCCGGAGAGAATGACCGCTTCAGGCGTATCGTCGATAATGAGGTCTATGCCCGTGGCCGCCTCAAGTGCCCGGATATTGCGCCCCTCGCGGCCGATGATGCGACCCTTCATCTCATCGGATGGCAAGGCAACCACGGACACGGTCTTCTCCGCCACATACTCGCCGGCATACCGTTGGATGGCGAGGGACAGGATCTCCTTGGACTTTTTGTCGGCGGTCTCCCTCGCCTCTTCCTCGATGGCCTTGATCCGCTTTGCCGCATCAAGCTTGGCTTCATTTTCCAGGGCCTCCATGAGGATCCTTTTCGCCTCTTCGGAGGTCATGCCCGAGATACGCTCCAGGTTGGCGCGCGCTTCTTCAATGAGCTGGCCTAGTTTCTCCTCCTTCTGGCCAAGGGACTGTTCCTTGGAATTCAGGTTCTGTTCCTTTTTGAAGAGTTCCGCGTCGCGCTGGTCGAAAAGGAGCACCTTCTTGTCCAGGTTCTCCTCTTTCTGCTGGATTCTTCTTTCAAGGGCCTGCAGGTCCCGGCGCTTGTCCTTCGACTCCCGCTCGAACTCGGCCTTGGCCTGGTAGACCGCATCCTTGGCCTGCAGTGAAGCCTCTTTCAGGATAGTGTCCGCCTGGCGTCGCGCGTCCTCCAGCACCCTTGCGGCAGCATCCTCGGCCTTTGTCACCATCGATTCGGAGAGCCTTTTACGAAGGAGGTTCCCGACAACAAAACCTATGCCCGCGACAAGCAACAACAATATGACATATTTCAATTCCACGTTGAATTACCTCCCTTTTTATGAATAATCTTACCCGCCGGGTTCGTCGGCACCACACGAAAAGGAGAGTCAGGTGCCGGAGCCGGGAACTTCCCGTCAGGTATCGCATTCAGTTCGTTCGAGGGCGAACCACCCTTTTTTCCGTGATGATCAGGTCCATCTTCACATCGTGAGGTTCGCCGACAATCTCGTCAACCAGTTGGAAATCGTAGCACATCCCCACGAGTCTCCCTTCCCCTTCCATGCGATGCAGGGTCTTGTCATAGAAACCCTTCCCATAACCTATCCGCTCACCCTTGAGATCAAAGGCGATCCCGGGAAGGACAAAGACATCGACTTCGTCAGGCGGAAAAACCCGGCAGTCGGTGCAGGGTTCCAGTATCCCGAAGACGCCGCTTTTCATGGAGGAGTCGGCCTTTACCTGGCGAAAAACGAGCCGGTGCTCCACCACGGCCGGAAAGGCGACTTTTTTCCCGGACTCAAGCGCCGTTTGGACAATGAGGCCGGTATCGACTTCATGGTGAATCGATGCATAGACCGCGACACTCCACGCCTGCCGGTACTCCTCGGTCTCCAGAAAAGCCTGCTGGATGATACGGCTTGCCGAACGGAACTCCTCTTCGGAAAGAGACCTGCGGCGTGCAAGCATGGTCCGCCTGAGACTTCGTTTCGGCATCTGCCCGACTCCCTGATGATAAAAATATGCACGAGTGTGGAAAGGACCTTGGGTCCTCAGTCGAAA
Source organism: Geobacteraceae bacterium (assembly GCA_029975275.1). Taxonomy (GTDB): domain Bacteria; phylum Desulfobacterota; class Desulfuromonadia; order Geobacterales; family Geobacteraceae; genus RPRC01. Next base: position 28,763 of record JARKPN010000117.1, on the reverse strand, counting down.
GGATCTCTGGGAGAGAAAGGGATGGATGAAGCGTGGAAAGCCAATGAAGTTACGGCCGCTCCGCAGCAGGATCTTGTGGGGGAAGAGCTATGTACGGCTACTCTGAACCTTTCAAGAGGACATGGTGAGAGGGTAACTTATCAGCAAAGCGGAGCATAATCTCGCCGTGGAGCGAGCCCGGCTCCGGAGTAGGTGACAATCTTCCAACCCGCATCCGGATCATTCAATCTATCTCAATATATTTGAATAAATCTCCCTGAAGAGACCTTTACCTATACCGTCTTCACGGTTTCGTCTATCTTCCGCACCAGGCGAGAGACCCTTTCGCTGACGGCGCTGTTCAAACTGTTGTACTCCCGGGCGTGCTGCAGACAGGTTTCCGCAATATTCAGCAGCGCCATGATGGCGATGACCTGCGGATCCGCAGTCTTCATGGATGCCTGCAGGTCGCTGACAGCGCTGTTGACAAATGCTTCAATCTCGCGAACCTGCTCGGGCGCAGCCGTTGTCCTGACCTGAACTTCCCTTCCCAACACCTTGACACGGTGCAAAGAATTCACGGGCGTCAGATCCCTTCCATCTTTTTCAGGATGGCGTCAATGCGTGACTTGAAACCTTCCCGCTCCCTGGTGAGCCGCTGGTTCTCCTCCCTGAGGAGCGCGTTCTCCTCTCTCAGGGAAGCGTATTCCAGCAAAAGACTCTCGACCCGATGCTCCAGCGTATCAAAAAGTTCCATATCCATAAAACATCCTTAATGTAGGTCGAATAGTAGTGGATAACAGCGCAAAAGTCAAGGTAATTATTAGAAAAGTGCCTGTACGAACTCTTCCGGATCAAATGTTCTCAGGTCTTCCACGCCCTCGCCGACTCCGATATACCGGACCGGTATCCCGAACTCGCTGCTGATGGCCACCACGATTCCACCCTTGGCGGTTCCGTCCAGCTTGGTGAGGGCGATGCCGGTAACGTCTGCGGCCTCCTTAAAGAGCTTTGTCTGCGATACGGCGTTCTGGCCGGTGGCCGCATCGAGCACCAGCAGGGTCTCATGGGGAGCGCCAGGAACTTCGCGCCCCATGACGCGCCGTACCTTCTTGAGCTCCTCCATCAGATTCACCTTGGTGTGCAACCGGCCCGCGGTATCCACGATCAGGACATCGGCCCCGCGGGCTACGGCAGCCTTACAGCCGTCGAACACCACCGCGGCCGGATCCGCTCCCTGCTTGTGACGAACCACCTCTACGCCGGTCCGTTGCCCCCAGATCTCCAGTTGTTCCACCGCCGCGGCCCTGAAGGTGTCTCCGGCCACCAGAAGCACCTTTCTCCCTTCCGCGCTGAACTTGCTGGCGAGCTTGCCGATGGTGGTGGTCTTGCCCGCGCCGTTCACCCCAATCACCATGATGACGAATGGTTTGGCCGCACCCGTATCCAGCGGGGCGGCGCTCCGTACCAGCCTGACCAGCATCTCCTCCCTGAGGGCCGCCTTCAGGGCATCGCCGTCCTGCAGCTCGTTCCTGCTCAGGCGCTGCTCCAGGGACCTGACCAGCTCCACGGTGGTGGCGACCCCGATATCGGCCGCGATCAGGATCTCCTCCAGCTCTTCCAGTGTCTCGGCGTCGATCTTCTTTTTACCGAGCAGCAGGGTGTCGATGCGTCCGACCAAGCCTTCATGGGTCTTGCGCAGCCCCTGCTTGAGCCGTTCGAAAAAACCGGGCCGTGTTTCCGCCTGCTCCTGAACCGCCCCGGTGTCCGTGGGGGAACCGATGTCGCCGCCGGTGATCCTGTCGACGAAACTCCTGAAAAACCCTTTCTTTTCTTCCGACATCTAATAGATCTCCTTTTCCAGCAGCCCGACCGAACAGCGCGTCCGGACCACGGCCCTTCCGACCAGCGCGTTTCTCTCCAGAACCATGACAAGGGTGTAATCGTTTCCGACCGCCCCGAGAACCAAGTGCTGAAGGTCTGTGCTGATGACCGTTTCCCGGACGGTCTGGGACGGTATCCTGTCCCGCACCTCCCGCACCCGGTTGAGAATGATGTTCTGGTGGGCGCCCAGGATCTTGAGATCGTAGTCATTGTCAGACACGGAATAATATTCTACCGCCTCTCCCTCCCAGTCGGTCAGGATCGCGCCGGTAGCGCCCGGGACGGATTGGACCAGATCCTTCAGTATTGTCTTGAAAGGCACGCGCTCTCCTTACTGCAGCTTTACTGATACCAGCTTGGACACCCCCGGCTCCTCCATGGTAACGCCGTACAGGCAGTCGGCATGGGACATGGTTGCCTTGTTGTGGGTGATGATGATGAATTGGGAAAAGGAGCTCATCTCCCTGACCATCTCGTTGAACCTGCCGATGTTGGCCTCGTCCAGCGGCGCGTCCACCTCGTCCAGCAGACAGAAGGGCGCCGGTTTGATGAGGAAGATGGCGAACATGAGGGCAACCGCCGTCAAGGCCTTTTCTCCACCGGACAGGAGGTTCACGTTCTGCAGCTTCTTGCCGGGCGGCTGGATGACGATGTCGATGCCCGTCTCCAGCAGGTCCTCCTCGTTGGTCAGCTTCAGCTCGGCCCGTCCCCCGCAGAACAGGCGGGGAAAGACCTCCCGGAACTTCTCGTTCACCTGGTTGAAGGTGTCGAGAAACCTCTTGCGCGTGGTCCGGTTGATCCTCTGGATGGCCTGCTGCAGGCCGTGGAGCGACTCCTCCAGGTCCGCCTTCTGTCCCGACAGGAACTCGAAACGCCCCTCGAGTTCCCGGAACTCCTCGATGGCCGTGAGGTTGACCTCGCCTATCCCCTCGATGAGGCCGATCAATTCCTTCTGGCGGGCGCGGGCCTCCTGTTCATTGCAGCCGTTGTCGGCATAGCGGGGTACCAGGTCGGAAACGGTCACGCGGTACTTGTCCGCAACCGTCTCTTCGACGTTCCGCAGCCGCAGTTCCAGCTCGGTCAGCTTCAGGTTGCGTTCGCCGAGCCCCTGCGCCAGCGCCTCGGCCTCACTCCTCAGCTCCTTAAGGGCGGCTTCCCGCTCCCGCACCAGTCCGGCCTCTGCTTCATACCGGGCACGGATGGCGGAGGCAGACGCCTCCATCCGCTCCTGTCTCTCCAGCAGCGCCTTCAGTTCCAGCTCGCCGGCGGCAATGGTTTGGGTTATCCCTTCCCGCTCCAGGGAACCGCTCTCCAGTTCCTTCTCCAACTGCGCATGCCTGCCCCGCAGGTCCAGGACGCTCTCCTCGACCCGTTTCACGGCCCTGATGCCCGACTCCCGTTTCTCGCGCAGGGCCGCGGAGCCGACCTTGAGGGCGGTGACCTTTTCCCGGGCCGCCGCGATCTCCCGCCGCATCTCTTCCATGGAGCCCTGCAGCTCCTTCAGCTCGCGTTCCGCCAGTTCCTTGCCGCTCTCGCGGCTGCTCCGCTCCCGGGCCACGTGCTCCAGTTCCCGTTCGAGGGACTCGCGCTCCTCCGCCAGCTGCTCGTCCTCCAGCGCCTTCACGGCCAACCGTTCCCCGATCCGCTGCGACTCTTCCCGGGCGCGCAGCAGGTCCTTGTCCGAATTGACCAGCTGGAGCTCGGTACGATGGAACTCCTGGCGCAGGTTTTTCAGGGAATCCCCGGCGGCTCGGGCCTCGCCCCGCAGCCGTTCCCGCTCTGCCTCCAGCTCCGCCACCCGGGCGGTAACGGCCGCCACCTCAGCGGTCAACTCCTTTATCTGGCGCTTCTTGTGTATCAGCCCCTGCTGCGCGGCCTCCATGGAACCGCCGTGGAGGATCCCACCGTCCGTCACCAGCTCCCCATCCCTGGTGACGAAGGTCAGTCCGGGAAACCTTGCGGCCAGGCCAAGAGCGGCATCGAGGGTCTCCGCCAGGAAGGTCCGGGCAAGGAGCGCCTCTGCCAGTGCGCGCTTCTCCTCGTTGACCGCTATCAGATCCGTGAGCCGCCGTGCCCCCTGGGGTGTTTCCCGGTTCACCGACAATCTCAGGGTTCCCGGGATCAGTCCGCACCTGCCGCCGGTGGTCTCGCGCAGAAAGGCAACCGCCTCCCTCGCATCCGTCTCTCCGCCGCAGATCACGTACTGCAGCCTCTCGGCCAGTGCCGCCTCCAGCGCCACCTCGTATTCCTCTGCCACCTCGATGATGTCGGCGACGACCCCTCCCAGGCGGCCCTTGAACGGCTCGGCCAGACAGAGCGAACGTACCCCCCTGCCGTAGCCGGCGAACTGGGCCTCAAGTTCCTGCAGCGAATGGAGCCGGGAAGACTGCTTGTTCAGTCGGTCACGCTCCGCATGGAAGACGTGTTCCACCCCGTCCAGGTCCGCCCTGAAATCCGCCTCACGCCGCCTGAGCTCCGCCAACTCTCTCTCCAGTTCCTCCTTGCGTTCCGTCAACGACCGGTGGGCAGCCTCAAGCTCGGCCACCCTCCCGGTGGCGGACGACAGCTTCTCATGGAGCCCGATGCCTTCCCTGCGGCTCCGGTCAAGCTGCTCCCGCACCGCTTCCAGCCTCTTGGCCGCGGCAGCGTGCTGGTTGTTGAACTGGGATATCTCGGAAAGTATCCCGAACAGCTCACGCCGGCGCTCCTCCAGACTGCGGGACACGACCTTCTCCTCTTCTGACAGCCTGGCCAGGGTGTCCTCGGCCAGCGACAGCCCCTCCTCTTCCTCGGCAAGGGAGACAGCCATGGCCGCGCCCTGCTCCTGAAGCTTGAGCCGTTCGGCCTCGGCCTCCCGCATCCGACCGCCCACGTCCGCCAGCTCCCGGGAGAACCGCGCCAGCCGCTCTTCCAGGCCGGCGAGCTCCTTCCGTTGAAAACCGAGCCGGTTGTCGCACGCCGCCACCTCGCTCCGGAGCCGGTAGGTTTCCTCCTGCGCCTGGTTCAGTTTCTGCTCTTCCTCCAGCAGGACAATCCTTTTTTCATCAAGGGCAAGGGAACAGCTCTCGACTTCACGGCCATTGTCGGCCGAGCGTTCCCGGAACCGCGACACCTCCTGCTCCGCGGCCTGTTTCTCCCGGGTCAGGTCGAGAAACGCCCTGGTGGCGAACAGCAGCTCGATCTCCTTCAGCTCCTCACGGTACTCCCCGAATTTCTCGGCCTTTTTGGCCTGACGCTGGAGCGAGTTCATCTGTCTGCGCAGCTCGGCCACGATATCGCCGATGCGGAGCAGGTTCTGCCGGGTGGCGTCTATCTTCTTCAGGGCCACCTGCTTGCGGGCCTTGAACTTGGTGACCCCGGCGGCCTCCTCGATGATGAAGCGCCGCTCCTCCGGCTTGGCACTGAGGATCATGCCGATCTTTCCCTGCTCGATGATGGAGTAGGCCTTGGCGCCGGCGCCCGTGTCCATGAACAGCTCGGCGATGTCCATGAGGCGGCAGTGGGCGCCGTTCAGCAGGTACTCGCTCTCGCCGTCCCGGTAGAGGCGACGGGTGACCTGGATCTCGCTGAAATTGAGGTACTTGGCAGGGATGCGGCCGTCCTCGGTGGAGAAAAAGAGCGACACCTCGGTCATCCCCAGCGGCTTGCGCCCCTCGCTGCCGCCGAAGATGGTGTCCTCCATGCTCTTGCCCCGCAGGGTCTTGGCGGACTGCTCGCCCATGACCCAGCGGATGGCGTCGACGATGTTCGACTTGCCGCAGCCGTTGGGCCCCACCACCGCGGTTATCCCCTTCTGGAAATCGAGGCAGACCTTGTCGGCGAAGGATTTGAATCCGTGTATTTGCAGACGGCTGATTATCATGGGCGAGGTAATAGTAGCAAGGGGGGCTTTTCTTGTAAAGGCAATAGATAGGGGAAGAAAATCGGTCGGATTGGGTTGAAATTGTTCAACAAATTCTATCAATTACTGCATAGACGGATGGCGTCTCGACCGCTTCTCAGGCAACGGGGCAAGGGCTCGGTTCATTCTCCCCCGGTGCCCAGCGCCTTCCCATATTCCGCGACCAGCCGCTCCCGGTCGCCGCTGTCGATGATGTCCCACGGCAGGGGCTCATGGAGCGGGATGGTCCGGTGGACCAGCCACTCTGTATCGATGGACAGCTCCCTGGCGGCCCGCTTCCAGCCTCCGGTCTCGCGGGCCTTGACCAGCAACGGCGCCAGCCCGCGACCACCGCGGGAGAGAAGCGCCTGCAGGTATGCCTCCCGCAGGCTTTCCAGGCGGATCTCCACGTTGGACAGACCGCCCGCAAACCGGCGCAGAAAGGCGTATTTCCGTTCCAGGGACGACAGATCCTCCATACCGCACCACTGGAGCGGGGTAAAGGGCTTGGGGACAAAGGGATTCACCGACAGGAGCACCGAGCCGAGCCGGCGGTTCTTTCTGGCCGCCGCGATGACCCGCTCGCGGATCTTTTCTATCAGGCCCGTCATCTCCGCGAGGTCATCGTCGGTCTCGGTGGGGAGACCGAGAATGAAATAGAGCTTCAGGTTCAGGATATCCCGGCCGATGAGGGTGTCGCAGGCGGCCAGGATCTGCTCCTCGGTTATCCCCTTCCTGATGAGGTCCCGGAGCCTTTGGGAGCCCCCTTCCGGAGCCAGGGCGATGGTCTTGTGTCCGCTTGCGCAGAGGAGGTCCAGGAGGTCTCGGTCCAGGGCATCGATGCGGAGAGAGGAGACCGACGCCTTCCCCCCCATGCCGGAAATGAAACGGCTCAGCTCGCCTATCTCACGGAAATCGGAGACTGCCGCCCCCACCAGCCCCAGCCTCCCCTTCTCCTCCAGACCCCGTGCCGCCTGCTCCTTCAGCAGTTCCAGGGGCCGCTGCCGATAGGGATGGTAGATGAATCCGGCCGCGCAGAACCGGCACCCCCGGGGGCACCCCCGCGACAGCTCGATCAGGAACATGTCGGAGAACTCGGCACCCGGGGCGGAGATGACGGTAGTGACCGGCGAGCGGGCCAGCTCCGGTTCGAAGACCCGCTTCACTTTCGGCGGCGCCCCATGGAGCGGGGTGAATGAGGCGGTGCCGGGCATGACCTCATAAAGGGAGGGGACGTAAATGCCGGGAAGGTGGGCCGCCTTCTCCAGCAGCGCCTCCCGGCCGGCGTCCTGTTCCGCCAGAAGCAGCTCAAGAAGAGGAGGAAGCACGACCTCTCCCTCACCGAGGCACACCAGGTCCAGGAGGTCGGCGACCGGCTCGGGGTTGAGGAACAGCGCCGCGCCCCCGGCGATTACCAGGGGGAACCGCCCCCCCCGTTCGGACGAAAACGGCGGGACAGCGGCCAGGTGCAATATTTTCGGGATGTTCAGGTAGTCGTTCTCGAAGGAGACCGAGAAGGCGATGACGTCGAATTCATACAGGGGACACTGGGATTCGAGGGAGAGGAGACGGCCGCCCGACTTCTCATACTCCCTCAACTCCGCGGCATCGGGGAGAAAGGCGCGCTCGCAGACCACATCCGGAAGGCCGTTGCACAGGGAGTAGACCGTCTGGAACCCCAGGTTTCCCATGGCCGTGGGGTAGTGGTTGGGATAGGCCAGACAGACGGTCAGCTTGCCGCCCCAGTCCTTGATGACGTGCCCCTCCTCAGCGGCCAGGAGTTTGCGGTATTTTTCCTTTATTTTCCAGGACATGGAATCAAAGTAGCATGAACGGGAAGGGTTGGAAAGGGAAAAGCTTCCGTCAATCTTACACCCTGTTCAACTGGACACCATGCCGCTGGAGAACAAACTTTATCTCCTATCTTTCAGGGACTGGACCTTCTTGTTTTGGTAGTGGTAACGCTGGAGGAATAACGGTTATCGGTTTTTCCGGGACGGTATACTTATTCCTTTTCTACTCTTCTCAAATCCCTTCGTATACTTTCAAGGCACTGCCAGCGAAGAGCGTCGAGTTCCTTATCCTGCGTCGGATCATGCATGTAGACAAGAGCCTTTTCAGCATCCCTGAGAAATTTCTCCTCCGTTGCAAGGTCTACGGTGTCTTCGTAGTATGGGTCTCTGCAAATCCAGTCAATATTAAAATCAGTCGGCTGGGCTCTGAATTCTTGTGTTTTCAATAGTGAAAGCACGCTGATGGGATTTTTGGGCAAAGCCAGAGAAAGCGCGAAAAACAATTCCTCCGTCACCCCTGCGTCACTCTCGGCCATCAACAGCTTCGCGACTTCCAGCCATTCCTTTTTTCCGCTGGAGATGGAATTCACCAGCCGCTCCGACTTTTGGTAGTCTTCGGTCACCCAGTATTCGGCAATGACGCTCTTTGCACCCTTATGCTTAATCTCCCGAAGAATCTGACCGGAATCAAGTTCCTCGGATTGAACATTACTGGCAAGCATCAGGAATGAGGCGATCATGCTAGTAAATACAATTTTGAGCATAGCTATCTCCTTAGATCACTTGCAAATCGATATCACCGCTTTCAGCAATTTTCTTCCGAATTTCAAAGGGTAAAATTATACACCCGGTTGAAGCTCCACCGGGAATTGTCCTGCTGTCCCCGTGAATGCGAAATAACGTCCGTCCATGCGCGTCATGACCGACAGGAGCCAAATTCATGGTATAAGGTCCCGTGCTGGCACTTTTGCGTGCATGGCCGATCCTGTACCAACCCCTGGGAATCGGCCCCTGGTTCCGAACATGCTCAAAGTCGGCCTTGTTGCAATAGCCGCCGTACCCGGAATACCCTTTCCCCATATATTCTACGTTATGAACGATGTCACCGGTTCTTTGAAAATACACCCATGCCATGCGCATTCTCTCCCCATGTTTTCTCTTTGCCGTCCCGGATGCACTACCTCGGCACGGCCCATGAATCTTCGGCCTCAATGCCGTTCGGTTCCCATGTCCACCTGATCTTCTTGTAAGCGAAGGACACGATTTCCATATGCCGGTACGGTTCGTTTTCCGCAACCAAAGTATTCGGCATGTAAGGTTTGAGGCTAACGACAATGGCGTCTTCCAGTTTATGAGTGAAATAATGATCTTCGGTCCCCAGCTTGGTGATCCTGTACCATTTGATCGTAACCTCCTTCATATGCTCCACGGTACAGAGAGCCTGGTAGAGCTTTGGCGAGCTCTTGTCGTACTCCTTGATGACGTCGAGCGGTCCATGGACGCGCTTGCCCGTGGACAGCCCGTCGGTCGGACTGCTCGGAATGCTGACGTCATGATGCATGCCGTAAACCAGGATTGTCCCTTCCCGCCCCTGCATTTCACAGGAACCATCAATCTTGCCCTGTTTTTCACCCGTAAGTGTGAGATGAGCAGGTATAGCCATAATTCGCATCCTCCTTACATCAAAATTATTTGGTAAATAGCATATTATTTTCATAATATCAAGAAAATTTATATATTTTTAATTATTAAATTATCAATATTTTGTGGCACAAACAGAATAAAGTGTCTGGCAGGAGGACTGCCGCACAGGGCCGGACTGGGGCTCCATATGGAAAGATTTAGCTGGAAGGCGTTGCGAATGCGAGCGCCAAGATTTTTATGGCCACACAATCGGGAAGACTATTCCCCAAATTACTACTATATACGCCGAACCGGGATTGGGCATTTTGCGGGCAAGCAAAGAAATGATAGCGCCTCCCCGCAGCGGATACCCGCGCGGGCAGGAAAGAGGATGCTTGAGTAGTGTTGCTGTGTTGGAATAATAACGGGCGGGACACTCAAAATGCGGATACCAGGAATATGCAGTTAAATTGAGAAATTACTCCACAGACTTACTTTCATGAGGTATTATCAGGGCCGTTCATACCACACCGAGCACGGGCCACCCCTCTTACGGACTATAAGGGGACCACCGTCGCGATATCAATCAGCAGCCTCCAGCTCCGGCCTCCCTACCCCCCTAGCACCTCGCTCAGCACCTTTTTCAGTTCCGTCAGCTTGTACGGCTTGGTAATGATGCCCCGGAAGCCGAAGGTCCGGTAATCGGACATGATCGGGTCATTGGAATAACCGCTGGAAACGATGGCCTTCAGTCCGGGGTCCAGCTCCCTCAGCTTTTCAACCGCCTCTTTCCCCCCCATGCCCCCGGGAATGGTCAGGTCGAGGATCACGGCGGCAATCGGATCAGCAGACCCCAGGCATTTTGCGTAGAGGTCCACCGCCTCGGCACCGTCCCGTGCGAATTCCGCACCGTAGCCGATAAAGTCAAGCATCTCTCCGAGCACTTCCCTGATGTTTTCCTCGTCGTCCATTACCAGGATCCTTCCCCTGGGGGCCGCAGCCGCCCCCTCCTGGAGAATCCCTTCGTCATGCCCTGAACAAGTCGCATCGTCGCCGCCGCAGGGTAGATAGACGGTGAACGTGGTTCCCTTGTCAGGTTGGGTGGTGACGGTAATATGTCCCTCGTGGTTCCTGATGATGGAATATACCGTGGACAGGCCCAGCCCCTTGCCCCCCTGCTTGGTGGTGAAATAGGGGTCGAAGATCCGGGGCAGCACATCGGGAAGGATACCGGCACCGTGATCCCTGATCGATACGACCACGTAGCGCCCTTCCCGAAGCGGTGGAAGCTCCCGCCCGGCGAGACAGGCATTTTCACAGGTCACCTCGATTAACCCCCCGGAAGGCATGGCCTGATCGGCGTTCAGGATGAGATTGTTGATCACCTGGCTCAGCTGTCCCTGATCCACCTCCGCCTGCCACAGGTCGTCGGGAATGCAGAAAAAACAGCTGCTGCGCGACCCGCTCAGGGCAAACGAAGCCGATTCCCTGGCGATTTCGGCCACGGAGGACTTCTTCTTGACCGGTGCACCCCCCCGTGAAAAGGTCAGCAGCTGCTGGGTCAGATCACGGGCGCGCAACGCCGCCTTCTCAGCCTCGACAAGCTTGGCAAACACCCTGTCTCCCTCGGATACATACATCTTCGACAGGGATATATTGCCGAGGATAGCCGTCAGCAGGTTGTTGAAATCGTGAGCGATTCCCCCGGCGAGGATGCCGATGGATTCGAGCTTCTGGGCCTTTAAAAGCTCCTCCTCCATCCGCAGTTTCTCGGTGATGTCACGGACCTGCTCCGTCACCATCTCGACATTTCCCTGCCCGTCGAATATGGGATAGGCAAAGATTTCCACGTGTCCTATCCTTGGATTGAATTTCCGCCTGAAAACCGGTTTGCCCGTAACGTAGACCTCTCGTACGTGACAGCCTTCGCACGGCTTGTCCCGCCCGTAGTAGACCTTGTAGCAATAGGGGGGCGCATTCCTTCTCTCCTGATGGACGTAATCGTACCCCCCGTGCCAGTTGGACAGGACAATCCTGAAATCCCGGTCGATTATGGAAAACAGGTCGGGTACCGTATCGAATACCTTGCGAAGTATCTCCTCGGCACGTTTCCGTTCCCGCTCCTCCCGGTCCCTCAACAGGCGAGCGTGCAGGATAGGAGCCGTCCTTACGGCTATGGACTCGAGAAATTCCCCGTCGTCCTTGTCGAACCCCCCTTCCTTGTCGGCCACCGCCAGGAGCCCGATACAATCCCCCCTGTACAACAGCGGCACCACAAGAAATGAGGAAAAAAAGACGTGCCCTTCCGGGAGATGAAACGGTCCGGTGGAACAAAACGGCTTACCCTCCCTCAGCGCCCGGCCCCACAGTCCGGTCCAGCGCTCCTGCGAAAACGTCAGGGTCTTCTCTGAAACCCCGCATTTCTTCCACACATCCCCCCCCAGGGAGGGTACGACCAGGTCACCGCTCTCCGCAACATAACCGAAGAACCCGTAGGCGCACTTCATGAAATCCAGAATCACCTCCAGGACCCCACCGTACATCTCCTCGTCCGGCACAGTGAGAAATATATTGGCGATCCGGTTTTTCAGGGACAGGAGCCGTTCGCTACGGCGCAGCCTGCTCTCCATTCCGTGTTTGTAGATGGCCATCTCGATGGCCGAATTGAGGGTAAAGTCCTGGAAGGGCTTGACAATATAGCCGAACGGCTCGGTAACCTTCGCCCTCCCCAGGGTATCGGAGTCCGCATAGGCCGTAAGATAAACCACGGGGATGTCCACCCTGGCACGGATATGCTCGGCCGCCGCCACCCCGTCCATCTCCCCCTGGAGGCATATGTCCATGAGCACCAGGTCCGGCATGGTTTCCAGCGCCCTTGCAACCGCCTCTTCCCCCGAGGCTACCGTATCGACCACGGAATATCCCAGGGCCTTCAGCCGTTTCTCGATCCCCCTGGCTATGATGAGCTCATCCTCCACCACGAGGATGCTCGTCCTGGTTTCAGTCGCCGATTCATTTTTCATGGTGATTATCCCTCGGCCAGCTTGCCTGCATGCCACGGCCGACGCGTATACCGGCGGGATGCCACATCAGCGTACGATAACCATAGCGGATCTTGCAGTTTGAGTCCGTACACATACGGATACTATATCATCTTTCGAGGAGAGCGAAACAACGGGGCCGGAGCATCACGTCACCCCAGGGTCCCGGTAGTCCTGAAGTCCCACCCCTGCGGCAGACCCACACCATTGTCGCGGATCCCCAGCGTTATCATACCGTGGCCGTCGGTACGGCATTCAACCACGATCTCCCTCGTTCCGCCCCCGGAAACGTATGCTTAAGCGAGCTGGAGACCGGTCCGTTGATGATGGGGCCGCAAGTGAATAGCCATGCTCCCGGAGCAGCCTTTCGAGCTGCCCAAAGTCCGCCCGTTATCGTCAATAACCAGCGTTCTTTTCACGTGTTCATTGCTCCCGGCCGCGACGGGCATTGAAGGTAAGCATAAACGACGCCCCGTTCTCGCTCTTCATCTCGATGGTCCCGCGCAACTGCCTGACAAGCATGGCAACGATCTGGAGGCCGAGCGTTTCGGTGTCCAGCAGATCCAGCTCGCTCGGCAACCCGACGCCGGTATCGCGCACCTCTATGGTGACCATGCAGTCACCGTCCACGTGGCAGGAGACGGTGATCTCTCCACTGCAGCCTCCCGGAAAGGCATGCTTCAGCGCATTGGAGACAAGCTCGTTGATGATCAGGCCGCACGGGATGGCCTCTTCGATATCCAGCGAAAAACTGTCTGCGTCTGCCTTCACGACGATTCTGTCCGGGTTCTCAACGTAGGAGAGGGCCAGGTGCCTGGTGAGGTTCTCAACGTACTCTCCGAAGTCGATGGAGGCCAGGTCCTTGGACTTGTAAAGTTTTTCATGGACCAGGGCCATGGCCTTGATCCGTTCCTGGCTCACCCTGAACAGGGAGAGCGATTCTTCGTCCCGAACGGAATCGGACTGGAGGTGGAGCAGGGCGGATATGATCTGCAGGTTGTTCTTGACCCGGTGATGGATCTCCCTGAGCAGGATCTCCTTTTCACGGAGCGAAGCCGTCACCCGTTCCTCGGCGCGTCTGCGCTCGGCGATCTCGGTTTCCAGGTGACGGTTGGCCTCTGCCAGCTCTACCGTCCGCTCCCGCACCAGGTCCTCGAGCTGCTCCCTGTAGAGCTTCAGTTCAGCCTCCGCCTGGGTGCGCTCGGCGATTTCACGGCTCAGGGCCTTGTTGACGTTTGCCAGGTCGTGATTTGCTTTCAAAAGCTCGACATTGCGCGCCTTGAGCTTCTTCTGCACGGCACGCAGCGCAAGCAGGGTCTCGACCCTTGCCATGACCTCTTCCGACTGAAACGGCTTGGTGATATAGTCCGCGGCCCCCACCCTGAATCCCTTGACCTTGTCGCTCGTTTCCGCAAGGGAGGTCATGAAGATTACCGGTATCTCGCGGGTTTCCTCATGTTCCTTCAGAAAACGGCAGACCTTGTAGCCGTCTATCCGCGGCATGACGATATCAAGCAGGATGAGGTCGGGGTGTTCCGTCCGGGCGTATTGGAGCGCCGAGACTCCGTCTGAGGCAGGATGGACGGTATGACCACGCAACGCGAGCATGTCGGTCAGGAGTTTGAGATTGGCGGCGCTGTCGTCCACAATCAGTATCCTGCCACTGTGTTCAACGGGTATCTCGGCATTCATCCTGTCTCCTCCAGTCAGGGACCACACTTCCGTCATATAATTTCCTTGAACGGCGTTCTGTGATATTCCACAATTTCTCATTCCGGGTCAAACGGACGAAATACAAAAAACAATCTATTTTCAATTGTCAGCACTTTATGTTCGCTCCCCGGAAATGTCCGGCGGTTCGGTTTCACGACAAGGCTGGCGATCGGAAGGGCATGGTGCACAAAATAACGTAGGAGGGCAGGAAGCGGCAGAAACGGAGAACGTGACCGCCTGCTGCGTTGCGGTAAAAAAAGCCTGCGAGGTTTCAGCAACCTCGCAGGCTTTCAGTGGGAAAGGAATCAGGCTTCATCCTGTTACTGCTGCTGGGTCTGGCCTACTATACGGATCTCCACCCGCCTGTTCTGCTGGCGTCCCGCTTCGGTGGCGTTGCTGGCAACGGGTTTGCTCTTGCCGTATCCTATGGTCGTCATCCTGGAAGGGCTGACCCCCATGCCGACCAAAGCGTTCTTCACCGACTCGGCCCGGCGCTCGGAAAGTCTCAGGTTGTACTCCTCGGACCCGGTGCTGTCGGTATGGCCCGCGATTGTTATGGTGGTCTGCGGATACTGGTTGAGGACCTTGGCCACCCGGTTCAGTTCATCATAGGCCCCTGGCAGAATGGTCGAGGAATTGACGTCGAACATGAAATCGGACTTGAAGGTAACCGTAAGGACATCAAGGTCCCCCTGGACCCGACCCCGCTCGGCCTCTTCCAGCACCTGGCGTTCCCGCTGGATGCTTGCCGCCTCCACGTTAGCCAGCGCCTGCCGCATCTCCTGCTCCTGTTTGTCCATGTAATTGCCGATGGCGGCGCCGGTCAGCCCACCCGCAACCGCGCCGGCCGCGGCTCCGATGAGGGTAGCGGAGGTGCTGCGTCCGATGGCCTGACCGAGTCCCGCGCCCACTGCGGCGCCGACACCGGTCCCCACCGCGGCGCCGGTCTGGCCCTTGGTCGCACACCCCGACACCGCCAGGGCAAAAAAGGCTGTCCAGATGATCAGCTTTCTCATGGTGCATTCTCCTTTACGTGTCTCCCGTTATCGAGGGTTTGCACAATGTCGCGGCGGAACGGACGCCGCAACCGTTTTATAAAACGTATAACATAAATGAATAACGCCCGCAAGCTCCACCGGAGCTTCAGCTGCCCGGCTGATTATCGGTTCCGGCCGCCTCGGCGGCCCTCGTTTTCAGCAGTCCGTGCACCCTTCGCAGCAGTTCGCTGGGTTTTACCGGCTTATGGAGGATAGCCTCCCTGTCCCGGGCCACCCCGGCCTCGTTCAGTATCTCTCCAGCGTAACCGCTCAGGAACAGGACCTTCAATTCGGGCCTTTTCCCCCTGATGAGTTCATACGCTTCCTTGCCGTTCATCTGCGGCATGATGACGTCGAAGACCAGGAGGTCGATGTCCTCTTCCTGCGCCTTGAATTTCTCAAACGCCTCCATTCCGTGCGACGCGGTAATGACCTCATAGCCCACCGATGTGAACAGCATCCGGTGAAATTCCCTCACGGACGGATCGTCCTCTGCAAGCAGGATCGTTCCGGAGCCGTGCGGGGGGGCAGGCTCGTCTTCCCCGTCCGGGTGGTCGTCAGGCGGCTCCACCAGCGGCAGAAAGATATTGAAAGCCGTGCCCGTTCCCTCATCGGAATGAACCTCGATGAACCCGTTATGCTGTTTAACGATGCCGTACACTATGGAAAGACCGAGCCCCGTCCCCTTGCCTACCTCCTTTGTGGTAAAAAACGGCTCGAATATTTTCCGCTTCGTGGCTTCGTCCATGCCGCAGCCGGTATCGCTGACCGTCAGACGGGCATATTCGCCGGGCCTTATGTAATCATGTTCCCGCATGAACCCGATGTTCGAGTGCCCCCGCGAGGTGCGAATGACGATTACCCCTCCCTTCGGCATTGCATCCTTGGCGTTGGTTGCCAGGTTCATCAGCACCTGTTCGATCTTGCCGCCGTCGGCCAGGACATGGAGGTCCTCCTGAACCATGTCGAAACGTAACTCTATGTTTTCGCTTATGAGCCTCCGGAGAATATTTCGGACGCCCAGGACGGTTTCATTCAGATTGACGACCTTCGGCACCATGACCTGCTTCCTGCTGAAGGTGAGCAGTCCCTTGGTCAGTTCGGCCGCCCGCTCCGCTGAAACCCGTACCTGTTCCACGTAATAACGCATCCTGTCGTCTTCGCCCATCTGCATGAGGAGAAGGTGAGCGTAACCCAGGATTGCCGTGAGTATGTTGTTGAAATCGTGCGCCACCCCGCCGGCAAGCTGCCCCACGGCCTCCATCTTCTGGGCCTGGTAAAGCTGCGCTTCAAGGCTCTTTCGCTCCGTCATGTCCGATTGGGTTCCGACGAAACGGATCGGCTCTCCGTCTTCGGTGCGGGAGATTACCTTGCCCCTGGCAAGAATGTATTTATAGGACCCGTCCTTGCACTGCATCCGGAATTCCACGGAGTATTTGCCTGTCTCCCCCTGCATATGCTTTTCAAGCTCTTCCCTCACCCTCGCCTGATCGCCCGGATGGATCCTGCCGAACCATTCATCAACAGAGGAGCCGATCTCGTCCTCGCCAAACCCAAGCATCTCCTTCCACTGCCTGGAGAAAAAGACCTCGCCGGTCCGGACATTCCGGTCCCAGACCCCGTCATTGCTCCCCTCGATGGCGAACTGCCATCGTTCCTCGCTTTCACGCAAGGACTCCTCGGCCAGCTTCTGTTCGGTCAGGTCTATGGCCGTCACATAGAAACCGCCTATCACTCCGCGCGCATCACAGTCGGGCACATAGGTCACATTCACGTACCGTTTCGCCCCGGTCGGGAGGTTCATCTGGTAATCGAAACTGACCGTTCGGCCGGCCAGCGCCTCGTCGACGTGCGGCTTGATGGTGCCGTAATTCTCCGGCCCGACCAGTTCCTCTATCTTGAGTCCCAGGATAGAGGCGGGGTCGAGCCCGAACCAGGAACGGTAGGTCTCATTGGCAAAACGGTATCGCTCTTCTCTGTCCACGTAACAGACATAGCAGGGCAGATGGTCGGTCAGCCGGCGCAGCCGCTCCTCGCTCCGCCGCAAAGCCTCCTCGGAGAGCTTCCGCTCGGTGATGTCCAACAGGGTCACCACAATCCCGTCCACCCTACCGTCACCGCTCCGGTAGGGAAGAACCCTCATGATATAGCAGCGTCCCTCCTTCTGGACCGAAATCTCCCGTTCCACCAGCGTCTCCTGCCGCAGCACCTCTGCCGTGTCCTGGGAGAATTCGGGCCACTCGATCTTTCCCGCCATATGACGGAAAGGGCGCCCGATATCGGAGGGGATCAGGTCGAGGATATCGGCCATGGCCGGGGTGAACCGCTTGATGTTGAGCCGGCGGTCCAGGAAGACGGTCGCAATCTCGGAGCTGTTGAGCAGGTTCTCCATGTCGCTGGTGGCATGGTTCAGCTCCTCCACCTTCCCCTGGAGCTCGGCATTGACCGTGACCAGTTCCTCGTTCAGCGCCTGCAGCTCCTCCCTGGAGGTCTCCAGCTCCTCGTTGGTGGACTGCAGCTCCTCGTTGGTGGCCTGGAACTCCTCGTTGGTGGACATGAGCTCTTCATTGGCGGACATGAGCCCCTCGTTGGAGGTCTCCAACTGCTCGATGGTGGCCTGCAGCTGCTCGTGGGAGACGCGCAGCTGCTCCTCCAACTGGCGGATCAGTACATCCCGGCAGGATACCTCGCCGGAAGAAGCGCACCCGGCCGTGGGCGACTCAGGGGATGCCGAAGCCGGCGGATTGCACGGCTCGAACACGACCATGGCAAGCCTGCCGCGGGACGATGGCAGGGTGACGGGTTCGGCCAGCACGTTTACCGCCACGCTATCGCCGTTGACGCAGAGCCGCACACCGCGGAAAACCGCCTGTTTCTGCTCGCTGAAGGCTTTGTGGATCGCGGCCCGCAGGGTCGGCCGCAACTCTTCCCTGGCCATCTTGAGGATATCCTGGTTCGGCTCGCCCGGCGCCAGCTCCAGGAAGAGCCCTGTCCGCCGCGTCGATACGTGCACCACCTCGTATCTCTCGTTCACCACCACGCAGGGGGGGGAGTAACGCTCCATGAGGAGCTTTTCCACGACCATTCCGGGGGTCTGCTCGCCGCCTCCGCAGGGACGTGCGTCCCGCGCGGCGCCGTTGGGGATCCAGACCCTGGGAACCAGGGGAAGGCCGATGTCCATCCGTCGCTCCGCATCGCTCCGTTCAAAGATCTTCCATTTCTTGTCAACGGGAATGAACAGGTCCGAATGACGTTCTATGGTCTCGGCACCCCCCAGGAAAAGGACACCCCCGGGCTTCAGAACCTGGTGAAAGAGCGGGATGAGCCGCATCTGCATTTCCGGGTTGAGATAGATGAGAAAGTTGCGGCAGACCAGCAGATCGAGCCGGGAAAAAGGGGGGTCCCGGATGATGTTGTGATGGGCGAAGATGACCATCTCCCTGAGTGGTTTTATCACCTGGTAGCGGCCCGCGCCGGCCGTGAAGAAACTCCTCAGCCGCTGCTCGGACAGGTCCGCCTCGATCCCCTCGTGATAGCTCCCGGCTCGGGCACGGGCTATTGCCCGTTCGTCGATGTCCGTGGCGAAAATCTGCACCCTGGCGTCGAGCTGCCGTTCCTCCAGGTATTCCCGGATCAGGATAGCGGTCGAATAGGCCTCTTCACCGGTGGCGCAGCCGGCGTGCCAGATGCGGACCGGATCCTCGGGGTCGCGGCCTGCGAAAAGCCCGGGGATCACCGACTCCCGGAGTTTCTCGAATGCCTCCGGGTCCCGGAAGAAGCTGGTCACGCCGATAAGGAATTCCCGGCAGAGTTCATCGGCCTCCCGCGGATTTTCCTTCAACAGGGCCAGGTAGTCCCCGACAACTCCCACGCCGTTCAGGATCATGCGCCGTTCGATGCGCCTCATGACGGTGTTCGTCTTGTAGGAGCTGAAATCGTTGCCGGTCCTGGATTTCACGATGCGGAATATGGCGCGCAGCTGGTCGTCAAGTTCCACCGGGATCTTTATGGCGGATTCGATACGGCCGGCGCCCGGGACAACCTCCAGGAGTTTCCCGGGAATCAGATGGGCAGGAAGCAGCATGTCCACCGCACCCGCTTCGACGACTCCCAGGGGCAAGTGGTCGCAGGCGGCCGAAGCCGGTTCCTGGGCGCACACTATCCCGCCCGCCCTCTTGACCGCCATTGCCCCCTCGACACCGTCGTCCCCGACGCCGGAAAGGATCACGGCGCATGCCCTTTCCCCCAGCTCAGCCGCAAGCGACCGGAGCAGGAGATCCGTCGGGTAACGGGCTTCGTGGCGGCGGCCGGGGGCCCTCAGGCGGACGCTATCCCCGCTGATGTAAGCAATCCCTCCGGCCGGGCTCACGTACACCGTATCCGGCAAGAGCTTAATCCCATCCTCCACGGTCAGAACCCGCAGCATGGTGCAACCGGCCAGGATCCCGGGAAGCACCGCACCCATATCGGATGCCGAATGCACGACCACGAAACCCAGTCCGCTGTCCGGCGGCACGGACGCGAAAAAACGCCGCAGGGCATCCGCCCCGCAGGCGGATGCGCCGACCCCCACGACCGTCAAGGGCCTGACGATCCGACCCGGCCCGCCAACAGAGACGCTGCCGGCCCCTCCCGGCATAGTTGCGCAGATGGTATGGGGGCCGAATGGTGCATTGATTCCGTTTCCTTCACCCATTTCCAAACCTCTCCCCGGCTCAATTGTATGAATGTCGCTGCAAAGATAACACAATTTTCCATATACTGGTAAACAATGCTTCACTAAACCGGTTTCCATTAACGCCCGGCCGGAAAACCCATGAAACGCCGGTCAGGGCCGGCACTGCCCATGGATATATGAAGGTGAATTGCACGAAACTTTCCACGAGCTACACTGGAGATAGAAAAGGCAATACGCTCGAAGGGGGGAGGAACCGGTAACCCATATAAAAGAGCGAACGACAGGAACGTCTGCGCGGGATACTCCGTCAGGAAAAGAGAACGCTCTGGAATGAACTCCGTTCGGAATCTTGAAGCGAACTCCGATCCTGCCGGATGAAATGAGCAATGGCAAAGGTTACGAAGGAGGGTCTCCCATGAACGAAAACAAACGCGTTTTGAGGACTGCCGAAAAGACGGCGGGTGAAAAGATCCGCAAAGAAGACGGGATCGCCGTCACCCTCCCCTATTACTGGAGCTGGTATCAGCTGGTTTTTCCGGACCACGCCCCCAGGACCGGCAAAACCGGAATACTGACGCAGCCTGAAAGAAAATAGGCGGTTACCCTCACTCCTTTTTCCCGGCTGCCCCGGAGCCCCGGACATGCGGATTGTGAAGCCGTTCGTGACCGATGGTGGTCCAGGTCCCGTGACCGGGACAGACCCGCGTGTCGTCGGGGAGGGCGTAGAGCCGCTCCCGGATGGAGCGTGCCAGCAGGGAAGGATTGCCGCCCGGGAGATCGAACCTCCCTATGGATCCGTTGAACAGGGTATCACCGGTAAACACGACCCTTTCGGCCTCACACCAGAGGCAGCACCCGCCAGGGGAATGGCCCGGCGTATGGATGACCTCCAGGCAGTGACTGCCGAACTCCAGTTGCATCCCGTCCTCCAGGAAACGGTCCGGTTCCGGGGAATTTTCCGTCTCCACGCCGAAGTCCCTCCCCGACTCCGCGGCCCTCGACAGAAAATAGGAGTCCCGTTCGTGAATCAGGAACTCCGCGCCGGTTGCCGCGAGCACGGCCCGGTTGCCACCCACGTGGTCGAAGTGGCCGTGGGTGCTCAGCAGATACCTGATGGAAAGGCCCAGCTTACCGACCCTGGCGAGGATCTCCTCCGCATCCCCTCCGGCGTCGATCACCACCCCTTCACGGCTCTCTTCACAGCCGACAATGTAACAATTGACCTGCAAAGGACCCACCTGCAACGCTTCCAGAATCATCTTTATCCCCCCAGTGAATGCCGCAACCCGGCCCCGCCGATGTTTCCCGCCTGAAGACAGGCCAGGCAGGCAGTATACCCATCCCGAGCGGAAATGAAAAGGACTGTCTCTCGGCTGGAGTATGACGTATACTCTCCGGATGACTACTATGAAGAGAAGGACGACTTGATGGCATACGCATGGAACGGAATAGGAAAAAGCCCGATAACACTTTTCAGGGAGGAGTTGACCAGAAGGTTCATCAAGTCCCGGGAAGTGGACCATACCCTACTCAACTACACCATTCTGCTGGACATCGACGATGAGCGGCAGGAACTGTCAGCCGGCGTCCTGTACCGGGAGAACAACCTGTTCTTCATGGTGGACCTGGTGATCGACTGCCCGGACGACGTGGAGATACTGGCAAACGTGGCCGGCATCGCCTATGATATGTACACCCGCGAGGAGCCCTATTACGGCAGGCTGCTCATAAAAGACGGCAAGACCTATTACCAGCTGTGCCATATCCTCGGTCCTTCCGGGATGCTGGACCCGGCAATGGCGGGCATCCTGCTGGACCTGGTCCTGAAAGAGGTGCTGGAGGTCATCGGCGAAAGATATTCCATGGAGTGAAACAGGCGCGACAAGTTTCATGACATGGCCTTAATTGTACTGTGAGGTTCGGGCTTTCACGTTCATCGACTCATAAGGAGCCGCCCTCCTCGAAAAATGAATCAATACGTAGTCAGCGTTATTTCCCGGGAATTACTTGAAATGCATTTAGATTTGTATTAAAAAAGCCCCGGGGCCGCATTGGATACGATCGAGCGCCAGGCGAAGAAAAGAGGGGGTGCGTGCAATGGCGGTGATTCAGGAGGACACGAGACGGGACAGTGAGCATATCGCAACGTGGTTTGCCTCTCCCGGGAGGGTCGGCAGGAGGGAGCTGCTCCGCCAGGTTGAGCTTGTGGTAGGGAATCCTATAGTCAACGTCCTCCTCACTTCCGTGAGCGGCCTGATTGCCGTGCTGAATGAAGACCGGCAGATACTGGCGGTCAACAACAATTTTCTAGCCGCGCTCGGCATAACCGACCCGGGCACGGCGCTTGGCCTGCGTCCCGGTGAGGCATTGAACTGCGTCCACTCCCGGGACCATCGAAACGGCTGCGGCACCGGGAAGTACTGCGCGACCTGCGGAGCCGTGCTGGCTATTGTGGCGAGCCTTTCAACCCACGCCGGCGTCGAGCGGAAATGCATCCTAACGGCGAACAGGGGAAACGGTCCCGAGGACTTGTGTCTCAGGGTGAAGGCGTCACCCCTGGACATTGAAGGGTCACGGTTTGTACTGCTATTCGTCCAGGACATCTCCGACGAAGAGCGGCGTATCGCCCTGGAGCGGACCTTTCTCCACGACGTCAACAACACCGTCATGGGACTCAGCTGTACCGTGGATCTGATGGCCAGACTCGACGGCACGGCCGACTCCCGTAAGGTGCGCGAAAGGCTTCGCCGCATTTCCGACAGCCTGGTCAGAGAAGTCATGATGCAGCGGGCAATCCATGAGAACTCCCGGGATGGTTTTCAGCTGAACCCGGTCCGGATCTCGACGCGGCAGGTCGTTGAGGAGATCAACGCCGTAATCTCCAGCCACCCGGCGGCGGCGGGCAAGCACGTGACCGTCAACGCCCCTCGGCAGTCGTTCGCCTTCCACTCCGACCTACCGATTCTGCTCAGGATACTGACAAATATGCTCGTCAATGCCCTGGAGGCAACAGACGAGGGGGGCGAGGTCAGGTTTTCGGTGAAGAATGCCGGGGAGCACGTGGTGTTCCGTACCTGGAACGGGGCGGTCATCCCGGAACAGGTGTCCATGCGCATCTTCCAGCTGTTTTTCACTACCAAGCAGGAGGCCGGGAGAGGGCTCGGCACCTTTTCCATGAAGCTGTTCGGCGAGCGAGTCCTGGGCGGTGTGGTCGATTTTGAAAGCTCCGAGGCGGACGGTACGGTGTTTACCTTCACTCTGCCGAAGAAAATGCGGCCCTGACGCAAGGGGCGGGGAATGCCCCACTAAGTTGATTCGCGCTTTGCGCACCGGACATACGAGGTTACGCGGCAGATGCATTCCGGATACGTATATGATTGAAGACGGCAGGGTAATCATAGTCGAGGACGACATCGACCTCCGTGACAGCCTGGTGGAATTCCTTACTCTCGATGGCCATAGGGTCGTAGGTGTCGGCAGTTGCCTGGAGTTCTATCGCGCCATCAGTGAATCCCATTATTCAATAGCGGTGATCGATGTGGGGCTCCCCGACCAGTCCGGTTTCGTCCTTGCCGAGTACATACGGAAAAACACGTCGATGGGGGTTATCATTCTTACTGCGCGCAACTCTGTGGATGACCGTCTGAGGGGATACGACACCGGCGCTGATCAGTACCTGGTCAAGCCGGTCGAATGCCGGGAACTGGCAGCCGTACTTACCAACCTCAAGAGCCGTCTCATGGGGGTACACCCCGCGACTCCTTCCCATCCTTGCATCTGGCAGCTGGATCGCCGCATGTGGCGACTGCTGACTCCCAAGGGTGACCCGGTGCCCCTGACACCCAAGGAGATGCACTTCATTACCTGCCTTGCCGAGGCCGCCTGCAACCCGGTCAGTCGGGGTGCGCTCCTCACGGCGCTCAACTACCGGGACGACGAGTATGCCCGCCGGGCCATGGATTCCCTCATACGCCGGCTCCGGCGCAAGATCGAAACCGTCTCCGGCAAACCCCAACCGGTCAAGACGATTCACAACATTGGTTATTGTTTCTCCGCGCCCATAACCATCCTGTAACCAACTGCCCATAACCCCTTCAAGTCATATCCCGCCAGATCTTATCAGATGATGTGTGTTTATTTTCCATTGTGATTGATTTATTTAAAGAAGTACTTTGTGCTGCCGGCACCTGCCTGTTCTGAACCGGACAGATGCGTCAATATGCCCGTAGTCCAGGGAACGGGATTCGAAGTCGCCCACACCGTGAAGACATGATCCCGTCGTCTCGCGATGGAAGGAGGAAGAATGAGAAAAATAGTTGTTATTGATCCTTCGGAAACATTCGTCAAATTCCTGAACAGGGTAATATCCGGGATGGGATTTGAAGTTTTCTGTGCAGGTGACGGTGAATCCGGACTCGCCATGGTCCGGAACGAAAAACCCGACATGGTGGTTTCGGAACTGAACGTCCCGCCGCGTGGCGGGCTCTGTATCTGCGGCGAGATAACCGGCTCTCCTGAAACCGGGGGCATTCCAGTGGTCTTCGTAACAACGGACGGCTCGGCGGAGAGTGAGAAAAGGGCCAGGGAGGCAGGGTGTTCCGATTTTCTCACCAAGCCGGTCAACATCAGGGTGATCCACGACATGCTCCAGCGGAATCTGCCGTTTGTCGATAAACGGCGGGCATTACGCATAAGAGCGTCGTTGGACGTAGTGATTCGCGTCGGGGACCGGATGGTCGTGGCAGAGACCGAGACGCTGGGTGAAGGGGGGATGCTGGTTAGAACCAGCAGTGATTTACTTCAGGTTAGTTCGCAGGTGGTTATTTACCTGAGTCTCAACACTGCCGATCCGCCGGTGAGGCTTACCGGTGAGGTCATCTATGTCATGGACTCGCCAGCGCCGTGCGCGTCAGGCGGCATCGGCATCAAATACGTCGATATTGAACCTGATGCGGCCGCCCGTATTAACCGTTTCATCAACGGAGCCATCACGTGAATCCTAACGCTGCTCCTGCCGGATGCTGATTACCAAACCTCATGAAACAAGCCGATGATTCCTTAATTCTCGTTGTCGATGACGACAGTTTCATGCGCACATACCTTCGGGATCTGCTGGGCAAAGCCGGGTTCGGCACGGTAGTCGCGGGCGACGGTGCCACAGCCATTGACATCTTCGTCTCCGAGCAGCCCGATTTGGTGCTCCTTGACCTGAACATGGCCGGTATGGATGGAATTCAAACCTGCCGGGGGATGCGTGTGTGTCCCAATGGAACCTATACGCCGATCCTCATGGTCACCTCGTCGGACGACGATACATCGATCCGGCGGGCATATGCCACAGGAGCCACCGACTTCATCACGAAACCTGTCAAGCCCGGAATTCTCATACACAGGATCCGACACATACTGCGAGCCGCCAATAGCACTAAAATGCTCGCGAAAGACAAGGCAAGGCTGGAGATGATGCGGCGGATAGCCAGGCTTGCCGACTGGGAATGGGATCCTTTGACCGACGAGTTCCGTATTTCAGACAAGAGTCTGAAACTGCTGGGATTTGCACCAGAGGGTCATATTGACTCATCGAAAAGCTTCGTATCCATTTTTCCATACCACTATCGGGGCAAGGTCGCCGCAACTCTGAGGGACGCCGTTACGGGGGAGTCTTGCTGCTTTTTCGAAATCCCCATCGCCGGAAGTGAGCCGTCGCCCTCGGTCTTCCGTCTCCATGGGCGGGCGATCTCCGAAACGTCGGAAGCCGGAAGAATCGTGATCGGAACAATTCAGGATGTAACCCAAATCTGGCATACGGAAAACCGCAACCTGATGCTCAGGCAGGCCATCGAATGTCTGCCAATCGGAATTACATTGGTTGACAGGAATGGAAAGATTATCTACGTGAACCCCGCTGAGGCGGAGATGCACGGTTATTCCGTAGAAAATCTCATCGGCACGGAAGCCAGAAATTTTGCCGACAGCAGATTAAGGAAGCCCTTTCTTCCCAAACAGCTGGACGGCTTCGAACTATGGAGCCGGGAAAGCGTGAACCTCAGGAAAAACGGTCAGGAGTTTCCCGTACAGCTTACATCTGTAGTGGTGAGGAACGCAGACGGCGAGATTTTGGGAATGGTAACCGCCTGTGAGGACATAACGCAGAGAAAAAACGCGGAGAACAAGATCCATCGCCTCGCATATTTCGATTCATTGACCGGACTCCCCAATCGCTGCATGTTTCATGACCGGTTGTGTCATGTTCTGTCGCTGGCGTGCCGTGAGAGTCAGAAAGTCGGTCTACTCTTCCTTGATCTCGACAACTTCAAGGACGTGAACGACACCCTGGGGCACAATTGCGGTGACAAACTGCTCCAAGCGGTTGCCAAACGTCTTTCCGTCAACATGCGCGAGTCCGACATACTGGCCAGGGTTGGAGGCGACGAATTTGTGATAGTTCTCTCTCTGAACTGCGACCAGAAGAGCGCTTCGACAGCAGCGGAGCGGATCATATCGTTGTTCGCGGAGCCGTTCACGATAGAAGGGAGGGTCATCTACAGCAACGCAAGCATCGGTATTGCAATGTATCCCGATGACGGCCATGACGCCGAGACCCTTCTCAGGTGCGCCGACAACGCAATGTACCACGCAAAAAACGAAGGAAGGGCCCGTTACCGGTTTTACTCCCTGGAGATGCACCAGAACATGCTGAGACGCGTTGCCATCGAAAACAGCCTACGAAAGGGGGTGGAACGAGAGGAGTTCTTTTTGCTCTTCCAGCCGCAATGGGACCTGAATACTGCCCGGATGACCGGGGTGGAAGTGCTGTTACGCTGGGACAGCATTGAGTTCGGCGTCATACCGCCGGCGGAATTCATCCTGCGAATGGAGGATTCCGGATTGATTCACGAGATAGGAGAATGGATCATCCGCACCGCATGCAGCCAGGCAAAAGTCTGGGGCCTTTCGGGATGTCAACCTTTCAGGGTGGCAATAAACATTTCCGCGAATCAGTTAAAGCATCGGGACTTTCTGTCGATGATTAAAAGAATAGTAGGTGAAATTGACGTGAACCCGTCCATCCTGGAATTCGAATTCACTGAAGGTGTGTTGATGGACAACGGCGACGGCAATATTCAGATACTTCGCGGTCTCAAGGAAATGGGGATCCTGATGAGCATGGACGATTTCGGCACAGGCTATTCCTCGTTAAGTTACCTGAAGAATTTTCCGATAGACAAGATCAAGATCGACCGCTCGTTCGTCAAAGACCTCACCAACAACGTGGAAGGCATGAAAATCGTTAAAGCGATCATCTCTCTGGCCCACAGTCTGGGTTTGAGGATTGTGGCTGAGGGAGTCGAAAACGGCGAGCAGATGGTCCTTCTGAGGAGCCTGGGGTGCCACGAGGCCCAGGGGTTCTACCTTGCCGAGCCCTTGGAGCCTGAGCGCGTCCAGGAGATGTTGGGTTACAGACACTCGAAGATCCTGGAAGATTCAACAACAGGCAATGACGCCTTCGCGCAATGAACCGACTTTGTTCGTTGTGTCTGCGCAGTATGATGAGATCCGGCAACCGCTCTGCACTTCCTAAGAACTGATGAGAGGGTGTCTCTCCATGGCTTACCTCTATGGCAACATATATATAAAAGTGTCACCTTGATTTGTAACTTGGTTACCAGTGAACTACCAAGGAGGGATTATGCCCGGAAAAAGCATTGAGGCCAAAGCGTTGACCATCATCGGAATCACCCTGACGCTCGGGATCGGGTTGCTCTGCATCATCTCCCTGTACCTGCAGACCGTGTCGACAGTGAAGCTCCAGCAGAACAACGCCCATAACATCGCATCCATGATTGCCATGGATATCGGTGAGATCATGATGAAGGGTGACTCCGGTGAAGAGGCGGGCTACTTGGAGGTTGCCAAAAAGAACAGCTTCATCAAGGACCTGAGACTATGCGACAGCGAGGGGAAGGAATACCTGGGGGGAACCGGCGGCGCGGTGAACCCACTGGTGCTGAGCTCCTTCAAACGCGGCGGGACGGCCGAGAACAAGGCTGTTCTGAAGGGCGAACGAACCCTGAACATTGCCGTGCCACTGGTAAACGAGGCACGTTGCCAGGGATGCCACGGGGGGGACAAGAAGTATCTGGGCGGGATTTATCTGACCACGTCGATTCAGGGCGGTTACGACAGCGCCAAGAAGCTCGGCATCATGATCGGCTCCACGGGCCTTGTTTTTCTGGTGCTGATGCTCGCCGGCATGCACCTGTTTTTCAAGCGGGCGATCATAAGGAATATCGTTAAACTCGTGCGGACCGTCGAGCAGTTCGTCGATGAACTCAAGTGCGGCAGGGGGGACCTCACCAGGACCATCGAGGTGACCTCGTACGACGAAATCGGCAACCTGGCCGAATCCTACAACCATCTGACCGCCGTGATCCGGGACCTGATCACCCGGATAGCCGGGGATGCGGAACAACTTGCCGATGCGGCCGAACACCTGACCCTGACCGCAGAGACTATGGCAGCCGGAGGAAAGCAGGCGGTCGAGCAGACCGTGGCAATCGCCACGGCGAGCCAGGAAATGGCGGCGACCTCGTGCGTGATCGCCGAAAACTGCGTCTCGACGGCAACCCAGTCACAGACGGCCAGCGCCTCGGCCTCGGCCGGCACCCGGACCGTGGACGGCACCGTGGCGCTCATGACCGTCATCTCCGACAAGGTGAAGGAGACCGCGGCGACCATCGGCAACCTGGACTCCAAATCGGAGCAGATCGGTGAAATCGTCGGCACCATCGAGGACATTGCCGACCAGACCAACCTGCTGGCGCTCAATGCCGCCATCGAAGCCGCCCGGGCCGGTGAGCAGGGTCGGGGCTTCGCGGTCGTGGCGGACGAGGTGCGGGCCCTTGCGGAACGGACCACCGGGGCGACCCAGCAGATAGGCGGCATGATCAAGGCAATCCAGTCCGACATCAGGGCTGCGGTGAAAACCATGGAGGCTGGAGTAAGCGAGGTGGCCGAGGCTCCGCCGAAGCGGCCAAGTCGGGAGCCGCCCTCCGGACGATTCTGGAACAGATTGACTCGGTGGCCATGAACGTCAACCAGATAGCAACCGCGGCGGAGCAGCAGCATGCCACC
>JARKPN010000115.1 GCA_029975275.1 Geobacteraceae bacterium | reverse complement strand
GTGATACGCTGTTCAATCCGTTTCTGGTTCTCCCGGGCCTGGGCCAGTTGCGACCTCCTCTGACCGACGACGCCGCTGCGCGTCCCCCAGTCGAAGATGTTCCAGGTCATCTGCGCGCCGAACGTCCCGATGTTGTGCGCGACAAAAGGAGCGCCGTCCTGATAGGTGTAGCGGGCAAACAGGCTGATATCCGGGATGTATTCATCATAGGCCGCATCGACGGCATGGCCTGCCTTTACCGCGGCCTCCCGCGCTCCCGTCAGTTCAGGATTGCGGGACAGGGCCTCCCCGAGATATTCCGGCAGGGTTCGCGGAGCAGGGAACGCATCCGTGATCGGCGCGGGCTCCAGTTCCGTATCCAGCGGCAGCCCCAGGAGATCGTTCAGTTCCGTCATCACGTCGGATTGCTGAATTTCAGCCGCAAGAAGGGCCTGCCTGCCTTGCAGGAGCTGGACACGACTTCCCGTTGCAGCCACCTCGAGCACGTTTCCGGACCTCACGGCGTCCTCGCTTTCCCGCAGCCCCTCCTTTGCCGCCTCCACCGCCGCCTGCGCCGCCTCTTTCTGTTTCTGGGCGATGAGCAGGCCGTAGTAGAGCTGGTGCACGACGAAGACGACCTCGTTCTCGGTCTTGCGCGCATCCGATTCCGCGATGGCGCGGTCGGCCTTCGCGATTTGATGGGACTCGTGTACCTTGAAGAGCTGCGTCAGCGGCTGGGTCAGGGTGGTGCTGCTGAGCAGCAGCACGTCGGACCCCTGATTGATTGAGGTGTCCCGCGTCGGAAAGGGACCAAGCCCCGGAATGGTCCCCAGGCTGCCCGCCGGAACGGTCACCAGGTTCTTGTCGGATACGCCCAGCAAGGAGGTTTCGTTGGACAACTGGGGATAGTATCTCGATCTGGCCGACACAATCCTCTGCCGGCTTTCCTCGATCTTCTCCCTGGAGATTTTCAGCGCGCTGTTCCGGCGCCGGGCGAGATCGACGGCTTCAGGCAGCGTGAGTTTCATCTGCTCCGCCGACGCCTCTCCGGCTGCGGCCAGGAGGCAGATTGCCACCAGCGCAGCGCGGGCGGCACCCGGTTTACCCGTGCGCGACTTGACCAGCACGTACAGGACCGGCACCACCAGCAGGGTGAAAAACATGGAAAAGATCAGCCCGACGGCGATCACGCTCGCCAGAGGGCTCCAGAGGCTGGAACCCGAGAGTATCATGGGCGTCACCCCGACCGCCGCGGCCATGGAGGTCAGGAAGATCGGCCGCAGACGGCGCTCTCCGGCATCCGTCGCCGCCTGTTCCAGTGTCTCGCCTGCGGCGATTCTTTCTTTGATGTAGTCGACCAGGATGATGGCGTTACGCACCACGATGCCGGACAGGCTGATCATGCCGATGAATGCGGTGAATCCGAACGGGTTATTGGTGATCACCAGCCCGAGCGCCGCGCCCGGCAATGCCAGCGGTATGGAAGACATCACCACCAGGGGGTCGGAGATGGTCCTGAATTGGATGAGCATCACCAGGAAGATGGCCAGCAGACTGATCCCCAGGGCCACCGTCATCTGCGGAAAGGTCTCGTCACGGTTCATCTTTTCTCCGCCGTATTCCATGCGGTACCCGAGCGGGAGCCGGATTGCCTCGATATCGGTTTGAGCCGCTTTCAGCAGGTCGGAGCCGTACCACCCCTGCTCCACGAAACCGCGCACGGTAATGGTGCGCATGCCATTGCGCCTCACGATGCGGCTGGTCTGCCAGTCCGGTTCCAGGGTGGCGATGGAGCGGAGCGGCACGCTGGCATGGGTAAGCTGGGAGGTCATGTAGGCATTTCGCACACCGGAGAAGGACGAACGGGATTCCTGGTCGAGGCGAAGCATGATGGTGACCGGCCGGTCGCCCTCCCAGAAGGTGCTCACCGGCGCGCCGTCGAATGCGCCCCTGAGCAGACCGGAAACCGAGGAGTTGGTTATGCCGAGCCGGTTGGCCATTTCATTGTTGATGTTCACGTCCAGCATGCACGAATCGTTGAAAAAATCCTGGTGGACGTAGAGGGAAAACGGCACGGCGGAAAGGATTTCCTGAACCCGGTCGCCAAGTCGCTTCAGTTCGACGATGTCATCGCCGGAGATGCGGACTTCCACCGGCGCTTCCATCTGCTGCCCCTGCTGCAGTTCCTTGACGATGACCAGCGCTTCAGGCGTCAGTTTCGGCAGGTCGGCGCGCAGTTCGCCCACGAGCCGGGAGGTATCCTCCACCGACTTCGTGTTGACGATAAACTGGCCGTACGCCGGATCCGGCTGCTGGGGATTGACATTGTAGTAAAAGCGGGGCGCGCTTTGCCCGACGAACGTGGCGTAATGGGCGATGTCGCTTGTACCGGCGAGCCGTTTCTCAATCCTGCGCATCACCGTGTCGGTGCTCTCGATGCGGCTGCCCTGGGGCATCCAGACGTCGATGACGAACTGGTTGCGCTCCGCCGAAGGGAAAAACTGCTCCCGGACGGTCGTGAAAAGCAGGGCGCCCGAGACAACGGCAACGACACCGAGCAGCACGGCAAGCCGTTTTCTGGCCATGAACCAGACAATCAGGACCTTGTAGCATGTCTGGAGCCTGTCCAGGACGCTGAGGGTCTTTTTCTTTACCCTTGTCTCCCCTTTTTCGTGGTCGTGCAGCCCTTTTTTTATGAAAAACCGGCATAGAATGGGCGTGAGCATCACGGCCACGACGAACGAAACCGTCAGCGCGATGGCAACGGTGAGGGGGAGCGCCATGACGAATTCCCCGACCGACCCGGTAATGACGAGGAGCGGCAGAAATGAGCAGACGATGGTCATGGTCGCGGTGAAGACCGGAACGACCACCTCGGTGGCCGACCGCCAGGCCGCATCGAGCCTCGGAACTTTCCTGTCGAGAAGCTCAACGTAGTTGTCCGCGATGACGATGGCGTCATCCACGACAATACCGAGCACCACTATCAAGGCCGCGATTGATACCTGATGAAGCGCGATCCCCAGGGCGTTCATCACGCCCAGCGTTGCGCAGAGGGTGACCGGGATTGCCAGCGCGGCCACCACAGCGACACGGATCGGCAGGAGGAGCATCGTCACCAGGATGACCGCGCCGATTGCCAGCATGAACTCATGGCTCAGGCTGGACATGCGGCTCTTCACGACCTTCGGCTGATCGGCCACCAGTTCGAGCTGAATGTCCGGCGGGAGAATGTTTTTCAGACGGGCGAACACAAGGTCAAGCTGCTCGCCCAGTTGCACGATGTTCCTCCCCTTCTGCATCTCCACGGAAAGGAGGACGCTCGGCTCGCCGTCATGGCGCACCAGGAACGTCGGGTCCTGGTAGCGGCGCTCCACGTCGGCGAAGTCCCGGATATAGACCGGCTGCCCGGTACGGGACACATCCACCAGGACATTGCGGATCTGGTCCTCGGTGGTGAAAAAACCGGTCGTTCTCATGGGGATCGCGGCGGTATCCGCCTCGAACTTCCCGGACCCTTCGATGACATTTCGCTGCCTCAGTGCCTGGACAACCCGCAGAGGTTCGCCAAAGTACTGAGAAACCCGCGCAAGGCTGCTGGTGATCCATATCTCTTCGCTCTGGCCGCCATAGGTGGCCAGCTTCCCCACGTCCCGGACCGTCCGGAGTTCATCCTGGATCCGGTCCGTGTACTCGCGCAGTTCCCGGTAGCCGTACCGCTTCCCCTTCACCGCGATCAGCATGGCAACGGTATCGCCGAAGTCCGAGTTCACGATCGGGCCACGCACCCCCTCGGGCAATTCGGTGGCCCGGGCCTCGTTCATTTCGTTGCGCAGCTTGGCCCAGAACACATCGGTGTTTTTCACATATTCTTCCAGTTCCACATTGATGACCACCACTCCCGGGCGGCTGGTGGAAAAGGTCTTTCCTTTCCTGACTTCGGGAAACTTGAAGATATGTTTCTCTATGGTTTTGGTGACCTGCTTTTCCACCTGTTCGGAGGTGGCGCCCGGATAGAGGGCGATAACCAGCCCGGTGCGTATCGTTATCGTGGGGTCCTCGGTGCGCGGCATGTTGAAGAAGGCGCGAAAGCCGACAAGAACAAGCAGCACCGTCAGGATCACCGTCACCGTGGGATACCGTAACGAGACCTTGATCAGATTCATTGCCGGGTTCCCTTCCCGGCCGCGGCCGCCTTGTCCGCGGGAGATCCAGCCGGTGCCGGGGAAACGACGGCACCGTCCCGGAGCCGCTCCTGGCCGGCCAGGATGACAAGGTCATCCCCGGTAAGACCCTGTCTGATTTCGATCTCCCTTCCGTACAGGGCTCCTGTTGCAACCCGTTTCGCATACACCCGCTTCCGGTCGGGAAAGAAGACATAGACCATGGTTGCGCCCTGGGGATCGCGCACGACCGCCTCGACCGGCAGGGTGAGCATCTTCACCGTCCTGTCGCCGCGAATCCGGGCTTCCGCGATCATGCCGATGCGGAGCGTGTGCTTCGGGTTCGGGACGCTGATGCGCGTCATGAAGGTGCGGGTCTGGGGATCGGCCGAAACATTGACAATCCGCACGATCCCCTCGAAGGTTTCCCCCGGCAGGGCCGGGAGCGTAACAGCGGCCTTCTGCCCGGCGCGAACGAGAGGGACGTCGGTCTCGGGCACGCCGACGTTCACCTCCACGGTATCCAGTTTCACGATCTCGAAGGCGGGTTGGCCGGGACCAGTCATCTGTCCGGGCTCCACGGAACGCCTTGCGACAAAGCCGTTCACCGGAGCATGGAGCGTCGCGTCCGCCAGGCGCTTCCTGGAAAGCTCCTCAGAGGCAACGGCCTGCTCCAGTTGTCGGCCGGCGGATTCATAGGCGGCCCTGAATTTCTGGTAATCG
This sequence comes from Geobacteraceae bacterium, assembly GCA_029975275.1. Taxonomy (GTDB): domain Bacteria; phylum Desulfobacterota; class Desulfuromonadia; order Geobacterales; family Geobacteraceae; genus RPRC01. The sequence goes on along the minus strand of JARKPN010000115.1, from coordinate 2,117 downwards.
TTCGGCGCCAGGCTCTTGGCGTCGTACAGCATCTTCATCCGTCGATGCTCATCCTCGGCGCGTTGATACGCGGTCCGGGCCATGCCGGTCTGGGCCACGGCCGTCGCCAGCGCCAGGCTGTAATCGGTCGGGTCGATGGATGCCAGGAACTGCCCTTTCCTGATGGAATCGCCTTCCCGCGGGCCGACTTGGACCACCCTGCCGGATACGAGAAAGGAAACATTGGAAGGGGCATCGGGAGACGCAACGGTTCCGCTGACCGAAACGGCCTCATGATCCTCTCTCATCTGCGGCTTGCCGATCTTCACCGGTATCGGCGATCCGGCGGACTGTTCATCTGTTTTATTCGGGGAGCAGGCCGGAATTGTCATGACCAGAAGACCTGCCAGGCAGATAACCGTTTTTCTCATACACCACCCCTTTTGCCGTTCCGTATGCATTCGACCGGTGCGCTCCCGGTACCGTTATGGATACGAACCGATGCTCAGGTTATCAAAAACGTACCGGCTACCGGTTCTTTGGAGAAACCAGCCCGTTCAGAACAATGTCAAGGCCTGTTTCAATGAGCCTTTCACGCTCCACCCATGGAAAATCGGGGCGGCCTATCAGGAGCGATACGATTCCATGACAATGCGCCCAGAGCGCCTGGGAAACGCTTTCCATGTCACGGGCGCATTCCGACCCAATCAGAGCCTCATTCACTCTGTGACATATCAGCTCACGCAGTTTGAATGCAGGGCTGCCCTTTTCCAGGATGCTTGCCATACTGACATAGGGGGAGATGTCCGCCATGTAGAGGATCTGGTAGCGACCCGGTTCGCAGAGACCGAAATCGATATAGGCGTGCAGAGCGGCGCGCAGACGGAGGAGCGGGGACGGTTCGTCGCGGCCGGCTGCGTGGATGACTTCGAATTGACGCTCCAGAGCCTCTTCGCAGAGGTGATAGAGAATCTCGTCCTTGTTCTTGAAATAGCTGTAAATCGTCGTCGGGGAATACTCGATACGCTCCGCAATGCCGCGCATCGAGAGCTTCGCATAGCCCTCGGCAAGCAGAATGTCTCTCGAAGCATCAAGAATATCCTGACGAAGCGATTCCTTCTGACGTTCTTTGCGTTCAACAATGCCCATGTGTTCACCTGAGCCGACCTGCTTGAAAATTATGGCGTTAAATGATTTAACAGCGTTAAGTACGCTTGTCAAGAACAATGCCTTTGAAATGCGGAAAATACAAGGACGGGTGCATCCTGAACTCGGTCAAAGCCGGGTCATAATGGGATCCGCGTGCTTTCCAGACATAACCATAGAAAAAGCGCCGTGCATCCTTGAAGCGTCAAGGTTCACGGCGTTTTTTATTACGACGCCGGCTATTGGTTTAATGGTAACAACATAGAGTACCGGCTTACAATGTGAAACATTACCAACAATAACAATGAAATCGATCTGGCGTTATATAACAATATAAATAACGCAAAAACTTCCTCTTCAAGTTAATGGATCAACAGAAAAGTTTTTGTACCAAGCCACAAGTCATGGTCCAATATTAAAAATTGTCTGTCAAATCCTTTCAAAAATAAAAATATTTATACTTGTCGCCACTACAAACAAGAGTAAAATATACTTGAAAATATTATGACAGTCGATTTCCATCGATTCTCGGATTTTTTCTCGATATTGTCATGCGTCCATTCATACGGTCATGCGTTGCACCAAGGGGGGAATGGGAGGACAAGCAAATGAGCCACTACGTGACTGTCAGACTATGGGATCCGATACATCAGGCGTATCGGAGAACCAGGTATGAGATTCCTCTCGCCTCGGCCCTGCTGTCGCATGGGTCAGGGGAGATTACCGATGTCACTGCCGTGATGACCAGGGAACTGGAGATCGAGCACGCCGAATTTGAGATACGCCTGGCCGATCTGGAAAAATCCATCGAGCTTGTCAGGCTCGTCCTCGAAGAGGCGGGTGCCCCGGCCGGTTCCGAGCTCAGCTTCATCCGTGACGGAAAGGACGAGGTGGTCCGTTTCGGCAGGAAGGAAGGGCTGGCCATCTATCTCGACGGGATCAACCTGCCCGACGAGGTGTACGATACCTGTTCATGCGACGGCTTGGCCGCC
>JARKPN010000148.1 GCA_029975275.1 Geobacteraceae bacterium | reverse complement strand
GAGATGCCGCCCACCCCGCAGTAGACGTCCACCACGGTCTCTTTCCCGGTCACTCCGCTCCATTCCCGCACCGTTTCGTAGATGGCCAGGGCCCCCTCGTTGTTCACCTGGAAGAAGGATCGGGGTGAAATCGAGAAGCGGACCCGGCCGATGCTGTCGGTCAGGGTCTGGTCCCTGGTGACGAAGTAGTCCCGGTCGCCCAGGATCACGTTTCCGGCCGAGGAGTTGACGTTCTGCACCACCACCGCCACCTCGGGCACGGCGTTCTGCAGGTGCCGGGCCAGGTGGTGGATTTCGTTGAAGCTCCGCTCCACGGTGACGAAGGTGACCATGGCCCGGTTTTCCCGTTCCGAGACCCGCACCACCAGGTAGCGGAGTATGCCGTTGCCGGTCCTGGGGTTGTAGATCGGCACCTTTCCCTTGATGATCCCGTCCCTGACCGCGGCCGCGACCCGATTGATCAGCGGGTGATGCAGCGGGCAGTCGGCGATGTCCATGACCTGGTGGCTGTTGCGGCGGTAGATGCCGATGACCGGGGAGGCGAACTTGCCGGAGATCACCAGCTTGGCCGTGGTGCGGTAGCCCAGGGGCTTCGGCGACGCCGTCACTGGCAGGATTTCCGTCTCCCGCAGCGACGGGTAGCGGCGGACGGCTCCCTCCACCAGGCCCTGCTTCCACTCCAGTTGGGCCCGGTACTTCATCCGGATCAGCGGGCAGCCGTCGCACTCGGTGCCCCGGTCGCAGGGAGGGGTCAGCAGCCGGTCGGGGGAACGGCGCAGCACCTTCACCACGTCGGCGAAGGTGTCCCGTCGACCGGAAAAGGTGACCTTTGCTCGGACGGTCTCTCCCGGCAGGGCGCCGAAGACCCGCACGCGGCCGGTTTCGTGGACCGCCAGGCCGTAGCCCTCCTCGTCCAGGGCTGCGACGGTCAGGTCCATAATCTGGCCCACGGCCGGCTTTTGCAGCTTCGGCTTGGCCGGTGCTGGCTTCTTTATCTCGGGTTTTTTCTTATCGTGTGGTTGTTTTTTCATGCCTTTACTAGAAAGGAAAAGAGGGATTTTGTCAAACACTTTGCAGCCGTTCGCCTTGACTTTGTTCCATCTCTTTCGCTACTATGTCCCGTTATGAAAAAAGCTACCAGACAGATCCGGGTAGGAGACGTTCTCGTTGGCGGCGGGGCGCCCTGCTCGGTCCAGTCCATGTGCAGCACCGACACCCGCGACGCTGCCGCAACCACGGCCCAGATCGCGCTGCTCGCCGAGGCGGGGTGCGAGCTGGTGCGCTGCGCCGTGCTGGACATGGAGGCGGCCGAGGCCCTGGGGGCCGTCAAGTCGGCCGTCGCCATCCCCCTCATCGCCGATATCCACTTCGACTACAGGCTGGCCCTGAAGGCCCTGGAAATGGGGGTTGACGGCCTGCGCATCAATCCGGGCAACATCGGGGAGAAATGGAAGGTCGGCGAGGTGGTGAAGGCCGCCCGCGAGCGGCTGGTGCCGATCCGCATCGGCGTCAACGCCGGTTCCCTGGAAAAGGAGCTGCTGGAGCGGTACGGCCACCCCACGGCCGAGGCCATGGTGGAGTCGGCCCTGGGTCACGTGCGCATCCTGGAGGAGCTGGACTACGACCAGATAAAGATTTCGCTCAAGGCGTCCGACGTGGTGAAGACCGTGGAGGCCTACCGGCTCCTCTCCCAACGGGTCGACTACCCCCTCCACATCGGCATAACCGAGGCCGGGACCACCTTTTCCGGCACCATCAAGTCGTCGGTCGGCCTCGGCATCCTGCTGGCCGAAGGGATCGGCGACACATTGCGTGTGTCCCTGACCGGCGACCCGGTGGACGAGATCCGGGTCGGCTACGGCATTCTCAAGGCACTGGGGCTCCGGCAACGGGGGATCAACCTGGTCTCCTGCCCCACCTGCGGCCGCTGCCGGATCGACCTGGTCCCCATTGCCGAGGAGGTGGAGCGCCGGCTGCAGAAGGTCATCCGGCCCCTGACCGTGGCGGTCATGGGGTGCGTGGTGAACGGACCGGGCGAGGCCAGGGAGGCGGACGTGGGCATTGCCGGCGGCAAGGGCGAAGGTCTCCTGTTCCGCCGCGGAGAGATCGTTCGCAAGGTCCCGGAGCGAGAGCTGGCCGACGCCCTGGTGGCCGAGGTGGAGAGGATGGTAAAAGAAGGATGAATTATGAAAAAGACGGTCCAGGTTTCCGGATTTCATAATTCAGCATTCTACATTCAACATTCATAACTGAGGTTACATATGCGCTATTCCCAGTACTTTATCCCCACCGTGAAAGAGACCCCGGCCGATGCGGAGGTGGTGTCCCATCAGCTGATGCTGCGGGCCGGCATGATCCGCAAGCTGGCCGCCGGCATCTACAACTACCTCCCCCTGGGGCTCCGCTCCATCCGCAAGGTGGAGAACATCGTGCGGGAGGAGATGAACCGGGCCGGGGCCATCGAGCTGCTGATGCCGGGGGTGATCCCGGCCGAGCTCTGGCAGGAGTCGGGTCGCTGGGACCAGTACGGCAGGGAGCTGCTCCGCATCAGGGACCGGAAGGACGCCGAATTCTGTCTCGGCCCCACCCACGAGGAGGTCATCACCGACCTGGTGCGGCGCGAGATCAAGAGCTACCGCCAGCTGCCGGTCAACCTCTACCAGATCCAGAGCAAGTTCCGCGACGAGATCCGGCCCCGCTTCGGCCTGATGCGCGGCCGGGAGTTCATCATGAAGGACGCCTACTCCTTCGACGTGGACGGCGACGCGGCCGACCTCTCCTACGAGAAGATGTACCAGGCCTATCGCAGGATCTTCGAGCGCTGCGGCCTGAAGTTCCGGGCCGTCGAGGCCGACACCGGCTCCATCGGCGGCTCCTCCTCCCACGAGTTCATGGTGCTGGCCGATTCGGGCGAGGACGCCATCGCCTCCTGCAACGCCTGCGACTACGCCGCCAACGTGGAGAAGGCCGAAACGAGGCCCATCGAGGCGGCCGAGCACGCCGACCCCCGTCCGCTGGAGCGGGTTCCGACGCCAGACAAGCGTACCATCGGGGAGGTCTCGGAGTTCCTCGGGGTCCATGAAGCGTCCATGATCAAGACCCTGGTGCTGCTGGCCGACAACGAGCCGGTGGTCGCCCTGGTGCGCGGCGACCACGAGCTGAACGAGATCAAACTGAAGCACGTGCTCGACTGCGACGAACTGGAGATGGCGAACGACGAGGTGGTCGCCAAGGTGACCGGCGCTCCGGTGGGCTTTGCCGGCCCGGTGGGGCTCAAGGTGAAGATCGTGGCCGACCCGGCAATCAAGGTGATCAGGAACGGCGTCACCGGCGCCAACGAGAAGGACCTCCACCTGAAGAACGTGAACCTGGGGCGTGACTTCCAGGTCACCACCTTCGCCGACATCCGCAACGCGGTCCACGGCGACGCCTGCCCCCGCTGCGAGACCGGCGTGCTGGAGATGTGGCGCGGCATCGAGGTGGGCCACGTCTTCAAGCTGGGGACCAAGTACTCCAAGGCCCTCAAGGCCAGCTACCTCGACGCCGACGGCAAGGAGCAGATCGTCTTCATGGGGTGCTACGGCATCGGCATCGGCCGCACCGTGGCCGCCTGCATCGAGCAGAACCACGACGAGAACGGCATCATCTTCCCGATCCCCATCGCGCCGTTCCACTGCATCATCTCGGCCCTCAACATCAAGGAGGAGCCGGTACGCGAGGCGTCGGAGCGGATCTACAAGGAGCTCTCCGACGCCGGCGTCGAGGTCCTGCTGGACGACCGTGACGAGCGGCCCGGCTTCAAGTTCAAGGACGCCGACCTGATCGGAATCCCGCTCCGCATCGTGGCGGGGAGCAAGAACCTGGCCCAGGGGAACGTGGAACTGAAGGACCGGAAGACGGGCGAGGTGGAGCTGCTCCCCGTCGCGGATGCGGTGGCGAAGGTGAAGGCCCTGGTGGCGGAGGCACTTCATTGAACTCTGGAAATAACAGGCCGTTGGGGCAGATCCATCGATACGGCATGAATTTTGTAAATTGTTTTTCTAGCGCCCTGCGCCTTGCGCCTTGCGCCCGGATTTCTTTATGACCCGAGACCAAGCCCGTTCCAAAATCATCTTCGCCTTGGACTTCGACACCTTCAACGCGGCCAAGCACTGGGTGTCGCTCCTGTCCGGCCGGGTGGGGATGTTTAAGGTGGGGAAGCAGCTTTTCACCGCCCACGGTCCGGACATCGTCCGGATGATAGAGAACTTCGGAGCCGGAGTGTTCCTGGACCTGAAGTACCACGACATCCCCAACACGGTTGCCATGGCCTCGCGCGAGGCGGCCAGGCTGCGGGTGAAGCTGTTCAACGTCCACGCCCTGGGCGGATACGAGATGATGGCCCGTACCGCGGAGATGCTGCGGACCGAGTTCCCCGAGAGGGAGCGGCCCAGGGTGCTGGCGGTGACCATCCTGACCTCCTCAAACGAGGAGACCCTGAAGAGGGTCGGGATTGACCGGCCGGTGGAGGAGATGGTGGTTCGTCTGGCGCGGCTCGCCAACCGGGCCGGAATCGACGGGGTGGTGGCCTCCCCCAGGGAGGTGCCGCTGATCCGGGAGGCGTGCGGCCCCGACTTCCTCATCGTCACCCCGGGCGTGCGGCCGTCCTTTGCCTCGACCGACGACCAGAAGCGGGTGATGACCCCGGCCGAGGCGGTTGCCGCGGGTTCCGACTACCTGGTGATCGGCCGTCCCATCAGCGCCGCATCCGACCCGCTCCAGGCGGTGGAGGTGATTGTGGACGAGATAGCGGGAGTGTGAAGGAAATGAAAGAAGAGATCATCTACGGACTGAACCCGGTTTCAGAGGCCCTCCGCGGTACACGGAGGGCCTTCGAGCTTTTCACGGCCGGGACCGGAACTGACAGGCGTCTGGAGAAGCTGCTGAAGCTGGCGGCCGAGAAGGGGGTCCCGGTCAGGAAGCGGGAAAAGAGTGACCTGTCACGGCTGTGCGGCACCGAGCACCACCAGGGGGTGGCGCTCCGGGTCGAGGGGTACTCCTACGCGGAACTGGGAGATATCCTGGCGCTCTGCCGGGCCTCGACGGAAAAGGGACTGCTGCTGGTGCTGGACGGGGTGCAGGACCCCCACAACCTGGGGGCCGTTATCCGGAGCGCAGCCTGCGCCGGTGTCCAGGGGGTGATCATTCCCAGGGACCGGGCCGCGCGCATTACCCCCACGGTGGAGAAGGCTTCGGCCGGCGCGGTCGAGACGGTGGCGGTGGCCCAGGTGGTGAACGTGGCCCAGACCCTGGAGGAGTTGAAGAAAGAGGGCTTCTGGATCTACGGGGCCGCGGACGACGCCGGGGACGACCTCTACGGCCTCGACTTGACCGGCGAGGTGGTTCTGGTGATCGGCGGCGAGGGGGAGGGGATCCGGCCGCTGGTGCGGAAAAAGTGCGACGGGCTCTTCTCCATCCCCATGCGGGGCGGTGTAAGCTCCCTCAACGCCTCGGTGGCCGCGGGCGTGGCGCTGTTCGAGGCGGTGAGGCAGCGGACAGCGAAGAAATAGCTGGCCGTGCATCCGTGACGCGCGCCTGGGGCGCCCCGGCGTCCAGCCGGTATGGTTCAGTTAGTTTCCATCCGGGAAGTGTCGACAGGGGACGGGTCGGAACTTTCCCGAAGCCCCTCGTAATCGGTCGCCATCCTTCGCCCGGATCAAATACTCTATTGGATTCAGGTGCTTTCCAGTGAGTCCCCTGATTGCACTCAAGCCGTACGAGAGGCTCCGTGAAAGCCCCGACTCGTCCCTCATAACATTTTCCAGGGTTTCCGGATGGAAACCAGTTAGGCAAAAGGCCGGTCCCTCTCGTGGTCCCGGCCTTTTGTTCATGGTATTTCAACCGATTGCCGCATGTCACTTCGCCACTTTGACCTCCCGGATTACGACCGGTTCGAGCGGCACGTCCCGCATGCCTTTCCGGACCCCGGTCCTGACGGAGGCTATCCGGTCCACTACGTCCATCCCCCTGATGACCCTGCCGAATACCGCGTAGCCGTGGCCGTCGGGCATGGGTCGGTTCAGGCCGTTGTTGTTGACCAGGTTGATGAAGAACTGGGACCTGGCGCTGTCCGGGTCAGGGGTGCGGGCCATGGCAATGGTTCCGCGGTCGTTTCCGAGCCCGTTGGCCGCCTCGTTCACGATGGGTGCGCCGTTCGGCTTCTCCTTCATGTCGGCGGTGAATCCGCCTCCCTGGATCATGAACCCGTCGATGACCCGGTGAAAGACGGTGCCGTTGTAGAAGCCGTCCCTGACATAGTTGAGGAAATTCTTCACGGTGACCGGCGCCTTGTCCGGGAACAACTCCAGCCGGATCGTGCCGAGCGAGGTTTCCATCGTGACCACGGGATTTTTACCAACGGCCCCGGCCGGGAGGGAGATTCCTGCCAGCAGCAGGGCGACGGTCACGGCAATGATGCTATTCCTGAGCATGCGCTCCTCCCTCTCCCCGGCCTATTCCGTCCGGCTGGTAATCTCGATCAGGTGGTAGCCGAACTGGGTCTTCACCGGCCCCAGGACCTTGCCCACCTCGCCGCTGAAAACCACCTCGTCGAACTCGCGGACCATCTGCCCGGGGGTGAATGTCCCCAGGGCGCCTCCATCCCTCTTGGAGGGGCAGAGGGAGTGTGCCTTTGCCGCCTCGGCAAAATCCTCCCCCGCCTCGATGCGGCTCTTGAGGCTTTCGCAAAACTCCTTGTCGGCCACGAGAATGTGGCGTGCACTGGCTTTCTTCATCAAATTCTCCTTTCGGTTTGCCGTCCGTTCCGGTGGTTCCCGGATACACGGCCGCTCTGGTGTGGGGACATTGTAGCACAGCAGACGCCGTATGGGTGGCGTCAGAATTCTTGAAATAAATTTCGATAATGATATCGAACGGTTCTGGTTGGAATGGCGATACGAGCGACATTTTGTGACCGGGTGAGGGGTAGACACGGAGCAGGAAAACCTGCTAGCATGCCGAGTCATTGCCCATGAAGATACAGCGGCAGAAGGCTCCGCCGAGAGCTCACAACTCGAAAGAGGAGATTCCGATGCTGAATGATCCCCATACGTCCAAACCGACATCCTTCCGCCGTTTCCGGCGGTTTCTCATCCCCCTGGCCATCGTCTCCCTTGCTGTTTCCGGCGTTGCCGTGTCGGGCCGCTTCCCGGGCCCGGGCACGTCCGCGGCCATCCGGGAAACGGCAACCGATGCCCCCCTGGTCCGGGTCGAGACCATCAGGGGAAAGGTCCGGCCCGGTGAAACCATCTCGTCGCTGCTCGGCCACCTTCTCGGGCCGGGCGAGATACATGAGCTGGCAGACCGTTGCCGTTCCATCTATCGCCTGAGGGACATCTGCGCCGGGAGTCCTTACGAGCTGACCCTGGAAAACGGCGCCTTCAAGCGCTTTGCCTGCGATATCGACAACGACGACCAGCTCGTGTTCAGTCGGAACGGAGAGGATATCTCCGTATCCCGCCAGCCGATCCCGTACACCGAAGAGGTGGTCACGGTCGGCGGCACGATCGAATCGAGCCTGTTCGAGGCCATGGTAAAGTCGGGCGAGAGCGAGGGGCTGGCGGTCAGGCTGGCCGACATCTTTGCCTGGGACATCGATTTCTTCCACGACATCCAGCAGGGCGACACCTTCGAGGTGGTGGTGGAGAGACGCTACCGAGACGGGAAACCGGCCGGGAACGGCCGTCTCCTTGCGGCGCGCTTCACCACCCGGGGGGAACTCCACCAGGCGTTCCTCTTCCAGGACGGCGACAGGAAGCCGGGCTACTATGACGAGAACGGCCGCAACCTCCGCAAGGCGTTCCTGAGGGCGCCGCTCTCCTTCAGCCGGATCTCGTCCGGTTTCAACCTGCGGAGGAAGCATCCCATAACTCATCGTATCAAGGCCCATCCGGCAATCGATTATGCCGCGCCCATCGGTACGCCGATTCATACCATCGGCGAGGGGAAGGTGGTGTTCGCGGCCTACAAGAGGTACAACGGCAAGTGCGTCAAGGTCCGCCATCCCAACGGCTGGGTGAGCATGTACAACCACATGAGCCGGTTCGGGAAGGACATCCATCCGGGGAGAAGGGTGTCGCAGGGGCAGGTCATCGGCTACGTGGGGAGCACCGGGCTGTCCACCGGTCCCCACCTGGATTTCCGGCTGTACCGGAACGGCACCCCGGTCAACCCCCTGAAGGTCAAGTCGCCGCCGGCCAGGCCGGTCTCCAGGTCCAACATGGCCGCGTTCAGGAACCTGGTCGCCGAGCGGATCGCATTCCTGGAAAAGGGCAGGGAAGATGCCACAGCCATGGCGCCGGCGCGCGGGGCCGGGAAGGTGCTGTGAACGCGGAGAGACCCGTTACGGCATCTCCAGCGGCGGCTCCGCCAGCGCGGCCAGTTGCTCCCGCAGGGCCAGGATCTGCTCGCCCCAGTAGCGCACGGTGTTGAACCAGGGGAAGGTACGGGGGAATATGGGGTCCTCCCATCGGGCCGCCAGCCAGGCGCTGTAGTGGAGCATGCGCAGGGCACGCAGGGCCTCGATGAGACGGAGCTCGCGGGGGTCGAAGTCGCGGAACTCGGTGTAGCCTTCCAGCAGAGCCCCCAGTTGGGCGGTCTGCCTGGCCCGATCTCCCGAGAGCATCATCCAGAGGTCCTGCACCGCCGGGGTGGTGCGGGCGTCGTCGAAGTCCACGAAGTGGGGGGCGTTGTCGCGCCACAGGATGTTGCCGCTGTGGCAGTCGCCGTGGGCCCGGATCCGGACGATAGGGCCGGCTTCGGCACATGCCTGCTCGACAGCCTCCAGCAGCAGGCCGGTCACCGCTGCGTAGCTCTCCCGGTACTCGTCCGGGATGAAGCGATCCAGGATCAGCTCCACGCTCCGGCGGCCGAAGCTCTCCACGTCCAGGGCCGGGCGGTGCCCGAACGGCCTGACCCCGCCGACGCAGTGGATGCGGCCCAGCATCCTCCCCAGCACCTCCAGGTTGGCGAGGTTGTCGAACTCCGGCGCGTGCCCCCCCTGGCGCGGATAGAGGGCGAAGCGGAAGCCCTCGTGCCGGAACAGGCTCTCCCCGGCCCCGCTGGTCCAGGGGGCCACCACCGGCAGCTCCAACTCGGCCAGCTCCAGGCAGAAGCCGTGCTCCTCCAGGATCTGGGCGTCGCTCCAGCGGCCGGGCCGGTAAAACTTGGCGATCAGCGGAGGGGCGTCCTCGATCCCCACCTGGTAGACCCGGTTCTCGTAGCTGTTCAGGGCAAGGGTGCGGCAGTCGCAGCGGAAACCCTGGGTTTCCACGGCGTCCATGATGAATCCGGGGGTGAGGTGGTCGAAGGGGTGCCGGTTGTCTGACATGAATCGCTGTTCTCCTTAACGATGCCTGGCGGCAAGATGCACTCGGACCTACTCTACCATCATTCCTTGCCTGAGCCAAGGAGGGCGGTCGCCCAGCGGAGGGGGCCGCCCGGCCGGGCGTAAAAACGGCTTTCAGTCTGGCTGAAAAGTGATACTATAGTGTCCGGTTTTTCAGGAACGACCAAGGCCCCTGCGGGGCCGTTATTTTTCATTCTGAACAAGGAGCTGTACCATGACCCTGAGCGATCTCATCGTCGAGTATCTGGAACGGTTCGGCGTGGAATACGTCTTCGGCATCCCGGGCACCCCGCTCGGCCCGCTGTTCGACGCCCTGGCCCGCAGCGAGCGGCGCGGCGGTCCCCGGTCCGTCCTCACCCGCCACGAATCCGGTGCGGCCTTCATCGCTGACGGCTATGCCCGGGAGAGCGGCAGGATCGGCGTCTGCTGCGCCACTACCGGCCCCGGCGCCACCAACCTGATCACCGGGGTCGCCTCGGCCTATGCCGAGCAGGTGCCCATGCTGGTCATCACTCCCCAGACCAGGCTCCCGGAGTTCAGCTTCGGCTGTTTCCAGGATTCGTCCCGGGACGGGGTGGACATCATGAGCATGTTCGACCACTGCACCCGCTACAACTCACTGGTGTCGCACCCCAACCAACTGGAGCGGAAGCTGGCCGCGGCCCTCACCGCGGCCCTCGGCACCCCCAGGGGGCCGGCCCACCTGAGCATTCCCGCGGACATCTTCCCTGCCGAGGCGGCGGGTCCGGCATCCTATCCGGGGCTGCCCGATCTCCTCTCGGCCCGGCAGGCCGCCGTTGACGGCGCGGCCCTGGAACGGCTCGTCGAAGAAGTGCGCGCGACCGTGCGGAACAACGGCAAGATCGTCCTGCTGGTCGGCCGCAACGGCATCGGCGCCGGGAGTGAAATCACCCGCTTCGCCGAACTGGCTGGGGCGACCATGGTCACCACCCCGCGCGGCAAGGCGGCAATCAATTCCTATCATCCCCTGGCGGCCGGGGTGTTCGGCTGCGCCGGCCATGCCTCGGCCCGGGCGGCCCTGGCGGACGACGCGGTCAGGCTGGTCCTGGCGGTGGGCACCAACCTGGGCGAGTGGTCCACCAGCAAGTGGGACCCGGTGGTGATGAACGACCGGCTGATCCACATCCACGACGACCGGAGCTGTTTCGCCCGCTCGCCTATGGCGCGCCTGCACCTGGAGGGGGCCGCAGGACCGGTGTTCACACAGCTCAACGACCGTCTCGCCGCCGAATTGAAGCCTGCCGTTACGGCGCCCCGCGACCTCGACGCCGTTGCCCGGACCGCCTACGTTCCTGCGGGCATCCAGGTGCTGAAGCCCGAGTGCTGCGCTCCGGCAGCGGGCAACGCTCCGCTCAAGGCCCCCCAGGTCTACCTGGAGCTGATCCGCCGTCTGCCCCGTGAGACGCGCTACTTTATCGACAACAGCAACAGTGTTCCCTGGACGATCCACTACTTTTTCCACCCCCGGCCCGAGAGCTATCACCTTTCCGTCGAGTTCGCCACCATGGCCTGGGCCGTGGGGGCCGCGGTGGGGGGCGCCTTCGCCGATTGCCGGGCGCCGTCGGTCTGCATCGCCGGCGACGGCTGCTACCTGATGAGCGGCCAGGAGATCACCGTGGCGGTGGAGCAGGGCCTGCCGGTGATCTTCGTGGTATTGAGCGACCAGGGGTACGGCCTGATCCGGCACGGCCACCGGGCACTGGGCAAGGAGCGGGTCGACTTCGACATCCCGCCGGTGGATTTCGCCATGATGGCCAGGGCCACAGGCGCTGAGGCCCACACCATCCGCATTGCCGAAGATCTCGAGCGCATCGACTGGCAGACCCTGGCCTCCCACCGGGGGCCGACCCTGCTGGACGTGCGGATCGATCCCGAGGAGCGGCCGCCGCTGGCCATGGCGTGACCGGCCGGTTTCCTCAAGCGTTCTATCGGTACGAGTAGTTGACGACAAAAAACAGGCTGCATTTCCGAAGTCAACCGGAAAGCAGCCTGTTTTCGTTTGCCCCTTCAAGCAGCCGTCGCGCGGCTCACGTGCCCGGCGCCCCGGAGACGTGGTCGCCCACTGACGCCTGCCGTGCCGTCATCTCCCGGATCAGCTCGCCATACACCTTGAGCGACGAGATCAGCGATTCGTCCCTTTCCGTCGAGGTCTCGAAGTTCTGCAGCCGGGCGTTGAAGCCGCCGGCCCGGTTCCGCAGGCTCTGGATGCTCTGGCTCAGGTAGCCCTTTTCCTTCTGGTCGGCATCCTTCCTGGTGAGCAGGGACTTGGTCCTGTTCCAGTACTCGTCCGTTGAGCCCAGGTAGTGGTCGAGGCTCTCCAGGAACGCCAGGGTCGAGGCGGACAGCTCCGAGGCAGCCTTGAGCTTTGCCCGGGCGTCGCCCATGTCCCGGCGCAGTTGCTGGTCGGCCAGGCGGGTCAGGTCGGAGATCTCCTTTGCCCGGGCGGCCGGGGCCGCATGGTCCAGGGCGTCCACCCGGGCCGCGAAATCCTTCGAGGTGGACAGATAGCGCGAGACCGACACCGACGCGGCATTGAGCGACAGCACCCCCTGGGAGATGAACTTGGTCAGCACCGAGGCCTGGCCGGCGTAGGGAATGGGGAGCGCCCTGGCAAAGCCGGCGGCCACGGAGCCGGCCTGGATGTAGCGGGAATAGCCGGACAGGTTGCCGGACATCCAGGTCACGAACGACTCGAAGTCCGCCAGGGACTTGCATTGGCCCTTCACGTCCGCGGCTATCTCCCTGAGCCGCTGCCGGCTCTTGGCGGTCAGCGCGTCCTGGTTGATGCCCGGCACCGCCTCCAGCTCCGCCACCTTCCTGCTCAACTGGGCGTTCTCGGCCTGCAGCGTTGCGAGGGCCTGGTCCTGCGGGGCGGGAGCCGACCCGCCTGGCGTCATGTCATCCGCCAGGGCGGGTGCGGTAACCATGAGACAGCCGAACAGCAGCGTAACCATCGTGGAGCGAAACATTTACCTTCTTTCCTCCTTCGTTTTTTGCCTTCAGACCGGTACCATACCGGAAGCGTCCTCGGCAGGCAAGCCGGAAATCTTCTCCGCGACCTCTGTGCGCTCCGCGGTGAAGAGGGCTTCGATGTCCAGTTGCATTGTGGTCGTTGTGGGAGAGTTGAGTGGGCGAAGAGTTCCGGATTTCGCGGTTTAAGCCGTTGACAGGGAAGGGGAAAAGTGGCATAAAAATAAGCGTGAATCTTGTTTAATTTGATGTTTTAATGTTCTTGAACATATCGTTCTGTTGTGGAGGGGAATGATGGCTTAAACTGGGTTGGACAGGTCCGGTGATTGAGAAAAGCCGCCCGGATCAGCTTGTTACTGGTCCTGCGGTTTTTGTTTTTGAGAGGTGGTACGGACAATCCGGGATACTTTGGAGCATTTATGAAATCGCGGCTGAATCTCAAGCCAGGCATGAAGGGGACGAAGCGGCTGATGGAGCAGTATGGGAAGTCGTTGCTCTATGTGCGGTACCGGTATGATGATGTTCGGGGAGTGCGGTTGAAGACCGTCGAGATTATAGTAGAAGAAAAGCCGTGGAAGCCTGCTTCACCGTTGCGTGATGGCGATATCGTGCCGATACAGGTTGCCTATGACGAAAAGGTTCTTCGAGATCAGCTCAAGACGTTGGGCGGAAGATGGGACCCCGGGGCAAAGCTCTGGTATGTTTCGTATGGCTCGATTCGAGGGACGGAGTTGGAGGGGAGGATTCCGGCAGAGTATCGTAAAGGGCGGCGGCGGGGCTAGTATCCTGTTTAGGATGCTGGAGGAATTGTTTGTATCTCATATAGGATGTCTATGGACATCTCATATGGGATGCAAAAAACATCCTGAATAAGATGCAATATCTTGAATGAGATGCTTTTCTAACCGGTCAATAACTATCGTTAGCCAAAAATTATGCCCCCTTTTTCTCCCACCCCTTGGCCCGATCAACAGGTGCTTCAAGGCGCAGCCCACGAAAAGCAAATTCCCAGCGGTGAAGGCGGGATGGACGCTATCAAAACTGACCGACTTGTCCTGAGAAATTTCAGAAAAGAGGATGCCGCCGATCTGTTTGCGTATCTGCATCGACCCAGAGTGAGCTGTTTCCTCTCTCTCAAACTAGAGGATATGAGCGCCGCGGAAACGGAAGCGAAAAAGCGCAGCAGAAGTGATGAGCATATCGCCGTATGCTTGAAAGACGGCAACAAACTCATCGGTGATCTGTTCGGCATACCGAACGAGATTTCGGACACTTTCTCGGTCGGATGGAATTTTAACGTGGACTTCGGCGGGGCAGGGTTGGCTTCCGAGGCCGTGCGAGCCTTATTCAACTACCTATTCGCGGTGAAACAAGCTCGGCGCCTCTATGCCTACGTGGAGGAAGACAACATCGCATCGCAGCGTTTATGCGAGAGATTGGGAATGCGGAGGGAAGGGCTATTCAAGGAGTTTGTCTCATTTGAGAAAGATGATGAAGGCGCTTCGATCTTCGTGAATACGATGCAATATGCCATCCTGCGGAAAGAGTGGGCTCTGTTAGTTCGATCAAATAGCTGAGGCGTGCAGTCAGCGAGCTCATACCTAACAACTCATTCAAGCCGATGCCGCCTCGCGGCACGGCTTAATTTAGGCGTTCTGCGGTCGCTGCGCTCCCGCAGAACGGGGCCGCGAGCTGGGGCTCGCCGTCCTGCGTCGCGCTGACCCGCGCCGCAGAACAGCGAACTGGAGCGGACCTCAGTTTCGGCGCACCAAGCGCGCCTCACTTCGGCCGC
>JARKPN010000069.1 GCA_029975275.1 Geobacteraceae bacterium | reverse complement strand
CGGCGGTGGTGGACATGGTGAAGGGGATGGGTGGGGAAATTGTGGAGTGCTGTTTCATGGCCGAGCTCGGCTTCCTCAAGGGGCGCGAGCGGCTCCCCGAAGACAAGGTTTTTGCACTGCTCACTTTCTGACCGCGCGGTGACCGGCAGTGCCCGCCATGCTGACGCGGAGAAAACCCCTTGCGAAAAGCAGGGGTTTAGTATATAAAAAAACATTCCTTTTGTCCCCGTAGCTCAGCAGGATAGAGCATTTCCCTCCTAAGGAAAGGGTCGGACGTTCGAATCGTCTCGGGGACGCCAGAAAAAACAAGGGGTTACGGTTTTTATCGTAACCCTTTTTTATTGTCTGTATCCTCTGATGTATCCTTTGATTGTCTCGCTAGGGGGGATTTTTGACCACGAAAAAACCGCCCCAGGTTTCCCCAGGGCGGCCAAAAATATTGACTCCTTTTCCATCTTCCGGCATACTTTGATTGAGGGTTTCATCACCCTCAGAGAGGCCTCCAAGCTCACCGCCACTTGTGCTGGCGCTACGCTGCTTGGAGGCTTTCTTTTTTTCATGTCTTACCACCACAAGGACTGGAGATATCCGCGCCGCTTCCCGATGTTGGCCAAGTGCACAATGGTCTTGAAGTCGTTCGCCGCGCCGGTCGCCACCAAGGTATCAGCCAGGCCGGGCACCTTCCGGGAAATCTCGTTGAGCACCTGCTGAGCGGCCTTTATCATCTTGTCGGTTTCCCCTCCCCATTTCTTCTGCAAGGCCGCCATTGTCGTTTCCCTGTCCGCCTCAATGCGTTCGGGGCTACGAGGATTATCGACGTACCCTTTGACCGCGGCAAACATCTCCCGTGCCGCCGTGTCGCCTACCTGGTACTCGGTCAACGCTTCCTTCAGTCCGGTCCGCGCCGCTGTAAGCTGTTCCCGGAGTTCGTGCTGATTCCGGACAGCGGCGTCCATCTCGCGCCCGTCGAAGAAGCCTGAAAGGTGCATGTCATACGAGGCGGGAGGATCTCCCGCGCCGTCTTCGGCGAAGCTTATTACTGGAGGCCGGGGGCCTTCCTCCTGGTCCTGGCCGGGGTTTGTGGTGTCAGCAGTGGCCTGCTTCGGCGATTCAGACCCGGCTGAGAATGAGTCATCCCCGAGAAGTGAGGACGGGCCGGTCTGTGCGGGGGATGATTGGCCGGGCGTGTTGTCATAGCTGAAGGTCCGAGTTCCCGGCGTGGTGGCCGGTGCCGGGGTTCCGGGTTGCGAGTTCTCATAAATCAGCATATCAGCTCTCCTATTCGCCAAGCAGCAACTTTCCAGCCGTCGCCGCCGGTACGGTTATGCCCCGAGGGGTTGTCAAAATCGTCTCTGATGCGGCCGCCCTCCGCCGCCGTCGTTCGTCATCCCTGGCCGCCACTACACCCGCGTCTGTCTGTTCAGGGGCTGGCGGGGTAGGAGCGGGGGCCTTGGGGGCGTTCCCCCCGAAACATCCGAGGGGAAGCAGCAAGAGGTTCAATATCATGGTTTTCATCATGGTGGGTCTCCTTTCAGGGGCACATGCCGTAAGCACGGCCTGCCGGGTAGAGTTGTCTTTCCAGTTCAGCGCGGGTGTCGGAGTCAAGACCAGCCCGAAATGCCTTGTAATCGGCTTCCAGGCGGTCAGCGCCGCCAGGTCCGCGCACCTCGTCGGCAAACTCCTGCAGCGTAGAGGGTATGCCGTCGAAGGCCCCTTCCTCCAGGAGCTTGTACCGGACATTGCTCAGTAGGATTTTCCCCGCCAGCTCGTTCGGGAGAAGATCGGTTTCACGACAAAACTGCGTTATTGGACTTTCCATGTTCCATTTCCTTTCGTTCCACCTCACGGCGGTTGATGTTGCCCGCTTGCCAGTGCCCGCCTGGAACAGCTTGACGTTATCAGGAGGCTCGGCTAAAATTATTTCAGGATTCCCGCCGTCGCTTCGGGCGTTGGAAAGCAGGGTTTGAGCAATCGAACCGAAATCTTTCGCGGCGGGATACTTCCTTATGCTCGTTCTCTACCACAGGATGGGCATTTATCATCACCATCGTCATCGCACAGAATATCTTCGAGGGTGCGGTGTTCCACCTTCGCCGCAATCTCCCGAGGCAAGATCTTGCTCCAGAGCCGATAAAATTCGGTCTGGTTGTCTCGCGCCCACTCCGCGAGAACCTCAACCCCGCCGAGACGTTCAAAGGTCTCTTCCAGGGCCTCCTTTACGCTCTGTGTCACCTTGTTTGGCGTGCCCTTCTGACGGCCACCGGTTTTCGGTAATCCTCTCGGTCTTGCCATATCTAGTCCTTTCTGTTTTTGAAATTGTGGTATTACCCTTTACTGTTGAAGAAAAACCCCTTCAGCGGCCCCCTGTTGCGCCGTGTGCCGCTTTTCAAGCTCCCGGATTGCCTCCTCGACGGTGGCCCCGCGATAAATGAGGATGTCGAGGGGGTTAAAGGTCCGCTCGCACCTCTCACAGTATCCCCGCCCGGATTCCCGCAGCGCCAGGACGGACCGGCAGAACGGACAGAAAACCCGCCCCGAGGAATCCGCAAGGACGGAGACCGGCAATCGACGCGCCTCTCGCGGGGTATAGCACAATTCCTAACTCCTTTCTCCGGCGTCTCGCCGGTGCAGAATATTCTACAGTTGCTGTTTGCCACATACGTTATCATTCGACAACGCTTCCCCATGCCTCTCAACCGGCAGCCGTATCGGCACCTTGCGTCCCTGGCGGTGCAATGCCTGGTAAAGAACATCCAGACGGGCAAGCAACCGGTGAATTTCCTCGATAGGCAGGTTTTCCGTTGCCGGGTCCCACCACTGGGCGAGGAGGTGAAGGTATTCGCTTTCCGCCGCTTCAACCCGGAGAGGCGCGACCCTATCCCCGAGCCTGTCAAGCGCCCCCTCCGGAACATCGAGAATCACCCCAACATCCAAAGGCTGACCGCGCAACGAGAATGGTTTCACGACTTCTACGAGCATCCGATCACCTCCGCGTCAATGTCTTCGAATATGTCCGCCTCTACCCCTCCGGTAAAAGCGAAACACGAAACATTTTCGGAATTATTGTTTGATTTCAACTTGTTATCTGTTTCGTTGCCTGTTTCTGTTTCGCTTTGAAAACGAAACGTTTCGCTTTTAAAATCCTGTAACTTATCAATATCATTGACTTGTTTCGTTGTTTCGCTTTGTCCGGGGGTATAGCGCGTGAAGGTTTCCTCAAAATCGGTCAGGAGGTACCCTTTCGCCGTGTCGTAGCTGTTCAACCGAATATGTTTTGAATGTACGGAGAAGGGTTTCAACATCCTGGCAAGGGTAGCCTGTGTCAGCGGCTTACCATGTTTCCACTCGCCCCAGGGGCGGTCCTCAATTTCAACAAGAGCCTTGACCAGGGCCGCAGACGCGATCCGGTCCATACCGGAATCCTCGAAGATTGCCTTGATGTCTTGGAGAAGCTGAGTTTTCGCGGGAAGCTCTTCCTGTTGGGACTCCACGGCCAGGAAACCGGCTTCAATCGCTTCCTTTTCGCAGCCCGCAACGTGCGCGATTGCAAGCAGGGGCCGCCAGTTGTCGGCCTGCCGGTCGTTCGAGGTGGTCAACCTCTGAGGTTTCGCCAGCCGGAGAGCGGCTTCATTGTCGTCAACCCACCGGCGGATCATCGAGCGCAACCGGCGGAAGTCCTCTTCGACCTCGTCGCCGTGGCGCTCTGTCTCTTCCCCGGCAAGTTTCCGCCGAAGGTTCAATATAATGCTTCGGTCCTGAATTGTGTCCGGCGGGGTGCCAATCATGGCGAGACTCTTCGGGCACCAGGTTGAAAAGCGGGTGGGCTTGTTGTCCTCACCGTCGCAACGGATGACGAAAGCCGTTGCCTTGGTATGGCCGGAGTTGATAACGCCCCGGAGTTCCTCGTTATCACGGAGAAACGTATCACCTTCGTCAATAAGCAGGGTCGGCCTGAAGGCTTCAATAGCCCGGTAGACCGCAGCAGGGCTAATGTTCGAGACCGGCAAGGCCCGGTAGCACAGCCCCCGGAGGGTAGTCAGAAACGTTGTCTTGCCGCAGCGTTTTTCAGGGGAGAGTACGGCTAACAGGGGGAGGGTGGTCCAGGAATCAAAGCAGTAGGTCAGTATCGCCCACAATGCCGCCGTGATTGCGCTCCCTTTCGGCAAGACTGAAAAGCGGCGGAAGGTGATGGAAAGCTCCTTGACAAGCTGTCTGCCGTCAACCGGATAACTCCAGGTTTCATCAAGGGGGAACAAATTGCACTCTTCATCGGTTCCCCGCTGGCGTTCGGCTTTCACGGCTCGGTCGAGTTCCCCTATCCGGTCGATTTTGAGCTGTTTCGCCTCACTTTTGCGGACTTGCTCATATTCCAGCGGGTCGAGAGCGGCCAGCCGTTTAACTGCCTGCCTCAAGTCTTTCGCCGCCTGGCGTTCCAGTTCCGCGGGTGCAGAAATGCCCCGTTTCCGTTGGATCGCAATCGCAGCCTTGAGAAGCCGAACCTGCTCATAGTCCCGGTCGGTTTCGGCCGCCAGATACTCGCGCTGCAGCTCGTCCCATGACTTCGACGCGGCCAGGTCCTCGGCATCAAGGCGGAGTTGTCCGGCGGCGATCTCGGCGTTCATTTCCTCTAGGAGCTCTTCTTTCCGCCTCTCGGCGGTGGCGGTACTCATCACACCACCTCACGCGACGCCAGCCAGGCCATGATTTCGCTCCGTAGCCAGCCGACGGCGCGAACGCCAATCCTGCGCCGCTTGGGAAAGCGGCCGGCCCGTTCATCACGCCAGATGGATACCGAGCTACGGCCGGTTATCCGTTCTACCTCGGGAAGCCTCAGAACGCTGTCTACATCGTGGGGAATTACCTTTGTGGTGGGTGTCACAAAAAACCTCCTTTCGTCCGGTCACGCTGTAATACAATGATGACCAGATGTTATCAGGAGGTTTCAGGCGAGTCAGTGAAGCCAATTCAGCGAATTGGCTTCACCTGTTTACTTGGGGTGGGAAGTGTTACGCTTTCTTGTTTAAGGCTTTGAAAGAGACTCTGCCACTCAGGCCGCTTTCTTTCCCAGCTTTCGGTAATATCTTCATCGTTAAAAACTCCCTTGCCTTTCCATGCCTTGTATTCGCGCAATAGGGTTTCCGGTCCGATAGGTTGACGGGTCCTCCTTTTTGACTCCGGTGACTGGCGCTCATGCAGTAAATGGACAATGTTGACCGCATCTTCAACGGTGTATCCCTCAAATTTGTTCAGACACCCGATCCAGAAAAAGAGCCTGCCACGTTGAACGAAGTTTATGCGCCGGGCTGACTTGAATTCATGCCCTTGGCCGCTCTCCGCTCCACGCCCGGCAGTGAAGCCTAGACCTCTTTCGAAAGGATACTGGCCTTCGGCTTGATGAAACTCCAAGGCCCCTTCATAGAGCCAATCCAGAATGAACGGAATAGGGGGGTGTTTCGTCCCGTGGGTGAGTAAAAAAATCTCCAGAAGTAACAGGGGTGGAATTTCGTTGTTTTCCGTGAGAAGGTGTTTCAGTCGTTTCAGGTTCGAGAATAGCAGCTCTTCATTCTCCGACAAATCAGCGTGCCCAACCTGGAAGAGTTCGGCATTTATGAAGGATGTAATCTGTTGGACGATCTTTCCTTTATCTGCGTCTGAAACTGTAATGCTCATCTCCGCTTCTCCTTGCGGTCTCCAGAAATGACGCGGGAAGCCGGTGGAGATTTCCGACTTGTCGGGTGCCCCCTATCCCGCGAAACTGTGGTAAACGAAAGGCCCCGCCGTTACCCAGGAAGAAGCCCGGGGGGCGGAGCCTTCGCCGGAAACCTCCAAGCGAGTTACCGCGAGCAAAATCGCGGGTCGCTTGAAGGCCCCTTTAAGGGTAATGATACCCTTAAAGGAGAGTATGTCAAAAAGGGCGGGTATCGTCAATACGCACCACGGTATGTCAGAAATTAACCAGCGCGGCCCGAACCCGCCCCATAAGGTGGAAATCTTTTATAAACTGTTCCGCTTTCAAGCTCATACTCTGGGGTAATGTTCCCGTTCGGTGGTCCGTGTGCGTTACCTCGACAATGTATCTCATTGCTCGCCCCCTTCGGTCTTCCTGGTCATCGGAATGACTTTCCCTTTTTCCCCGGTGGTGATGCTCCTGATTTTCAGCGCCCAGGATTCAAGGGCCTGTTGCTTCTCCCGGTCGTAACGGTATTGGTTGTAAACCTTGATTACTCCTTGCTTTGCGTGGTTCAAAACCGCGTCGATAACTTCGTCCATTTCTCCGGCCTTTGCCATAAAGGTTGCAGCCGTCCGACGCAGGTCATGCGGGGTGAAGTGGTCTACGCCCAGAAGGTTCTCTGTTGCCGGCTTTCCATCCTTGTTGTAGAGTGGTTCGCCTTTCGAGTCCGTGACGGGAAAAGACAGGTTGCGCCGCACGGCAACCGCCAGGGCGTGAGCCTCAATCGGCTTTTCCTTGTCCTTGTGAGGGCAGGGGAAGATATACCCCTTCGCCTTGGTTTCCCCGGTCTCGGTGTCCGTCACCTTAAGGGGGCCTACCAGTTCAAGCGCGGTGTCCGTTAGGTAAACGCGGTGCGTCCTGCCGTTCTTCGCCCGTTCCGCCGGTATGGTCCACCACCGGTCGTCAATCTCCCCTGAGTGCATCCCCGTCACTTCGCCCGGACGTTGAGCGGTGAGCAAAATCAGCTTCAATGCCTGGCGAATCTCGTTGCTCATGGCCGCCTTGTCGAGGGTGCCCCAAAGGGTCCGGATCTCCGCTTCGGTCAATGCACGTTCACGGCTGTTATTCGGCGCCAGGGCCTTGACGCCGGTAAATGGCGTGTGTTGGAGAATGTCTCGCTCGATGCCGAAGTTAAAAACTTTCCTGGTGATCTTCAGAACCTGGTTGCTCATAGCAGGCGCTCCACGGTCAA
>JARKPN010000147.1 GCA_029975275.1 Geobacteraceae bacterium | reverse complement strand
GCAGAACGGGGCCGCGAGCTGGGACCAGCTCGCCGTCCTGCGTCGCGCTGACCCGCGCCGCAGAACAGCGAACTGGAGCGGACCTCAGTTTCGGCGCACCAAGCGCGCCTCACTTCGGCCGCTCAGCTCGCGGCCCCGTTGAATCAATAAACAAAAAGGAGAATAGTCATGCCTGAGAAAAAATTTGTGAGATCAATAATTGAGGTAGCAAGTGAGTTAAAGGGCGCGAACATAACAGATGCGGAAAAAAATCTCATAATCAAGGCCTTTAATGCAAAGAGAGGTACTCCTTACGAAAAAGCTAAAGCTTCAATCGAAGAGGTGGTTGGAAAGAAATTTCCCGAAAAGAGTCCCTATCTTTTAGAAAAAGCAGCTTCTTTAAATAACCTGCAAAATTTATTATCACAGATGAATAATGCCGCGAATGAATGGCAAAACAATAAAAGCAAATGAAAGAAATATTGACTGAAATCATTAAGCCGTTTCTATCAAAAGTTATTACCTACATTGATACTAATAATTACTGGGCTGCTTCTATAATTATTATCTGTATAGTGTCCTTATTCATTGGTTTAGGCTATATATTGTCATGGGCCTTGCAAAGGAAAAAAGTTAAAAGAGAAATAGATAAAATAAGTTTAGAATCGAAGGAAAAGACTATTATATTATTAGAAAAGCTACAAGCTAAGAGAGTTAAGTACATAGAGCAAACAATATTAATTCAATTGTCAGTCAAGCTCTGTATTGATGCCTTGATTAGTAATGATGTTACAGCATTAAAACAGAATAGGGACGAACTTATTGATTTATACTTCAACGAGCTGAGTGCTAAATTTGTGGAATATGTAGAGGTCGGTGAAATATTCTACGACGGTGATAGAAACAAAATAATTCCGTTCATTATCGACGAAGTGATTCCTTTTTTAGAAACTACGAGGATGTTTTTAGTGGCGGTAAACAACCAAAACATCTTAAAGCATTTGCAATGCAATATGGTGTCGTTAAAGAGATTCAGTTTAAATCCAGTATTAAGATTTGCAGAAAATAACATGCGATTATATCAAGTATTATTGAAGCACAAGTATTACAAGAAATTAAAAATGATCGAATTTGAGGAAACAAAATAGCTTATCAAACTTCGAAAAAACCAAATCCCATTGCTTGCCGATATCTGTTTGGAAACCCAAGGTTCAACCAGCGCCAAGACCGGCCCAAAAGCTGGCCGGTCAGGCTTATGGCGTTGGAACACTAATAATCATGAGGTAAGCTTGAAAATGGAAAGCGCCAATTCTGAGATAATTGAGCTTTATTATTTTCTTGAAGCAGCTGGGGTTAAGTTTACTGCCAAGAAAACGAAGGTTCATTTGGCCTGTTGGAATGGTCGTGAGCATCCAATTGATGAGTACTATGCCGGGAGATTTAAAGAATGGCAAGAGGACCAAGGCAGGGCAAATTTTAGTTGTGATTACATAGTTAGTCTAATTGACATAGGCAATAAGACTTGGCTGTTTGCTGGCATCTATAAAGTTAAAGGCTGTCAAGCTATCTCAGGCGGGGTTAAGTACGTAACAGAATTACTGACTAAACAAGAAAACCTGATAGGTCGCCTCATCATCTATCATAAACGGTCAAGAGCGTCTTATATTTGGTGGAAAGAGGGCTTGGTTTTCCCAATCATAGAAATACGTAGGGAGAAACTGTCAGTTGAAGACTTTCCCGGGTATAACTCTGTTGACCTAAGCTACAGCAAGTTAAAGATCATTATCGAAGAAAAAATTCCATCGTGGAACGGCGCTCTAGCTAATATGAAGGGTGTCTATCTTATCACTGACACCACAAGTGGAAAACATTATGTCGGTAAAGCATCTGGGGAGGTCGGTATCTGGCAGCGCTGGAGTAGTTATGTCAAAAACGGCCATGGAGGAAACAAAGAATTAAGGAAACTGCTGAAAGAGGAAGGTCCTGAACATAGGATTAACTTTAAATATTCTATTCTTGAGATTGCTGACAGCCATGCATCTGATCAATATATATTGGCGAGGGAGTCTTATTGGATGAATGTGCTTATGTCGCGGAAGTTTGGCCTGAATTAGGAAGTCAGTTCCAACCAAACGGCGGCACGCGGCCTGAAGCCGGTGCGCCGCTGGCCTGTTGTGTTTTCAAAGAGCTGACTCTTTGGTGCATGCAACTTCACAATTGACCACCCCCCATAAATAGCATCACTTGGGAACAGTGCTCGGAGCCAAATTGGTTTTGGGCAACAGGCCGTCAACTTGGTACATGTGAGTGCCCAACACGCGGCACGACCCGACCGCCCGAAAAAACTGGGCGGACGGGTCAGCCTTATGACGTTCTGCGGTCGCTGCGCTCCCGCAGAACGGGGCCGCGAGCTGGGGCTCACCGTCCTGCGTCGCGCTGACCCGCGCCGCAGAACAGCGAACTGGAGCGGACCTCAGTTTCGGCGCACCAAGCGCGCCTCACTTCGGCCGCTCAGCTCGCGGCCCCGTTATACAGCAAAATGATACTGATTGATATCGGAGCAAATAATGATGAGAAGAATTCTTAGAATTGCACTTGTGTGCTCTGGTTTATATGCAGGATACCTTACTACTCGAAAATGTAGATCATCTAGGAAAACAAGAACGAAAGGAAAGAAGTTGAAAACAATAGATATTTACAATCTTGATGTTGGAACGACAATCTCAAGTGTTGACAAAAAACAGCAGAAGTATGGCACCGTAACGCTGACTCTTGCAGAAAATTACAAAGAGCAAATTTTGTCGCTTTTTCATGGTACTCAGAGAGCTGAGAACTATGTTTTTTCCAGTACTGGCATTGAGAAAGAATTTTCGTATGCTTCCCCGAACTATGGTAAATGGGTGGTAACTTCGACAATAGAGCTTGGCGGTAGTGGTAGTGCACTTGAGAGTATTCTAGCTTATGCAACAATGCAAGACGAAGGAGTGTGGGATCTTTGCGAGATTCTCACATTTTTGACAGGAAGACGAGTTACAACAGGGGAGGAAACTAGGAGATACAGCCATAAATCCATCGGTGCTCACGCATGCGCTCCCCATGATGTTTTACTTCTCTCAGGAACTGCAATGAACAATCGCAAGAGTCTAATCGACAAAAAGCTTTGCGAAGCATTCTTGTTATACAACGAATCCCTGTCACAAGATTCAATGGTGATAGTAGCTGGTTTAGTAAATTCTGCCTTTAACGTCTTGCTTGATCATGCTACTGACCCAGTTGGCCCTGTACCAAAGAAAAAGCGGACAGACATTAAGGCCGAAATTAACAAAATTATTGATGCAAGTGATCTTGAGAACGAACAGAAAGAAGCCTATAAAGCATTAATTGGGTCTAGGGTGGATCAAGGCACTGATTCCTTGGTTGACAAGACAAAACGACTTCTTTTGAAACTGGATATAGTTCAGGAACCAATTGAAGAAGATGTTATGACAAGAATTAAGTATATTAATACGTTAAGGAACTTATCAACTCATGCCGGGAAAGTGCCAAAGTTGAAGGGACTGGATGAAGAACAATCACTACGTTATGCCGGAAGTATTGTGACAGGCGTAATCCCAGAAATATGTTGCATGGTTTTTGGTGAGGCACTGGGCCTGTATAGCAATGGTTCGGGATACTCGGGTTTATTCAAGAAAAATTTAACCACGTTTTTCAGAGAAGGCATCTGGCGTGGGTGGAAGCTTGAAGTTGAAAGTTTTGACGAGTGGTTCTACCAATAGGAAAGGATGTCCCAACTCTCGTGTGGACTCGGTCGCGGCGAAAAACCGGCCGCGCCGGTCACACTCATAGCCGTTCTGCGTCGCGCTGACCCGCGCCGCAGAACAGCGAACTGGAGCGGACCTCAGTTTCGGCGCACCAAGCGCGCCTCACTTCGGCCGCTCAGCTCGCGGCCCCGTTGGTCGAGAAGGAAACAAAATGGAGATAGAAGATTTAGATTTTGAATTGAAAAAAATGGATTTCCGTCAAGCTCCACACTCTGAGCGTAAACCACTTTATATTGCAAGAAATTGTGTGGACGTTTTACCCGACCAAGAGATTTGGAGGATTTTCAATGCATCATTCCTTCTCGAAGATATTGAATGCAAAACGATTACACTGCCAGAGATAAGCACCAAAGGTGTTGGGAAAAATCTGTCAACATCTGGAGAGAATCCTTTTTGGGGGCACGAATTTCGTCTTGAAGATGGATATCCGTTATATCTGGCCTTCTTGAAGGACTATTATGGGATGTGCTGGTCCCATCTGCCTCTGCATGAAAGATGGGCTTGGAACGAATTTGCGGGCAATGAGGATGGTCTCCTTGTCAAATCAACAGTAGGGAAAATGATGCACGAGCTAATGAATCTTAGTAACAAGTTTTATATGCTTACCTACTATTGTGGCAAGATAAGTTACGATACTGGTGACAATCTCGCTAGGTGGAAAGACAAATCACACTACACCGATTTTCTAGGTTCTCAAGGATTTGAATCACTACAGACTCTGCTGAGACTTCCAAAAGAGTTTGATCGAGAACAGGAAATTAGGTTTGTATATAGATGTCCAGATAATAACCTCGATTTCCCTGACGCCAGAGTCGTTCAAAGAAACAATATCAATCTATGTAAACACCCCTTTGTTTGGAACGATGTCATAGACGAAATATATATTGACCCTAGAATATCTCGGGCTAAGCAATCACAACACGTACAACAATTACAGAAATTATCTCTGACTTGCCCAATCATTGATATTTAGGGACTCCAGATAGTGTCAGGTCTAAACATTGACAAGATACGGTGATTCCCAACCAGAGAAATGGACACCGACCGCCCGAGAAGCTTGGGCGGGCGGGTCATTTCCGATCCGTTAGGCAGAAATCATATGATGAACGCTATCGAAACCAACAGACTTGTCCTGAGAAATTTCAGAAAAGAAGACGCCGCCGATCTGTTCGCGTATCTGCATCGACCTAGGGTGAGTTGCTTCCTCTCTCTCAAGCTAGAGGATATGAGCGCGGCGGAAGCGGAAGCGGAAAAGCGCAGCAGAAGTGATGAGCACATCGCCGTATGCTTGAAAGATGGCAACAAGCTCATCGGTGACCTGTTTGCCGTGCCTGGTAAGGCTTCGGACACTTTCTCGGTAGGGTGGAATTTTAACGTGAACTTCGGAGGAGCAGGGTTGGCTTCCGAGGCCACGCGGGCCTTGTTCGACTACCTATTCGCAGTGAAACAAGCGCGGCGCCTCTATGCCTACGCGGAGGACGACAATATCGCTTCACAGCGTTTGTGCGAGAGATTAGGAATGCGAAGGGAAGGATTATTCAAAGAGTTTGTATCATTTGAGAAAGATGGCGAAGGCACTCCTATCTTTGTGAATACGATGCAATACGCCATCCTGCGGAAAGAGTGGGTTACTCAAGGCGAAGCGCGAATTGCGTCCGTCGATACTGAAAAAATTAAGAAGGAAGGAGCCTAACAAGGCGATGCAGCCAATTCCGGTAGCTGTCACGCCTCGTGCTTGCGCACGAGTCGCGCCATCTACCTCCATGGCTGATCTTTGACGTTCTGCGGTCGCTGCGCTCCCGCAGAACGGGGCCGCGAGCTGGGGCTCGCCGTCCTGCGTCGCGCTGACCCGCGCCGCAGAACAGCGAACTGGAGCGGACCTCAGTTTCGGCGCACCAAGCGCGCCTCACTTCGGCCGC
>JARKPN010000051.1 GCA_029975275.1 Geobacteraceae bacterium | reverse complement strand
GAGGGTGACGGGAGGAGAACAAGGAACGATACGAGAACAAAAGATGCGATGCCGGCAAGACAGGAAAACCGCCTAGACATGGAACCCCTCCCGATGAGAAAGGAAATGTGGTAATCACAAAAGAGCGCCTATCGGATGTGTATACCTATGCGCCTTCAAAGGTTGACGAGACGGCTTCGCCCAGGTCGCTCCCACCACTTGCACCGAAACCGCTGAAGGGTCCGCCTATCGGGCCGGGACTGGGACCAGGGCCGGGACCTGCGGGATTGGGCACTGAAGGACTCGGGCCGCTGCCTGCGCCGTGATCGCCACAGGCGCCGGTGGGACAGGTGTCCGGGGGATTGTCGCAGCAGTCGTTCATGCAGCAGGGATCATCCGGATTCTTGCAACAGGGGTCGGGGTTGCTGCCCATACAACAACTGCTGTTCGGGTTGACAGCGCAACAATTTATAGATGGATTTACACCGCAACCATAGGTACCGCCATCACAACTGATTACAAAGTAATTGCTACGAACCTCGTTAATTATGCAGCCACGCCGTATAGCAGAATGAAGACACTCCTCTCTGGTTGTACAGCAGTCAATACCCCAATAAAAGTTCTGTCCACACATATAACAACAAGCCTGTGCATGGCTTGATATGATGCAAGTTTGAAATAAAAATACAACCGTTATAATGATATTGTTGGAACTCAATAAATACCTGTCAGTAGAATTTTTTGTAAGTTGACGCATGTAACCCCTCACTCCCTTAATAACCTATTCTTAAATTCGCCCTCGTTGTTGAATTCGTTCCGGTTTCCGGATTGACGGCCTGTACCGCAACCATGAAGTCGCCTTTTTCGGTAATGAGCGTCTTCCTGCCGGTCGTATCCGCGACATCCATACCATTCCATTCGATCCCCTGCAGCCCCGGCGCCTGGAGTTGGTTGTCAATTAACATAAAAGTTGCGCCGGACGGTGAGATGAGTTTAAGTGTTACGATTGCAGCTCGTGAGAGGGTGTAAGTGATTCGAGTCGGCTGACCATAAGCAAGGTGAAGAGCATAGGGATCCGTTTTGAGCCCGACCACCTTTACCGTATCTCCTGTTGTTATGATGTAGTTCTCCGGAAGGAATGACGCGACAGAGCATCTATATAATCTCGCATCAGTGTCGAGCAGTTTATTGTCAGGACTTCTCCCGTCCCAATCAAAAGTATGGCTCCCGGATACTGCTGGGAACGCATCCAAAACCGTATATCTGAAGACTCCCCAGGTAATGTTAATGTTTACCCGCAAGGGTTGGGCAAGAGTATAAGTGACCGTCATAGGCAGATTTTTCGCCGGTTCAAACCCGGTTGCCTGTGAGCAAGAAATAGAACCTGCTCCTGTCGGCGCAGTTGGCGCGTAGCCGTCCGTCCTGGTTCCGTCGGAAGCATCCAGGATATAGAGGTACGCCTCGTCCGGTACGACCGTGCCTGCCGTGTTCTTGCCGTCCCAGGTAAACGAATACGGCCCGGCAGTTGCGCAGTTCAGGGTGGTCTGGTACGCCGGTGTTCCGGCAGGTCCAAGCTTTTCCGGAACGATCTTGAAGGTGACCGTTGCGGGCTTGTTGATCGAGAACGAAACGGTGGCCGTTTGATTGGCATAGGTATCCAGGGTGTGGCTGCTTGCGGTGACGTCGGTCAGGAGCAGGTTGTCGATGCTGACCGGCACCGTCGCGGTCGATGTGTTCCCCGCCTTGTCCGAAGTGGTGAGCCGCAACAGGTAGTCCCCGTTCTGGTAGGGAGCATTCTTGCCCAAGTCATTGGTGACCCAGGTCGTCAGCACGTCGTTGCTTACCCCGGTGTTGGCGGTTGCCAGCACGCTCCAGGGACCGCTGCCGCCAGCGGGTCCGTATTCCACCGTGAAGTTGTCCAGGTTGGCGTCCGATGCGCTTCCGGTCACGGAAACGGTGTTCCGCAGTACCGCCCCTGATGCGGGCTCTACGATCGAGGCGACCGGCATGGTGGTATCTACAGTAATGGTTCCGGTCTTGGATACCGCGGATATCGACGAATCAGGGTCTATGGCGTCGATGCGATAGCTGTAGGGTCCGTCCGGGACCAGGACACCAGCATTGTTGTTCCCGTCCCATGCTTGCGTGAATGTTTCGCCTGAACTGCTGAAGTTCCTGACCTGGGTGCCTTGTGCATTGCTTATGGCTACGTTCCAGTTCACCGGGTAGCTGGCAGCTGCGTTGAACAGGGTCGAGTCTTTGATGGTGTCCCCGTTGGGCGATATATGGTCTTCAGTGACGGTGGCGTTCTGAATCCAGAGGAGCCTGATGCGCGTGGTGCTTACCGCAATGTTTCCGGCATTGTCGGTGACGGTGAGCCGTATGGTGTAGACTCCGCCGGTTATGTTGGTGAGGTTCCAGGAGTAGAGCAGGGCATTTTGTACTGCCGTGCTTGAGTTCTTGAGTGTTGTCCAGGAAACGGGGTTGTCCCCAAGGCCGTAGTCGATGGTGTATTTCTTGAAATCGATAGTGTCCGTTGCCGTACCGGTGATGTTCAAGACGGACCCGCCCGAGAGGATCTGGTTGTCGGCAGGTGTTTCGATCAGTGCGATGGGGAGTTGACGGCCGGCAGTGACGACTCCGTGAAGGGGTGGTGCGGTTTCGGATGTTTCAGGGTTGACTGCTTCGATTGTATAGCTATAGCTGCCGTCAGCCACTTTGGCGGACTGGCTGTCTTCTCCGTACCACCTGAGGTTGATGCTGCTCCCTGTGCCGCTGAAGGTCCTGACCACGTTGGTGCCGCTGTCGGTTATAGTTATCGTCCAGTTGGCAGGGGCTGAGATGGTGGCGCTGAAAGCTACGTTATCACCTTCCGGATTGAATGAGCCAGGCGCGACTTTTACGTTGCCGAAGGTCAGACCTTCTCCGGATTCCTGTCCCGTCCAGGGGGAGTAGAGAACCCTGTCGCTTACGCTGTTTCCGGTCCCGGTCGGGTTGTCTGTGTGATAGGGACCGGAATCGGAGCCCCACCAGTTGTTGCGGGCATCGATGTCTATGTTGGAGGTGGCGTTCCAGACACCGGCCGTGGTGTTGTTGCGGATTCTGGAGTTGGATATGACAGGGTTGGAGTTTATGGAGTAGACGCCCCATTTGTTTTCCTGGATGTCGCAGTTGGTAATTCTGGGAAGGCTTGACGCGCTTGACAGGTAGATGCCGCTGCCGGCACTGCTCCTGATGATGCAGTTGCGGATGATGGGAGATGAGGAGGAGAGCCTGAGGTTGGCATTTGAGTAATTGCCTCCGTATCCTGCATATTCGATGATTACGTTGTTTAAAATGCTGACCGAGGATGCCTCACGATTGAGCGTTATGCCTCGCCAATTCCCGGCAGAGGGAGTCGCCTGGCCTGAAGTGAAGATGATGGGGTTTCCTCCCAATGCATCCGCTTTCAGCATGCCCTTGTAATTTACCTGAATCTCTCCGTCGGTGGCAAACTTCACGGTGGTCCCCGGCTCGACGGTCAGGGTGGTAGGGGTGGTTGCGTCTTTGTAAACGTAGACCGCTCCAGAGACCAGGTAGGGTACCGGCCATTTCCTCCAGAGCGTATCCCCGGGCAACTGCTCTCCGGTTACCTCGATCACTCCCACCGATGAGAGTCCTTCGAAGGTGTTAGCGCTCAGGATAGTGTTGATTATGCCCGCCCCTGCGTGGGGCGGGGTGTTGGCCGATACGGTAAAGGTGTTGCCGGTAATGGCGGGGGTGATGCCGGTTGACCCGAGGTAGAGCCCGTTGGAGATGGTTGAGTTGGTGACCGACAGAGCCGAGGTGGTTGACGTGAGATAAAGCCCGTATTTCTCAGAGCTGTTTGCTATGGACACGCTGTAGCTGGAGATCAC
>JARKPN010000044.1 GCA_029975275.1 Geobacteraceae bacterium | reverse complement strand
CGGTTCATCCCCGCGGATGCGGGGAACACACCGGCGGCAGCTATCGCCCGGATCCTCCCGGCGGTTCATCCCCGCGGATGCGGGGAACACAGCTCCAGGGTTACGGCCTCGGTGGCCATGCTCGGTTCATCCCCGCGGATGCGGGGAACACAGGCTTTCGGAATATGCGGCATAGACATTCACCGGTTCATCCCCGCGGAGGCGGGGAACACTGTTCGTATGCTTGTGTCTTGGCCTGTTGGGCCGGTTCATCCCCGCGGATGCGGGGAACACGCCTCGATAACCTCTTCGATGCTGCCGAATACCGGTTCATCCCCGCGGATGCGGGGAACACAGGTTGAGACGTTTGGCGATTATCTGGGGATTCGGTTCATCCCCGCGGATGCGGGGAACACGCTGCCCGGGATGAGCAGGCGGTTCTTTCCGGCGGTTCATCCCCGCGGATGCGGGGAACACATGCGTGAGTTCCTCATCGCAATATGACCGATCGGTTCATCCCCGCGGATGCGGGGAACACGCAGGGTTTCTTTTGGTCGAGATGCTGAACGACGGTTCATCCCCGCGGATGCGGGGAACACAGCCACGGCCGGATAACCGGAACGTAAGCGATCGGTTCATCCCCGCGGATGCGGGGAACACTGCAAAGGGTACACGGTCAAGGACTGGCTGGCCGGTTCATCCCCGCGGATGCGGGGAACACTTTACGAGCGGCTTTTCCAAAAAAGGGTTGGCCGGTTCATCCCCGCGGATGCGGGGAACACTAATAGCCGGTAACCAGGTGGATAGCAGTTCCCGGTTCATCCCCGCGGATGCGGGGAACACCATCCGGCCTGGAGGTCGGGCAAAGAGTGGGTCGGTTCATCCCCGCGGATGCGGGGAACACAACACCTATCGTCACCCGGCGATTTTTCCCGCCGGTTCATCCCCGCGGATGCGGGGAACACCTGCTCGACGGTGACGACGTAGGCCCGGAGCACGGTTCATCCCCGCGGATGCGGGGAACACATGGCCAGTAAGGGCAAGGTCACAATGGAGGACGGTTCATCCCCGCGGATGCGGGGAACACGAATGTATTTCCGTCATTGTTTCCGCTCTTGTCGGTTCATCCCCGCGGATGCGGGGAACACACAGGACGGCCGGAGACAAACGTAAGTTGTGCCGGTTCATCCCCGCGGATGCGGGGAACACCCAGGTTAACTCATAAGGGCGGCCAACATTTCCGGTTCATCCCCGCGGATGCGGGGAACACCAATAATCCGGATTTTATATTTCCTGATGCCTCGGTTCATCCCCGCGGATGCGGGGAACACACTTCCTCTATCTCTTTGATCTTTCATTCAATTTTCAAAGAGCAAAATTCTACCAAAATAATGTTGCCCAAAATCATGCAATTGATGCGTCCTGTTCTTCTGCTTCAGGCAGGAAAGACACCAGCTTGATCCCATCCATCTCCACTGGTATTCGCCGGTTAGCCCCGAGTGTCAGAAAATCGAAACCTGATTCGGTATTGGTACTCCAGGCCATGACGGCATTCCCTTCACCGATTCCCGCCACGATCGTTCCCCAAATCATTTCCCGCACCCTGCGGGAAACCTTTCCCACGTAAATCCCCGCCCTGACCTCCAGCAGCCAGATGGCAAGCCGGCCGCGCAGCCTGGGAGGAGCATTCTCAACCACGATGACCAGCATCGCCCATGCCCTCCTTGTTGGGAATCGCCGGTTCCACCGACTCGGGCGGAGGCTTCGGCACCTCGACTTCCCCTGCTGCCAGAACCTCCTCAATTGCAGGGATGATCCGATGGAGAAGCTTGGTCTGCCGAAAAGAATCTCGACACGCCAGCCGCACCTCCCGTTCCGGGTCACGCGGCTTCTTGGAGGCGATCCGGAACGCCACCGGTACTACGGTCTCGAACTTGAAGATATCAGCAACATCATAGACAAAGGATTGGGGTTTACCAGTATGGATAAACCCCACCGCCGGTGCATACCCGGCAGCCAGGATCGCGGCCTCGCAGATACCATATAGACAGGCAGTCGCGGAGGAAAGGCAGCGGTTGGGGATATCGCCGCTTTCCCATTCCGTGTGGTCGTAGTTGCGATTCTTCCATGGGACATTGTACTGCCGGGCCAGGAGCCCGTACATCTTTCGCACCCTGACCCCTTCGATGCCCCGTAACTGGTCCACGCTCCGCCGCTCCGGAGGATTCTCCTTGAAGCGCATGGCATACATCTTCCGCACCACCTTGAGCCGGGCGGCGTCGTCCAAGGCCAGCTTTGCCTGGTAGAGCAGACGGTCGGCCCGGGCTCCGCCAGGCTGGCCCGAGGCGTAGAGCCGCACCCCAGCCTCGCCGATCCATACCAGGAGGCAGCCTACCCGCGAGGCATAGGTGACCGCTGCGTGGGACACCCTGGTCCCCGGCTCCAGCATAAGACACGCCACCCCACCGATGGGGATGTGGGTGCGCACCCCGGTCTTGTCCACCACAACGAAAGCGCCGTCAAGGACGTCCAGGTTCCCCTTTTCCAGGAAGACAACGGAGATGCGGTCCTTAATTGGGATCGGTTTCAGGGGTGGAAGGATTGGTTCGGGCATTTGACGCCTCCGGTCTTTGTTTGTTGAATGTTACTGAATTCCTGTGTTGAAATCCCCCTGAATCCCCCTTTTTCAAAGTGGGACTTTAATTACTCTTCTTTTCCGTCATGAATATGCCTT
>JARKPN010000042.1 GCA_029975275.1 Geobacteraceae bacterium | reverse complement strand
GCAATATCTCACATGGCCGAAGACGTCATAAAGATTTCAGGCTACCGCATCGGCCCGTTCGAGGTGGAGAGCGCCCTGCTGGAGCACCCGGCGGTCATGGAGTGCGCCAAAACCGGCGTCCCGGACGAGATCCGGGTGCAGGTGGTCAAGCCCACGGTGGTCCTCACCAGCGACTACACTTCGGGCGACGAACTGGTCGAGGAGCTCCAGGAGCACGACAGGAGGCTGACCGCCCCCTACAAGAACCCGCGCCTCATCGAGTTCCTGCCCGAGCTTCCCAAGACCATCAGCG
The DNA here is from genome assembly GCA_029975275.1 of Geobacteraceae bacterium. Lineage (GTDB taxonomy): Bacteria > Desulfobacterota > Desulfuromonadia > Geobacterales > Geobacteraceae > RPRC01. Next base: position 3,781 of record JARKPN010000042.1, on the reverse strand, counting down.
GCAAGATCCGCCGGGTGGAGATCCGCGAAAAGGACAAGGGGGGAGCGGCTGGGTAGCTTTCCGGGGGAAATAAAAAAAGGGCGCCGCGGTTTTGCGACGCCCTTTTTGCGTGACGTATCACCGAATCATGCCTCTTCCTCGTCGCCGAAAGAGATCTCGTTGTAGGCCCGCTCTTCTTCGAAGCGCTTGGTCTGGGCCTGCATCTTCTCTATGTCCTCCTTGCACTTGACGCAATAATGGGCAAAAGGCATGACCTTGAGTCTTCCCAGGGGGATGTCGCAGCCGCACTCCTCGCACACCCCGTATTCCCCTTCCTCGATCCGAAGCAGGGCCTCGTCTATGTTTCTCAGCTTTTCCCGCTCCCGGTCATTGAGCAGCAGCCCCAGCTCGCGGTCCCGCTCGCTGGACGCTTGGTCGTAGATATCGCCGCTCGGTTCGCCGCTGGGGAGGCTGGAGGACGATTTCATCGTCTTGTTTATCTCTTTCAGGGTCTCCTCTTTCAGCTTCAGGAGGATTGCCTTCATCTCCTCGATTCTCTCTACCATCAAGACCTCTCAATACTGTTATTCAGGTGCAGCCGATTAAGATTCGACATAATAACGTACTTTGCCCGGTTGTCAAGAAAAAAGCCGTGTCGGCCGGCAAGCGAAAAACCCCGTTATTCCGGCTGTTCATCGATGATCTCGCCGATGAGATCGTAGTCCGAGGAGTCGGTTACCTTAAGCCGGACGATGTCGCCCACGTCGGCCTGGCCGGCGGTGATGTAGACCTGGCCGTCTATGTCCGGCGCCTGCCGGGAGGAGCGACCCTTGAGCAGGAGCTCGGTCTCTTCGCTGTACCCCTCCACGATCACCTCCTCTATCCTCCCGACCAGGCTCCGGTTTTGCTTGAAGGAGAGCCGGCCTTGGACGGTCATGACCTTCTTGTAGCGCTCGCGCTTTATCCGTTCCGAGATCTGGCCCTCCATCCCGGCCGCCGGGGTTCCCTCCTCCCGGGAGTAGCAGAACACCCCGAGCCTGTCGAAACGTGCCTCCTCCACGAACTGGAGCAGCTTCCTGAAGTCGTCTTCGGTTTCGCCCGGGAAGCCGACTATGAGGGAGGTGCGCAGGGCGATGTCCGGGATCTCCGCCCTGAGCCTGGCGATGAGCGCGCGTATCTCGGCCGCGCCGCCGCGCCGGTTCATCCTGGACAGCACCGGGTCGCTGATGTGCTGCAGCGGAATGTCCAGGTACTTGCAGACCTTTTTCTCGTCCCTGATGACGCGGATCAGGCTGTCGGTGATCCCGTCCGGATAGGCATAGAGGAGCCGTATCCAGCGCAGCTCCTCCAGTCCGGCCAGCCTCCGGATCAGCTCCTCCAGCGAGGCCCCCTCCCCCAGGTCGCTGCCGTAGCGGGTCACGTCCTGGGCTATCAGGTTCAGCTCCCTGGCGCCGCCCGCCACGAGCCTTCCGGCCTCCGCCAGCACGGCGTCCATGGGACGGGAACGGAATCCGCCCCGCAGGCTCGGTATCACGCAGTAGGAGCAGCAGTTGGAACACCCCTCGGCGATCTTCAGGTAGGCCGAGTAGACCGGGGTGGACTTGAGCCTGGGCGAATCCTCGTCGTAGACGAAATTGGGATCGCCGATGTAGCGCAACTGCCCGGAGGTGCCGCGCTTTTCGGCGATGATCTCGGCGATGCGCGGATAATCGCCGGTGCCGATGAAGATGTCCACCTCAGGCAGCTCCCGGCAGAGCTCCTCTTGGTAGCGCTGGGGGAGGCAGCCGGTCACGATAAGCAGCCTGCACCTGCCGTCTTGCTTCCGGTCCGCCAGGTCGAGGATGGCGTCTATGCTCTCCTGTTTCGCCTCCTTGATGAAGGAGCAGGTATTGACGATGATGATGTCCGCTTCCTTCTCGTCGGTGGTTATCTCGTACCCCTCCCTGTCGAGAAAGCCGAGCATCACCTCGGCGTCCACCAGATTTTTCGGGCAGCCGAGGCTGACCATGCTTATTTTTTCCCTGATTCTTTCGTTCAAATGCACCTCTGAAAAGCCCTTTACGGTTTTTATTGCCTGAAATTGATGAACTGCAGATCTATTCCCAGGTCCTTCCCCTTCAGGAGCCTGATGATTTCCTGGAGGTCGTCGATGTTCTTGCCGGTCACCCTGACCTGATCCTCCTGGATCTGTCCCTGCACCTTGAGCTTGGTGTCCTTGATGGCGGCTATGATCTCCTTCCCTTTTTCCTTGGAGACCCCCTGCTGGACGGTGATCAGCTGGCGGACCATGCCGCCCGAGGCGTCTTCGGTCTTGCCGTACTGCAGCGACCTGAGCGAGATGCCCCGCTTCAGGCACTTGGACTGGAGGATGTCGACGATTGCCTTGAGCCGGAAGTCGTCATCGGCCAGGATCCGGATGGCGTCCTTTTCGAGCGAGACCTTGCTCTTGGTATTCTTGAAATCATAGCGCTGGGCTATTTCCTTTATGGTCTGGTTTACCGCGTTGTCGACCTCCTGCATGTCGACCTTTGAGACGACATCGAATGACGGCATGGTATGCCCTCCCTTGAATAGATAGTTTCCATCAGGAAAGTGTCGACAGGGGACGGGTCGGAACTTCCCCGAAGCCCCTCGTAATCGGTCGCCATCCCTCGCCTGGATCCAATACTCTATTGGATTCAGGTGCTTTCCAGTGAGTCACCTGATTGCACTCAAGCCGTACGAGAGGCTCCGTGAAAGCCCCGACTCGCCCCTCATAACATTTTCCAGGGTTTCCGGATGGAAACCAGAGAGATGGTGTCACCGCTGTTACTGCCTGATCACCTCGACCCCCTTGGGGACCTTGAAGGAGAACAGGGACGCCTTCAACCCCCGGTTGATACGGACGTTGCCGAAGTCTATGGTCGTCCTGGTCCCGAAGTGATCGTCCACCACCGACGAAACGATGGGGAAGCCGCCTCCCCCCTTGGCTCCCTTCAGGTACTCGTCCACTACCTTGGCGGACACCGTCAGGCGGAGCTTCTGTAGGTTCTTGCTGGAACTCTTCGGCACGAGCTCCAGCAGGTAGTTTCCCTCGGCGTCGCGGCCGTCGTTGGGCCTGGTGATGGAGAAATCCCGGGAGATACGGCCGATACCGGTCAGGAAATTGAGCGTTACGCCGTTCCCTCCCTCGAACATGCTCCTGACGTCGGTCACCATCACCTGCCTGTTCTCCGGCAGGTAGAACCAGACCGACGAGCCGTCGGACACGATCAGCTGCTTCGGTCTGGTGTAGTCGAAGCGGAACATGGCGGGAGCTCCGGGATTTTTCCTGATGTAGAGGGTCCCGTTTCCGGTCTGTTCCCTTTTCATGGAGGCGATGTAGGTCTTCTGCGAAAAGGACGCCTGCAGATCCGTGAGGGATTCATAGCTGCGCTCCACCGCGGCCACGATATCCTTGAGGTCCGCCTCCGCCTGCGCCCGGCCGGGGTTGACCGGCTGGAAAGAGAGGGCCAGACAGCAAAGAATGAGCAGAATATATCGTTTCATGTCGGTTTCCTTTCAAAAAGCGGGGGTGATAGTGCCACAACTCCCGTGGCGGCGCAACCAATTTGTCCTAGTGTCCAGTGCGGCTAATTCCTTCCTTACAATTCCGGGCCTTTTGGCCCCTGGCCGCGTTCCGTCTCCTCGGCTTAGACCCCGCTAGGCCTGTGTCGCCGCGCCTTGCCAGAAACCAAAATTCCTCGGAATTCTTGCGGTGAACTAACCGCACAGGACACTAGACCAGGTTGGCCGGATCCAGTATGAATATCACCTGTCCGTC
>JARKPN010000029.1 GCA_029975275.1 Geobacteraceae bacterium | reverse complement strand
AAATGCCAGGGGATACCCTGGCATTTGTGCAAGTGGGCAAAAAAGCACTGAATGGAGTGTGAACATGTTGCGCTATCTTACCGCCGGAGAATCTCACGGGCCGCAGCTTACGGCGATAGTAGAGGGACTTCCTGCCGGGCTTAAGATCTCGGAGGATTTGATAAACCAGGACCTGGAGCGCAGGCAGGGGGGGTATGGCCGCGGTGGAAGGATGCAGATCGAGAAGGACGCGATCGACATGCTCTCCGGAGTGAGGTGGGGAGAGACCATCGGTTCACCGGTTACCCTTGTCGTGAGAAACCGCGACTGGGAGAACTGGCAGGAGAAGATGTCTCCCAAGGAATCATACAGGGACGAAAAGATTCGCGTCACCCGCTCCCGCCCCGGTCATGCCGATCTGCCGGGAGTGATGAAATACGGACACAGGGATGTACGGAACATTCTGGAGCGATCCAGCGCGAGGGAGACGGCTGTCAGGGTGGCGGTAGGCGCGCTTGCCAAGGCTTTGCTTGCCGAATTCGGTATTGCCGTGTTCGGGTATGTCGTTGAGCTGGGGGGAATTGCGGCCGAGCGCCCCGCCGCGTCCTATGAAAGACTGCGAGACATGGTTTCAACATCGGAGTTCTACACCTTTGATGCGGCTGCCAATGCCAGGATGAAGATCCTGGTCGACCGGGCCCGCGAATCAGGGGATTCGGTGGGCGGTGTTATCGAGGTTACTGCAACCGGCCTGCCCCCGGGTTTGGGCAGTCACGTTCAATGGGACAGGAAGCTCGACGCCCGGCTCGCCATGGCCGTCATGAGCATTCAGGCGATAAAGGGCGTGGAGATGGGAATGGGTTTTGGTGCGGCCGCCAGGCCGGGATCCCAGGTTCACGATGAAATCTATTACGACTCCGCGCGTCTCGCCAAGGGGGGACGTACCGGCTATTACCGCAAGACCAATAACGCCGGCGGGATCGAAGGCGGGATAACCAACGGCGAGGACGTGGTCGTTCGTGCGGCCATGAAGCCTATTCCTACGCTCTACAAGCCTTTGATGTCTGTCGATATTTCATCAAGGGAGCCGGTTGAGGCCACGGTGGAGAGGTCGGACGTCTGCGCCGTCCCTGCTGCGACGGTAGTGGTGGAAGGGGTGGTGGCGTTGGAACTTGCCAATGCTTTTCTCGAGAAATTCGGCGGTGACTCGATTGCTGAGATCCGTCGTAATTTTGACGGCTATATCGAGTACCTGAAGAGCATCTGAGAATGAGGAATATTATTCTGACCGGTTTTATGGGAACCGGCAAGACGAGCGTCGGCAAACTGCTCGCCGCGAGACTCGGCTACAGGTTCCGGGACGTTGACGGACTTATTGTTGCACAGGAAAGAAGGTCGATCAACGATATCTTTACCGACAGCGGCGAGGCCTATTTCAGGCAGGTGGAAACTGACGTACTCGCGCGGGTGCTTCAAGGACGCCTGCTTGTGGTTTCGACCGGCGGAGGCGCGGTTGTTTCCGGGCACAACCGCCGGCTGATGCGAGGCTCGGGCGTTGTGGTAAACCTGACGGCTTCACCGGCCGTGGTCCTGGAAAGACTCGCAGGCGATGATGCACGACCCCTGTTGAAAGATGAAAAGGGACTGGAGAAGATTATCGCGATGTTGGCCGAGCGGGAGCCGTTTTACGCCGATGCGGACATTAGAATTGACACAACCGGGAAAAATGTGGAAGATGTGGTCCGGGAAATACTCATGATGCTTGAACGAGGTGTCTGATTTTGGATGAACTCACGGTGCGGCTCGGAGAGAGGAGCTACCGGATACGCTTCGGCAGCGGCATCCTCTCGACTCTGGGTTCCATGTGTCGCGAACTGGAACTCGGCGGCAAGGTTGCCGTGGTAACAAACCCGACTGTCGAAAAATACTACCTCGAGCCGGTCCGCGCGTCTCTGGCCGCGGCGGGTTTCGAGGTGCATCCGGTTGAAATACCTGATGGCGAGAACCACAAGAGCGGCCGAACCCTTGACCGGATATATGACGCACTGATCGAGGGGGGCCTGAACCGCCAATCTTTCATCGTCGCGCTCGGCGGAGGTGTCGTAGGGGATATGGCCGGATACGCTGCCGCCACATATCTGCGCGGGATTCCGTTTGTTCAGGTCCCGACGACTTTGCTTGCCCAGGTGGACAGCAGCGTCGGAGGGAAGACCGGCATTAACCACCCGCTGGGTAAGAACCTTATCGGTGTCTTCCACCAACCGCGCCTGGTAGTGATTGACCCCAAGACCCTCGATACCCTGCCGGAGCGGGAGTACCTGAGCGGGATGGCCGAGGTGGTCAAGTACGGGGCTGTCTGCGGTGCCCCATTCTTCGATTTTCTGACAGCGGAGAGCTCGAGGCTGCTTGCCAGGGATAAGGACATTCTCTTGTCGGCCATCCGTACGTCATGCGCGCTCAAGGCTGCCGTGGTCGAACGCGATGAAAGGGAAGGGGGGCACCGCGCCGTGCTAAACTACGGTCATACCTTTGCCCATGCGGTGGAAAGCCTGACCGGTTATTCAAAGTACCTCCACGGGGAAGCCGTTGCCATGGGTATGGCACGTGCCGCCAGACTGTCCGAGGCAAGAGGATACGCCCGACCTGAAGACACGGAACGTATCATCGGACTGCTCGCATCCCTGCGCCTTCCCACCGAGCTTCCCGCTTTTCAGGCCGATGAGTACCGCCAGGCCATGCTCAGGGACAAGAAGGTGCGTGACGGCGGCATCAATTTCGTTTTCAACAACGGGATAGGAGATTCCATAGTCGAAAAGGTCTCCGACTGGGGTTTTCTCCTCCGCGACATTCCGCGGTGAGGCGTGAAATGGAAAAGGATTCAACCTCTTTCTGGGCGGATATAAAAAAATATGAGGATACCCTTGCCAGGGACCCGAAGTCGTACTGTTTTGCCCCATTATCAGAGGTATACAGGAAGCTCGGGCTGCTGGACGATGCCATCGCTACCGCCAAGCGTGGGGTGGAGATTCATCCCGAGTATGTAGGCGGCTACATGGCCCTGGGCCGCGCCTACTACGAAAAGGGGATGAGGCAGGAAGCCAGGGAGTCCCTTGAAAGAGTGGCCAGGGCGACCCCCGAGAACCTGCTTGCACAGAAGCTGCTCAGCCATATATTCCAGGAGGAGGGAAACATCCCGGCAGCGGAACAGGCCTTGCGGATCTTGGTCTCATTCAATCCCGAAGACACTGAAAGCCGGCTTGCCCTGGAGGCGCTGCAACGAACCAGATCCACCCGGGGTGAAGCGGGTCCCGTGGAGGGAGACGACGAGGGGGGCGAGGCAGAGGAGACGACTCCGGTCTCAGCGGGAGAAGCCATCGGGGCTGGAGTCGTGCCCCGGGAAGCTCACGCCGCGTCCGCTCCAACGGAGTATCCGCAAGATGACGGACATGGTGGAGAGGTTTTTGCTTTGGACGAAGAGGGCGACTCGTCCGGGCCTGGACCCGGTGAGGACGCCACCGACGCGGTGCCGCTGTCTACCATTACCCTGGCCGAATTGTACGAGGCTCAGGGTTATAACGATCGGGCACTGGCGGTCTACCAGGAGCTGTTGCTGAATGACCCGGGTAGTGAGGAAATCAGGCGGCGTGTTGAGACTCTGCGGAGCCTTGTGGAAGTTGAAAAGAGGGAATTGTCTGCCGTTGCGGGGCTTGACGGAGAGGAGGGCTTGCTTCAACGGCATGCCCCGGAAGCGACGGTCTTGCCTGACGTAGCATGTGCGGAGAGCGGAGAAGACGCGTTCCGTACAATCGGACGTGAGGACGAGACTGTCAAGACGCTGGAGAAATGGCTCGATTCAATCAGGAGGGAGAGGGCATGTCGATCAAGGAAGCTCTGAAGGAACTGGTGGAGAATGTCGATGGCGGCCTTGGCGCAATTGTTATAGGTTATGACGGCATTCCCATAGATGAACACATAATTGATGACTCTCCCCTGGACCTGCAGTTGCTGGCGGTCGAGTACGCAACTGTGCTCAAGGAGGTAAAGAAAGCCGTGGAAGTTCTCAATTCGGGAATGATGGAGGAAATTTCCATCAATACGGCTGTCTCCAGGGTGATAATCCGGGTTATCGATGAAGACCTTTTCGTGGTGTTCGCGCTTTCGTCCGACGGCAACTACGGCAAGGGGAGATACTTCCTGAAGCGCCAGGTTCCAAGGCTGAAAGAGCTTCTCCACTGACGGTCCATGTCCTTTGAGATGCCTGAACACGCCGGTATGCTGTCAAACCCGGCAATGCAGCCGATCCGTTAACGGACAAACCTTCCTTTCTCTCCCATCGCGACAAATCCATTACAACACCATGCACGAACGGGAGCATTATGAAAATCCTTGTACTCCACGGTCCTAACCTCAACCTTCTGGGAACCCGTGAGCCGGAGATTTACGGCGGGCTGACCCTGGACAGGATCAATGCCGAACTTGCGGATCTGGCGGCAGAGTTGGGTTGCCGTCTGACCATCGTCCAGTCCAATTCAGAAGGAGAGATCATCGATGCCATCCAGGCTGCCATGGGCACGTTCCAGGGCATCCTCATCAACCCTGCCGGCTACACCCATACAAGTGTCGCAATCCGTGACGCGCTTGCCGCAGCAGGATTACCGGTTGTCGAGGTCCATCTTTCGAACATCCACAAGCGCGAGGAGTTCCGGCGGCACAGTTATGTCGCGCCGGTGGCTGTCGGACAGGTCTGCGGTTTCGGCGCCGACAGCTATTATCTCGGCATGCGCGCACTTGTCAGCCACATCGGAAAATCCCGGGCATAGCGGAACCACAGGATATCGATGCATATTGATTACTCGTAATTTCAATGTGTTAGGGTGTGGGAGCCGATGATTGGCAGGGGGAAAAATGTTGTAATACGGGGTGGCTTGTGCTAATAAACAGGGTCACCGCTGCCAGGAAATTTCTGCAGCGGTTTGATGTAGATGCCATCATTTATTCGAATCTCAAGGACATAAGATATCTGTCCGGCTTTACCGGCAGCGAGGGACTTCTGCTGTTGGGCGGGGCGGAAATCTATCTCCTTACAGACTCACGTTATACGACCCAGGCCAGGGAAGAAGCGGCCGGATGCAGCGTGGTGGAGTTTCGCGAGCGAATGCCGACCCTGGCTGCTCTGGTGAACGGCATGGGTGCGGTAAGGGTAGGGTTTCAGGCCGACGCCGTGTCGGTCTCCCTGCATAACGAGTTGATCCGTTCCCTTCCCGATACCGGCCTGGTTCCACTGGGCGTTGAGCTTGGGGGGTTACGGATCATCAAGGACCCCCTGGAAGTTGACCGCCTGGAGAAGACTGCCGCGCTTGCGTCGGATGCGCTTCTCGGTATGCTCTCCTCGGTAAGACCCGGAATGGCGGAGAGGGAGCTTGCCCTTGGGCTGGAGTTTGCCATGCGGAACGCCGGGGCCGACGACAAGGCTTTCGATTTTATCGTGGCATCCGGAGAGCGGGGAGCCCTTCCCCACGGCCGGGCAAGCACAAAGGCCATACGTTCCGGCGAGCTGGTGACTATCGACTTCGGGGCGGTGATGGACGGTTACAACTCCGATGAGACGGTAACCGTTTCGGTTGGCGAACCGGATGCCAGGCAACTGGAGGTCTACCGGATTGTCAAGGCCGCCCACGACAAGGCAATCGAAGCGGTCCGTCCCGGAGTGGCGCTGAAGGCACTGGACGCTGTTGCCAGGGACCATATCGCTGAAAACGGCTTTGGTGATTTTTTCGGTCACGGTCTCGGTCACGGCGTGGGACTTGATGTCCATGAAAAGCCGGTAGTATCTTTCCGGAGTGAAGACGAGGCGCGCGAGGGGATGGTATTCACCATCGAGCCAGGCATCTACATTCCCGGATGGGGAGGTGTACGAATCGAGGATACCGTGTACGTAACCGCCGACGGCTGCCGATTGCTGACACGTGTCCCCAAGGATCTGATGGTCCTTTAGCAGCCTGCTGGAGACAATCTGCGGGAGACCGCTTCACGTCATGCGTTAATGTGCCCCGGACTCAGGGGCGATCCGCTCAAAGGAGAAACCGATGGATATAAAGGATCTCAAGACCCTCATAAAGATGATCACCGAAACCGATATTACCGAGTTCGAACTGGAAACAAACGGGGAAAAGGTGAGGATTCAAAGGGGGAGACCGGCTGAAGCCGTGAGCTATGCACTCCCCCAGCCGGTCGCCGTAGCGCAACCGGTCGCACTTCCCGTTTCCGCTCCGGCCCAGGAAAAACCTGCGGCAACGGCTGTTTCGGCCGAAGCGGAGAAGTCGCAGACAATAACCTCCCCCATCGTGGGCACCATGTACCGCGCACCGGCGCCCGATGCGCCTCCCTTCGTAGAGGTGGGCCAGACCGTGGAAAAGGGGCAGATCCTCTGTATTGTCGAAGCAATGAAGCTCATGAATGAGATTGAGGCGGAATACCGATGCAGGATAGTCAGGATCTGTAAGGAAAACGCCCAGCCTGTCGAGTACGGAGAGGCGCTGTTCCTGGTCGAGCCGTTGTAATAACGTTACCTGTGAAGTAGCGCATTCCGGAAGCCGGCCAGGCCTTCCGTTAGTCCTGATTGGAGATTGAACGGATGTTCCATAAAATACTCATAGCGAACCGCGGCGAGATAGCCCTCAGGATCATCAGGGCCTGCAAGGAACTGGGCATCAGGACGGTCGCCGTTTATTCCACCGCGGACAGTGAGTCTCTCCACGTCAAGCTGGCCGATGAAAGCGTCTGTATCGGCCCGCCTTCGAGTCTCCAGAGTTACCTGAACGTCAATGCGATTATCAGCGCTGCCGAATTGACCGACGCCGAGGCGATTCATCCCGGTTATGGTTTCCTGGCCGAAAATGCCGCCTTCGCGGAAATATGCGAAAACTGCGGCATAACCTTCATCGGTCCCGCATCGGACTGCATGCGCCTGATGGGGGACAAGATAAGCGCCCGCCAGGCGATGATCAGGGAGGGCGTCCCCATCCTGCCCGGCACCAAGGAAGGGGTGCAGGATGTCAACGAGGCCATCAGGGTCGCACGGAAAGTCGGCTTTCCTGTCATCATCAAGGCCACGGCCGGTGGAGGCGGCCGGGGGATGAAGATAGTACATTCCCCCGCAGCGCTCCCCACCGCGTTTGCCACGGCCAGGGCCGAGGCCCAGGCGGGCTTCGGCAATCCCGAGGTCTATATCGAGAAATACTGTCAGCATCCGCGCCACGTCGAGATACAGGTCCTTGGAGACAGACACGGCAACGTCGTCCACCTCGGCGAAAGGGATTGCTCGATCCAGCGCCGGCACCAGAAGCTGATAGAGGAATCCCCCTGTACCCTGCTCACCCCGGAACTTCGCAGGGATATGGGTGAGGCCGCGGTCCGCGCCGCCAAATCCGTCGGCTACAACAGTGCCGGCACTATAGAATTTCTCGTGGACGCGGACAACAACTTCTATTTCATGGAGATGAACACCCGTATCCAGGTGGAGCATCCGGTCACCGAAATGGTCACCGGAATCGACATCATCAGGGAGCAGATCCGTTCTGCGGCCGGCCTCAAGCTCCGCCACAAGCAGAGCGACATCAAAATACGGGGCCATGCCATAGAGTGTCGCATCAATGCGGAGGATCCGGTAAGGTTCACCCCCTGTCCCGGCAGGATAACCTCATACCACACCCCCGGCGGGTTCGGGGTGCGGGTGGATTCGTTCGTCTACGACCAGTATGTGGTACTGCCCCACTATGATTCCCTCATCTCCAAGCTCATCGTTCATGCGGATACCCGTGAGGATGCGATTAAAAGAATGATTCGGGCACTTGACGAATACATCGTTGAGGGTATAAAGACAACCATCCCCTTCCACAAGAGGATCATGACGAACAAGGACTTCATCGAAGGCAATTTTGACACCGGTTTCCTTGAAAGGATGGTGCTGGAGTAGCATGGATCTGCCTGAAGAGCTGAAATACAGCAAGGAACATATCTGGGTCAGGGTCGAAGGGGGAAGGGCTGTCATCGGCATTACCGATTACGCCCAGGAGGAACTCGGCAGGGTGACCTCCGTGGAACTCCCCGAGGTGGGCGACGAACTGGAACAGGAGGACTCCTTCGGCTCCATCGAGGCGAGGAAGACCGTGGCCGACCTGTATGCGCCCATCAGCGGGCCGATTCTCGAAATCAACGAAGAGCTGCTCGAGAATCCTTCGCTTCTGAATGAAGACCCGTACGACAGTGCCTGGCTTGCCGTCATCGAAATCGTTGATCCCGAAGAGTTGAACCTGCTTCTTTCGGCGGACGAATACGCCGATTCCCTGGGCGACTTCGACTGAAGCCTGGCCGTGCCGACCACTTCTCACCGGGGCTGCGTCCCGCCGCTGGGAGGGCAAGGATGTCGAACAATGACCCTGCGCATCGGAGAGATTGATTACGCCAACTGCACCCCGATTTTTTCCGCACTGCGGCGGAATTATGATTGCAGCGCGTACCGCTTCATCAAGGGGGTCCCATCCCACCTGAACCGGATGCTTTCCAACGGCGAGATTGACCTCTGTCCGTCTTCCTCCATCGAATACGGCAGGTCCGCCGGGAGCTACCTCCTCCTGCCCGATCTCTCAATCAGCTCCGTGGGACCCGTAAAGAGCGTCGTCCTTTTTTCCACCACCCCTCTGGAGGAACTCGACAGTGCCACTATCGGCCTCACCAGTGACTCTGCCACCTCAGTTGCCCTCCTGCGGATCATTCTCAAGAAGTATTATAATTTTTCCAATCGTTTTGTCGTCATGCATGCTTCAAATCCCGCGGATGCGCTTGGGACCTGTCGAGCCGTCCTTCTTATCGGCGATAATGCGCTGAAAAGCAGGGATTCCTCTGCCGGGCTCTATCAATACGACATGGGAGAACTCTGGTATTCCCTGACCGGGCGCCCTTTCATATTCGCACTCTGGATGATTCGGGCCGAGAGCGTGGAGGCCGTGCCTGAAGAGTGCTCGTTGATAAACGCCAGGCTCAGGGGTGCCAAGCGTGAGGCCCTGGCGACGCTGGATCAACTGGCGGTGGAATGCTCCGAAATGAACTGGATGGGTCGGGATGCTTTGATCTCGTACTGGAGAACCATCTCCTATGACCTGACTCCCCAGCATTTTGAAGGGGTCAAGCTGTTTTTTCGTTATGCCGCCGAGATGGGGATTCTGGAAGAGGAGCCGGTCCTCCGGTTCTTGTCGTAGCAAGAACCCGCCGGCCGTGAGGTTGAGGGACACGTTTGAAGTAGTTGTCCGCCGGGGTCTACGTGGTGCAGGAAGCACAAAAAGGGGAGGACACCGTCCTCCCCTTCGTATGTGGCAGCATTCTCTGAAAGATGTTATTTTTTCTTGCCGGCAGCCTTCTTGGAGGCCTTGAGGGGGTTGATCTTCAATTCTTCGCTCTTGATATCGACCTTCACGTGGGTTGCGAAGTTGCAGATGCCTGACGTCCATTTCTTCATCGGGGCGGGATATGCGCTGCAGACCTTGCCAATCGTTCCATCGACGATTCTCTCACAGCCTTCGCAACTCTCCACGATGGTCTGGCATGAGCCTCCGCTGAAAATACAACCCTGTTTACCCCAGAAAGTACACTCGGTACCTGGGAGTACCGTTTGACACTGCATTTCACATCCTCCTCTGTTTTCGTCCGTAATTGTGTTGTGTAAGTTACTGTAGCAATTTCAAAAGAATAATGTCAATAATAAAAAAACGGGTGCAAAGTCCTTTCCCTTGACTCTCCGGTGTCAGATATATTACCCTGAATCGAATAGGCCGTCACACCCCCGGTTCACTGCGGGGCCGGATTTTTCCCGGTCTTTCAGGTGCGTCCATGGCTGTACTGCATCTCACCATGACCATCGCCGAAGCGTCTGTTTTGTCAAATCCGCACGAACTGCTACTATTGAATTTCATGGGAGGATGCATGGATCATATTGCCTTCGGCACATCGGGGTGGCGCGGGATCCTGTGCGAGGAATTCACCTTCGCCAACGTAAGAACGGTCATCCGGGCGATTGCCGAGCATGTGCTCGCCGTGGGAGACGGCCCCAAGGGGCTCATAGTGGGTTATGACACCCGCTTCATGGGAAAACGCTTTGCTCTGGAGGCGGCCAAGGTGCTGGCGGACGCGGGGATAAAGGCCTATCTCTGTGATCGCGATACGCCGACGCCGGTCATTTCCCACGCGATCCTTGAAAAGAAGACTGCCGGCGCGGTAAACTTCACCGCCAGTCACAATCCGTACAACTACAACGGCATCAAGTTCTCCCCTTCCTGGGGAGGCCCGGCCCTGCCGGAGACCACACGCGACATCGAACAGCGCGCAAACGAACTCCTGGCCCGGACCGGCGGCAAAGGGTACTGCATAACCGGGACGCCGCAGACCGGACTCATGAGTGAAATCAATCCCCGGGACTCCTATCTCAAGGCACTGGAAGGAAAGGTTGATTTCGAGGCCGTCGCCGGGATGGGCTGCATTGCCGTGAACCCGCTGTTCGGGACAGGTCGAGGGTACCTGGATGTGGCCCTGCTGCGGCGCAACGCGACGGTGCGGGTGATCAACGGCCACCCGGATCCCTATTTCGGCGGCTATCCGCCCGAGCCCGCAGAGCTTTACATCAAGGACTTCATTTCCCTGGTCAAGAGCGACCCGGAGATAAGGCTTGGGCTTGCCACCGACGGTGATGCCGACAGGTTCGGTATCGTGGATGGTGACGGCAGCTATATCGAGCCGAACTATATCATCGCCCTGCTTCTGGACTACCTGGTCAGGGTAAAGGGGATCAGCGGGGGCGTAGCCAGGAGCGTGGCCACTTCCCACTTGGTGGATGCGGTCGCGGCCAGGCACGGGGTTCAGGTCTACGAGACACCGGTCGGTTTCAAATACGTCGGGGAGCTCATCAGCCAGGACAGGATCATCATCGGCGGCGAGGAGAGCGCCGGGCTTTCCATCCGGGGGCACGTGCCCGAGAAGGACGGCATACTTGCCTGCCTCCTGGTGGCGGAAATGGTCGCCCGCGAGGGTCGTTCCCTGCGCGAGCTGCTCGAACGCCTCTACTCCCAGGTCGGACGTTTTGTTACCAGGCGCGAGAACATAACCCTGTCGCCGGAGCTGGACGCAGGGTTCTCTGACAGGATGAAGTCAATTCCTGCCGAATTCGCGGGCCTGAAAGTCGCCCGCATCGTCACCGTGGACGGCACCAAATGTATCCTGGAGGACGGCGGCTGGCTCCTGTTCCGCAAATCCGGCACCGAGCCGGTGGTTCGGCTGTACGGCGAGGCGTCGTCCGAGGAAAAGCTTAATGCGATCATGGGGGCCGGTAAGGGGTTTATTTTAGCATAGCGGTTTTTTGTCATCCCGGAACGCCTCAGGCGGTCCTGTGCCGCATGGGATGCGGCAGGCTGCCTGGCGGCGCATATATCAATAATAAATACGACCTGTTGGAGGTTTGCATGTGGGAATATACGGACAAGGTAAGAGAACACTTCCTCAACCCTAAAAATGTCGGTGAAATACCGGATGCGGATGCGGTCGGCGAGGTGGGGAGCCTGGCCTGTGGCGACGCCCTGAAGCTCTATCTCAAGCTCGATGAACAGAAGGAACGCATCGTGGACGCAAAGTTCCAGACTTTCGGCTGTGCCAGCGCTATTGCGTCGTCATCGGCATTGACGGAGATGCTCAAGGGAAAGACCCTGGATGAGGCGCTCAACATCTCCAACCAGGAGATCGCCGAGTTCCTGGGCGGGCTGCCCGAAGAGAAGATGCACTGTTCGGTCATGGGACAGGAGGCCCTGGAAGTGGCCATCGCCAAGTATCGCGGCGGGCCGGTCCCGGGACACGAGCACGTCCAGCCCGAAATGGCGGGTGAGGTGGTCTGTAAGTGCTTCGGCATAACCGACGAGTTTCTCAAGAAGGTGATACGGGAGAATAAGCTTCACACCGCCGAGCAGGTGACCCACTTCACCAAGGCGGGCGGCGGCTGCGGCGGCTGCGTCCCGCAGATCAACGCCCTGATCGCCGAGGTCATGGGAGAGCAGCCCAAAGAGGAGCAGAAGAAGCCCGGCAAGCTTTCCAACCTGCGCAAGATGCAGCTTATCCAGGAGATCCTGGAGAACGAGGTGCGGCCGCTTCTCTGGGCGGACGGCGGCGACCTGGAACTGATCGACATCGCCGGCAGCACGGTGCAGATCGCCTTCCGCAAGGCATGCGCCGGCTGCGTATCCTCGGGGTATACCGCGAAGTTCGTGGAACAGAAGCTGCGTGATGCCGTTGCCGACGACATCAGGGTAGAGGAGGTGGAGGGGTGAAGGAGATCTACGCTGACAACAACGCTACCACCAGGGTGGACGAGGCGGTTTTCGAGGAGATGCGGCCGTATTTCTGCGAGTTGTACGGTAATCCCAGCTCCATGCATTTTTTCGGCGGACAGGTGCAGAGGAAGATCAACGAGGCCAGAAACCGTACTGCGGCCCTGCTCGGCGCCCATCCGGAGGAAATCATCTTCAACGCCTGCGGCACCGAGGGCAACAACACCGCCATACGCTCGGCCCTGGAGGCGTTTCCTGAAAGGCGTCACATCATCACCACCAGGGTGGAGCACCCGGCTGTACTGACCCCCTGTCGCAATCTGGCGAAAAAAGGATACCGGGTGACGGAGTTGTCGGTTGACGGGGAAGGCAGGCTCAGCCTCGATGAACTTCGCGCTGCCGTCGACGAGGATACCGCCATCGTCTCGATCATGTATGCAAACAACGAGACCGGCGTGGTCTTCCCCATCGAGGAGATCGGCGCAATCGTCAAGGAGAAAGGCGCCCTGTTCCATACCGACGCGGTTCAGGCCGTCGGCAAGATACCGCTCAACATGGCCGAATCCACGGTGGATATGCTGTCGCTCTCCGGCCACAAGCTCCATGCGTCCAAGGGTGTCGGGGCGTTGTACGTTCGCAAGGGGGTTCCGTTCCGGCCTTTCATGGTCGGGGGTCACCAGGAGCGGAGCCGCCGGGCCGGGACCGAGAACACCGCCGGTATCATCGCGCTCGGTAAGGCCTGCGAGCTGGCCGGCCAGTACCTGGAAGACGAAAACAGCCGGGTCAGGGCCATGCGGGACAGGCTGGAAGCCGAAATCCTCCGGCTGATTCCCAACGTGAGGGTCAACGGCGGAGCCGCCCAACGCCTGCCGAACACCTGTTCGGTGGCATTCGAGTACGTGGAAGGCGAGGCTATTCTCCTGCTCATGAGCGAGAAGGGGATCTGCGCCTCGTCGGGGAGCGCCTGCACCTCCGGTTCGCTGGAGCCCTCCCACGTGCTGAGGGCAATGGGGGTTCCGTTCACCTGCGCCCACGGCTCCATACGGTTCTCGTTGTCGCGCTACACCACCGACCAGGACATCGATACCATCATCCGTGAGATCGTCCCCATCATCCAGCATCTGCGTGAGCTCTCCCCCTTCGGCCGGGAGTTCCTGGCAAAGGGGTGATGCGGACAACGGCGGAACCTTCGACTCTGGCGTCAGGTCGCAGCGTATTCAGTGGGTGGGTTTTCCCGCCCCCGCAGTCTTACCGGGTCTCAAGACAGGCCACAGTCAGTCCAATTATGAAAGAATGCCGCCCCGGGTTTTCCGGGTGCAACGTGCCAACATTATGATGCGAAGAACCGCGGCCGCGGTCCAGATACTCATCGTCCTGCTCATTGTCGGTTACGGAACCTACCACCTGTTCCTCGGCAACTTCATGCAGAGCTACGCCACCCTGCCGTTCCTGATTGGCTACTATCTGCTCATCCTTGCCTGGCAGCGGAAGGTGCGGGAGCGCGAAAGGGAAAAGGATGGCGAGCCCCCAAGGGGGCACTGAACTCCCGATTGGAGCCGGGGCAGGCTTCCCAATGGTGTCTCTCAGGGACCGGACCGTGTTGCCGGGGCAGCCGATGAAGAAATCGGACGTGCTATCAAACTGTCATCGGGGTGGGCCTGGTGGGATATGGAAATCTTCAGGAATGTGTTCGGGACCTTGAGCGCCGGGGCGATCTGATCCGCATCGACCGAGAGCTTGATCCCGCACTCGAGATCGGCGCCGTGCAGCGACGCGTCTACCGGGCCGGCGGTCCGGCTCTCCTGTTCACCAGGGTCAGGGGCTGTTCCTTTCCCATGCTCGCCAACCTGTTCGGCACCGGAGAGCGGATCCATTACATCTTCCGGGACACTCTGAGGACGCTGGAGTGCCTGGCCGAACTGAAACGCGACCCGTTCCGGGTACTGCGACATCCTTTCTCCGCATTATCCCTTCCGTTTCATGCCCGTCATATCTTTCCCAGGATGGTCACGAACGGTCCGGTGCTGGCCAACAGGACTACGGTCAGCCGTCTCCCGCAGTTGAAATCGTGGCCGGCCGACGGCGGCGCCTTCATCACCCTCCCCCAGGTCTACACGGAAAGCCCGCAAAATCCCGGATGGCGACGCTCCAATCTGGGGATGTACCGGGTGCAGCTCTCTGGAGGGAGCTATCTGCCGGATGAGGAACTGGGGATCCACTACCAGATCCATCGCGGCATCGCGGCCCATCATGCCGAGGCGATACGGCTGGGTAAGCCCCTCAAGGTCAACATCTTCGTGGGAGGTCCGCCTGCCCTGACCATGGCCGCGGTCATGCCGCTCCCCGAGGGGATGCCCGAGATCGCCTTCGCCGGACTCCTGGGGGGACGGAGGGTGAGCATGGTCCGGCATCCCGGGACGCTCCCCATGCCGGCAGAGGCGGATTTCTGCATCACCGGTGTCATGGACCCGTCGCGGACCCTGCCGGAAGGGCCGTTCGGCGACCATATCGGCTATTACAGCCTGAGCCACGAATTTCCGGTCATCCGGGTCGAGAACGTATTCCACCGGGACAGCGCGATCTGGCCCTTCACCACCGTGGGGAGGCCACCCCAGGAGGATTCGGAGCTCGGGGCCTTTATCCACGAGCTGACCGGGCCGGTGATTCCGTCGGTCATCCCTGGGGTCAAGCGGGTCCACGCCGTGGACGCGTCCGGGGTTCACGCCCTGCTCCTGGCCGTGGGGAGCGAGCGCTACGTCCCCTACAGCCGGGAACGCCGCCCCATGGAGCTCCTGACCCTGGCCAACGCCATCCTGGGACAGGGCCAGCTCTCCCTCTCCAAGTACCTCTTCATCGTTGCCGGAGAGGACAACCCGGGGCTGGACCCGCACGACGTCCCCGCCTTCCTCGGCCACCTGCTGGAGCGGGTTGACTGGCAGCGGGACCTGCACTTCCAGACCTGCACCACCATCGACACCCTCGACTATACCGGCGGCGCCCTCAACCAGGGTTCCAAGCTGGTCGTGGCCGCGGCCGGAGAGCCGGTCCGCCAACTCCCCGACGAGATCCCGGGCGACCTCCGCCTGCCGGAAGGCTTCTGCGATCCCCGGGTTTGCCTGCCGGGAGTCCTGGCCGTGCGCGGGCCTGCCTGCCTGGAGTACCGCGAGTGTGCCGGCATCGACATGGCAGCCTTCTGCACCTTCTACGGCGAAAACGATCCCATCTCCCGTTTCCCCCTGGTGGTGGTCGTGGACGACAGCGACTTCACCTCCCGCACCCTCGACAACTTCCTCTGGGTGACCTTCACCCGCTCCAACCCGGCGGCCGACCTGTACGGCATCGGCGCCTTCCAGCACTGCAAGCACTGGGGATGCCGCAGCTCCCTGGTCATCGACGCCCGTATCAAGCCCCACCACGCCCCGGCGCTCGAAGACGATCCCGACGTGGAAAAACGGGTTGACGCCCTCGGCGCACCCGGCGGTCCGCTGCACGGGATCATCTGAGAATCCTGCCTCCCATCTGCGATCGATTCCGGGTCTGTATGAGCCCATATTCGTTGACGTATGCTTAATGTGCGTTATAATGCGCTGACTTCCCTGGAATAATCCCTCTGCGTTACCCACCAAAATGAGGAGGCAAAAAATGACCATCGAAAACAAATCCATCGGCATCGCACTGTCCGGCGGCGGTTACAGGGCAACCCTGTTCGGACTCGGGAGCCTCTGGCGCCTCAATGAGGTCGGTCTGCTCGGCAGGCTTGACCGCATTACCAGCGTATCGGGCGGCTCCATCCTGGCCGGCGTGCTGGCCAGCAACTGGAAGAAGCTCGAATTCTCCGAAGGCCGGGCGGGCAACTTCCGTGAGCTGGTGGCCGAGCCGGTGCAGGAGTTCTGCGACAAGACCATCGATGTCGGGGCCGGGCTGAAAGGGATGTTGATACCGTTCAAAACCGCCGGGGACTTTCTGTCGGACCGCTACGCGAAAGAACTGTTCGGTCACGCGATGCTCAGGGATCTGCCCGATGCGGGCAAGGGCGAGGGTCCCAAGTTCATTTTCTACGCCACGAACATGCAGACCGGCCGCAGCTTCCGCTTCAGACAGGACATGGTGGCCGACTATGTGCTCGGGATATCGCGCACCGTGGAGGTCTCTCTGGCGGACGTGGTGGCGGCCTCCAGCGCCTTTCCGCCCATCTTCTCGCCCATCGTGCTCGAAACAGACCCCGGCGCCTGGGAGTCGCCGGCCAGGGACCTGCCCAACCTTGCCAGGCTGCGCAGCCGCATCGTGCTGGCCGACGGCGGGGTATACGACAATATGGGCCTTGAGTCGCTGGTGGACAACGTGGACATCGTTCTGGTGAGCGACGCCGGCGCGCCGTTCGAGATAGACGAGTCCCCCTTTGAGGACAACCTGCTTCAACTGGGCCGGGTGCGCGACATCCTCATCGATCAGACCCGTGCGTTGCGCAAGCGCTGGCTGATAAGCGACCTGGAGGCCGGACGCAAGCGGGGCGCCTACTGGGGTATCGGCACCGGGATCGACGACTACCACGCGCCCGGCGCGCTGACCTCCGACAACACGGTCACGGCCGGACTGGAGGGGATTCCAACCCGGCTGTGTCGTTTCGAGCCCGAGGTACGGGGCCGCCTCATCAACTGGGGTTATGCCCTGACCGACGCCGCGTTGCGAACCCGCGCCAGGCTCGAACCCGGGCCGGCCACGATCTGGCCGCTGCCCGACTACCGCCTGAACTGAGCATGGCCGCATCAATCAAGGGAGGTGCCATGGATCGACAGAGCCTTGCCGCATGGAGTCTCGACTTAAACTGCGAGGATTATTCGAGGGCGCTTGCGGCGCTGGGCGTGCTTGAGGCTGCCCGGAGCAGTCGCAAGGCACCCGTTCCGGCCTTGCTCGACGAGCTGGCCCAGGCCCGGCGCCAATTACAGCCGGGGATACTGGCCAGGCTGTTTCAGGCCCGGCGCCAGGTCGACGGCACGCTTGCCTGGCGCTATCCGTCTTCGGTGCCCCGAAAGCGGGCAGCTTCAGCCGAGTGGCCTTCCGCGCGGATCATGGCCGAGGGGTGGCAACAGTTCCTGGGTATTACCGGGCCGTGCCTGCGCCTGTCGATCATGAGCCGGGGGACCGGCCTGGACCTGCTGCTGGGTTGCATGAGGATGCTTCGGCATTCTTCCGTTGGTGTCAGGAGTGTGTTCGTGGGCGACCTGTTCAAATCCGACGGTCTGATCGATTGGCGATGGCCGTTCACTTTCGCCGTGCTTCCGGGCGACCGCCTTGCCGATGCATTCAGGGAGGAGCAGACAAGGCTGCCCGAGCCGTGGCCCTACCGGTTCGTTACGGTCGACCGTGAACACCCGCGCAGCGAGATCCTGGTTTGCAGCGAATCGCTGCCCGACGCACTGGCCCGTGTGGTACGGGGACGATCGAGGCACCGAACCTCCCTGGTCATGGTGCTGGGCGGAATGGGCGAGTCCCGCGCCCCGGCGGAGCATCTGCTGCAGACCCTGGCGTCGGAGCTGTCCGTGGAAGGAGCGGCACTATTGGAACCGCCCCTATGTCCGGCCGAGGCCATGCAGGCCCTGCGTTACTTCGGGGATGCGCTGACGCATAATTTCCAGCTCGATATGGCCTTGCGGGACACGTTTGCCAACGACGTGATCGCCCTGTTGAACCACGACCTGATCAGGCTCAGCAGGCTCGGGCGGGCCGTGGACAATCTGGCAACCCGTCTGAAGCGTCTGCCGGAGATGAGCGCCATCCGTCTGAGCGAAAAAACCGTCGAGAAGCTGCGCCTGACGCTGGAAGAGGCGCCCCCCGTGCCGGTCGGCGCCGAGCCGGAACTCCCCCCGACGCTCATGGCCCCTGTCCCGCCTCCGCCGGCCCGCACCGCGCGCGCCGTGCGTCCCGTCGTACTGGCCGCGCGGATGAAGGCGGAGCGGGAGAGCTACCGGTACGTACGCGAGTCGGACGAAGCGACCGCCCTCTCCGAGGTCTCCGAGCGGCTGAGCGAGCACGAGGCTGCTGAACGTCGTCAGGCTGAGACGCCCCGTTTCATCCAGCACAAGCTGCTGCGCAAGTCGGGAAACGAGTACTTGGAGGAACAGAGACGGCTGGAGGTCGGTGTGCCGGTCATGCTCAAGGTCCGTATCGGCCCGCGGGACGAGGCCTGGCAGGCCGACCCTTCCCAGGAGCCCTTCCCGGAACACCTGTTGCCGAAACGCAGTAACCGGTTGCAGGTGATGTTTTTCGAGTCGGGGCAACTGGATCGGCCCATACTCCGCGAAATCGTCCTTCCGGTGCAGGGGGCCAGCAGCGAGGCCGAATTCGTCTTCACCCCCAGGCAGGCCGCGCCCTTCCAGGGGCGCATCACCGTGTTGTACCAGGGCCGGGTCCTCCAAACCTCCCTGGTGCTGGCCACCGTCACCGGGGCGGGCGCGCCTGAGGGCCGGGAGCTGCGCATCGACCACCGGATCGAGGCGCGGGTGCGCAACAGCTTGTCCGATCTGGATTCGCGTCGCGCCTTCGACATGGCCCTGGTCTTCAACCACGCCGTGGGCGAGCGCCCCATGCTCACCGCTCTGTCGGGCAAGCGGGCCTGGGCCAGCGATCTAACCGGGATCAATGAGCCTGTAGCCAAAATCAACGCCGAGCTGTCCAACGTGGCGACCAGCGTGGACGACTACGGTAAGGGCCTCCTCACCCCGGACAACGAAGCGCTGTTCGCGCGGCTCGCCCGCATCGGCGCCAACCTCTATTCGCGGCTGTTCCTGGACCAGCTCCGGGCCACCGAGTCGGGAGGCATCAATCTGGAGGAGGAGAAATACATCCAGGTGGTCAGCACCAGGCCCGACGCGGTGGTGCCGCTGGAATTCGTCTACCAGTACGGTCTGCCGAAGGCGGAGGCAAAGATCTGCCCCAATGCGGTGAAGGCACTGAAGAACGAAAAGTGTTCCGCCCCCTGTCCGCGCTCCGAACATCCGCGCGACTATGTCTGCCCGCTCGGTTTCTGGGGGCTGAGCAAGGTGATCGAGCGTCATGTTTTCAATCCGAAACTGAAGATCCCGGAGCATGAGGGGTTGTCGGTGCTGGCGGAGGCGGAACCCCTGGAGCACCGGGACCGGCTTGAGCTGGACCGGGGGGCCGTGCTCGGCTACAGCAAGGAGGTGGCCGACGACCAGGCCGGGGCCCTGGCCAAACTGCTGAAGCGCAGGTTCAAGAGCAGCATGAGCGTGGCAAAGAACTGGGACGACTGGCGCTCGGCGGTGAAAAGCCGCAAACCGACCCTGCTGGTGGCCCTGCCCCACAACCAGGGGAGCGAAGAAGAGATCGAGCTGGAGATCCGCGACGACTTTCTTGAGACGCTGCGTCTGCCGACCGAGAGGGATTTCGTCCACGTTGAGGGGGAGCCCTATCCGCTGGTGATGCTGCTTGGATGCGACGTGGCCTCGACCGCCCAGCAGTACGCGTCGCACATCGGGTACTTCCGCCAGGCAGGAGCCGCCGCGGTCATCTCCACCATTGCCACGGTGTTCGGCGGGCACGCGGCCCGCGTGGGCGAGAAGATCGTCGGGCTCCTGCTCAAGGCGTCAGGCAAGCCGGACAGCCGACTGGGAGAGGTTCTGCTGCAGGTCAAGCGCGAGGCCGTGGCCGAAAGCCTCCCCATGGCGTTGTGCGTCGTGGCGTTCGGAGACGCGGACTGGCGTCTGTGATCACATTTCCAAAGGAGCTGTCATGGCAAAAACCTTGTTCAGAATCGAGATGCTTCCCGCGTTGCACGGAGACTGTCTGTACGTCGAATACGGGGATGTCTCCAAGCCCCGCCGCCTGCTGATTGACGGCGGACCCATCGGCGCCTACGAGGCGCTGGAGAAACGCATTGGCGCCCTGCCTGCCGGGGACCGGCGCTTCGAGCTGGTGGTGATGACGCACGTGGACACGGACCACGTGGAAGGCCTGGTGCGGCTGTTTGCCAACAAGCCGTTGCCGGTTAATGTCCGGGACGTGTGGTTCAACGGCTGGATCCATCTGGAGGAGAATCACGGTCTGCTGGGGGGCAAGCAGGGGGAGTTCCTGAGCGCACTGCTGGTAAGGCGGCTGCGGAAGGATCAGTGGAACGGCGCGTTCGGCGGCAAGGCGGTGGTGGTACGCGAGGACGGGCCGCTCCCCGAGTTCCGGCTGGAAGGGGGCCTGAATCTGACGCTGCTGTCGCCCACCCCGACGACCCTCGACAAGATGCGCAACGCCTGGAAAAAAGACCTGGGGCCGGGCGTCACCCCCGGCGACCTGGATTCGGCCTGGCAGAGACTGGGCAAACGCAAGGCATACCTCCCCGGACAGGGTCTGCTGGGCACCACTCCTGAGCTCGACGCCCTGCTGGAAAAGCAGATCAAGGTGGACCAGGCCGTGGCCAACGGCAGCGCAATAGCCTTCCTGGCGGAGCTGGAGCGCAAGAGATGCCTGTTCCTGGCCGATGCGCACCACGAGGTGGTCACCGCGTCGCTCCGGCGGCTGCTCAAACAGCGACGCCGTAACAGGCTCAAGGTCGATGCGGTCAAGGTCTCGCACCACGGCAGCGCCGGCAACATCAGCGACGAACTGCTCAGCCTGGTGGAAAGCCCGCGCTTCCTGTTCAGCACCAACGGCGCCATCTTCGGCCACCCCGACAGAGAAGCCGTCCAGCGGGTGATCGCCCGCTCAGTCCACCAGCCCCCCACGCTCTATTTCAACTACCTGAGCGAAACCACCGAGCCATGGAAGGACCCGGAGCTCCAGAAGAGCCTCAATTATCGCACCGTATTCAACCCGGCCGAAGAGGCGCCGTTTTCGATTGAGTTGTGAAGGTTGGTTGAGCATCGTTCAGGACAATTACAGCGGCGTTTAACTCTCCCCTAGATGCTGTTTTCAACGGCCCGTTAAAAAGTAAACGCTTGCTGAAAGCCAGTCTTTTTTCCACGTATTTACGTAAAAATTAAACGATCGATGAATTATTCCACCCATTTCCGAAGTCCAGTGGTAAAAGTAAACGATAGCTGAAATTTCCGGAAGTCTGCCGGGAAGAGGGTTGAAATGAAAATCAGGAAGGCTGAAGACCTCGGCCGGATAATCAGGAAGAAGAGGAAAGAGGACGGCCTGACGCTCCACGACGCAGCGGCCGTCTGCGGCGTGAGCCACGTCTTTCTGTCGGCGCTTGAAAACGGCAAGGAATCGGTTCAGTTGAACAAGGTCCTCAAGGTGACGTCCTGCCTGGGGATCGAGATCACGGCAGCCCTCCGCGGATGGGAAAACGGAGATGACCGGTGAAGAGACCCGGGCTTGTCGTACTGATTGACAAGACGCCCGTCAGCCACCTCCTGAACAGGGTTGTCTTCAATTACCTCATCGGCAGCTCCGATGCCCACGCCAAGAACATCTCACTCCTGCTGTTGCGGAAAAGCCCGGTCCTGGCGCCTTTCTACGACCTTCTGTCAACCAGGATATATGTACACGCCGGAGTTGCCCCGGCCCTTGCCATGAAAATAAGCGGTGAGAACGAGCCCGTTGCCGTTCAGCGCAGTCACTGGGAAACCCTTGCCGAGCAGCTCGGGATCAGCGGGAAATTCCTGATCTCCCGGGTCACG
>JARKPN010000014.1 GCA_029975275.1 Geobacteraceae bacterium | reverse complement strand
TTTGCGGTAGGTCGGCGTTCCCTCCACCATTTACAAAAGACAAACCCGTCTCTCAGGGGTCATTCTCCGGGGTGGCGGGTTTTCTTTTTCCCCTTGTTTCTAAAGGGGTTGCGCCCGTTTCACATCTTTTCAACGCACCTCTCCACACCGTTGATTCTCACCATCCTCCAGGCATTTTTTCTCTGTTTGGCCCCTGATTCTCTGTTTTCTCCAGACCAAGTCCGAAGATCGTTCGGAAAGTTACATCCTTGATTGTATATGGGTTTCCGGCCTGTTGCCGATTTGGATGGTTGTCTTAGATCAGCGGGCGGTGCCGCATCGACAGGCTGGAAGGCTTTCGCCCCGGCGGGCACAGTATGTATCACAGGGTGATAGTGGCGGTGCTGCGCGGGCGCACCTCGATTCCGGCGTGGACCTATTGGATGCCATGTCCGTCTCACGGTGAGAGAGTCGCCAACGGCACCTGGGAGCGATTTTGAGCAGCCGTCTGCGGCTTTTTGCGGCTGAAAGCGGTTGACAATCGGCCTCGGGAAATATAATTTAAGAGCCTGTTAAGTTTGGATTATTGTGCTCGACGACCAGGCTTCCGCTGCTGGCGGATATGACGAAAAAGCGAAAGAGCCCGACAGGAGCTGAAAGAAATGGCCGAGATGGAAGACCGCTGGTTATCGGTAGACGAGATAGGCAGGTACCTCGGTGTCAGCAGTGACACCGTGTATCGCTGGATCGACCGGTTCGGTATGCCAGCGCATCGCATGGGCCGGTTCT
The DNA here is from genome assembly GCA_029975275.1 of Geobacteraceae bacterium. Classification (GTDB taxonomy): domain Bacteria; phylum Desulfobacterota; class Desulfuromonadia; order Geobacterales; family Geobacteraceae; genus RPRC01. Next base: position 35,136 of record JARKPN010000014.1, on the reverse strand, counting down.
GGAAGTTCAAAAAGGATCAGGTCGACGCATGGGTCGAGGCCGGTGGCGCGTCCGCCGACTCGCCCAAGGAAGATATAGGTAAGGACTCGTAAAAGTGAAAAACGGGGCACAGACAAGAAACGGAGCGGCGTCAGGACGTAAAGTCTATGCCGTCGACTTGTTCTGCGGGGCGGGTGGACTGACGCATGGCCTCGTGAAGGCCGGTGTCGATGTCCGCCTCGGCGTGGACATCGATCCGGCTTGTGAATACCCCTACATTGCCAATAACAACGCCAAGTTCCTGCTCAAACCGGTGGAGGAACTGAAAGCCAACGAACTGGAGCGCCACTTCAGAAAGAACGGAATCAAACTCCTGGCCGGTTGCGCTCCGTGCCAGACCTTTTCCACCTACAACCAGAAAGCGACGGAAGCCGACAAACGCTGGTGGCTTCTGCTGCAGTTTTCGAGACTCGTGGACGAACTGTCACCGGATCTCGTGACCATGGAGAACGTTCCGCGACTGATCGAACAGAACGTTTTCGACGAGTTCGTGGCCAACCTCGAAGGAAACGGATATTCGGTCGCATACCGGGTCGTCAATTGCGCCGAATACGGCGTCCCCCAACAGCGCAACCGCTTGGTGTTGCTGGCGTCCAAGCTCGGGCCGATCCCACTTCTGACTCCCGAGCAGTTCGGCAAGAGACCGAGAACCGTCAAAGAGGCCATCGGCAACTTGCCTCCCTTAGAGGCCGGAACGAGCCATCCGAAAGACCCTCTGCACCAGTGCTCCGCTCTTTCCGAAATCAATATGCGACGCATAAAGGTTTCCAGGCCCGGGGGGACTTGGCGTGACTGGCCCAGGGAGTTGGTGGCCGACTGCCACAAGAAATCTTCCGGAAAGACCTACCCCAGCGTCTATGGTCGCATGACCTGGGACGATCCCGCCCCAACGATGACGACTCAATTTTTCGGGTTCGGTAACGGCCGTTTCGGCCACCCGGAGCAAGACAGGGCGATTTCACTCAGAGAAGGCGCGATCCTGCAGAGCTTCCCACCAGATTACGAGTTCACTCGACCGGGAGAACAGGTCTGCCAGAAGTCCATCGGCAGGCTGATCGGCAATGCCGTTCCCGTCACCCTCGGAGAGGTCATAGGAGCCAGCTTGCTGTCGCACGTATCGGAAGCTACCAAGAGAGTGTATCGGCCGAAACGGAGGAGCCGGTCACAATGACAACGACCAACGTAAGTTCGGCGAACGGTGTCGTTCGTTTCGGTGACGTTCCCGAGCCCGGTCAACTCGTCGAAGTGCGGCGTCGTCAATGGGTGGTCACCGATGTTGCCAGTGGAGCCTTGGTACCGGCAAGCAACGGCGACCAACACTTGGTCGGATTGTCTTCTCTCGACGAGGATTCCCTTGGCGAAGAATTACAAGTCATTTGGCAGTTGGAACCTGGAGCCCAGATCATAGAACGAGCCGGGCTTCCATCGATCACCGGCTGGGACAGCAACGATCGCCTGGAAGCCTTCCTCGACGCCGTCCGCTGGGGAGCCGTTACCAACGCGGATCGCTCCTTCCTGCAATCGCCTTTCCGGAGCGGGATAACCATCGAAAACTACCAACTCGATCCGCTGGTTCGAGCTGTCGAGATGGCCCGCGTCAATCTCCTTATCGCGGACGACGTCGGTCTGGGCAAGACGATCGAGGCGGGACTGGTCATCCAGGAGCTGCTCGTTCGTCATCGTGGCAGAACCGTGTTCGTCGTTTGCCCCGCCAGCTTGCAGATCAAATGGCAGACCGAGATGCAGGAAAAGTTTGGCCTCGAGTTCCGCATCGTCGACACAGAGTACGTCAAGCACCTCCGTCGCGAGCGCGGTATCCACGTGAATCCCTGGACGTCCTATCCACGTCTCGTCACCTCGATGGACTGGATGAAGAGCGGAGAGGGTTTCCGGTTGTTGAAGGACGTTCTTCCACCTCACCTGACATACCCGCGAAAATTCGACATTCTGGTCGTCGACGAGGCGCACAACGTCGCACCGGCGTCGGCGTCCATGTATGCCCTGGAAAGCCAGAGAACGCGACTGATCCGGTCGCTCGCTCCTCACTTCACCCATCGGCTGTTTCTGAGCGCCACACCCCACAACGGATATCAGGAGTCCTTCACCTCGTTGCTGGAGTTGCTGGACGATCAGCGGTTCGCCAGGACGGTGATGCCGGACGAGAAACAACTTCATCGCGTCATGGTTCGCCGTCTGAAGAGCGACATCGTCGACGCGAACGGGAAGCCGGTGTTTCCGGTGCGCAAGCTCGAAGGTCTCGAAATCGACTACTCCGAGGAGGAACGGCAAATTCACGCCTTGCTCGGAGAGTACACGGTCGATCGTTCGAAGAGCGTCAAAGGCACGCGCTTCGAATATGGAACCGATTTCGTTCACATGCTTCTCAAGAAGCGCCTCTTTTCCTCGCCCATGGCTTTCGCGCTCACGCTGGCGAAACATCGGGAAACTCTCGAACGCGGCAAGCCAAAAGGCGATCGCGACACCATGGACGATCGCATTCTGCGCAAGGCGATCCTGAAAACCGAAGAGGAGTATTCGGACGATTCGCTGGTCGAAGAAGCCCAGCACGAAGCGGTCGAGGTGGTGGGAGAACTCGCGCCACCGCTGTCACGCGAGCAGAGAGACATGCTCGACCGTCTCACCGCATGGTCAGAGAAAGCACGCAACCGCGTCGACTCGAAAGCCAGGGCCATTCTCGACTGGCTCGAGAGCCATCTGAAGACCGATGGACGCTGGAACGGTAAGCGCGTGATTTTGTTCACCGAATACCGGGCCACCCATTCGTGGCTCCATCAGATTCTCACTGCCAACGACTACGGCGGCGATCGCTTGATGTACCTTCACGGAAGCATGCTGCCGTGCGAGCGCGAGTCGGTCAAAGCCGCGTTCCAGGCGAATCCGAACATTTCACCGGTTCGCATCCTTCTGGCGACCGACGCGGCCTCGGAAGGTATCGACCTGCAGAACCACTGCAACTACCTCATCCATGTCGAGATTCCGTGGAATCCGAATGTCATGGAGCAACGCAACGGCCGTATCGACCGCCACGGGCAGAAGGAAGACGCGGTTTTCATCTGGCATCCGGTTGGGAAAGGCTTCTCCGCGAGAGCCGCCGACAGATCCGTCAAACCCGGCGATGTCGCGGGCGATCACGAGTATCTGATGCGTGCCGTCCTCAAGATCGACACGATCCGTGAGGACCTTGGTAGCGTCGGGCCGGTCATCGCCCGACAGATAGAAGACGCCATGCTCGGCAGGCGTAGCGGCCTGGATACCGCCTCTGCGGAAGCCAAGGCCGCCAAGGCGAGGAAGTTCGTCACGGCGGAAAAGCGTCTTCAGGAGCGCATCGCCCGCCTGCACGATAGACTCATGGAAGCGAAGAACGATTTCCATCTGTCGCCCGAGCACATTTCGCGTGCGGTCGAGGTCGCGTTGGATCTGGCGGAAAAGCCGTCGCTCAAGCCCACCGGCTCGACCAAGGGCGAAAAGGGAAGCGTTTTCGAAGTGCCAGTCCTGCCCGGCTCCTGGGGAAGAGCCACCGTCGGACTGGAGCATCCCCATACTGGCGTTCGCCGCCCGATCACCTTCGATCACGATGTCGCCAAAGGTAGAGACGATGTCGTTCTGGCCCATCTCAACCACCGGCTGGTGCAGATGTGTCTGCGCCTGCTTCGCGAGGAGATCTGGAAGCTCGACGACGTCAAGCGACTTCACCGCGTGGCGGTCCGAACCGTACCCGACAGTGAATTGCGAGTCCCGGCGGTGGCGGTCTGGTCGCGCTTGGTGATCACCGGCGGAGACCACCATCGCCTTCACGAAGAACTGACCCTCGCCGGTGGCGAACTCGAACACAAACGGTTCGCCCGAATCACCCAGGTCGGCAAACTTGAAGCTCTGGTAGCCCAAGGTTCGCCTATCGAACCCGACCAGGCGCTGTTCGACGTTCTGAAGGACAGGTTCGAGCGCCACGAAGACGCTCTCATGGTCGCTGTCGAAGCGAGATCCAAGGACCGCTTGAAGTTTCTCGAGAACACCCTCGACAGGCGCATGAAAAGCGAAATCGCCGACGTCCGAACGGTTCTGGACGAACTCGAGGCCAGCATCCGCAAGGAGTTGAAGTCGGATCGCCAAGGTGGCCAGCTCTATCTGCCCGGATTCTCGCCCGAGGAGATGGCGCAGGTGAAGAAAGACGTCCATGCCCTGGAAGCCCGTTTGGCTCGGATTCCGGAAGAGCGGGAAGAAGAAAAGACCGCGATCGAGAAACACTACGCCAACCCGGTGGATCGAACGTTCCCGGTGGCCGTCGTATTTCTCGTTCCGCAATCACAGGCAAGGAGGGTCTGATCCGGCATGAAGAATCTATCCAAACACGCCGAATGGCTCTCCCTGATCGAAAGATCCGGCCCTTTCCTGACCGTGTCCATGCTGGACAAGGCTTTCCCGCAAGGGCTGGAAGCGGTGGAGACCCCGCGACGCCAGAAACTCAGGGCCGCCTACGAGGAATGGCGCGAAGCGGTGGACCAGGAAGACAACCTGTTGCCGGAATTGCACCGGGAATGGGTCCGTCTGGTGCTGACGGAAACGCTCGAATACGACCGTGAATCCCTCGTCCACGCAGGCGACTGGCCGGACGAACTCCCGAGCGTTTCGTCGCAGGAACACGCCGGTACGTTCAAACCCGACTGGATCGTCTGCTCTCCCGCTGACGGAAAGCCGCGCCTGTTCATCGCCGTTCTGCCGCCGGACACCGATCTCGAATCCGTCCAGCGAGGTGACGGCTGGCCCGTTTCCCTCCAGGAGCGCATGACTTTGCTCTGCCGAGCCCATGGCGTGCGCGTGGGGCTTTTGACCGACGGCGAACGATGGATGCTGGTCAACGCGCCGGTGGGTTCCACGTCCAGCCAGGCGTCGTGGTACGCCCGCCTCTGGTTCCAGGAGCCGATCACCCTGAAGGCCTTCCAGTCGTTGCTCGGTGTCCGGCGCTGTTTCGGGCCGGCGGAAGACACTCTGGAAACATTGTTGACGAAGTCCCTCGAGCATCACGAGGAGGTCACGGACACCCTCGGCGAGCAGGTCCGCCGTGCGGTCGAGGTGCTCGTGCAGTGTCTCGACAAGGCCGACGAGGACCGCAACCGGGAACTGCTCCGCGACGTGAAGCCTGCCGAGCTCTACGAGGCCGGGCTGACCGTGATGATGCGGCTGGTGTTCGTCCTCTGCGCCGAGGAACGCGGGCTGCTCCTTCTCGGCGATTCGGTCTACGACCGTTGTTACGCCGTTTCCACCCTGCGCGGACAACTGGCAGAAGAAGCCGATCGTCACGGACCGGAAGTGCTCGACCGCCGTCACGACGCTTGGGCCAGATTGCTCTCCGTGTTCCGGGCCGTCTATGGCGGTATCGAGCATGAAAGCCTGCGGATGCCAGCCCTGGGCGGCTCGCTGTTCGATCCCGACCGTTTTCCGTTCCTGGAGGGCCGGGCCAAAGACACCGGTTGGCGGGACACCTCGGCCGCTCCGCTGCCGATCGACAACCGCACCGTGCTGCTGCTTTTGAACTCGTTGCAGATCTTGGAGCAGTCCGGCGGTGCGCTGCTGCTGTCCTACCGTGCGCTTGATGTCGAGCAGATCGGGCATGTCTACGAAGGCCTGCTCGAACACACCGTGGCTCGCGTTCCCCGCGTGACCCTGGGTCTGCAGGGGTCACAGAAGGCGAAGAACCCGAACGTGGCTCTCGCGGAACTGGAATCGGCCCGTCTTGACGGCGAGGCGGCGCTCGTCAAATTGGTTCTGGATGTCACCGGGCGGAGCGAATCGGCCATCAGGAACGGCCTTTCCGAGCCCGCCGACGACACGGTCTTCGGTCGGGTGTTGGGTGTCTGCGGTGGAGACACGGAACTGGCCGAACGCATCCGTCCCTTCACGAACCTGCTCCGCACCGACGCCTGGGACGATCCAATCGTCTATCGCGACAATTCGTTCATGGTCACCCTTGGGGCCGACCGGCGAGAGACCGGCACCCACTACACCCCGAAATCTCTCACCGAAAGTATCGTCATCACCACGCTCGAACCGGTGGTGTACGTCGGCCCGACCGAGGGCAAGCCCCGCGAGGAATGGACGCTCAAGTCGTCGCGGGAAATTCTCGACCTCAAGGTCTGCGACCCCGCCATGGGTTCGGGGGCCTTCCTCGTACAGGCCTGCCGCTATCTCGGTGAGAAACTGGTGGAGGCCTGGCTGCACGAAGAGGCGGCCGGAAAGGCCATCACCGTCGACGGCGAAGCTCTCGACCAACTCGGTGCGGAGGAACCACTGCCGTCCCAGCTCGACGAACGGCTGACCATCGCCCGCCGCCTGGTGGCCGAGCGCTGCCTGTACGGCGTGGACATCAACCCGCTGGCCGTGGAGCTGGCCAAGCTCTCCATCTGGCTGGTGACCCTCGCCAAAGGCAGACCGTTCGGCTTTCTCGATCATAACCTTCGCTCCGGCGACAGTCTGCTGGGTATTCACCGGCTGGAACAGCTCACCCGGTTGCGAATGGATACGGAATCCGGACGGCAGTACCAGCTCCGCATCTTCGGCCAGAACGTCGAGGCGGCGGTCAACGAGGTCATCGAACTGCGCACGTGCCTCCGTGCCACCACCATCCGGGACATAAAGGATGTCGAAGCCATGGCCCGGCTGGATCGCGAGGCGCGGAGGAAACTCGAATCCGTCGAACTGATCGCCGACGCCATGATAGGTGAGGTACTCCGGTGTGGTGGCAATTCCCGGGCTCTTGATGCCGCGCTGGACACGCTTGCGACCATGGCGGGAGATTTCCTGAGCGGCAACGAGAAAATGGGGGAGCAGATTGCCCTGCATGCTCAAGCAATTATTGGAGCCGAGCTATTTGATGAAACACTTCAAAGAAGACCATTTCACTGGATTATTGAGTTTCCTGAAGTTTTCCTTCGAGATGAACCTGGCTTTGATGGGGTGGTTGCAAATCCGCCATGGGGCGCAGCGATTTCAGCAAATACTCAGCGAATTTGGAAAGAGCAACATGCAGGCAGTTTGGACCGACTAGTTGATTCTTTTCACCTATTCATCTTGAGAGCTTATGAAATCTCACGAAATGACAGCCAAGGGGTTGTTGGCTACCTTGTCCCAGATGTTCTACTCTACCAAGGCTACTCTCAACATCTTCGCACCTTGCTTCTCTCGAAAGCAAAAATCGTCAAGGTCTGCAACGTTGGCGGCGGTGTGTTTGCCAGAGTGACACGACCGTGTTGTTACATAGTCTTTTCCAAGAACTTTCAAGGAGACTCGCAGATTTCTATAGTTAAATGGCGAGTCTCCCATTCTCCAGAAGAAAAAAATGGCGATTCTGACTTTTTTATTAAGCAAAAAGCACTCCTCTCTTTTCCTGGGCGTGTAATTCCAACAGGAAATATGGAGGATTTTATTATGGCAGCAGAATATGTGGCTGTTCTGCCGTTCAAAATTTCAGACCTTGTTGATGAACATGGGATTCAAAGAGGCGTAAGTGCAGACAACAAAGATGTATTCGTTGTGACAAAAGAAAAAAGTGAAAACGAAAAAATTGAGCAAGAGTTTTTGAAGCCGGTTGTCACTGGCGGTATTCACATAAAACCATTTTACATTGAAACAGAGTTGCCGCTAGTAATCTATACAACAAAAGACGTTACTGCTGAAGAAATCCCAAATATTTTGAAATGGGTAGAGAGCAATTCAGAGAAAATTACATGCAAAGAAGTAAAGCAAGGCAAGCATCCAATCTATGCACTTCACAGGCCGCGTGATTTTAGAATTTTTGAGAAGAAAGCCAAAATCCTCGGTGTAATTACCTCGGACCGACCAAAAGTTGCGGTTGATGAAAATAGTCTATACGCAATGGATGGAATTTACGTCTTTGCACTCCGAAAAAACATTGACCCGTATTTTCTTGCGGGAGTGCTTAATTCAAGCTTAATGGCGAAGATTTATCGGGTTTTCTCTCAGGAAGAAGGCCGGGTTATGGCCCAAGTTAAGCCCACGATAATCGCCCAACTTCCCATCGTTGATCCAAATCAACAAGAAAAAGATCTGATAGATATGGTGTCAGAAATATCGAAAACGTCGAAGAGACTTCACGCGTCTCACTCAAATGACGATTCAAGAGCGGCAGCATTAAATCATTTGGACAACCTCGTCGTTGCACTATTTGAATTAGCAAGGGGCAGATATGAGCGCAGAAAACTTTCATAATAACTCCTGGCTCATGCGCCTTGGGGCCGAGGCCCGCTACAGGCGCTTTTCGGCGACCGTCGATCACGGCTCTTCGCTCTTCCGGGGTGTCGAGGAAGGTGACGCCGTGCTGATCGCCGGTGGCGACCCGTTGGCTGCGGTTTCGTTCGCCCGCATCTACCGCATTCGCGCCAAGCTCGACGAAACGACATTCTTTTTCGATGGCGTCCTCCCCGTGAATGGCGGAAAGACTTTGACTGACCTCGGTGTGACCGCACCCGAATCCAAGGCCGCCATGTTGCGACTGGAGTGGCCGGTGTTCGAGGCGGCGCTGAAAACGGCTTGCGGCATCGCCTTCGATGCCCTGCCCATACTGGAAGGCGGTTCCGCCGAGGAGCAGGACTACGTGCGGGAACTTCTCCAGTTGGCCGTCATCGACGACCTGCTCGGTCCGGCGGACGGGCCGGTCGAGGAGATCGTGGGCATGAGCGTTCGCGATCGCTACCTGGTCGGCAAGCTGGCTCCGATGGACACGGCTCCGGATGCGGCGGAGACGGACACCTTCGGCGAATCGGGACGCCCGGATTCCGAGGAGCGAGACGAGGAAGTCGATACGTCCACCAATCAATCCCTGGTTCCATCGTCCATGGGGTTCACCTTTTGCGTCGACGGAGAACTGGAAAACGTCCAACTGTTCGCCAACTGGGGGCGTTACGAACGGACGCAGAGCGAGCGGGAGGGCGAGGAGACGGGCAAATCCCCGCGTTGCTGGAAGCGCATACCCTCGGGCGGCTCCGCCGTGGTCTCCCTGAAGAAGCGGACCATCGAACCGATCCGGATCGACGCGGACTGCACTGCGGTCGTGGTGCAGGGGTCGGTCAGCGCCCCGCTGGAAAACGGCGACAGGCTGGTGACGCTCTTCTTGGTCAACACCCAGACCATGCCCGAACAGAACCAGGATCAGGCCTGGATCTTCCAACCCGAACTGATCGTGCGGGGCGTGGATGGGCGTCCAGTGTTCCGGCGTCGCCCGATCCTGCGGGCCGACGAATTCGACGAGGAGCGCGAAGCGCTCGAAATGATCTATCGGGACCGAGTCGAGTTCGCGGTCGGACACGGCATCTCGGTCCACGCGACCGTCTCTGAAGAAGATCGCGAGCGGGCCACGGAGGTCAGGACAGCCGTGCTGCCCGAGTACGAGATCCAGGTGACCGAGACGCCCGGCCTCGAACCGGAAGACCGCTCGACCATGCGCCGGATGATCGAGGACGGCCTGCTCGACATGGAGCGACTCGCCGAGCTCGGCACACCCGAAAGGCGCGACGAACTGATCGCCGGCCTGAAAGTGCTGGCGGACGACTACGCGGAGTGGATCGCCGCAAAACGGAATGCCATCGGCAGCGAGATCGTCGGATACGACATACCGGCCACCGAGGCGATGGATCGTTGCAATCTGATACTGGAAAGGCTGAGGGAAGGCATTGAGGTCCTCGCGGCGGACGACCGGGCGCTGGCCGCCTTCCGATTCGCCAACCGCGCCATGGCCTCCCAGCGCATTCACAGCATCTACGCGCTCGCCAAGCGCCGTGGAGACGAGGTGACACTCGACGCATTAAATGTCCGCAAGAACCGCTCGTGGCGTCCGTTCCAGTTGGCGTTTATGCTGCTTTCCATTCCGGCGCTCGCAGACCCGACTCACCTGGACCGCACCCAACCCTTGGAGGCTTTCGCCGACCTGCTCTGGTTCCCCACCGGCGGCGGCAAGACCGAGGCCTATTTCGGTGTCGCGGCCTTCACCATGGGCGTCCGTCGCCTCCAGGGCACCATGGGCGGCCTCGATGGCGGACGCGGCCTGGCCGTGATCATGCGCTACACCTTGCGGTTGCTGACCCTGCAACAGTTTCAACGGGCCACGGCACTGATCTGCGCCATGGAAGTGCTACGCCGGGCCGAACCGGCGGTCTGGGGCGATGCGCCGTTCACCATCGGCCTCTGGGTCGGCCAGCGGGTCACGCCGAACACCACCGAAGAGAGCCATGCGGCGATCGAGAAGGAACGGGACGGCAAGTACGGCACGGGGTCGACACCGGCCCAGTTGACCGGTTGTCCCTGGTGCGGTTCCGAGATCGCTCCTGGGCGGGATATAAAAGTCGACAAGGATCTCGGCCGAACTTTCGTCTACTGCGGCGACAAGTACGGCCGCTGCGAGTTCAGCCAGGCGAAGTCGAAGAATCTGGGGCTTCCGGTCCTGGTGGTGGACGATGAAATCTATCGCCATCCACCCTCGATGTTGATCGCCACCGTGGACAAGTTCGCCATGATGGCTTGGCGAGGGCAGGTGCGCACGCTCTTCGGTAAGGCGAGCCGCGAATGCCCGCGCCACGGGTTGCTTTGGCCCGATGCCGATTGCAACGGCAATCACACCAAGAAGGGGTCTTTGGAAGCGGTCAAGGGCAAAGTGATTACTCCCATCCGGCCTCCTGACCTGATCATCCAGGATGAATTCCATCTGATCAGCGGACCGCTGGGAACCATGGTAGGTCTGTATGAAACCGCCGTGGACGAGCTTTCGACCTGGACGATCGACGGCAAGGCGATCCGACCCAAGATTGTCGCTTCCACGGCGACGGTGCGCAAGGCCGAAGAACAGGTCAACAACGTGTTCCTTCGCAGGGTTTCGGTGTTCCCGCCGCACGGCCTTGACGTCGAGGACAACTTCTTCTCTGTGCAGCGTCAGGTGGAGGACAAACCTGGCCGCCTCTACATGGGGATCTGTTCGCCGGGCAGTTCCCGTCCAGCAGTGTTGATCCGGGTCTACGTCGCCCTGCTGACCGCCGCCCAGTCGCTGTTCCAACGCTTCGGCGCGGCGGCCGACCCATACATGACCGTGGTCGGGTATTTCAACTCCCTGCGCGAGTTGGGGGGCATGCGGCGGCTGGCCGAGGACGACGTGCAGACCCGTGCCTATCGCGTCCAGATGAGCGACGTGAAGCGACCGGGGCTGAGCCAGCGTTCGGTACGCATCGTGGACGAACTGACCTCGCGGGTTTCGAACAAGGAGATTCCCAAGAAGCTCGACCAACTGGAGGTCAAGTTCAAGCCCACCTGGGAAAAGGGCGAGACGCGGGCCATCGACATCGTGCTGGCCACCAACATGCTGTCGGTGGGTGTCGACGTCAATCGTATCGGACTGATGGTCGTCAACGGCCAACCGAAGAACACGGCGGAATACATTCAGGCCACGAGCCGCGTTGGCCGTTCGTTCCCGGGGCTAGTCTGCACCGTGCTCACCTGGTCGCGGCCTCGCGATCTGTCTCATTACGAAACGTTCGAACACTATCATGCGACGTTCTACAAGCATGTCGAGGCCCAGTCCGTCACGCCGTTTGCGGCGAGAGCGCTGGACCGTGGCCTGACCGGTGCGATGGTGAGTCTCCTCCGGCTCGAAAACGATTCCATGAACCCGAATTCCGGGGCGCAATCCCTCGACAGTTCCGGTAAGGCGGAAGCCCTGAGAGCACGGAAGGTGCTGTCCGAGCGTGCCTGGAAAGTGAAGGACAAGGCGGCGAGAACCATCGTCGACACCATGACCGCCGATCGGATCGACCGGTGGGTTAAGGAATCCGTGAAGGCCGGGCGCAGGTTGGGTTACGAAACGGCGCGTGGGCAAGGAGACCTCGCCGCCCTCCTGAAAAAGCCCGGAGCGCTGGCATGGGACGAATTCACGGTTCCCATGTCGATGCGCGAAGTGGAACCGGGAGTTCAACTGATCATGGATGCCTCGAAGCACTCTACCGAACCTCCGTCCTGGAAACCGAAGCTCAAGAAAACGAACGGAGGTGACGCATGAGTTCCTATCTCGTCGGGCAAGTTCGTCCCAGTCAATTGCTCTGGACCTACGGTCCAGGAGCCCTGATCGACCTGCCGAATCTTTCGGTGTTGACCATGGGCTTGGATCGCTGGAATCCGGATCGATGCCCCCCGATCGAGGAGGCCCGCCTTCTCGCCGCCGTTCGCCGGGTGCTCGGCCCTCAAGTGGAACGGTTGCGGATGCCCCCCTTTCTGAGGGAGGACGGTGTCGACCCCATGTCCGCCGAAGGCAAGATCGGTGTACCAGTCCGCCCCTTTCCGCGTTGGTTGAGATGCGTCAAATGTGGCTTGTTGGCCGAATACGATTCGGGCCTGTTCGACATCAAAGCCAACCCGTACCGCCCGGAGCCAACCCACTTCGTGCATTCGAACTGCGAGAAAGGCAAGAACGCCGACGCGGTGCCCGCCCGTTTTCTGCTCGCGTGCAGGAACGGCCACCTCGACGATTTTCCGTGGCATTGGTTCGTGCATGGCGGCCCCTCCGAGTGCAAAGGTACGTTGCGTTTCTTCGAGCGAGGCGCATCCCTGCAGACCGAAAACCTCTGGGTCAAATGCGACACCTGCGACGCGGCACGCTCGCTGGTTCATGCTTTCGGGCGGGAAGCGCAGGAAAATCTTCCCGCTTGTCGTGGGCGGCATCCCCATCTCAACCAGTACGAGGAATGCACCGAGGACCCAAGAACCATCCTTTTGGGTGCTACCAACGGATGGTTTCCGATCACGCTGTCCGTTCTCGCGATTCCGTTGGAAAAAGATCAACTTGGGCAGTTGATTCTTGACGGCTGGGAGAGGCTATCGAAAGCCAAGTCGTTAGAGCATTTGGAAGGGATAGTAGAGACTCTGGTGGACCTTGCCCATCTTCCCGGGATAGAAAAATGGGATATTCGGGATATTTGGCACGCGATCCAAGAACGAAAAGAAGGCAGGACGACTAGCGCCATTCCTGAGGGCGATATCAAGGAGCCCGAGTGGGATGTCCTGATCTCGGACGATCCTCCGACGGACTGGCCGCATTTTCTGAGCAGCAAGACCGAAACACCGGAAGGTTTTCGAGATCGTCTGGCGAGCGTGCTTCTTTTGGAACGGCTCCGCGAAGTGAACGCCCTTGTCGGATACACCCGCGTAGAGGCTCCCGAAGAATCGACCGACCCGGACGAGCGTCCGTCGATAGCTAATCTCAGTCGGAACAAGCCCGGTTGGGTGCCTGCCAGCGAGGTGCATGGCGAAGGGATATTCATCAGGTTCGACGAAGAGGCCGTTTCAAAGTGGGAAATGTTGGCTTCCGTCCGAAGTCGTGACAGAAAAATGAGAGCGGGGCATGCCGGATGGCGGAACGCTCGACGTTTGAACCCGGACGAAGGGTATCCCGGTATCCGTTACGCGATGATACATACTTTCGCTCATCTTCTGATACGGGAACTGGCCCTCGAATGTGGCTACAACGCCGCGAGCATTCGTGAGCGAATCTATGCGAAGGCGGGTGAGGAATCACCCATGGCCGGCGTTCTACTTTATACGGCCGCTGCCGATTCCGATGGAACGTTGGGGGGGCTGGTCGAACTGGGAAAACCGGAAAACCTCGGGCGATTGATCGAACAGGCATTGGGGCGTGCAACAGTTTGTTCTTCAGACCCGTTGTGCTCCGAACACGATCCAGGAGTCGACCGTTCTCTCCACTCGGCTGCTTGCCATGCATGTACTTTCGTCGCAGAAACATCCTGCGAGCGCGGAAACCGTTATTTGGATAGGGCGCTTCTCGTCCCGACATTCGAATCCACCGATGCCGCTTTCTTCGATCTGAACAGAGTCGACAATGGATGATCTCTGGTCAGTTATCGCCGAACTCGGTCTCGACCTACACCCTGATCGTATCGCGACCATAGCGGCAAAGGTCGAGACTCTCGGTTCCGCGAACCAGTTCGCTTTGGTCAAATCAAGTTTTGGCCCCAACGTGGACAAAGACATGGTCGCTCGTTTGGACCGGGCATGGAAACTTTCGATAGAAACTTCACCGCGTGATGTCGCTTGCGCTCTTCGCGGGGCATCCGCCACCGCTTCCCTGTTGGAACAACGGGGAGCGATAGAACTCGTTTGGACTGGCCCATCGTCTGGTTTGGTTCCTGTTCGGCATACGGAGCAAGTGCTGTGTGAGGTGATCGAGTCGGCGAAAAGGCGTCTTTTTCTCGTGAGTTTCGTCGCCTATGAGGTGGAGTCGATTACCCGAGCGCTGAGAGCCGCTATCGGTAGGCATGTCCATATCGACGTTCTTTTGGAATCATCCAGCGAGCACGGTGGGAAAGTCGGTTACGACTCTGTAGAGTGCATGCGCCGGTTGTTGCCGTCCGTGAATCTATACACTTGGCAGGCTGTGAAAAGTGCCAACACTACGTTATTGACGGGAGCCGTTCACGCGAAATGCGTCGTTGCCGACGGTGAACTAGCTTTTCTGACCAGCGCGAACTTCACGTCTGCCGCGATGGAGCGGAACATGGAAGTCGGTGTTCTCGTCAGGGGCGGCGGAGTGCCATTTGAACTTCACCGTCATCTGGACGCTCTGGTTTCGACGAATGTCATTGAAAAGGTTGGCGATAAAGGTACTAAACCAAGGGCAAAGAAGGGCAAGCCATGACCGATCATGCGATTTTCGAGATGACGGTAGATCTCAACGTTCTCGATCACCTAGGGATCAATCTCTACAGCAACATTGCCGCCGTATTGACCGAAGCGGTCGCGAACGCATGGGATGCCGATTCGGCACACGTTGAAATAGGCATCGACCCCGAGGGCAAGTTGATTGAAATCAGGGACGATGGTGTTGGCATGTCGATCGAAGACATGAACATGAAGTATCTTCGTGTCGGTTATCGGCGTCGCGACGAAGACGTGGAAACCGGCAGGAAGACAGCAAAAGGCCGGCCGGTCATGGGGAGAAAGGGCTTGGGAAAGCTATCACTATTTTCAATAGCCGACACCATCGAAGTGCATTCCAGTAAGCATGGTGTTGCTCAAGGTTTTCGTATGAGTGTCGAAGGCATTCACGAAGCGGTCCGTAACAAGGAGCCTTACCACCCGACACCTCTCGACGAAAGCGAACTGGGCATTACAGCGGGTACGAAAATCGTATTACGAGATATCAAGAGACAGCGTCTTGGCCGCGGGGTGTTGGCTCGGCGAAGAAGGTTGGCTCGGCGCTTTTCCGTTATCGGTCAAGCTCACGGTTTCACCGTTTCGATAGATGGTCAACCCATCACGATTGCCGATCGCGACGATTTGTCGAAAGTCCAATTTCTGTGGACTCTTGAAGACTATGAACCCGAAAACGGTTCGGTAGATCACGTGATCGAACGCGAAACCTTACCCTCGCGGTTAGAGTCGTGGGATATGGGGTGGTGCGTCAAAGGATGGATAGGAACCGCAAGATTCCCCAAAGACCTCGACAGCGAAGATTCCGGCAATTTGAACGGCATAGTGGTCTTCGCTCGTGGGCGATTGTTCCACGAAAACGTTCTCGACAAATTGAACGACGGGCGTCTATACACGAAGTATCTCACAGGTCAAATCGAAGCCGATTTCCTAGATGTCGACGACAAGCCGGATATCGCCACTAGCGACCGACAGCGCGTTCAAGAGGACGACGAAAGATATATGCAACTGATCGCTTTTCTTCGCTCCAGGATGAATCAGGTGGAAAAGCGTTGGAGCGAGTGGAGACGCAAACACGAGGTCGAAAAGGCGAAAGAAACGTCTCCAGCCCTGAAAGAGTGGTTCGAAAGCCTTCCGGATGGGTTCAGGAAAAGCGCCGAGACGTTAATCGCAAAGCTCAGCGCGTTGCCCGTCGAAGAGGAAGAAGACCGGAAGCTCATGTACAAACATGGCATTTTGGCTTTTGAGCGCATGAAACTTCGTGGTTCGGCGGACGAATTGGCCACGCATGTTCACGATATCGACAAATTGTTGTTGATTCTTGCCGATCGGGACGCGCTAGAAGCTTCCCTCTATCGGGATATCGTCAAATCTCGTTTGGATGCCATCCGTGATTTTCAGGGGATCGCCGACGACAATGCGAAAGAAAGTGTCCTCCAGAAGTATCTATTTGATCATCTCTGGTTGCTTGACCCCGCATGGGAACGAGCCACGTCCAGTGTGGTCATGGAAACGAGGCTGACGACGGACGGAGTGCTCACGCAGGAGATGACTGAGAAGGAAAAGCTCGGGCGGGTCGATATCGCCTATCGAACGATGGCTGGCAAACATATCATTGTCGAGCTGAAACGGGTCAACCGAAAGATGAAGCTATTGGAGTTACAGGAACAAGGGCAAACATATGTGGACAAGCTCAGGAAGATACTTGCGGCCCAGGGAGATACGACGCCCAATATCGAGGTGGTATTCGTACTCGGAGAACCCGTTGACGAAGAAATAAGCAACCCAGAACGCCTTAAATTGTCGATGGCTGCAGTATCA
Organism: Geobacteraceae bacterium; assembly: GCA_029975275.1. Lineage (GTDB taxonomy): Bacteria > Desulfobacterota > Desulfuromonadia > Geobacterales > Geobacteraceae > RPRC01. The sequence continues at coordinate 18,540 of JARKPN010000014.1, read as the reverse complement.
CCAGGAAGCAGAATTGTGCACTACGACTCCCTCATTCGGGGAGCCCAGGAAGCCTATTCTGAATTCCTGAAAACAAGCAAGGAACTGGACAAATTGGAAGGGATCGTCGACAGGATATGAACGACTGCGGATGCAGGTGAAGAAGCTTGGACATTGTGGACAAGAAGACACGTTCGAAGATCATGTCCAGTGTCGGCCAAAAGAATACCGGCGCGGAGATGAAACTTCGAAGGTCGCTGCACAAAATTGGGCTGCGATATCGGCTTCACGACAAGAGGTTGCCGGGATCTCCGGATATCGTCTTCCCCCGGTTCAAGGCGGTTTTGTTCGTCCATGGCTGCTTCTGGCACCGCCACGGTTGCAAGGCGACCACGACGCCCGGAACCAATGTAGATTTCTGGCGCAGAAAGTTCGACGAAAATATCGCAAGAGACCGACGACACACCGCGGCCCTTCAGGATGCGGGCTGGAGAGTAGCGATGGTCTGGGAGTGTGCGCTCAAAGGCAAAGGTGCCGACCCCGATGAGGTCGCGAAACTTGTGAACGAATGGTTGGTGTCGAGCGAAAAACACAAGAATATCCCTGCACATGTGCAGGCCGTAAGTTCTCGGAGGGAGATCTCATTTTCCAAGGAGGGGCCATGAATCAACAGGCGCTGTCATCACCAGAGAGCATCATTTCTACGTAGCGATTGCCAAGTTCCTTTTCCACCATCCGGAGCATGGCATCGTATCAGTGCAAGACCCGATCAAGATCAAGGACACAGAGCAGTACAGGCTCAGCCCCCTCATACTCTATGGATTGACCGTTGCCGGGTTGCCCATTAGGTAGATGACCTTCACCCCAGTCGATCCGCCCAGAGCCTTCCGGGATGTTCTCCTGGAAGCGTGGTGTAACGCCGAGGGTTTGCGTGGCCGACCGGACATCCCGCGGATCAACCGCCACCTCGCACGGACAGCCCTGAACTGGTACGGGATATGGCAAAAATCGGAGTTAAGGTCGAGGTCGCCGATGCCAGGGAGAAATCGAAACGTCCAATCGGGAAATCCGCTTGATTTTTCCTTCCTGACTCCTTATTTTAGGATGTACGGTAAAAATAAAATAAAGATGGATTTTATTTCAGGTTCGAGGCAGGCAGGATGAAGCGGGAACTCCAAGGAAGATACGTGACCATATCGACGGCGGGTGAGAAAGCCCGGGCCTTCGTGCCTGCGCCTCTGCCGCCGCGTCCGCCCATCGACTGGACGCCGGAGTTGCGGAGCAAGTTCGACCAGGCGCTGCTGGCGCTCGGGCGGCTGGACAGCGTCTCGACCTTGCTGCCGGACACCTCACTGTTCCTCTACATGTATGTCCGAAAAGAGGCGGTGCTTTCCTCCATGATCTAGGGAACCCGGTCGTCGCTGTCGGACCTGCTGCTGTTCGAACTGGACCAGGAACCGGGTGTTCCGCTGGATGACGTGCGAGAGGTCAGCAACTATGTCGCCGCCCTCGACCATGGTCTCCGTCTGTTGGAGGAAGGGCTGCCGCTGTCTCTGCGGCTGTTTCGTGAGATCCTCGGCGTACTGCTGACCAAGGGGCGGGGCAGCAACCAGACGCCGGGAGAGTTCCGGCGCAGCCAGAACTGGATCGGCGGCACCCGGCCGGGCAACGCGGCTTTCGTTCCTCCTCCGGCCGAAGAAGTGCTGGAGTGCATGGGCAAGCTGGAGCTCTTCCTCCATGACCAGCCGGAGCCGACCTCGGTGTTGCTCAAAGCGGCGCTGGCCCATGTGCAGTTCGAGACGATCCACCCGTTTCTGGACGGTAGCGGTCGTCTGGGACGTCTGCTGATCACCCTGCTGTTATGCGGGCAGAAGGTGCTACAGGAGCCGATGCTCTACCTCAGTCTCTACTTCAAGACGCACCGGCAGTATTACTACGAGCTGCTTAACAACGTGCGCCTGACCGGTGACTGGGAAGCCTGGCTCGACTTCTTCGCCGAGGCGGTGATCGTCACCGCCACCCAGGCGGTGGAAACGGCGCGGCAGCTTCTCGACCTGTCGAACCGGGATCGCGACAAGATCAGCGGTCTCGGCAGGGCTGCGGCATCCATCCTGCAGGTCCATCGGGCGCTCATGGAGCATCCCATCGCCACCTCGGGTTCGCTGGCGGAGAAGACCGGCATCACTCCGGCGACAGTCAACAAGGTGCTCGGCCATCTGGAACAGCTCGGCATCGTGAAGGAGCTGACAGCCCAGAAACGCAACCGCCTGTTCAGCTACACGGGCTATATCGAGATCATGAGTCGCGGTACGGAACTGCCGGGCAGGTAGGTCAATTCGATTCTCGTTTTCGAAATCGAACCGGCCGTTTGCTCCGCCAATTGGCAAAAAACAAACCCATCCACTAACCGTACCCGGTTGTTGGATGGGTTTTCTTTTTTTCTTTCTTTATTACCGACTTGCGTCGGGATAACCCACCGATTGCGCCAGGGTTATTTTCTGGTCCGGCCTGAGCTTCATCACCCTGGCCAGGCGCTCGCGGTCGATGGAACCCCGCACCACCACGCCCAGCCTGGCGGAGGCGCAGTACAGGTAAACGTTCTCCGCGATGGCGCCGGTATCGGCCGCTGCGTAAAAGTCCCTGTCCTTGCCCGCCATTTTCGAGTAATCCGCCACATAGATGAGATTGACCGCGGCGCTGCCCACAAAGCCCTGGGTACCGGTCAGGGCGCGGATGTCTTCTGCGAGGATCGGTTGCAGGGCATGCTTTTTCGCGTCGTAAAGGTAGAGCCCCTTCTCAAGGGCGACGTAAACAGAAATCTCCTGGCGGTCCATGGCAGAGGGCGCGGTGCGCTTGCCCGAAGCGGGGCGGTTGATACCGAAGGCCGCCCACAGGAGGTCGGAGAGCTGTTCGGGGCTGAGGGGCGCGGAACTGAATTTGCGGGTGCTGTGCCGGTCCCGGAGAGCCTTCATCAGGGGGGCACCGCCGTCCATGCGCGGGGCCGGCAGTGTGATTGCGGCCAGGCCTTGGCCGAAGACCGGGGCATGAAAAAGTCCGTCCGAAAACAGCAGGAAGACGGCCGTCGCCAACACGATGCGTTTCATAGTCTTTGTCCTTTCACAAACCGGGGGCCGATAGCTGGCCGACCGGGGTTCCTGATTGACCAAGTCCAACCCGAATCACAAATCATGCCCTTTCTTTTGGTGGGAAAGTTCCATTTGAGTCTCAACAGGATGAAAAGATAAATACTTTATCATATCCGGGTATTTTTCCCGAAAGATAATTTCAAGAAATTCATGTTTGGGAATTTGAAGTACGTCCGCGTATTCTTCCCATTTATCTAGTGGGAAAACCGTTCTACCATTTTCAAGGTAACCGATGAAATTCCCATAACGATAGCCTAGAGCTTTACCGAGCTCTGACTGAGTCATTTTCAGCTCTTCCCGCCTTTTTTTAATACATGCTCCGATTGTAATATCCATAAATAATCCTTTTCCGGCGTGTGTATAAGCCTTTAAGTGTTTTGCGTCAAGACATATTCAGATTGTGTCGAAATTACTTATAGGTAAGGATTCTGAAACTTCCTCGAGTGCCTTGCGTATTGCATGCAGGAGCCGCCCTTTGATATAGGGCTTTGCCACAAAACCTTTTATCTTGTCTTTGATGACCGGATTACGAATAAAATCATCCGTCAGGTAGGCGCTGGCTACCAGAACGTTAATATCGGGATCAATGCTCAAAAGCTCCTCAATACATTTTCACCTCCCATTCCGGGCATGATGAGATCCATTATAACGAGCTTGATGGCATGACGGTGTTGACAAAAAATTTCAACGGCTTCTTCACCCGAGAGGGCTTCAAGTACCGTGTAGCCGTAACTGTGAAGATACTCCTTGCCACGATGGAGGATATAAGGGTCGTCGTCCACCAGCAATATGGTCTCGTATCCTCCGATGGGAAAACGAATCAATTGGGTTTCGGTTTTGGTGGCTGGAAGGATTACGGTAACACAGGCTCCTTTGCCTGGTTCGTTGCTGCAGGAGATTAGTCCTGAGTGGTTTTTTACGAAATTGTAGGCTGTTGTCAGGCCCAGGCCGGTTCCCTGACCCACCGGCTTGCTGGAATAAAACGGCTCGAAAAGATGCTTTAAATCCTCATCCGTAAGCCCGGTACCCTGATCAAGGACGGTGACGCGGATGTATTCACCGGGTTCGAGGTTCGGATGCCGTGACAGATCATTGGAAGTGGCTACGAAATTCTGGGTTTCGATATGGATTGTGCCCCCGGCAGGCATGGCATCTTTGGCATTAAGTATTAAATTCATGAACACCTGGAAAAGTTGTATGGGGTCGCCGTTTTTTACCTTGCATTTTGCATTCAGGTTGAGTTCGAAATCGATAGTGGGAGGAAAAAGGGCTTTCAGTGAATGAACCACCTGTGTGATAAGCTGATTAATTTCCACGGGCTGACGTTTGCAGTCCTGATCATCGCGAAACATCAGGAGACGCTGGGTTAATTCACTTATTTTCACCACTGCCAGCTCGATTTCTTTCAGCTTGCCATAAGAGGGGCTGTTTTTTTCTTCAGAGGCCAGCAACAGTTCCGTGTTTGTACCGATGACCTGTGCGAAGTTATTGAAATCATGGGCAACTCCAGTGGCAAGATTAGCAATGGCCTCCATTTTCTGAGCAATGATCAATTCCTGTTGCGCTTTCTTTATCGCCTTTTCCGCTTCCTTTTGAGAAGTAATATCGTGCATATGGACGAGAAGAGCCCTCTGCCCCTGCCAATCCATTGCAACGGCATTGGTCTGCACCCAGATCATTCCCTTGGAGGGTGAGATAACACGGGTACTTTCCAAGGGATTTTTGGAGAGTCCGTAATATGTTCTGGTGAGAAACGACTTGAATTGGGTTGAGTCGTCGGAATGGATAAATTTATAAATATTCTGGTGTTCACCTATGTTCTTGATGAGACTTTGATTGCCGAAGACAATGACGTCATCCTGTATGACCATGATTGCTCCATCGACATTTTCGACGACGAGGCGATAACGTTCTTCGGATTTCTTCAGATGTTCGTTGACTTGATGCAGTCGTGTCTGGCTGAGACCCATTTCGCCAATGACAGCAGCAAGTTTGGAGAAATAATCAGTCACTGCTTTGACTTTGTGTTTGGTAAATACCGGGACCCTTGACAGCGCATCAAGGTACTTTGATTCGTCAAAGTTGAAGTCCTTCGCCTGTTGCTTGAAAAAAGAGATATCGGGTGGTTCGAGAAGAAATTGGCCCATATAGAGGTTTGCGATATGTTCGCCCTCAATCTTGATGGGGGCGGCAATTTCCATGAGCCCGTTCTGGCAGCGGTATATGATGTTGTCGTGGGTTTTAAGGTGATTGTGCGGCAAGTGTGTATCGCTGTCCTGGCATCTTTTGCCGGTAGAAGGATGCTTTCTGTGGAAGTTTTCGCAAATATCCTGCCAGTTACATTTAACCCAGATGGTGCCGTCAACTCCGATTATGGCCGAGGTTATCCCCACAAGGTCGGAAAACCTCTGTGCCATTTCACGAAGTTTGGGGATATCGAATATTTCCTCGAATCGGTACCGCATGCGTTTCTCCGCGGAATACGGGCATGTCTTCTTGGGTTGCCCTTCAAATCCTGCAGAAAGATCTTCCCGCCTCAGCAATCTGATGCATTCCGCCATTATTTTATGCGAAAAAGCAAACAAAGCAAGTAGTTTGTTGTGAAGCAATCAGTTTCATCCAAAAAAATCAGAACAAATAAAACGATTGACAAGTAAGTAATTAGTTGGTAATAAACAAAGTAACTAATTGGTTACTTTGTTGAAAGGGGATTCCGTATCGGAATCGATGCCACGGTTGTGGAAAGCGGGAGGGTGTCGTCAGGGCGTTCTAACACCAAAAGGAGGTAAGAAGATGAGTCAGGCGGCGGTTGCAAAAGATGCGGAAAAGGTTGTGCTGGAAGGTTACGATCCGTACGACATGGACTATGGAACCGGAGTTTCCGGAATGGCGGAGGACACTTCTCCATTCCCGCGAATCAATGCTTGGCGGAAGCAGTTTATCAGCACTCCGCTGACAATTTCGGCTGACCGCGCGATTTTGTGGACTGAAAAGCTCAAGGAAAACAGTAATAAACCGCATATTATCCGGTGTGCCGAAAGCTTTGCCCATGTGCTCAAGAACGTGCCGATCGAGATTGGCAAATACGAACTTGTTGCCGGCAACATGGCGGCGGCACCGCGTTGCGCACCTATTTTCCCGGAGTTTTCCTACGAATGGCTGCTTGACGAGATGGATAACCAGCCGTTTGAAAAACGCGCCGGCGACCGTTTCCTGATCACCGAGGAAACCAAGCAACAGCTGAGAGATCTCAGGGAGTTCTGGAAGAACGAGACAGTGCATGATCTGGCAAAAGCCCACATGCCTGAAACCGTGCTCAAGGGCACCGGTACCTATGGTAAAGCTATCTATCTTCTCGGCAACTATTTTTATGGAGGGGTCGGACATACCTCGGCGCGTTACGAATTGATCTATGAAAAGGGGTGGAGAGGACTACAGTCCTGGGTTGAAAGAAAATTGAGCGAGATAGACGAATGCGATCCCAAACAAATTGGCAGGAAGCAGTTCTATCAAGCCCAGTTGATTTGCCTGGACGCCATTATGTCGTACTGCAAGAGGTATGCGGCGCTTGCCCGCGAAATGGCTTTCAGTGCTGAAGCGGAGCGGAAAAAAGAGCTGCTGCAGATGGCGGGCAATCTGGATTGGATCTCCGAAAATCCTCCCCGCACTTTCTGGGAAGCATTGCAGTTATGGTGGATTCTGACGGTCTCCATCACCATCGAGTCCAACGGGCACTCAGTCCATTGGGGTCGGTTTGACCAGCATATGTACCCCTTCTTCAAAAAAGACATCGCGGAAGGCAGGGTTACAAAGGCATTCGTCCAGGAACTGATTGAAGGGGCCTTTATCAAGATCAGTGAACTGACCAAAATCCGCGATGCCGGCTCGACAAGGGCCTTTGGCGGGGTCGAGCTGGGAGGCCCGTCGTTGACCGTGGGCGGCCAGACCCCTGAGGGAGAGGATGCGACCAACGAGCTGTCGTTCATGTGTGTCGATGCCCTGGTGCATGTGCGTTTGAACGCCCCCTGGATGACCAGCCGTTGGCATGCGAATTCTCCCAAGGAATGGTGGATCAAGGTAACAAAGGCGGCCAAGATAGGTTTCGGAATGCCGTCCTTTTTCAATGACGAAGTCATTATTCCCGCAATGGTCAATCGTGGCCACACCATTGAGGACGCACGCGATTACGGACCTTTGGGATGTGTTGAGCCGAACTCCGAAGGCCGCGAATATGGCTGGCACGATGCCGCGTTCTTCAACATGAACAAGGTGTTGGAGCTTGCCATTAACAACGGCATATGCATCGGCTGCAGTTCCCAATGTTCACGTTACGACGTTTGTGTCGGCGCCGGCGATACTCTCGGTCTCCGGACCGGCTATCTGTCCGATTTCAAAACCTTCGACGAGGTAAAGGATGCCTATGAAAAGCAGATGAAATACTGGGTCGATCGGCTGGTTATGGCTGAAAACGCCATGGATCTTGCCCACCAGGCACGTAAACCGCTGCCCTATTTGTCCTTGCTGATTGAGGACTGCATCGAGAAAGGCGTGGATGTGACGGCAGGCGGGGCCCGCTACAACTTTATCGGCCCCCAGGGAGTCGGCGCGGCTAACGTGGCTGATGGATTGAGCACCATCAAGAAATTGGTTTTCGAAGATAAAAAGGTTACCGGTAATGATTTGCTCGATGCCCTGGAAAAGAACTGGGAAGGCTATGAACCCCTCTATGCGCTGATCAACAGCTCCAAAGTGCCTCACTATGGCAACGACGATGAATACGCCGACGAATTGGCCAGGTATGGCGCCAAGGTCTATTGCAAATACCTGGAACGTCGTCCTACGGCCCATGGCGGAGAATTCCAGCCCGGTCTTTATCCTGTTTCGTCCAACGTTCCGTTTGGTGCCATAACCGGGGCAACGCCTGATGGACGCAAGGCCGGCGAACCGATCGCCGACGGGGTTTCGCCCGTGCATACCGGCCGCGGCTCCCATGATGTATCGGGGCCCACTGCCGTTGCAAAGTCTGTTTCCTCACTCGACCACGGCATAGCCTCGAACGGAACATTGCTGAACATGAAGTTCAGTCCGTCGACCCTTGCAGGAGATGCGGGCGATGAAAATTTCATCGGCTTGATGAAGGTCTACTTCCAGCGCAAGGGTATGCACAACCAGATAAACGTCATCAGCCGCCCCATGCTTGAGGATGCCATGGCGCACCCCGAAAAATACAAGGGCCTCATTATCCGCGTGGCCGGTTACAGTGCCTTTTTTACCGAGCTCGATCCGAGCCTCCAGAGGGATGTCCTCGAAAGAACGGAACACGAATTCTAGCTCGTGTCCATCCGGAAACCCCGGGAAAATGTTGTGAGGGACGGGTCGGGACTTTCACGGAATCTCTCGTACGGAACCCATGCATGTTCGAGGGAGAGCAGCCTGTTCAGGCAAGAAGGCCATTGGCCCGGTGCTGTCCCGCGTCCGATTACGAGGGGCTTCGGGGAAGTTCCGGCCCGTCCTCTATCGACATTTTTCGGATGGAAATTAGTCGAACCAGGAGTTGCCGGGCCATTGTGCTGGTCCGGCAACTCCTGGTGTCTAGTTGTGTAATTTATTGAAATTATTCTCCCTCCCTTGACGGGAGTGGGCAAGGGGGTGGGTAGGGGCACCTCTTGTGGGTGCCCTCCATTTGGGCAGGCACGGGGACCTGCCCCTACCAAATGCAAACAGAGGAGAAAGCTATGACGATATCTCTGAAAACGGCGCTCCGGATGATCGAGGCTGCCGAGGAAAAAGCGGCAGAGCTGGGGGTACCCGTTACCATTGCAGTTGTAGATGGAGGCGGGCACCTGGTTGCGCAACATCGGATGGACGGCGCCATGTTGATAGGCCAATGCCTGTCGCTTAACAAGGCATATACCGCGGTCGTTACGACAATGGCTACCGATGAACTGGCGAAATTCTCGCAGCCGGGCCAGCCTTTTTTCGGTGTCCATACCTGCACTGACGGCAAGATCGCTATTTTCGGAGGCGGCCTGCCGGTCAGTTTCCAGGGAAAGATTATTGGCGGAATCGGAGTCAGTGGCGGCTCGTTGGAACAGGATCTCGCCACGGCAACGGCTGGTCGCCAGGCATATGATTATTGAAAGATTTTTATTACTCCGGCAGCTGAACATAATAACGTGGGAGCGGCCTTAGCCTCGATTATCGCTCCTGAAGGCGCTCCTACCCTATACAGGGGAGTAATTACATGACGGCAAATAAAGCTGGCGGCGGACCTGCGAGTTCCGGGCCTGATCTCGAATCCAAGGGCATTATTTTCAGTGTGCAACGATATACCGTTCACGATGGCCCCGGTACCAGGACATCGGTATTTTTGAAAGGTTGTACGCTACGTTGTCATTGGTGCTGTAACCCTGAAAGCTGGTCGTCATGTCCGGAAATCGGGGTGTATGCTCAACGTTGTATCGGAGTAAGCAAATGTGGCTACTGCCTTAGTGCCTGCCCGCTTGCACGGCAGAATATCTTCCGCATTAACGATGATGGAGCCATTGAGAGCCTTGATCGATCACTTTGTACAGGTTGCCTGGCCTGTGCTGAAAGCTGTCCGGCTAATGCCTTGACAATCTGGGGCCAGGAGATGACCGTTGAGCAGGCGTTGAGAGAGATCTGCAAGGATCGTGATTTTTTTGAAGCGACAGGCGGCGGAGTTACTTTGAGTGGCGGAGAACCTTTTGTTCAGTTCCAATTTACTCTGGAACTGTTGAAGGCTTGCAAAAGGGAAGGTGTGCATACCTGTGTCGAGACTGCATTAGGTGTCCCCTGGGAACTCGTTGAACAAGCCATCCCGTATGTCGATTTCCTTATAACCGACATCAAGCATATGGATCCGGCACGACATCAGGAATGTTGCGGAAGCGATCTCGACCTCATCCTGGAAAACCTGAAACGGCTCGGCAAGTCAGGCATCCCGACGATCATTCGTGTCCCGTTGGTTCCGAATTTTAATGACGACGAAGAAAATATCCATCAAACGGCTCAATTCATTTCCAAGGAATTTCCTGCAAACCTTCGACAGGTTCAGGTCCTTCATTTCCATGAACTCGGCAAAACCAAGTTTGCAACCCTTGGTATGCCATATCCTCTTGAAAACATGGACAAACCATCCAGGGAGGATTATCAGGTCCGCCTGAAGCATTCCGTGTCTGTTCTTCGAAGCTATGGGCTGCCGGCTCACCTGGGGACGAATGCCAAAATGACCCGCTGAACTGTGGGAGTCATCGCATGGTTGCAGAGAAAGGGGAATTGTACCAGAAGAAGCTCGTTTCAGCAGAAGAGGCTGTGAAAGTCGTCAAATCGGGAGACTGGGTGGACTACGGAATCTGCCTGGGCCATCCGGTGGCAACGGACAGGGCGTTGGCGGCCCGTGCAGCGGAATTGACCGATGTCAAGGTCCGGGGCGGGGTAACCATGTGGATGCCGGAGATCCTGACCGTCCCGGACCCGGGCAGGCACTTCACCTGGAACTCGTGGCACTGCACCGGTGTTGATCGAAAGATCATCGAAATGGGATGCGGCTACTACAACCCCATGCGGTACTCGGAACTGCCCAAGCTCTACCGCGAGAACGTGGAAACCGTGGACGTGGCAATGTTCCAGGTCGCTCCCATGGATGAGCACGGGTACTTCAACTTCGGCCCCCAGGCATCACACCTGATGGCGGTTTGCGAACAGGCGAAAAAGATCATCGTGGAAGTCAACCTGAACATGCCGCGCTGCCTGGGAGGGTTCGAGGAAGCGATCCACGTTTCCCAGGTTGACTACATAGTGGAAGGGGACAACCCGCCCCTTACGCAGTTGCCGTCAAACGCCTTTACCGATGTGGACCGCAAGGTTGCGCAGATGATCGTGGAAGAGATACCCGACGGTGCATGCCTGCAACTGGGTATCGGAGGCATGCCAAACGCCGTGGGCACGCTGATCGGCGAGTCGGACCTGAAGGACCTGGGCGTACACACGGAGATGTACGTGGACGCTTTCGTGGATCTCACCGAACAAGGCAAGATCAACGGCTCACGGAAGAACATCGATCGGTTCCGGCAGGTGTTTGCCTTTGCCGCCGGGACGCAGAAACTCTATGATTTCATCCATGACAACCCAAGCATCCAGAGCTGCCCGGTGGACTATATCAACGATGTCAACAGGGTGGCCATGATCGACAACTTCGTATCCATCAATAACGCCTTGGAAATTGACTTGTTCGGCCAGATATCCTCCGAGTCGTCCGGGACCAGGCAGATCAGCGGCACGGGCGGGCAGTTGGATTTCGTGATGGGCGCCTACCTGTCGAAAGGCGGCAAAAGCTTCATCTGCCTGGCGTCAACGTACGCTAAGACGGGCAACGTGGGCTCCCGGATAGTGCCCACATTGGCTGCCGGCAGCATCGTCACGGCCAGCAGGACTTGTGTTCAATGGGTAGTGACCGAATTCGGAAAAGTCAACCTCAAAGGGAAGAGCACCTGGCAGAGGGCAGAGGCGCTCATATCGGTAGCGCATCCCGAGTTTCGCGACGACCTTGTCAGGGAGGCTGAGAAGATGAAAATATGGCGTACCGGCAACAGACTGTGAGGACGTCATTCTGAGGGATGCATCCTCCCTGGGACAGAAACAGTGAGAGGTCAGAATTGACTGTCGTCCCCCATGGTCTTCTTGAGTATCTTCTGGTAAATCCGACTCGCTTCCTTCGGGGAAACCGGGCCGTCGGGAGAGCGGAGCGTGAAAATGAGATCCGCTGGTTTTGCGCTGCCATGTCTCCCGGATGTCCAGCCACGAATCGTGAATGTCCGGAGCTCTGGCGAAACCGGGACCTTTTCCGGCGAGATGCCCGAGACACACCCTGTTGGAACCGCCCGTGGGATCTCCGACACGAGCTGCTCGATGCTCGACCGGTGGCCTTGGAAGAGGAAACGGACCGTACCGTCCGGGAAGGTTGCATCCCACCCGGCCAGATTGTACCGTATCGCGAGCCGGAAAACCGCGGCGCGGAGTTCCTCCTGTCGGAACGTTCCCCTGACCGTCACCTGAACGGCATCAATCTGGTCGAGTGCTTCATCGTTGACTGTCGTACCGGATAAAGCCGTCTCGGCGTATGCCGGGTCGATCGGTACCGGCGCCGTGACAAGCAAGGTTGGCAGCAGGGCGAACAGGAACAACCGGACAATCAGGCAGCAGACCCTGCCGGATCTCTTTTTCTTCCCGATGGTGCTCCGCAATGACGTGAGTGCGTCGATGCGCTGTTCAATGGTTTTGTCGTATGCCATGGGCCGCCCTCCAAGATGGCTGCTACAACCTCCATCCACATCCGAGGAACTGGTCAGGCTTCGCCTCCCGCAGGCCCGGATATCGTTATCATCCACGACACACCGAAACGGTCCGTGACCGTGCCGAAGCACAGGGACCAGAATATCCTGGTCAAGGGCACCCCCCACGGCCGCCGTCAGACAGGGCGGCAAAGCTTCATGAAGTCTTCGAAAGGACGGAATCCCGCCATGGCCTCCTCGCCGTAGAGGAAAAACGGCACCGCCATGATGCCCAGCTCCCGGGCCCGGCGCCAGTCAGCATCCACGGTCGGGGCGAAGCGTGCGCTTTCCAGGACGGCCGCCACCTGGTCGGCCGGCAGGCCGGCCGCACGGGCGATATCCTCCAGCACCGGGATCAGGGCGATGTTTTTCCCTTCGACGAAGTAGGCATGGAAGACGCCCTGCCGAAACAGGTCCCTAGCCCCCGTGAATTCGGCCCATTTGCCCAGTTCCTGTGCCCGGCGGCTGTTGGACACGGTGGTCCGCTTTTCCCCCAGCGGCAGCCCCAACTCCTCCGCGGCGCTCCGGATGCGCCCCTTGCCGGACCTGGCCGTCTCCTCCCCGCGGTGGGGAAACAGCTCAGACAGCGACATCCCCTGCTCGGGGATCTCCGGGTGCAGCGGAAAGACCGTCCAGCGGACCGGAATGTGGTACTCCTGTTCGATTCTGTTAGTACGCACGGTACTGAGGTAGCACCACGGTCAGATGTAGTCGAAGAAGACCTCCAGCTCGTTCTCGCCGTTCATGTACACTCTCCTGTGCGACCCTCACCCGGAATGTCGCGGCAACGTGTTGGACTGCCGGTACAACGGGTCGTTCGCGTGCCGGCATACCTGTCCCTACTGAGGAAAGTTAAACAGAAAAACGGCCGGCCGCAAGGGCGGGCCGGACGAACGTGGTGGGATCGGCTCTGTCAACGGCATCAGGTATGCCCTGAACCGCCGGGCATGGCGCCACCCTCTCGGCCGCTGCTAGTGTCCTGTGCGGCTAATTCCTTCCTTACAATTCCGGGTCTTTTGGCCCCTGGCCGCGTTCCGGCTCCTCGGCTTAGACCCCGCTAGGCCTGTGTCGCCCCGCCTTGCCAGAAACCAAAATTCCTCGGAATTCTTGCGGTGAATTAACCGCACAGGCCACTAGGGCGTCGAAAGGTTCAGGTTGATCGTGGTGCCGGGCGTGCCGAAAGCGACGAGGTAGTTGGCTCCGGCCCCTGAAAACGACGGCGTGCCGCTCCCTTCGCCGGAAGCCAGCTCGTTCCAATCCGCGTCGTACAGGAACCAGTGGCCGGCGCCGCTGATGGAGACCGAACCGGAGGTCGGGAGGCGGCGCCATTCGGCGAACCCGTCGTCGCCGATGACAACCGCTGTCGCTCCCGCCGGGAGCGTCGGGACCCCGGACAGGGGACGATAGAGGGTGCTGCCGAGGCGCAGCCAGTTCTGGCCGTCCCAGCTCTCGATGCCCGCGTCCTGCAGGTCTCGGCCGCTGTCGGGCAGGGTCAGGAACATGCCGTCCAGCCTGGCGTCGGTGGGAGGCGCCATGTCGCGCAGGACCGAGTTGCCCATCAGGTAGCCGTCCATGCCTGTTATGGTCCTGAAGTGGAAGCCGGGATCGCCCTGCAGCAGCAGGCACCACCAGGGGTCTGCGTTGACCGGCAGCCACTGTTCGGCAACCCGCGCCTGCCAGCCGGCGGACAGGGCGGGCCGGTCATCGATCCGCTGTCCGAACAGGATGCGGACGGTGTAGTGGCCGTAGCCCCGTTTCATGCGGAGCGCGTAATAGCGGCGTCCTCCCCGCGTCAGCAGGCGGACGGCCGTGAACGGGTCGTCGTCCGCAGCGTACCAGCCGTCGCTGCGCAGCTTCAGGTTCTGGTATTTCGACGTCCAGTCGTTCTGGAACTCATCGACCGACAGGGAGTCGTCCGCACCGAAGCTCAGGCGGTAGGCGGTGGTTCCCGAGGCATAGTGTCCGGTAAAGGCGCTTTTTTCCTCCGACGCCACCGGTTGCAGCGGCAACGGGGTGGCAGGCAACTGCTTCGGCATAGCGGCAAGCCTGCCGCGCGAGACCAGAGCGCGGAGCAGGATCCGTTCCGAGATCTTGACGGCCTGGGCGGAGTCGAAACCATTGGAGGCGCCGAAAACCACCACTCCCAGCTTTTCTTCCGGGAGCACCGCCAGGTTGGCCCCGTAAAAGCCGTTCATATCGCCGGTCTTCTGCCATGACGTGATACCCACGGCCGACAGCCCCGGCTGGGCCACGGTGTCCCACCCGAGGCCGAAGCGGGATTCATCGAACGGAACCGGGTTGAACGAACCGAGCCGCTGATCCTGCGCCATGGCCGCTATGGCCCATTCCGAAAGAATTCGCCGGGAGCCGTAGACACCACGGTTGATCAGCATGATGGCCAGATGGGACAGCTCTTCCGGGGTGGTGAACAGGCCGCCCGTCGCATAGACGTTGTAGAAGTAGAGCTTAAGCCCGGTATCTCCGGCATAGGGTCGTGCATAGGCGTTCTCGGGGAGCGGGACGGTCTGGTAGCGGCTGGAGTGCATGCCGAGCGGCTCCAGGACAGTTTCGCGGACAAAGTCGGGATACTCCCGGCCGGTAACCGCCTTGATCAGGTTCTCGATCATGGTGAAACCGTCATTGTTGTAGGCGCTGTACATGCCCGGGTCATGCTTCAGGCGCTGATACTTCAATCCGTCCATCATCTGGGCGGCATAACCGGGGAACGGGGCCACCGTGACGGCTCCCCGCATGTCGTTGCCGGGAAGCGCCGACGAGTGGCTCAGCAGCATGCGCACGGTGATGTCCCGGTAGCGCGGATCCAGCGGCATGGAGAAATCCCCGATATAGGTCGTCACCGGTTCATCGAGGGATATGAGCCCCTGGTCCACCAGGATCATGACCGAGACCGCGGCCAGCATCTTGCTGACCGAACAGGCGGCAAAGAGAGTGTTCGTGGCTGCCTTGCGGTCGGTTTCCCGATCCGCGACGCCGAACGCCTCGGCCCAGACCACCCGGTTGCCGTCCACCAGGGCTACGGAGACCGCGGTTGCTCCGGTCTCGGCCATGGCCTCCTGCACGGCGCGGCGCCCTTCGGCGATAGTGGCGGCATAGGGATTGCCGGACTGCGATGTGCCGCAGCCCGCGGTCATCAGTACGGCACACAGCACACAGCACACCTTCAGGAAGAGCTGGATATGCATGACAAAGGCCTCCGGTTCACGTTTGTATGATGTGGTCACAAGTCGTCGCATGCCTGGGCAACCCTTCCAAACCGTCGACCCGCGAACTCCCCGCCGACGCGTTCCAGTGGTGTTTCCCGGTGCAAACTTGGCCGGTCTCAATCGAGGCGTACTATATAACGGCGCCACATCATTGTCAAAAGAGAACCCCTCCCTTGAACCGCACGACCTTACGACGGGGAAACGTCATGCGCCGTTCTCGCGATGTACCGTCGAAAATGTGCGCAGATCGGTGTCCCGGCCGGGTCATGCCTGCATTTATGTTTATTTGTCGCTTTCAGTTATGATACCTTGCGGGTCGTACATCGGTCGGAAATGCAACCACGGCTCATTGAGCGCGGAAGGGGAGGGGAATCATGGAAGAAATCAAGCGTTTTTTTGCCGCCGAGGACCTGTTTGCCCGCCACAACGGGATAGAGCTTCTCGAAGTGGGGCCGGGTATGGCGAAGGTCAGCATGAAGATCCGTCCGTACCACTTTAACGGGGCCAGAACGGTTCACGGCGGCGCCATCTTCACCCTGGCCGATTTTGCCTTTGCCGTTGCCTCCAACTCACACGGCAATCTGGCCATGGGGATCAATACCAGCGTCTCGTTCGTCAAGGCGGCAACCGGGGGTACCCTCTACGCCGTGGCCAGGGAGCGGTCGAGAAATCCCAAACTGGCGACCTACACGGTGGATATAACCGATGACAACGATGAGGTGGTGGCCATTTTCCAGGGCATGGTCTACAGGAAAAAGGAGTCGCTCATTCCCGCGAAATGACCTGGTGCACGCTTTTACGTCCCTTTGTAATGCAAGCCGGGATTGACACTCCTTTCCCGGGTCCTACTATTGTAATAGTTTAACGACAGGGCAGTTCCTGAGCGAAAAAGGTGCTGTCATAACGAGCGTGGATTCGGCCGAAGCGGGAAGGTGCGTCGTGGCGACGGGGTACACCGACTTTCCCCTGTACCGGGTTCCCAGCGGAGATCCGGAATAGGGGAGGGGACAGTACACGAACCGGCGCGTCATGCCGGCAGGACGGGAGAGACCGGATGAAAGAGATAAAGGTGGGGATGCTCGGTCTCGGGACCGTCGGCAGCGGGGTCGTGAAACTGCTGCGAGAGAATCTTCCGGTAATCCGGGGAAAGCTCGGAGCGGAACTCGTCCTGAAGCGTATTGCCGTGCGCGACACTAAAAAAGACCGCGGAGTCTCCGTTGAGCCGGGGGTGCTGACCGACGATTTCGAGTCCGTTATCGCCGATCCGGATATCTCCGTCATAGTGGAGCTCATCGGCGGCTACAGCCCGGCCCGGGAGTACGTACTCGCGGCGATAGGGCACGGCAAGCACGTGGTCACCGCAAACAAGGCGCTGCTGGCCTGCCATGGCGAAGATATCTACGCCGCCGCGGCCAGCAGGGGGGTGGAGGTCCGCTACGAGGCGGCGGTCGGCGGCGGGATTCCGGTGCTGTCGGCCATCAAGGGGAACATGGCAGCCAACAGGTTCCGGACGGTGCTCGGCATCCTGAACGGGACCTGCAACTACATCCTGACCAGGATGACCCGGGAAAGGGCCGATTTTGCCCAGGCCCTGAAAAACGCCCAGGCGCTCGGGTATGCCGAGGCCGACCCCACCTTCGACATCGAGGGGGTGGACACGGCGCACAAGCTCTGTCTGCTCCTCACCCTCTGCTTCGGCACCAGGGTCGATTTCAAGGACATCCACACCGAAGGCATCGGTACGGTCTCGGCGCTGGACATCGAGTTTGCGGCCAGGTTCGGCTACCGGATCAAACTCCTGGCAACCGGCAAGCTGGACGGAGACCGGGTGGAGGCCAGGGTACAGCCGACCATGGTGCCGATGGACGACCCTCTCGCAGGCATCGACGGCGTGTGCAACGCGATCCGCGTCAGTGGGGATTATGCCGGCTCTGTGATGTTCTCCGGCAGGGGGGCGGGCATGGAGCCTACGGCGAGCGCAGTGGTCGGCGACATCATGGCGATTGCCCGGAATATCCTGGTAGGCGTCGGCAGGAGGAGCGCTCCGATGGGTTTCATGGACGAGGAAATCGTAAGGCTTCCCGTAAAACCAATCGGGGAGACGGTGAGCAAGTATTATCTCCGTTTCACCGTGCCCGACCATCCGGGTATGCTGGCGAAGATAGCCGGAGCCCTGGGTGAAAACGGCGTCAGTATCAGGTCCGTTATCCAGACCGCGAGAAAGGGCGGGGCACCGGTACCGGTCGTCATCGTGACGCACGAGGCCAGGCAAATGGATGTAAGTAGGGCACTGGATACTATAGAGACACTGAAGATAACCTCGGAGAACGTCAGGCTGCTGCGGATCGAGGACGATCTTGAGGTAGTTTCCATCCGGGACGTACCGACAGGGGACGGGTCGGAACTTCCCCGAAGCCCCTTGTAATCGGTCACCATCCTTCGCCCGTATTCAGGCGCTTTCCCCTGAGTCGCCTGATTGTACTCAAGCCGTACGAGAGGCTCCGTGAAAGCCCCGCCCCGTCCCTCATAACATGTTTCCAGGGTTTCCTGGGTAAGTAGTGTCCAGAAGGTTTATGAGCCGCTACGGGCCGTATTGACGGATCCGGCGCGGCTTTATTGTCTGCGTCATCGTGCGGCGTGGAGTATTTTCTTGACAGAGGTACCCCCGTGGGGTATTTTGACCTCAGGTATACCCCGTAGGGGTATATGTCGAGTTGGGGGAGGATGCCATGGATGAAAAATCGGCGCGGAAGGTTACGACACGGGTGAACCGTATCGCAGGGCAGGTGGCGGGGATACAGCGGATGGTGGATGACGGGCGGTACTGCGTGGACATCC
>JARKPN010000168.1 GCA_029975275.1 Geobacteraceae bacterium | reverse complement strand
CCGCCGGGTGGGGAGCTCGTGATCCCGCCTGAAGGTATGAACCTGGAAGCTTACCTTGACGGCATCGAGAAGCAACTGCTCCTGCAGGCGCTGGAGCGCTGCGGAGGTGTCAAGAAGCGGGCCGCCGAGCTTCTGGGCCTCTCGTTCCGTTCCATCCGCTATCGCCTGGCTAAGTTCGGTATGGACGAGGAAGGGCCGGGAAGCTGAAAAACGGCAATAAATGATCTCCTGAATTGACGTAAATTGTCATCCATTGCCGCCTCATCTTTCTACTGCATCGGGTGAGTGCATCTGAATGCTTGGGAAAGCCTTTAAAATCGTGGTAGTAGGAGACGATATGCGTACCGGATCTCAAATGGCACGGATGATGCTTTTTCGTTTGTCGGGCTTAGCGCCGAATCCTTCCTTATGTTAATCAATGACGCAACCAAAAATGAGGTTGGAACAACATCAAGCGAAAAGGAGAAAAACCATGTTGAACAGACTCAGAAGTAAACAAGGCTTCACGCTCATTGAACTGCTGATCGTCGTCGCGATCATCGGCATCCTGGCGGCAATTGCCATCCCGCAGTTCGCGGCATACCGCATCCGCGGTTTCAACTCCTCGGCTCAAAGCGATGTCCGCAACCTTTCCACTTCTCAAGCGGCCTTTTTCTCTGATTGGCGCATCTTCGGTATTTCAGACGAGGCTCCGGAAGATACTCCCGCCGGTGGCGCTACAGGCGCTGGCACGCTTGTCCCTGTGGCTGGTGATGCGGCTGTCGCGGCAGGTAACATTCCTATGGTTACTCTCACGGTTGATGCAACTGACAGGGGCATGCGCGTTCCGCTTGGCAATAACGTCCACTTTGTTGCGTCCACTTCCGGTACAGGTGACAACTTCACTGGTATAACTAAGCATACCCAGGGAGACACCTATTATGGTGTTGACAGCGATGTCACGGCGATATACGCTGTTGGCGGCCGGGCAGCGCAAGGAGTAGAGCTAGCTGCTGGCGACGAGCCTGCACCTGTTACCGGGGAGAACGACTTTGAGCCGGCTGGCGCACCGCTTGCAGGTCCTGTTGCTGATATTGGTAACTGGGCAGCACGTTAATAGTTTCACGTTCGAACAATGGTGGCACTGGGGCGCCGGCTATATGCCGGCGCCCTATTTTAGCGCTTCCTGCAATAAAGTAAGGGAGATTTATGGCTGAAGGAGTCTGCTTTTCCGAGGTCTGGAAAACCTACGAGCGGGAATTGGGGACGGACGCCCAGCCGGCACTGAGGGGGGTGACCTTTGCGGTCAGGCGAGGTGAGACGCTGGGGCTAATCGGTGCCAACGGGGCAGGCAAGAGCACCTGCATACGGCTACTCATGGATTTCATCCGTCCCGACAAAGGTGCCATTACATTGGATGGCCGGTCGCCGGCGGACAGCAGGCTTCGCCACGATATAGGGTACCTGCCGGAAATAGCCAGCTTCCCCGCGAATCTGACCGTTCTGGACATGCTCAGTTTCGTAGGAGCTACCCACGACCTGTCGAAAAACGACCTCACAGAGCAGTCGGAAAAATGGCTCCGAGCACTGGAGCTTTGGGACGCCCGAAAAAGGCCAATCCATTCCTATTCCAAGGGCATGCAGCAGAGAGCGAGCTTCGTCCTGGCGCTGGTGCATGATCCTTCCCTGCTCATTCTCGACGAGCCCATGAGCGGCCTCGACCCCATCGGCCGCGCCAGTATCACCCAGTTAATCCAGAGTCTCAAGACCCAAGGCAAGACCATACTCTTCTGCACCCACATTCTGGATGACGTTGACCGACTAGCCGACCGCCTGCTGATTCTACATAAAGGCGAAAAGCGTTTCGAGGGTACCCCCATAGAGCTGTCGGGCAATTTCGGCACAACAACCATTGTTGATGGTTTCCTGAGTGCCATCGGGGTAATCCAGCCATGAAAAATTCATTGAAGCGTATTTCCGCACTGGCCCGGCTGGTGGTGGTGGACGGTATACGTCGTCACGCGCTCATCGGCCTTGTGGTTCTCGCACTTGGCATAGAGGTGAGTGGGCTGTTTTTTTTCAGCTTTGTCCCTCGCGACATAGGCCGGATGCTTACTGACTTTATCGTGACCATCGGCTGGTGCGCCGGCATGGTGTTCCTGTTTTTTCATGCCGTACAGGTAATGAGCTGGGGCGAGGATCGTCGGGTCATCCATACCCTGCTTGCCCGGCCGCTTTCAAGGACGGAATATGTCGCGGGAGTTTTCGCCGGTCTGCTGTTTCTTTTACTGCTGCTCAACGCATTGCTTGGCGCAATCGGCTACGGAGTGCTGGCATTGATCAGACATTGGGTCGGAGAGGTTTACTTCAGCCACTTGGGCATTCTGGAATATATTCTATCCTGGGTCGGTGTTCTCTGTATCCAGGCAATGATCCTGAGTGCCATTGTGCTCTTCTCCGGCATAATACGGGGTGGGTTTACGGTACTGTTGGTATCTCTCACCTACTACCTCATCTGTAACGGTCTGCCGGTTGCCATCGAGTTCTTCAAGGATGCTTCGCCGCTTGCCCGGAAATTTATGGTAGGGTTGACCCTGGTTTTTCCCAATTTCTCCCGTTTCGATTACAAAGGACTGATCGTAGCATTGGGTAAGTGGCCGGAGGTCACCACCCTTGCCCTCAACCTCGCATATGTAGTCCTGTATTGCGCCCTTGTCCTGACCCTTGCGGCAGGCATCTATAATCGGCGGGACCTCAAATGAAAAGGCTTGTGGCGGCCATACTTCTAGTTCTCTACTTCTCTGTATGGGGGATGCTGAAGAACAAGGCGCAAACGGCCGATTATTACCTGTCACCTCCAATGCCGGCGGCAGTTTTGAAGGTGGCAAGCGGTTACGCACAAGAATTAACGGCATTTTCCCTGTTCGTCAAGGTAGCCATCTTTACCGGAGGGCCGCTGCGAGGAGTGGACAAGTTGAGCTACGCCGATAGTATGGCCAGCAACTTCGATGTGATGACCGATCTGTACCCGGAGTTCATTGATCCCTATCATTACTGCGAATCTTTTCTTGCTCCCATTTCCCCTGGCCACGCCGGGCAGGCCAACAAGATATTGGATCGCGGAATTGCCGCGCATCCGGATATACTGTATCTTGAATTTTTTAAGGCTTTCAATTATTTCTATTACATGAACCAGACGGCAGAGGCTGCAGAGCTGTTTTATTCCATGGCCCAGCGGCCTGATGCTCCATCATGGTTCGGTCATCTCGCTGGCACACTTATGGCTAAGGGAGGAAACCTGATAGCTGGCCGTGCCATGCTTCAGGCCATGTATGAAAAAGAGCAGGATAAGTTCACGAAGGACCGCTATCGCAGGGCAATACTGAATTTCAGCAAGGCGCTGCGAGTTCAGGCAACATTGAGCCTTTTTAAGAAAGAGCATGGGAAAGATGCAGCTTCACTCCAGGATCTGGTGCCCCAATATCTTCAGTCCCTACCAAGCCTGACTGACGGCTTTACGTATTTATGGATGCCACCCGTTCTTAGTTTGGTTCGGCCCTGATAATATTATGACCTTGACTATCTTGTCGGGACTTGGTCCGATGAGGATGCAGCCACGTTCGAGCAGGCAACGTCCGCATTAGAGACCCTTGATGGTGACCTCTGGAAGAGTGAATCATAATCCACGCCCCCACATTGAAAGGGACGTGTGGCTCTTCGGTCTTCACGATAATCCCTCCAGCGTTTCCCCCGCCGTTCCTCTGAACCGACGCCGATCCTTTGAATTGTTGACAAATCCATTTATTTCTTTAAAATAATTGATTCACCAGTTTTTTGAAGAACAGTCCGGAAAAGGAGAAGGGAATGTACAAGATTGCCGTTATCGGCGGGGACGGGACCGGCCCCGAGGTCGTTAGTGAGGGTTTGAAGGTACTGGAGGCGGTGAACAGCAAGTACGGGATC
>JARKPN010000164.1 GCA_029975275.1 Geobacteraceae bacterium | reverse complement strand
CCCGACAACTACGCCGGCCACGCGACCTACGATTCCACCCTCAAGAGGCTCTACGTTACCGGTTCCTCCAATGAGGTCTGGTATTACCAGTACTAGCCTCTGAACCTGGAAGGGGCGCCCGATGGGCGCCCCTTTTTCCATCCTGCGCCAGGCATGACGCGTAGCGCCGGGACTGGCGCTGACCCTTCAACGATGTCGTCAATGCCGACACCGGGAGAGTCATGGGAGGGCCTGCCCTGCCGTGCCGGTTGACGGTGCTTCATCGGCATTGCAAAAACCAATCGTTTCTCCTACAATACCCTGCAAAATTTAATGAAATGTATTCAAATCCGCTATGAACACAGGAGGCATCCCATGAAGAACTTTTTCCGGTTCGGTCTTTTGGCGGCCCTGCTGTCGCTGTCCGGCTGCGGGGGAGACGACAGCACGGTATTTTTTTCGGTGCGCAGTTGGGGAACCGCCGTGTTCGTTTCCGGAGATGAGTATGCCTACGGCGTCCAGTCGGTCATGGACGACAACGGCAATGCCATGGTTGCCTGGAACGCCGCCGACCGCCTCTACTCACGGCGCTATACGGCGTCCGGCGGCTGGGATGCGGTTGCGACGCGCTTCGACAATGCGGTCCTTCGCGTCTCCGCGTACACCCTGGCCATCAATCCCGACGGAGCCGGTGTGGCGGCCTGGCGGGTGGAGGAAACCACAGGCGATTTTTTCTACGCCCGCAGGTTTGCCATGGCATCGGGCTGGGATGCGGCGTTCCAGAGACTCTGCGACAACGACGACGACGGTCAGGTCCCCGGCGCGGCCATCAATGCCGCCGGAAACATCCTGACCGTGTTCTCCAAATACGTGGCCAGCGGCGTGTACGCCAGGGGGTACATACCCGGCAGCGGGTGGGATGCCTCCCCGACGTCCATCGATGCTTCGATCTACGGCTCGAACCACCCTCAGGTCGCCCTGGATGACAGCGGCAACGGCGTGGCCGTGTGGGAGCAGTATGACGGCACCTTTACCAATGCCTATGCACGGCAATACTCGGCCGGCACGGGATGGGGCCCGACCATAAGCATGCTCGACGATCCGGCCGTCAACGGGCACGTGAACCGCGTGCACATAGCCCTGAACGCCTGGGGCTCCGGCGTTGCCTTCTGGGACCAGCAGGACGGTTCATCCTACAAGGTCTACGCCCGGAGGTTCATTGCGGGGCCGCTTCCGGGGTGGGATACAGTGATCTTCCCGATCGCATCGTCGGTCAGCTTCATCTCCAACCTGAACGGCGCCGTTGATGCCAACGGCAATGCACTGATTACCTGGGTGGTCCAGGACGGCGCCAAACGCAAGCTGTTTGCCAGGGCATACAGCCCCGCCAACGGCTGGGATGCCTCGGCTGCGATGATCAGCGATCCCCGCCTGGATCTGGACGTGGAGGCGGCATTTTTCGCCCTGGACGGGAAGGGGAACGGGCTTGCCGTCTGGTCCCAGGACAGCGAGACAAATCCGGCCGTGTACTCGCGGGAGTACGCGGCCCGCACCGGCTGGAGCAGTCGGATTCAGAAGGTCTACGAATACCCTGCCGGTTACGGTGGAGAGGTCTCGTCCCTGTATCTGACGCCCAGGGGCAAGGCGCTGGTTGTCCTGACCTCATACGACCTTCCGGCCTATTCCACCAGCAGGTTGCTGGCGATTCTCTCCCGCTAGTAACGCACCTTCTTCCGGTGGGTTACAGCTAAAAGCCTCCTAACCCACCCTGCAGGTTGATGCCATGTTGATTGCGGACCGGAATAAGAGTAAATAAGTTTCCGTGTTCTATCGATGTTCAGAATATGAATTCTTTGCAGTTGAAAGGAGGAGCCATGAAAACGGGGATCTTTGTAGGGCTCATGCTGTTGGTTGCCGGTGTCGGACTGAGCCGGGCGGGGTGGCTGGACAGCACGCTGGAGGGGGTCGGGAAGCGGCTCGGCAACCGGGCGATTAACGAAGCCGCCGACAGTGCCTACAGTGGGGCAAAGGGCGGGGCAAAGGACGCGGTCAAAGGGGATACTTCCGGGAGATCATCAAGGCAGTCCTCCGATTCGCGGGAATCCGCTTCACGGCGCGCTGATTCCTCAGCGGACTATGCCGGGGACAACCTTTCCATCGAGGAGGCCGAACAGATCTACACCAAGTTCGACTTCATCCCGGGCGAGAAAACGATTTTCTTCGACGATTTCAGCGACACCGACGTGGGGGAATTCCCCCGCAAATGGACACTGGATGGCCCGAAACCGGGCGGGAACAGCACTGTTGAGGTGGTGGAGTACCAGGGGAAGCACTTCCTCCGTCCGATTCCGGGCGCACAGGGCCAGCCCCCTGCGACCCAGTACCTGCGCCTGAGCCAGAAGGGGGACCTGCCGCAGAAATTTACCATCGAGTTCGATGCGGTGCTGGCCCCCATCAACAACTCGCCTGTTTATGAAATCATGTACAAGGTCCTCCTGGTGCCTGCGGACAAGAAAATCGATATCTTCCGAAAGGCAAGCCCCGGGGCCGTCCTGATATCGGGACAGGATAATGAGTCGGCCAACACCAGCACCATTGTCCAGTTGAACGACGGGAAGGTGCACCATGTGGCCATCAGCGTCAACGGAACGTTCGTCAAGGCCTATATCGACAACCAGCGGGTGATCAACGACCCGGACGGTGTCAAGCGGCCCATCAGGCAGGTAGGCCTGCAGATGCTCACACCGAACAGCTTCAAGACGGACAAGCTGCTGTTCACCAATTTCCGCCTGGCCGAAGGGGGCAAGGACATCAGGTCCGCCCTTGATACCGACGGCAGGATCGTCACCCACGGCATCCTGTTCGATACCGGCAAGGCCACGCTCAAGCCCGCATCGCTGCCGACCCTGAAAAAGATCCTCGGCCTGTTGAATGAGGATCCGACGCTGAGATTTTCCATCGAGGGGCATACCGACAACCAGGGAGGCAAGGGCATCAACGGGCCGCTGTCGGAGAAACGGGCCGCCGCGGTCATGGCCTGGCTGGAAGCCAAGGGAATCGACGGCGGTCGCCTGAAAGTGGCCGGGTTCGGCGACACCCGGCCCATCGACAGCAACGGGACCGCCGAAGGACGTGCCAACAACCGGAGGGTGGAATTCGTCAGGTTCTGACCAGTCCGGGTAACCCGGCGCGATGCCGGTCCTTCAGGTTATCGGCGGAAACAAGAGGGTCGTTTTTAAGGGGACAACCACGGCATCTTCTACTTGCGTTCCGGATTTCCCGGAACACCCCCACGTGTGTGACCCTCTTGTTTTCCCACCTCATGCCCAGCCTTGCCGCCGCTGGAAACTCTGCCAACCCGGCCGAGCCGGTCTAAAAGGCCGACAGGAGCCTTTCTTTTGATCTCCGTGTCATTGCGCGTCCCTCGCGCAGAAGCTTGGACGCCTTGTGACCCATGGTGTCGGCGAAGCCCGAAACATCGTCGGCAAAGTCCTGAACGGCCTTGGCCGTTCCGGTGCTCACACTTCGTGCGAACCGGGCGATGTCCCTGCGGGTCCTCCTGCCCGACCTGGGGGCGAACAGCAGGCCCAGTCCCGCGCCGACCATGCCTGCGCCGATGATGAAAAGAGCGTCCGTTACATGACTGTTGGTTTTGCGTGCCATTTCGTATCTCCTTTCTTTTGGGAATGTGTATTTTTAGTATATCTCAAATACGCGATCAGGGTAAACGGATGTCTGGAGCGGGTCGGCAGCAGGATCGACACCTACGGCAGGGTCTGAACATTTAAGATTCGATTGAATTCATGTGCGGCCTGTTCGGTGTCCTGAAAGGCGGGCCCGCGGGCAAGGGTTGACAACCTGCCGGTTTGGTTGGAGAGTAACAGATATCGGCTTGCTAACGGACGTTGGAAAGGAGCGAAGGCCATGGGCACTGCTGATCTTCAGAAAATGGACAAGACGAGGGAATATCGGAGGGTGTCGGGCCTGCTTCCCTGCGCGGGGGTCTGTATCGCGCTTGCCGCCGCACTGGTCGCGGTTTCTGCGGGATTCGGCAGCCGCGTGGGCCTGTGGCATTTCCGGACCGGGTTCGACATGCTGAAATGGGCCGTCTGCGGCGGCCTGCTGGCTGTGGCGCTCTCGGTCGCGGGCGGGTTTCTCGCGCTGAAACAGCGGCGGGTCAAGCGTTTTCTGTTCGCGCTCCTCGGTCTGGCGGTCGGCGGGACCGCGGCGGCCGTCCCCATATCCTGGAAGCTCCACGCCGGGAGGGTTCCACCCATCCACGACATAACCACCGACATCGACAGGCCGCCCGGCTTCGTTGCCGTGCTCCCGCTGCGCAAGGACGTTCCGAACCCCTCGGTACGAAGGGGGGGAGGTCGCGAACAGGCAGCGCCAGGCCTATCCCGACATATCGACCGTGATCCTCAATCTCCCCTACGATCAGGCATGCAGGCGCGCGCTGGACGTGGCCCGCGCAATGGGGTGGGATATCGTGGCGGAAGCGCCCGCCGAAGGGAGGATAGAGGCCACGGCCACCACGTTCTGGTTCGGGTTCAAGGACGATATCGTCATAAGGATCACCCCGGCCGATCACCGTTCCCTGCTCGATATCCGTTCGGCCTCGCGCGTGGGAAGGAGCGACGCGGGTTCCAATGCCGCAAGGATCAGGGAGTATGTGCGACGGCTGACCGCCGCGGGTTGAGGGGCCGGCTCGACACCCCCGCATCACGAGTGATCTTTTCCATGTCGGATAAAAGCGTCTTATGAGGAGACGGTTGCCGTAGAATGGGAAATGGCTATCACTGCATCTGAGGAAACCTCAACTGGACGGTGAAGGCATGCCGGGCAAGTCGGCCGCACGAGGCTGTCAGGTTTACCCGGCTTTGTGTTTTGTTATCCCGGAAGACAGGGCGGCAGACAGAATTTTTTTTGGACAACCGGAAGCGGATGCGACTTATTCTGTCGGTTCCCCCCTGTAGAATTTCCCCCATGACGAACCTTTCCCTGGAACAGCGCCTGGCGCTGCTGGCAGACAGCGCCAAATACGATGTTTCCTGCTCATCCAGCGGAAGCAGCCGCCGCGGCGCACCGGGCATGGTCGGCAGCACCGGCAGAGGCGGCATCTGCCACAGCTGGACCGCGGACGGCCGCTGCATCTCGCTGCTCAAGATACTGCTGAGCAACGTCTGTATTTACGATTGCGCCTATTGCGTCAACCGCAGCAGCAACCCCGTTCCCCGCACCGTCCTGACACCCGGCGAGATCGTCACGATCACGATGGAGTTTTACCGCCGCAACTACATCGAGGGGCTGTTTCTGAGCACCGGGGTCGTGGTCTCGCCGGACCACACCATGGAACAGCTGCTGAGGGTCGCCCGCAGGCTCAGACGGGAGGAGCGGTTCAACGGCTATATCCACCTGAAGGTCGTGCCCGGGGCCGATGCCGTGCTGGTGGAGGAGGCCGGGCGACTTGCCGACCGGGTCAGCATCAACATCGAGCTGCCGTCGCGCCGGAGCCTGCTGCTGCTGGCGCCGGACAAGCCGCGCGAGTCCATCATCGAACCGATGCGGCGGCTCAGCGGTCTGATCGAAACCTCCCGCCTGGAACGCCGCCGGTCCCGCAACGCGCCCCGCTTCGCCCCGGCCGGGCAGAGCACCCAGCTGATCGTGGGGGCCACATCCGAGAACGATCGGCAGATCATGACCCTGTCGGAGGGATTGTATCAACGTCTCGGCCTGAAGCGGGTCTACTATTCCGCCTATGTGCCGGTTTCGAGTGACCGGCGTCTCCCCGCGCTTGCCGTCCCGCCCCTGCTGCGGGAGCACCGCCTCTACCAGGCCGACTGGCTGCTCCGTTTCTACGGTTTTGCTTCCCACGAGCTGCTGGACGATGCCCATCCCCACCTGGACATGCGGCTCGACCCGAAGACCGGCTGGGCACTGCGGCACCTGGAGCAATTCCCCGTGGAGGTGAACCGGGCCGACTACCATCTGCTGCTGCGTGTTCCGGGTATCGGGGTCCGTTCGGCCCAACGGATCGTCAAGGCCCGCCGAACCTGCCGGCTGGGGGAGGAGGAGCTGAAGCGGCTGGGAGTGGTGCTGAAACGGGCCCGCTATTTCGTCACCGCCGGGGGGCGCTATCTGGGCGGCATCAGCATGGAGGGGCCGGAGCTCCTTGAGCGGCTCACGGCTCCGGGCGGACGGAGGGCCTCTCTTGAGCAACTGGAACTGTTTCCCGCCCGGGACCTGTCCGTCGTAACGGGGGAGCTGTGATGGGGCGCTACCGCTACGACGGCAGCTTCGAGGGGTACCTGAGCACCCTCTGCCTGGCCCTGGCCGAGCGGGACGAGGCCGTCGAGTTCGTTCGCGACGCTCCGGAAACGGAGCCCGGCCTGTTCGACGGGCCGGCGATTGCCGTGGTCACGGGCAAGGGGGAAGCCGCCGCCTTCCGGGAACGATTTGCGGCCGAGGTTTCTCCGGAGGCGTTCAGCATGCTCTGCTACGCCTTTCACAGCGAACGGGAGGGGATCGAGAACCTGCTGTGGCAGTACGTGCGCCTCGGTCTGCAGGCAGGGCCGCGGCTGTGCTCAATGATTGCCGACAAGCGGGTGAACCGCGTCGATCGCCTGGCCCGCGCGGTTTCCAGGGAGGCGCACCGCTACAAGGGGTTCGTCCGCTTCCGCGAACTGGAGGAGGGCTTTCTCTACGCACGCATCGAACCCGAGGCCTACATCATCCGGTTCCTGGCGCCCCATTTTGCCCGGCGGGTCGGCGACCGCCCCTGGGTGATCCACGACCTGCGCCGCTCAGTGGCGGCGGTGTACGACCTTGCCGGCTGGAGGCTGGTGCACGACATCACCCTGACCGGCTCCCCGCGTTTCACCGGTGCCGAGGAGGGGTGGGCGGGACTGTGGCGGAGCTATTTCCGGCGCCTTGCCGTCGAGGAGCGCCGCAACCCGAAGCTGCAGCAAAAGCTCGTGCCGCTGCGGAGCAGAAAATACCTGGTCGAGTTCGAGTGATCGGCCCGGGTCATGAAGGCATGCTCCGGATGTGCAGGATCGACATCGAGGCGTAAAGGCGGGCGTATGCGGATGGATGACCCGTGGGAAGGATGTTCAGAAAACGGGCTGTCGTTTTTCGAGAAAGGCGGCTATCCCTTCCTCACGGTCCGGCGAGCCGAAGCAGCGGGTAAAGGCCGCCGCCTCCAGCTCCAGCCCCTGCTCCAGCCGTGCGGCCTCCACCAGCAGCTTTTTGGCCGCGGCAAGGGCCGTGCGGCTTTTCCGGGCCAGGCGTGCGGCCAGGTCCCCGGCCCGTTCCGCCAGCTCCGGGCCGGCAACCACGGCGCTCACCAGGCCCATGGTTTCCGCCTCACGGGCATCTACGACCCTGCCGGTGAGGATAAGCTCCCTGGCCCTGCCGTGGCCCACAAGGGCCGCCAGCCGCTGGGTACCGCCGAATCCGGGGATGAGGCCCAGGTTCACCTCGGGGAGGCCGAAGCGGGCGCTCTCGGCCGCCAGTCTGATGTCGCAGGCCAGGGCCAGCTCGCACCCCCCACCCAATGCATGGCCCGCCACGGCCGCGATGACCGGTTTGGGAAGCGTCTCGATCCGCCGGAACACGCTATGGCCCAGACGCGCAAACTCCCCGGCCCCGGCAACGGTCATGGCGCCCATTTCCTTCAGGTCGGCCCCGGCGCAGAAATCCGCCCCGCCGGTCACGATCACGGCCCGCACCTCACGGTCCCCGCCGCAGGCAGCCAGGGTCACGTCCAGCAGGCGGAGCAGTGCGGAATCGAGCGCATTCCTGGCCCTTTCCCGGCTCAGGGTGATGATGCCTATCCGGTCCCTGACCTCGAACCTCAACGCGTCAGCGGTACTCATAGAATCCCTCTCCGCTCTTTCTCCCCAGCTTGCCGGCGGCGACCATCCTGCGCAGCAGCGGGGCGGGGAGGAACCGCTCCCCCAGCTCGGCGTGGAGGGTCTCCAGGATCTCCAGGCAGATGTCCAGGCCTATGAAGTCGGCCAGCTCCAGCGGACCCATGGGGTGGTTGGCGCCCAGCTTCGCCACGGTATCGATGTCTTCCCGGGAGGCCAGCCCCTCCTGCAGCGCCCCGATTGCCTCGTTAATGACCGGCATCAGCAGCCGGTTGGCCACGAAGCCCGGGGCGTCGGCCACGACCACCGGCTCCTTCCCCATCCGGCGGCAGACGGCGGTGACGGCGGACACGGTTTCCGGTGCGGTCCGCAGCCCGGGAATGACCTCCACCAGCTTCATGAGGTGGGCGGGGTTCATGAAGTGCATGCCGATGAAGCGCTCCGGCCTGCCGGTTGCCGCGGCCAGGCGGGTGATGGAGATGGCTGAGGTGTTGCTGGCGAGGATGGCCGGGTCCGGCGCGACGGCGTCCAGCTGCCGGAAGACGGTCTGCTTGACGGTCTCCCGTTCCGAGGCCGCCTCGACGAACAGCCCGGCATCGACCCAGTCCTCCGGGCCGGAGAGGGGGGTAATGCGGGAGATGAGCTCTTCCTTGTCCTGAACGGACATTCTCCCCGCGGCCGCGCGCCGGTCCAGCCTGCTCCGGATGATCGACATGCCCTGCTCGGCCCGCCGCAGGTCCAGGTCCGCCAGGCCGACGCTATAGCCCCCTTCAGCCAGGGCCTGGGCGATGCCGCTCCCCATGGTCCCTGCGCCCACCACCACGATTTTTACGATGTCCACGTCCATTCCCTTCCGTGCTCACGTCCGTTTCACCCGGTCACTTTCCCTGCTTCAGGGCACGCTGGGCGACCGGCAGCCGCAGCATGTCCGAAGTGCCCTGGTCGACGATGGCCGATCACCCCCTCTCGATTACCATGGCCAGGCCGTTCCCCCCTCCCATGCAGAGGGTGGCGAGCCCCCGCTCCAGGTCCCGGTTCATCAGGGCGTACAGCAGGGTCACCAGGATCCGGGCGCCGCTGCAGCCGATGGGGTGGCCCAGCGCGATGGAGCCGCCGTTGACGTTCAGCTTCCGCCGGTCGATGGCAAGGGCACGTGCGACGGCAAGCGAGGCGCTGGCATACGCCTCGTTGTGCTCCACCAGGTCCAGGTCGGCGATGGTGAAGCCGGTTTCCCGGAGCAGCCTTTGCACTGCCGGGATCGGAGCCTCCATCACGTCTTCCGGCTCGACCCCGGCCTCGGCGTAGCCGGTGATCCTGGCCAGAGGTCTGATACCCATCCGGGCCGCCTTGCCTGCCGAGGCCACCACCAGCGCTGCCGCGCCGTCGGAAATCTTGGAGCTGTTGCCGGCGGTGAGGATGCCGTCCTGATGGAATACCGGGGGGAGGCCGGCCAGCTTTTCCGGTGAGGAGTCCGTCCGGACGCACTCGTCCAGCCGGAAGGGGACCCCACGGCTGTCGACGGGCACGATCTCTCCGGCAAACAGGCCATCCCGCACCGCCGCCAGTGCCCGCTGCTGGCTCTCCAGGGCGAACTCGTCAGCCTCCTCCCGGGTAATCCCGTATCTGGTAGCCGTCCGCTCGCCGGTGATCCCCATGTGATAGTGGTGGTAGGCGTCATGGAGGCCGTCGTTCAGCATCGAGTCCATTGCCGGCGTATCGCCGCTCTTCACTCCCCAGCGTAGACCGGCCAGCAGGTGCGGCGCGGCGCTCATGTTCTCCATCCCGCCAGCCACGATAAGCTCCGCGTCCCCCGCCCGGACGGCCTGGGCGGCGAGCATCACCGCCTTGAGGCCGGAGCCGCATACCTCGTTCACGGTAAACGCGCCGGCAGCCGCGGGAACCCCTCCATGGACGGCCGCCTGCCGGGCCGGATTCTGTCCCAGCCCCGCGGAGAGCACGTTGCCCATGATCACCTCTTCCACCTCTTCCGGGG
This sequence comes from Geobacteraceae bacterium, assembly GCA_029975275.1. Taxonomy (GTDB): domain Bacteria; phylum Desulfobacterota; class Desulfuromonadia; order Geobacterales; family Geobacteraceae; genus RPRC01. Next base: position 42,936 of record JARKPN010000164.1, on the reverse strand, counting down.
GGATGCCCGCCCGGGCGATGGCCGACCTGACAACCACCGCGCCCAGCCTGCAGGCGGAGACGTCCTTGAGCGCGCCGCCGAACCTGCCGATAGCCGTCCTCACCCCGCTGAGCAGTACGACCTCTTCAGCCATGGTCTGCAACTCCTTTCCAGCCCGTTAGCAATCGAAAACCGGGAATGCAGGCTGAGTGCAAAAAGCATAGCATGCTTTGAGTGTTAATCCAGAAGGGGGGAGTTTCCGGGCTGTGAATTCAATGGCCCTGCGCCTTGCCCGCTTGACGGATGGACCGCTTCACTGAAACGCCATGGAGCTTGCCGCGGAGCATGAATCCGCAACGCCTGAACGCACGAGGCCGACCACGCAGGCCAAGGCGTGAAGGCGCCACGTATGCAGGTCAGAAGTAAACCTGCCAGTATGCCTTCACCCCGGTGTAGCCGTGTCCGAATTCCCTTTTCCAGGAAAGTTCGAGCCCGGCCGCGCTCTGTCTCCCGATGGTGAACCGGTTTCCGAATACGGCTTCACAGTCGTTCCGCCATTCGTCCAGGAAGAAGCTCTGCCAGAGAAACGACAGGCCGCTGCGCCAGCTCTCCGTGACATCGTGCACGACCCCGACGGCCGGTCCGAGGCCTGGTGCGAGGAAGTAGTCGAACCGGTCGCTCAGCTCCAGGGTCCCCTGTGCCATGGCAAACAGCGTGGTCCCGTCCGAAGGGACCCTGCTTATCCCGAAGTCGGCATGGATGCGCCCCATCAGGAGCCTTTCGCGGGGGGAGACGCGCTTTCGTCCGACTCCCGCCCCGGCCTTCCAGGACAAGGGGCGCAGGAAACGGCCCCAGTCCGACAGTGACGTGATCTCGACAACATCAAGCCGTTCCAGTTCCACCTTTCCCTCTTCGGGATAGAGGCGCACCGCAGTGTCGAAGGCCCGGACAGCCGCGCCCGGTGTGAATCCCCCCTCCGGGTCGAGCAGGTCGTGGTAACCCGGTCTCAGGGTGAGTTCGACGAACTGGCGCCGGTCCTCGAAACCGTAACCGATGCCGGCCCTGGCCGGCTTGTGCCCCTCTCCCGGCCGGACCTCGGGCATCGGGATGACCGGTGCGAGGTCGGGCGCCTCCAGGCGGCTCCTTGCCTCCAGCAGTTCCGGCACCGTGCCGGAAGGAAGCCTTTCCTTGCCGAACCTGGGTGATTGGCGATAGGCGGCGTAATCCAGCGCCAGGTCAATGACCCGTGCCTGATCGGCCGGGGTGAGGCTCCCCAGCTCTCCCGCGTACGCCCCGGGACCACCGTCAACCATCCGTTTGGCCAGCATCTGCATCCCGTCGTCCATGTGCCTTGCCCGATCCATGAGAACGGTGTTGCGTGCCGGGCGGTAACGCACCCCGTCAATCAGCCCCGCCTCCATCACCGCCCGTACCGTCTCCGAAGGGATGACCCACCAGGAGAAACGGTCGGTGAGATTCAGGCCGGGCCGGGCCGCTTCCAGCAGGGAAAGCAGGTGGAAGGAGCAGTTTTCGTCGAGGAAATAATAGTCGAACCGGGCCGCACGCATTTCCCAGAGATGACGGAGCATCCGGCCTATCTCCTCCGGGGTCAGATTCAACCCGTATTCCCATATGTCGCGGTTCTCGATGTCCCCGTATTCCCTGACCGCCAGATAATAGGGAGCAATGGAAAACCTCCCTTCGTACCCGCCGAACAGCCCGTTGACGGCGTACATCACCCCCCGCTGGTCTTGCGTGTCGGCGGCGTAATTGACGGCATGTGCCAGCAGGCTGGTCGATTCGTCCTGGTCGGCGGCATCGACCCGCAGCAGGGTATGGCCGAACATGGAGGCGGGGTTGTTCAGATAGGCGGCCGGAAAGACCAGGGTGAGCCGCTCCGGATTCATCCTGTCCAGCCAGCGGTTAAAGCGGGGACAGGGGAGTCGCGGGAGCCGGTCGGGATCGAATTTCAGGGCATGGTCGAGCCAGTGGAAACGGCCGGCAAAGGTACACTGGGCGCTCTTGTCCGGCTCTGCCGCATCGGTTTCGAAGAAGGCGGCCAGGGTGGCGTCCAGTTCGGCCTGCGGATCATGCTTGCCTTCGGGCGAGAGAAAAAAGGATTCAGAATCCACCAGGCTTTCAATGCCGCCCGAAAATCGTCGCGGTTTGTAATGCAGCAACGTGCGCCACTCGGGACGCTCGGCGAGTCGTTCCCCCATGGCGCGCTGCCTGAGTTGGGCCAGGTAGCCGCTTTCTTCGGCCATGGAGGGCATCGGCGCGAACAGGCTGACCAGCAGAAATGCACAGGGCAGGACCCGGCGGAAAGGCACCCCACGGTTGATGCCGGCCCCGCACAAACGACGACCGCCGCGGACCCCCGGCCGGTGCGCCGGTCGGATGGAAAACGAAAAACCTCCTCTCTTTCTCACGAGATTGATCACTCGTACCCGCCATCTCGTAATCCGGAGCTCGTCGGACGCAGCCAGCGGATTATTCACCGGAAACAGCTCGTACCTCTTAACCCCTTTATTTCGCAACGTTCCCCCTCCCTCGATAGGAGGAGGCCAAGGGGAGGGGGTTAATTTAGACCGTTGATTCAAGAGCTACAAGGCACTAGTGTCCAGTGCGGCTAATTCCTTCCTTACAATTCCGGGCCTTTTGGCCCCTGGCCGCGTTCCGGCTCCTCGACTTAGACCCCGCTAGGCCTGTGTCGCCGCGCCTTGCCAGAAACCAAAATTCCTCGGAATTCTTGCGGTGAACTAACCGCACAGGACACTAGTTCCGCCACTCCGGATGATGGTTCAGTTCGGTGTCCAGCCTGGCCAGCATGACGTCCGAGGTGGTCGGCTCGGAGCCGAACAGGACCGGATATTTTTCTTTGGCAAGGGCGTAGAACTCGGCCCGGTTGGTCTCCTTGATGCCCAACAGGTGCGCGAATGCCGTCAGGTGCTCGCCGCTGCCGCGCGCCATATCCTCCTTAAGCCGATCGAGGTTGGCGGATGCAAATGCCCGGGCTTCAAGGTTTTTCGCTTCCTTATCCTTCTCCTCATCGCGCGGACTGGTGCTGGACGTGAATTCCGTGGAAGCGTCGGATGTGTTATGGAACGTCTCCGTCGTGCCTTCCGTGGATCTGGTGGTAACAGCGCAGGATGACATCAACACCGAAATCCCGGCGATAATTATTAACCTGAATGGAAAGGACATTATTCGCAACATGGCCGTCTCCTTTCCGGATATGCTCTCCTTCGAGACAACATCTTAATGGACACATATCCTTTTGTTCCAGTATACAGGACTTCAAAAATCACTACAAACTGCCTCAGCGTCCCAGGAGGCCCGGTTTTCAGAACAGCTCCATCTGCTCGGCCTTTTGCCGCTTCGGTTTCCTCCCTTCAGGCATCGCCCTGTTTAACTGCTCTTCAGGGATCTCCGTGACGAAGCGGGACAGGGACCGCTCTCCCGGGCCGGTCCAGGGACGGGTCGATGCGGCGGTCAGCACCAGCGTCTCTTTCGCCCGGGTCATCCCCACGTAGAACAGCCGCCGTTCCTCTTCGATGTCGGTGTCGCCCCGAATGGTGCAGGGGAGGAGCCCTTCTTCGCAGCCGGCCATGAAGACAACCGGGAATTCCAGCCCCTTGGCGGCGTGCAGGGTCATGAGGGCCACCGCCTCGGCCCGCTCGTCGTAGACCGTCTCGGCGGCGTACTCAAGCAGGTGGCGGCCAAAGGAGCCCAGGTCGCTGCCGAAGCTTCCGGCAAGGGAGATGAGCCTGGCGCAGTCGGGGTGGGAGACGTCGCTGCCGAGGAACGGGACTGCCCCGGCCATGGCGGCGGCCAGGCCGTCGGCGGCAACTGAGGCGCGGAAGCCCGCAAGGGCCGTTGCCAGTTCGTCCAGACGCCCGCGGATGACCGCTGGCAGCTGCAGCCGTCCGGCCGACTCCAGGAAGTCCCCTGAAAGGGGGAGCTCGGCGTCCAGCCTCTCCAGGATGGCGGTGCCGAAGCCGGGGAGCCCTTTCAGCAGCGAGAGCCAGCATGCGGTCTCTCGGCTACCGGCCGCAGCCAGGATGAAGCGGGTGAGGGGGCGGCTGGCCGGAGACAGGAAGTAGGGGGTGGCGCCCACCAGTTGGAAGGGGATGCCGCGGCGATGCAGGGCCTCGGCCAGCTCTTCGGCCTGCCGCGTGAGCCGGTAGAGCACGGCGATGTCGCCGAAGCTCCGTTCCGTTCCCTGGTCTCCGCCCCTGCCCGAGGCCAGGGAGAAGGAGCTGATCCCTCCCATCAACTGTTCGATCCTGCTGACCACCAGCTCCGCCTCGGCCGCCGGCGTCGGCAGCCGGTGGAGCTCGATCCCCCCTTCATGGGCGGAGACCGGGACGAGGGGAGCGTGGTCCCGGCCGGGATTGCGGGTGATGACGGCAGAGGCCGCCTCCAGGATCCGGGCAGCCGAGCGGTAGTTGCGGACCAGTGAGATGCGCCGCGTCCCGGGTGTGCCGGCAAACCGGTAGAAGAAGGAGGGGTCGCTGCCGCGGAAGCCGTAGATGGCCTGGTCCGGGTCGCCGATGGCGAACACGGCGGCCCGTTCAGCCAGGAGCTCCACCAGCCGGTACTGGGGGGCGTTCAGGTCCTGGAACTCGTCCACGAACAGGTGATCGATGCCGCCCGCTATCCCTTCCCTGAACGCGGGGTCGTCGGACATCCTCGCCAGCAGCAGCGGCACCACGCCGTCCAGGTCCACGGCCCCCAGGCGGGCCAGCTCGGCCTGGTAGTCCAGTACCTCGGCCGGGAGGGAGACGGTGCCGGCTGCGAGAAAGCCGGCGGCGATCTCGTCGGACAGCCGGTCCCGCTCCCCCTTTCCCATCTCCGGGAAGAGGCGCTTCAGCAGGCGCTCCCTGCTCTCCGGGCCGATGACCTCCAGACCGGGCTCGTCCCGGCGGAGCCGGTCCAGGCAGAAGCGGTGGAAGGTGCCGACAAAGACCGGTTCGGCCGCATCGCCGAACGCCCGGACCAGCCGCCCGCGGACCTCGTCGGCGGCCCGGTTTGTGAAGGTGATGGCGCAGACCCGCTCCGGCGCCGTCTTTCCCGTCGCAATCAGCACTGCGATCCGCTCCGTGAGGGTATGGGTCTTGCCGGTCCCCGGCCCGGCGACCACCAGGATGCGCCGTCCGTCGCCTGTTATGGCCTCCACCTGCTCGGGGTTCGGGCCCGCGGCTCGGGGCGGGGTTTCCGTTTCAGCGCGGCGTCGCGGGGTTGCCGGGCCCGAGTTCCCGCCGCTCCCCCCGTCGGGGGTCTTCTTTTTCCTTGCCCGTCCCGGCGTCTCCTCGGCGAACAGGCCGAACTGCCCCTGCAGCCGCGCGATCTCCCCCTCCTCGAACACCCGGATAGTGCCGAATTCCCCGTCGTAGCCGCCGTGACGGATGACCCGTCCCTCCCGCATGCGGCCGACAGCCTCCGCCAGCAGGGCCGATTCCTCGGACAGCTCTTCCCGGGAGGCGTTGAGCAGCAGGCTGAACTCGGATCCGAACCTGCCGATCAGCGAAGCATAGCGGCGCTGCACCTGCTTGGACGCCGGTCCGACCCCCAGCAGCTCCCCCAGGACCTCAGGGAGCGGCACCATGCTGAAGAACCGGGGGGCATCCGGGCCGAACTCCGGTTCTTCCCGGTCCGCCAGTTCCAGGACCCGGTGCAGCACCCCCACGGTGAGCGGCCTGCCGCAGACCGGGCAGCGGCCGTCCGCCCTTCTGGTCTCATCCGGCTCCAGGCATACCTTGCAGGCCCGGTGCCCGTCCAGGTGGTACTTCCCCTCCTCGGGGAAGAACTCGATGGTGCCGCTGAAGGTCCCGCGGCTGTTTCCGCGGATGGCCTCGCGCATGGAGAAGAAATCGAACCCGGTGGAAAAGAGGTTCGCCTCCCGACCCAGGCGGGAGGGGGAATGGCAGTCCGAGTTGGAGATCAGGGCGAAGCGGTCCAGGGCCGAGATCATCCGGTTCATGTCAGGGTCCGAGGAGAGGCCGGTTTCCAGGGCGAACACGTGGGAAGTGAGGTCGCCGAAGCACTCTTCGATGTGGTCGAACCCGGACCTGGATCCGAACAGGGAGAACCAGGGGGTCCAGATGTGGGCCGGCACCAGGAAGCCTTCGGGGGCTTCCTCCAGCACGATCTCAAGCAGGTCGCGCGAGTCCAGGCCCAGGATGGGACGGCCGTCCGATTCGATGTTCCCGATGCCCGCCAGCCGGGCGGTGAGCCGCTCGGCCGACGCGAAGTCCGGCACGTAGACTAGGTTGTGGACCTTGCGGACCGCGCCGTGACGCTTGTAGATGCAGGAGACCTCGGCCGAGAGCGCGAAGCGGACCGCACCTGACGTTCCGGCAAGCCCCGGCAGGGGAGACGGGACGTTCTCGTCCTTGAGCCGCAGGAAGCCGGGCTCGGCCGGGGCCAGGGTTTCCTTGAGAAGGGCCAGCCAGCCGGGGTGGGTGAAGTCGCCCGAGGCGACCACCTGGATCCCCTTGATCCGGGCCCAAGCGAACAGTCCGGCCGGATCGCAGTCCGGGCTGGTGGCCCGGGAAAAGGGGGAGTGGACGTGCAGGTCTGCTATGTAATCCATGACGGCTCCTTGGCGCGGATGGTTAATATCGAGACGTTCCCTCATCCAGTACCAAGATATATCCATGCAATCCATCATATCAACCATTCTTTTCAGTCTTCCGGACCCCTTGCTGCCGGGCAGGTGGGACCGTGTTGGACATACCATGGCCGGTGGGGTAACATATGACAAATAAAGTACGATGAACACGGGTTCTTCGATGGTGCCTGTTCGTAACCCCGGAAAAGTGCCGGATGAATGCCGACCGGACGATTTCGTTGGTGACTCGGAAACGGCTGTCTGAGATACTGTCAGGATGGATCTGAAGACGGAAATCAACGGCGTGACGGAGAGGGAGTGGCTGCCGGTACCTCCCGACCTTGGTGACGGACGCATGTCGGGACCGGTTCCGGTAAGGAGGGCGGAGCTCTGGGAGCTGGTCCTGCATGCGCGCGCCATCCCATGCCGGCTGGAGCGCGCCGGCCTCGGGCGGCGGCTGTTGGTGCCGCCGGACCGGATGGAAGAGGCCCTGCGCGAGCTCCGCCTGTTCGAGGAGGAAAACCGGGACTGGCCCCCTCCGCCGACGGCGCCGGCCCCCCTGGTCGAGAATACCCTGGTCACACTCTCGGTCCTGCTGCTGGTGGCCACCTTCCACAACATCACCCTGCTCAAACACCCGATCCCCGGACTCGGTCCCGTCGACTGGGTCGGCATCGGAGGCGCGGCAGCCGGAGAGATCCGGGACGGTCAATGGTGGCGGACGGTGACGGCGCTCACCCTCCACTCCGGCCCAGTGCACCTGCTCGGGAACCTGCTTATCGGCGGGGTCTTCATCGTCCTCCTCTGCCGCGAGCTCGGCTCGGGGCTTGCATGGTGTCTTCTCCTGCTGTCGGGCATCCTGGGGAACCTCGCCAATGCCATGTTTCAGCCCGCCTATCATAACTCCATCGGCGCCTCGACCCTGGTTTTCGGGGCCGTGGGCATCCTCGGCGCGCTTCGCCTTGGGCGACCCGGCCGCCGTTGGCGCAGGCGCTGGCTCCTCCCGGCCGCCGCGGCCCTTTCCCTGCTGGCCATGCTGGGCACGGAAGGGGAGAACACCGACCTGGGCGCGCACCTGTTCGGTTTCGTCTTCGGGGCGCTCCTGGGGCTGGCCGCCGGGTACCTGACCGACAGGTTCGGATACCCCGGCAGGCGCGGCCGCGCGTTCCTGGTCCTTGTGGCGGCCATGACGCCGGTGGCTGCGTGGTGGGCGGCGCTGGTTCATGGATAGGCCCGATTGAGCCTTTTCTGGTGTTGCCGGATATCACTGGTTTCCCGGTAGACCATGCAATAGATTTCCTGAAATTATATTGCATGCTTATAACTCGGTGTCGTCCGATCCGGGTGAAATTTCCGTTATGCGGGGCTCCGCTAACGTGCCGGAATCACCTGAAAAATCTTAACTATTTAAAAATACTGGGTTTTACGGGTTTGAACAGGGATTAGGCAATGTGCGGGGTCGGGCAGAATTTGAGGGTTTTATTACCGTTATCAACAGGCTTGCCAACAGGTTTTCCACAAAAGTTGTTGAGAACCGGTCCCGGAAGCCGGACATGATTTCCCGGTTATGGCTCGGGGCGGTACTCCCATTCCAGGTGCTCGCGGACCGACTGCACCAGGCAATCGAACACCATCTCCCTGGTATTTATGAACCCGGGCAGATTCTCGTTCAGGATATCCTCCAAAAGGTGCAGGATCCGGCCGTCGTCCGTTCCCAGCTCGGTCATGACCGCGGAAAACATGGGAAGGATCTCGTACAGGTCGTTTCTGTTGAACGGTGCCGGGTCGGGTTTTCCCGCGAACTTGGGGAGGTGCCGCCTGGCGATGTCCTTGGGGTATTTGTATTTCAGGTCCGATGCCTTGACGACGATTTCCATTGCTGGTTCTCCTGGGTTTCCGGATGGAAACTATTTGTGTCCATCCGGAAAGCGCCGATTGGGGCCGGACCGGAACTTCCCCGGAGCTTCTCGTAATCGGACGCCGGACTTCACCGGTACTATGGCCGTCATGCCGGAGCAGGCGGTTGTCCCACGAACATGCAGGGGTTCCGCACGAGAGGCTCCGTGAAAGCCCCGGTCCGACCCTGACGGACATTTTCCAGAAGTTTCCGGATAGACACTATTTAAGTGCATACAGCTTTTCAGCACATGTCGTGCCAAAACGGAAATGCCTGATAGTGTCGGGCAATGGCCCTTGACCGGCAGTTGATTGCGTCCGGTCCTGCCGATAATTTGTGCAGACACTCCCGGTTTTCCGCGCAGCAAAACGAAAAAACTAGTATGTCGCAACCCTGAATCCATGCGGGAAGCAGAGAATCGAGTCATGAACAAGCAGACACTGTTGCGTTTTGCTATCCTTTCCTCGGCCGTCGTAGGCATAAGCCTCCTCCACTACCTGACCCCCCTGCACCTGCCGATGCTGCACGACATATTCCAGCGGCTCTACTATATCCCCATCATCCTGGCCGCCTTCTGGTTCGGGTTCCGGGGCGGGCTTTCCTCCGCCATCGTGGTGAGCGTCCTCTACGCTCCCCATATCCTGTTCCAGTGGGGCGGGCACCTCACCATGGAGCTGGAAAAATATCTGGAGATAATCCTGTACAACGTGGTGGGGAGCATTACCGGGCTCCTCTCCCAGAAGGAGCGCGACCGGGCCTCCCAGCTGCAGGAGACCGCCAGGGGGTTGGAGGAGTCCAACGAGCAGTTGCGGCGTCAGTCGGAGCTGATCCTGGAGATCGAGGGGCAGATGCGCAGGGCCGAGCGGCTGTCGGTCCTGGGAGAGCTGTCCGCGGCCCTGGCCCACGAGATCCGCAATCCCCTGGGCGCCATCAAGGGGGCGGCCGAGATCCTTCGGGACGATTACCGGCCGGACGACCGGAAGTACGAATTCCTGGAGATCCTGGTGGGAGAGACCGAGCGCCTGGACCGGGTGGTGGAGGATTTTCTCAGGCTGGCCAGGCCCCGGGCCTCGGAGACCGGAGAATGCGACGTCATGGAGGAGTTGCGCAACATGATCACCCTGGTGTCGGCCGAGGCCAGACGTCGCGGCGTGGAGTTGCGGCTGGAGCCTGCCGCGCTGCCGCCGGTTACCGGGGACCGGGAGAAACTGCGGCAGGCGTTTCTCAATATCATCCTGAACGGTCTGCAGGCCACCCCGTCCGGCGGCAGCGTGATCATCAGCGCGAGCAGCGACGCAGCCGGAAATCAGGTCGAGATCAGCTTCAGCGACACCGGTGCGGGCATCCTCCCGGATGTCAGGGCGCGGATCTTCGACCCGTTCTTCACCACCAAGGAAGGCGGCACCGGCCTGGGGCTTGCCATCACCGAAAAAATCATCACGGGCCACGGGGGGAGCATCGGGGTCGAGAGCTCGCCCGGCCGGGGCGCCACGGTGAAGGTAACGATTCCCGTGCGCGGGGGAAGTGGCTGGTAGCTTCCATCCTGAAAGCCCCGGCAGGAATGCTCCCAAGGGTCGGGTTGGGGTTTTCACGAAGCCTCTCGTACGGCTTCAGTGCAATCGGGTGAATCGCGGGAAAGCGCCTGCATTCAGCAGAGTATCCGATCCGTGAGACTGATCGTGACCGATTACGAGGGGCTCCGGGAAAGCTCCAATCCGACCCCAGTAGGCGCATCCCGGATGGAAACAAGCTACGCTGAGTTACCTGGAAGGGAAAATTCAATCCCGCGCATGCGGAGACGGGAGGAGCGGGTGGGACGCAGTATCCTTATTATCGACGACGACAGTTCGTTGCGCCGGGTGCTTGAATACAATCTCCAGGAGGAAGGATATGAGGTGAGCACCGCGGCCTCCGGCGAGAAGGGGTTGCGCAGCTTCTCCGAGCAGGTTCCGGACCTGGTGATCACCGATATGAAGATGCCCGGGATGGACGGGTTCCAGGTGCTGAAGGCCGTCAAGGAGCGCTCTCCCGGGACCCTGGTCATCATCATCACCGCTTTCGGCGAGGTGGATTCGGCGGTCAGGGCCATGAAGGCCGGCGCCTACGACTACATCACCAAGCCGTTCAACCGCGACGAGCTGAAGCTGACGGTGAAGAAGGCCTTCCAACTGACCGGCCTGTCCGAGGAGAACCGGCGCCTGAAGGACCGTTTGAGCGATCGGAGGGAGTTCCGCAACATCATCGGTATCTCTCCGGTCATGGAACGGGTGTTCTCCATGGTGCGGCGGGTGGCGGACACCGAGGCCACGGTGCTCATCACCGGCGAGTCCGGCACCGGCAAGGAGCTGGTGGCCAGGGCCATCCATTCCCTGGGCTCGCGTCGGGAGGGACCGTTCGTGGCGGTGAACTGCGCGGCCATCCCCAAGGACCTGCTGGAGAGCGAGCTGTTCGGCCATGTCAAGGGGGCGTTTACCGGAGCGGTGCGCGACCGGACCGGAAAGTTTTCCCAGGCGGACGGCGGCACCCTGTTCCTGGACGAGGTGGGGGAGATGCCGGTGGAGCTTCAGCCCAAGCTGCTGCGCGCGCTCCAGGAGCGGAGCGTTGAACCGGTGGGCGGGAGCGCCCCGCAGAAAGTGGACGTCCGGCTGGCGGCCGCCACCAACACCGACCTGGAAAAGGCCATCCGGGAGGGCGTCTTCAGGGAAGACCTCTACTACCGGCTGGCGGTCATCCCGATCCACCTCCCACCGCTGCGGGAGCGCCGGGAGGACATCCCCCTGCTCATCAGGCACTTTGCGGCCAAGCACGGGGCCGAGACGATCTCCTTTTCGGACGAGGCTGTGGAGGCGCTGTCGGCCTATGACTGGCCGGGTAACGTGCGCGAACTGGAGAACACCGTGGAGCGGCTCCTGATCATGCGCGAAGGCGACGCCGTCACCATCGGGGACCTGCCCGACAAGCTCCGCGGCGTACGGGGGAGCGGTCCGGCCGGGTCGGTGGTCAACCTCCCGGCGGAGGGGTATCCTCTGGAGCAACTGGAGCGGGAGATCGTCCTGTCCGCCCTGGAGCGCAACGGCTGGAACCAGACCGCGGCCGCCCGTTTTCTGAGGATTCCGCGCCATGTGCTCGTCTATCGCATGGAGAAGTACGGGATCACCCCGCCGGGAAAACGGTAAAGCGGGGAACATAGAACAATGTCCTTTCTTCTCGGCCTTTCGCCCACCGCACGAACCACGTCGAGTCTGTCGTTCCCGCCGCAGGGCTTCTGTACCCTGGTAACCCTGTTGTTCTACGTCTTAATTTTGTCATAACGACCCATCTTAAGAGCAAATGCCAGGTTTGTGCCGGTTGTCTTCAATAGTCCCGGGTCACCGGCCTGGAGTGGAGAATATTCTGCATGGTCCTGTGGAATATTCCGCATTTTTGGGGCCGGATGTGGCGCTCGGCAGATACATTTATCGTTGTTTCGATAGGTTAGGGCAGCCGAAGTTATTGGCATGCAGTTTGTAACCCAGTTGCTCGGTTGCTCGCAGGGAGAGTCCGTACGATTTTGTAAAACAGAGGACCGGTGTCCCGCATCAGCATCAGGAAAAGGGCGCAATGAAACTCAAGATCCAAAACGTAACCCTGGTCCTCGTAGCCGCCGCGGTCCTGGCGGTTTTCGCCTTTTCCGTCAGGCTTGAGGCCAGCCCCGATTCGGTCGTGGTTCTGAAGACCCTGGGAATGACCTGTGACAGTTGCACGGAAAAGATTACCAAGGTCCTCCGGGCGCAGCAGGGGGTGGCCTCGGCCGAGGTCGACGTGGCGGCCGGGCGGGTGACCGTCTGGTACGATTCGAAAATGGCGGCTTCTGAACGCCTCGCCCAGGTGGTGACCGGCATCGGCTACGGCAGCAGTATCCTGGTCGCTACTTCCGTCGAGGAATATCGGGCCGCAACCGGCAGGGCCGGCCCGGCGATGGCCGATGCGCGCGCCTCGGGCTGCGGCTGCTGCCGGGGAAAACAATAAGAGCTTGTTCGTAAATGAGCAAGGGAGAATGACTGTATGGGGAACAAGAGCGGAAAAAGTATGAGATGGGTGCTGGCGGCGTGCGCACTGGTGCTGCTGGCTGCGGCTGCGGCATTCGCCTTCAGCATCCCGGGGCTGGGCAGCCATGAGAAGGTCCGGTCAGTGAACGGCGCGATAACAATCCCGATTACCGGGGTTTCCGATGGGGAGGCCCGTTTCTTCCGTTATCCGGATGGAGGGAAAGAGCTGAAGTTCTTCGTGGTCAAAGGGAAAGACGGGGGGATCCGGGTCGCGTTCGACGCCTGCGACGTCTGTTTCCGGGAAAAGAAAGGCTATGCGCAACAGGGCGGCACGATGGTCTGCAAGAACTGCAACATGAAGTTCGCCATCGTCAGGCTCGGGCCCCACGCGGTCGGCGGCTGCAATCCCTCCTACCTGCCGCACAAGCAGGAGGCGGGGAACCTGATCATAACAGTTCGTGATTTGCAATCGGGATCGAGACTTTTCTGAGGATAAGGAATGAGACTGCACAACATCGCCATAAACAATCTGAGACGGCGCAAGCTGAAGACGGCCTTCCTTACCGTCGGGCTGATGGTGGGGATCGGCACCATTGTCACCCTGCTGACCATTACCAAGTCCATGTCCAGCGACATCGAACGTAAGATGGACGAATTCGGAGCCAACATCCTGATTACCCCCCAGAGCAGGGACCTGTCCATGAGCTACGGCGGCATCAGCCTCGGCGGGGTCACCTTCGACCAGAGGGAGATACGGCAGGCGGACCTTGCCAGGATCAAGACGATACCCAACAGCGGTAATATCTCGGCGGTATCGCCGAAGGTACTGGGCGGTGTCCGGGTGGGGGACAGGGACATCCTGCTGGTGGGGGTGGATTTTGCGGCCGAGTTGAGAATGAAACAGTGGTGGGAGATCTTCGGTGAGGCGCCCGAAAGCGAAAGCGAGCTGCTGCTGGGGAGCGATGCCGCAAGGGCGCTGCACGTCATTACCGGTGATTCGGTTGAGATAAAAGGGGAGAAGTTCAAGGTTTCCGGCGTACTCGAACAGACCGGCTCCCAGGACGACGCCCTCGTGTTCGCGCCGCTCGGAAAGGCCCAGAAACTGCTCGGCAAGGAAGGGATGATCACCCTCGTCGAGGTGGCGGCCCTCTGCGCCGGCTGTCCCGTCGGCGACATGGTGAGCCAGATCGCCGAAAAGCTCCCGGACGCGAAGGTCAGCGCCATCCAGCAGGTGGTCGAGTCGCGCCTCCACGCCCTCGATCAGTTCCGGAATTTCTCCTACGGGGTTGCCGGGGTGGTGGTCTTCATCGGCGCCCTGATCGTGTTCGTCACCATGATGGGGAGCGTCAACGAGCGGACCACCGAGATCGGGGTGTTCAGGGCCATAGGCTTCAGGAAGGGCCACATCATGAGGATCGTCCTGCTGGAGGCCCTGCTGGTCGGTCTGCTGGCCGGCCTCCTCGGATACGCGTCGGGGATGGGCGCCGCCAAGCTCACCCTGCCGTTCATGGCCGAGTCCGAGAACGCGGCCCTGGTCTGGGATATGCCGCTGATGTTCGGGTCGGTTGCGCTCTCGATGGTGGTCGGGATCGTGGCGAGCCTCTACCCGGCCCTGCAGGCGAGCAGGATGGATCCTACCGAGGCGCTGCGGGCATTGTAGGCTCGACGCCATATTTGAGCGCTAACTTCGTTGGCTCGTCGGAAGCTCCTCGACATAGTCTGACTATGCCTGCGTCGCTTCCTCCTCGCCGCCTTGTTATCATCTCAAATCTGACGTCGAGCATATGGGCAAAGAAATATAGAACAGAGAGGAAAAATGGCACTTATAAAAATATCCAACCTGACCAAGCATTACCTGAGCGGCGGGGAGACCGTAGCGGCGCTCCGGGGGGTCGATCTGAGCATCGAAGCCGGCGAATTCGTCACCATCATGGGCCATTCCGGCTCCGGCAAGAGCACCCTCCTGTACATCCTGGGGGGGATGAACCGCCCCACCGCCGGAGAGGTGGAGATGACGGGGGTAAAGCTGTACGACCTCCCCGGCGAAAGGCTGGCCGATTTCCGGGCCGAAAAGCTGGGTTTCGTGTTCCAGTCCTTTCATCTGATTCCCTACCTGACCGCGCTGGAGAACGTCATGCTTCCCCTGGCCATCGCGAAGACGGGCAACCGGGAAAAGAGGGACAAGGCCCGCGAGGCCCTGGTGCGGGTCGGTCTCGGGGCCAGGACCGATCGTCTGCCCAACCAGCTCTCGGGCGGAGAGCAGGAGCGGGTCGCCATTGCCCGGGCCATCGTCAACAGTCCGAGCATCCTGCTGGCCGACGAGCCGACCGGCAATCTGGATTCCAGGACCAGCGAAGAGGTGATGGGTCTGTTCAAGGAGTTGAACGGGAACGGCCGGACGGTGGTGATGGTGACCCATAACCCCGAAAACTGCGGATACTCCGACCGTACCATTCATCTGAAGGACGGGTTGGTGGTCGCGTGAGTCGCGACATTTTGCCGTGGAACGTGTTGTACACGGCTGATTGGATGTTAGGATGGTTTTTATCCGGAAACCACAAACCCCGACGGAGAAATCCCATGAGCGTGAAGATAGACAGCTTTCACCCCCGCAGGCGGGACGGTGGAAGAATATGTTGTGTCTTGTTCTTCCTTATCCTGGCGCTCTGTTTCCCGGCAACGCTGCCGGCTGAGGAAGGCAAGTCTGCCGAGGACCTGCCGGCCATGGTGGCTGCCGCCCTGGCGAACAACCCCGAGTTGAAGGCATCAAGTGCCCGCTGGGAGATGTTCCGGAGCAGAGTGGACCAGGCACGCTCGCTGGAAGACCCGATGCTGATGCTCAAGCTGCAGAACTGGATGCTGGACGAGCCGTTCAATTCCCGGCTCGACCCGATGACCCAGCGGGTGGTCGGCATCAGCCAGCAGCTCCCCTTCTGGGGAAAGCGGGATCTGCGGGGAGAAGTGGCCGCCAGGGAGGCCGAGTCTTACCGATGGGCGGTCGAGGAGCGGAAGCTGGAGCTTGCCCGCATGGTCAAGGAGACCTGGTACCGGCTCTACTACGTGGACCGGTCCCGGGATATCGTGGACCGGAACATCAAGATCCTCGACGATTTCGTTACTCTCGCCGAAACGAAATATTCCGTGGGCCAGGGGGCTCAGCAGGACGTGTTCAAGGCCCAGGTGGAGCGTTCCAGGATGCTCGACATGCGGATCACCCTGGAACAGCAGCGCAAGAGCCTCCAGGCGAACCTCAATGCTCTCCTCTACCGGCCTGCCGATACTCCAATCGCCAGGATTCCCGATTTCGAGATCGCACAGGTATCCCTGTCCGGCAGGGAGCTCAAGGAGCGGGCCTCGGCGAACCGTCCGCTGTTCAAGGGACTCGAGGCGCTCGTCGCCAAGGGGGAGGCGGGACTCAGTCTGGCCAGAAAGGAAAACTGGCCCGATTTCAACATCTCCTTCGAGTACATGCAGCGGGACCCGGCGGGCGATATGGACGGGAAGGACATGTACTCCGCCGGGCTTACCTTCAACCTGCCGGTGCAGCGGGCCCGGCGCCGGGCCATGGCGGCCGAGGCCGAGTCCGAGAAAACCATGGCGGCCGAGGAGCTGAAGGCGCTCCGGAACACCATCGATTCCGGGGTCGAGGATCTGCTTGCCCAGCTGGAGCGGAGGAAAAAGCTGGCAGTGCTCTACAAGACCGGCATCATCCCCCAGGCGGCGCAGTCCCTGGAATCGGCCGTCATTGGCTACCGCGTCAACAAGGTCGATTTCATGACCCTGCTGGACAACAGGGTCACCCTGTTCAACTACGAGCGGGAATACCACGAGTCCCTGGCGGAATACCAGATGAACCGTGCCCAGTTGGAGGCACTGGTGGGAGGGGAGCTGCCGTAAGGCCTTCATGCCTTACGGCAGTTTTGAGTTATGAGTTTTTAGTGTTGAGTTGATTCAACTTTTTCCCACATCCGCCCCAGTAAGGAAAGCTTATCATTTGGTTGGATGCCTGAAAATACCGGGAGCTGAATATGAAACTATCGAAAAAGACCGTAATCCTGCTGACCCTGGCCGTGCTTGTGACCGCGGGTATCGGGGGCGCATACCTCTGGTTCAGCCGGCACGACGGGCACGACCATGGGGAGAAGGCGGCACAGGGCGCGGTGCAGTACACCTGCCCCATGCACCCCTTCATCGTCAAGGACAAGCCGGGCGCCTGCCCCATCTGCGGCATGAACCTGGTGCCGGTCAGGAAGGCGGAGGAGGGGAAGCCGAAGCAGGGTGAAGCGGAGATGCTGGAGCATGTCTCGCTCTCGCCGACCCAACTGGTGATGGCCAACGTGGCCACGGTCAAGGTTGACAGGATGCCGCTTGCCAAGGAGGTGACGGCAGTGGGAATCGTCCAGTACGACCAGTCGCGCCAGGCCAGGGTGACCGCCTGGGTGGCGGGCCGGATCGACCGGCTGTACGTGAATACGGTCGGCGCCTGGGTATCGAGGGGGAGGCCGGTGGCGGAGGTCTATTCCCCGGACCTGGTGTCGGCCCAGCAGGAGTACCTGCTTGCGCTCAGGAGCCGCGAGCAGTTCAGAAATTCGCCGATAGAGGCCATATCGCAGGGCGGGGAGGGGCTGGTGACATCGGCCAGGCAGCGGCTGAAGCTGATGGGGGTCAAGGACCACCAGATTAAGGCCCTTGAGAAGTCGGGCAATCCGAATATCAGGCTTCCCATCTACACCCCGCTGTCCGGGGTAGTGATCGAGAAGATAGTCCTGGAGGGGCAGTACGTGAACGTGGGCGACCCGCTTTTCAACATCGCGGACCTGTCGACGGTCTGGGTCGAGGTGGAGGTCTATGAGGGCGATTTCCCCCATGTAAAGACCGGCCAGAAGGTGGATATCGTGTCCCAGTCGTATCCCGGCAAGACCTTTACGGGCCGGGTGTCGTTCATCTACCCGTTCCTCGACCCGAAGACCAGGACCGTCAAGGCGCGGGTGGAGCTCCCGAATCCGGGTCTCAGGCTCAAGCCCGACATGTTCGTGAACGCCCTCATCAAGGTGCCGCTGGGCGACGTGCTCGCGGTGCCGGTGACGGCGGTTCTGGACACCGGCAAGCGCCAGGTGGTCTGGGTGGAGAAGGAGCCCGGCATGTTCGAGCCCCGTGAGGTGCAGACCGGCGCCAGGGTGGGGGACAACGTGCAGATCGTCTCGGGCCTGCTGCGCGGTGACAAGGTTGCGGCGACCGGCGCCTACCTTATCGATTCCGAGGCCCAGTTGAAGGGGGGAGGAGGTGGAGGGCACGCCGGTCACGAGGGGATGAAGCCGGAGGAGAAGGCCGCCCCGGCCCCGCCGACGGGCCACGAAGGGCACGTGCCGGCTGCTCCGGCCCCGCAGCAGAAGAACGACATGAGCATGGATGACATGAAGATGTGATGAAGGCAGGCGCAAGGATTTTTTATGATTGAAAAAATCATCGAATACTCGGCCCGCAACCGGGTCATCGTACTGTCGGTTTTTACTCTGGTAATCGCCTGGGGGATCTGGGCGGTCTATAAGACGCCGGTGGACGCCATCCCAGACCTGTCCGACAACCAGGTGATCGTGTTCACCGAGTATCCCGGCCGCTCACCCCAGGTGGTGGAGGACCAGGTCACCTATCCGCTGGCGGTCAACCTCCAGGGGCTCCCCCAGGTGCGGGCGGTGCGGGCGTCGAGCGCCTTCGGCTTTTCCATGATCTACGTGATCTTCGAGGACAAGGCCGACATCTACTGGGCCAGGACCAGGGTGCTGGAGCGGCTCAACTACGCCGCGTCGCTCCTCCCGCCGGGGGTGACCCCGACCCTGGGGCCGGACGGCACCGGCGTGGGGCACGTCTACTGGTACACCATCGAGGGAGAGGGGTACGACCTGGAACAGCTCCGGACCCTGCAGGACTGGTTCGTGCGCTACCAGCTGAACACGGTGCCGGGCGTGGCCGAGGTTGCCTCCATCGGCGGTTTCGTGCGCGAATACCAGATCGATCTGGACCCCCACAAGCTCTGGTCCTACAACATCAAGGTCGGCCAGGTGATGGAGGCGGTGCAGCGTTCCAACAAGGACGTGGGCGGCAGGCTGCTGGAGCAGGCCGACGCCGAGTATCTGATCCGGGGGAGGGGATACATCCAGTCGACCAAAGACCTGGAAGACATCGTGGTCGGCGCCGACATGCGTGGCACGCCCATTTACCTCAAAAACCTCGGGAACGTGCAGATGGGTGGAGCCATCCGCCGCGGTCTGCTGGACATGAACGGCGAAGGCGAGGCGGTGGGCGGCATCATCGTCATGCGCTACGGCGAGAACGCCAAGGACGTCATCGACCGGGTCAAGGAGAAGATCGCGTCCCTGGAAAAGGGGCTACCGCCCGGGGTGAAGATCATAGTCTCCTATGACCGTTCCGACCTGATCGAGCGGGCCATCGACACCCTGAAGCGGGCGCTGACCGAGGAATCCATCGTGGTCTCTCTGGTGGTGCTGGTGTTCCTGCTCCACTTCCAGAGCGCCCTGGTCATCGTCCTGACCCTCCCCATCGCGGTCCTGATCTCCTTTATAACCATGAAGCTGATGGGAGTGACCTCCAACATCATGTCCCTGGGCGGCATCGCCATCGCCATCGGGGTGCTGGTGGACGCGGGCGTCATCATGGTGGAGAACTGCTACCGCCACCTGTCGGAGCTCCCGCCCGGGGAACGGAAGGAAAAGCGGCTGGAGGTGGTCATCGCTTCGGCCAAGCAGGTCGGCCGGGCCATCTTCTTCTCCCTGGCCATCATCATCCTCTCGTTCGTGCCGGTGTTCCTGCTGGAGGGGCAGGAGGGAAAGCTGTTCCATCCGCTGGCCTTTACCAAAACTTTCTCCATGATAGGTTCGGCAATCATCGCCATCACCCTGGTTCCGGTGCTGATGTACTGGTTCATGCGCGGCAGGATGCCGCCCGAGAGTGCCAACCCGGTGTCGAGCTTCTTCATCAGGCTCTATTCGCCGGTAATCCGATGGGTGCTGAAGTACAAGAAGACCACCATAGCCCTGAACGTCGCGGCCCTGGCCGTTGCTGTCCCCATGTTCATGTCCATCGGCAGCGAGTTCATGCCCCCCCTGGACGAGGGGTCGCTCCTCTACATGCCGGTGACCCTCCCCAATGTTTCCATCACCGAGGCCAAGCGGCTCATCCAGGTCCAGGACAGGATCATCAAGAGCGTCCCCGAGGTGGAGCACGTGCTGGGCAAGGTGGGACGGGCCGAGACCTCCACCGACCCGGCGCCGGTCTCCATGTTCGAGAGCATCATCATCCTCAAGCCCAGGGAGCAGTGGCGGCCGGGCGTCACCAAGAACGACATCGTGGCGGAGCTGGACGCCAAGCTCCAGATCCCGGGCGTGCGCAACGGCTGGACCCAGCCGATCATAAACCGGATCAACATGCTCTCCACCGGGGTCAGGACCGACCTGGGGGTCAAGATCTTCGGCGACGACCTGAACGTTCTCAAGGGGCTGGCGGTGCAGGCCGAGGGGATACTCAAGACCGTGCCGGGTGCGGCCGACGTGGTGGCGGAACGGGTCACGGGCGGCAACTACATCGACATCGACGTGGACCGGGAGGCCGCGGCCCGCTACGGCGCCAACGTGGGGGACATCCAGGACGTGATCGAGACCGCGCTGGGGGGCGAGCGGCTCACCACCTCGGTGGAAGGGCGGGACCGCTTCCCGATCCGGATCCGCTACCTGCGCGACTACCGGGACAACATCCCGGCAATCCAACGGATGCTCGTTTCAGGCATGGACGGCGCCCAGGTGCCGCTGTCACAGGTCACGAAACTCACGGTCTCCACCGGCGCTCCGGAGATCAACAGCGAGGGCGGGCTGCTCCGCTCCATCGTGTTCCTCAACGTCAGGGGCCGCGACATGGGGGGCTTCGTCAACGAGGCCAAGCAGACGCTGGAGGAACAGCTCAAGCTGCCGCCCGGTTACTACGTGGCCTGGTCCGGCCAGTGGGAAAACCAGATCCGGGCCAAACAGCGGCTCCAGATCCTGGTCCCCGCCGGGATGCTGATCATCTTCATCCTCCTCTACTTCACCTTCCACTCGGCACTGGAGGCGTCCATGGTCATGCTCTCGGTCCCCTTCGCCCTGGTCGGCGGGGTCTACTTGGTCTGGCTGCTGGGGTACAACATGTCGGTGGCGGTCTGGGTCGGGTTCATCGCCCTCTACGGGGTGGCGGTGGAGACCGGGGTGGTGATGGTGATCTATCTCCATGAGGCCCTGGACAAGCGTCTCCTGAGGGGGCCGGTGACCGAGCGGGATATCCATGAGGCCACCTTCGAGGGGGCCGTGCTCCGCCTGCGGCCGAAGCTCATGACCGTGGCCGTGGCTCTCCTCGGCCTGGTGCCGATAATGTGGTCCAGCGGCACCGGGGCCGACGTGATGAAGCCCATTGCCACGCCGATGATCGGCGGTATGATCTCGTCGGCGATACACGTCCTCATCATGACCCCGGTCATCTTCCTCCTGATGAAAAACCGGGATCTGAAAAAGGGGAGGCTGAAGTATTCGGGGATGAAACATTAGGTGGGTTCCGTCCGAAAAGCGTCGGTTGGGGCCGGGCCGGAACTCCCCCGAAGCCTCTCGCAATCGGACGCCGGACTTCAGTGAAACAAGGGCTGGCGTGCCGGAATCGGGCCATATCCCTCAAATGTGCATGGGTTCCGCACGAGAGGTTCCGTGAAAGCCCCGGCTCGGCCCTCACGGGAGTTTTCCCGGAGTTTCCGGGCGGACACCAGCCAGGTGTAGGGGCCGGGATCACCCCGCCCGGACATCCAATTTATAAAGGAGACATAAGATGAAAAGAACTGCGGCATTAATTGCAACACTGGCATTCGCCGTGACGGCGCCAATGGCGGCGAACGCGGACCAGCACGGCCACGGCCCAAAACACATGGACCACCGCGGCATGGCGGGCAAGGGCGCGGCTGCCCATGACGAGGTGGTTGACGGGGTCAAGACGACCTTCAAGGTCATGGACATGAAAGAACACATGAAGATCATGAAGATGGAGATGCCCAAGGGGATGAAAGAGACCCACCACCTCATGGTGGAGTTCAAGGATGCCAAGAGCGGCACCCCCCTGACCACGGGTGAGGTGAAGGTCAAGGTCATCGGACCGGACAAATCCGAGCAGGTGAAGGATCTGATGGGTATGGAGGGGCACTTCGGAGCGGATTTCGACCTTTCCAAAAAAGGGAAATACGGTGTGTTAGCAAAGTTCAAACTGAAGGACGGCAAGGTCCGCAGCGCCAAGTTCTGGTATACGGTCAAGTGAAACCGGTATCAGGCGCGCGCGCCGACTTCTTATCGTCCCGCCCCCTTCCCGGAGGTGTCGAATTGATAAAAAAGTAGCGAATAAACAGGTAATTACGCGAAAAAATTACCTTGACAATAAATTTTACTTATGATGGAATTCCTTCTAATAAGACTAACTGAGCCGGGTGTCTTTCCTGCGAAGCAAGTACGAACCAGCCTGAGATTTATCTCCTTCAGTTGAAATCAGCCCGCAGGGTTAAAGGTGTGGATGCTGTGCGCTTTTTCCACTTCAAGCCGCACGTGGGCGGAACTGCCGAGAGAATGTCGTTTTATTTTTCTGAATTCAGCACTACGGAACACCGTCTCTTTTGTCCGCGGGCCGGGCAAAATAACCTTGACAAATAGTTGGACTTATGGTGAAATCCCGCGCGGCCGGAGAGTGACGGCCGGAGAGAAAAAGTGTATTATTTCAGTCGTTTACAACGACGATTGGTGTCAAGGGTCCGTCGGAAGATTTCTCCGCGACGTACCGGGTCGCACCCGAGCCGCTTCAGACAGAATGCCATGACGGCTTTTTCAGTGTCTGGCTGTGTCCGGGGCATTGCTGTATCATCTGCTCTTTTATTCCGAGTGTAACCTTGTTTGTCCGCTTACCCCATGTAGCAGGAAGTTAAGTATGAACTCGGGTTAAACAAAGGCCAAAGAAACCGTTTGGCCAACAACGAAAGGAGAGGTTATTCGCTATGCAATCAGGATCAACGTGTCAGTTAACAGGTGAATGCAGACTTCCGGATCGTGCAACGCTGCCCGCAACGCTCTACAAGGAACTGGAAGAATTCATCGCCCAGCTTCCCACCAAGGAAGGCCATCTGGTGACCGTGCTTCACAAGGCCCAGAGCCTGTTCGGCTACCTGCCCAAGGAAGTGCAGCAGTTCGTGGCCGACTACATGGGAGTCTCCCTGGCCAAGGTGTACGGTGTCGTCAGCTTCTACACCTTCTTCACCATGGTGCCCAAGGGCAAGTATCCCATCTCCATCTGCATGGGTACCGCCTGCTTCGTCAAGGGTGCTGAAAAGGTCGTCGAGGCCTTCAAAGAGGCCCTCGGTGTCGAGGTCGGCGAGGTTACTCAAGACGGCAAGTTCTCCATCGACTGTCTCCGTTGCGTCGGCGCCTGCGCTCTGGCTCCGATTCTGACGGTCGGCGAGAAGGTCTACGCTCACGTGACGCCCGACCAGGTCAAGAACATCATCGCTGAATATTAATTCATAGAACCGAAGGAGCTAGATCATGGCAAAAATTCAATCAATAGCTGATCTCAGGAAGTTCCAGGAAGATTACAAGGCAAAACAGGCTGCGAAAAAGGACAAGATCCTCGTCAACGTGTCCCTTGCCACCTGCAGCATCGCTTCCGGCGGCAAGGTGATCCTGGAAGCGATGAAGGAAGAATCCGCCAAGCAGGGGATCGGCAATGTGGAATTCATGCAGTCCGGCTGCATGACCTACTGTCATTCCGAGCCGACAGTTGTCGTAACTCTGCCCGGCAAAGACCCTGTCTGCTTCGGCAAGCTGGACGAAACCGGCGCCAGGGAACTGGTGCAGAAGTACCTGAAGAGCGGTGAGGTTTGCGGCACCGTGATTCCCGTCAATTATATCAGGGTTGAATTATAAACAAGGGGAGGAGTTCGAGAATGGATTCATCGAAAAAACAGTTGAGAATCGCCACCAGAAACTGTGGTTTTATTGATCCCGAGAACATCGAGGATTACCTCGGAGTCCGCGGCTACGAGGCCCTTGCCAACGCAATCACCGCCAGTACCCCCGCCGCGGTCATTGATGAAGTGAAGAAATCCGGTATCCGTGGCCGTGGGGGGGGCGGTTTCCCCACCGGTACCAAGTGGAGCTTCGCCGCCGCCAACCAGGCCGACCAGAAGTACGTCGTCTGTAACGCCGACGAAGGCGACCCGGGCGCGTTCATGGACCGCGCCGTTCTTGAGGGCGATCCCCACTCGGTGGTCGAGGCCATGGCCCTCTGCGGCTATGCCATCGGCGCCTCCATCGGCGTCGTTTACATCCGCGCCGAGTATCCGCTGGCCATCAAGCGTCTCAAGAAGGCCATCGACGACGCGCGTGAGTACGGTGTGCTCGGCCAGAACATCCTTGGTTCCGGCTTCAGCTTCGACATCGAACTGAAGTACGGCGCAGGCGCATTCGTCTGTGGTGAGGAAACCGCGCTCATCCGCTCCATGGAAGGCAGCCGCGGCGAGCCCTACACCAAGCCTCCCTTCCCCGCAAACGCCGGCTACTGGCAGAAGCCGACCATCGTGAACAACGTGGAAACCTTCGCCAACATCCCGGCAATCCTCGTGAAGGGCGCTGACTGGTTCTCCTCCATCGGCACCGAGAAGTCCAAGGGCACGAAGGTGTTCGCGCTGGCAGGCAAGATCACCAACGTGGGTCTGATCGAAGTTCCGATGGGCATCACCCTGAAGGAAGTCATCTTTGAAATCGGCGGCGGTTGTCCCGACGGCAAGCAGTTCAAGGCCGTTCAGACCGGTGGTCCTTCCGGCGGCGCCCTGACCTACAAGGACGCCGACGTACCCATCGACTACGACAACCTCCTCGCGAAGAACTCCATGATGGGCTCAGGCGGCATGATCGTCATGGACGAAGACACCTGCATGGTGGATATCGCCAAGTTCTTCCTGGACTTCACCATGGATGAGACCTGCGGCAAATGTACCCCCTGCCGCATCGGTTCCAAGCGTCTCTGGGAGACCCTCGACAAGATCTGTCTCGGACAGGGCTCCGAAGCCGACTTCGAAAAACTGAAGAGCCTCGCCGTCAACATCAAGGACACCGCCCTGTGCGGCCTCGGCCAGACCATGCCCAACCCGGTCCTGTCCACCATGAACACCTTTGCGGACGAGTACATCGCCCACGTGCGCGACAAGAAGTGCCCGGCAGGCGTCTGTTCGAACCTGCTCGAAATCGTCATCATTCCCGAGAAGTGCGTCGGTTGTACCCTGTGCGCACGCGTATGCCCCGTCAACTGCATCTCCGGCAAGGTGAAGGAAGTCCACACCATTGATCAGGCGGTCTGCATCAAGTGCGGCGCATGTATCGACAAGTGCAAGTTCGGCGCAATCGTTAAGCAATAAATTGAAAGGAGCTCATATACATGTCTATGTTGAAAATTACCATCGATGGTAAACAGACCGAAGTTCCGCAGGGCAGCATGATCCTTGATGCCGCCAAGAAGCTGAACGTGGATGTCCCGACCCTCTGCTTTCTCAACCTCGAGGAACTGGCGGTGAACAACATGGCCGCTTCCTGCCGCATTTGCGTCGTGGAAGTGGAGGGCCGCAAGAACCTTGCCCCGGCGTGCGCCACTCCGGTTACCGACGGCATGGTCGTCAAGACCAACACCATGAGGGTCCTGAACGCCCGCAAGACCGTCCTCGAGCTCATGCTCTCCGACCACCCGAAGGACTGTCTCACCTGCCAGAAGTCCGGCGAATGCGAACTGCAGGATATCGCCGAGAAATTCGCCCTTCGTGAGGTACGCTACGAAGGCGTCATGTCCACCTACCGGAAGGACGTCTCTCCTTCCATCATCCGTGACATGGACAAATGTATCATGTGCCGTCGTTGCGAGACCATGTGCAACGACGTTCAGACCTGCGGCGTCCTTACCGGCGTCAACAGGGGATTCAACGCGGTGGTTGCTCCGGCCTTCGAGATGAACCTCGAAGACTCCGTCTGCACCTTCTGCGGCCAGTGCACCGCCGTCTGTCCGGTGGGCGCCCTGGTTGAGCGTGATCACACCTGGGAGATCGTCGATGCCCTTGCCGATCCCGAAAAAATCACGGTCGTTCAGACCGCTCCGGCGGTGCGCGCCGCTCTGGGCGAAGACCTCGGCATGGAGCCGGGCGTTTCCGTCACCGGCAAAATGGCCGCCGCCCTTCGCCGGCTCGGCTTCAACTACGTATTCGACACCGACTTCGCGGCCGACCTCACCATCATGGAAGAGGGCTCCGAGTTCCTTGACAGGCTGACCCGCTACCTGGACGGCGACAAGACCGTCAAACTGCCGATCCTTACCTCCTGCTGCCCGGCATGGGTCAAATTCTTCGAGCACCAGTTCCCTGACCTGCTCGACGTTCCCTCGTCAGCCAAGTCTCCGCAGCAGATGTTCGGCTCCATTGCCAAGTCCTACTTCTCGGAGCTCATCGGCGTGCCCAGGGAGAAGATGGTGGTCGTTTCCATCATGCCCTGCCTCGCCAAGAAGTACGAGTGCGATCGTCCCGAGTTCAAGGTCAACGGCAACCCGGACGTCGACTACTCCATCACCACCCGTGAACTCGCACGCCTCATCAAGCGCATGAACATCGATTTCGCCAACCTTCCCGACGAAGATTTCGATGCTCCTCTGGGCGAGTCCACCGGCGCGGCTCCGATCTTCGGCGCCACCGGCGGTGTTATCGAGGCGGCCCTCAGAACCGCTTACGAACTGGCAACCGGCCAGACCCTTGAGAAGGTTGACTTCGAAGCCGTCCGCGGTATGGAAGGCATCCGTTCCGCCAAGGTTCAGGTCGGACCGCATACCCTCAACATCGGTATCGCTCACGAACTCGGCAACGCCCGCAAGCTCCTCGAGGAAGTCCGCGCAGGCAAGTCCGAATTCCATGCGATTGAAATAATGTCCTGCCCCGGCGGCTGCATCGGCGGTGGCGGTCAGCCCTATCACCACGGCGACGTGGAACTCCTCAAGAAAAGAACCAAGGTTCTCTACGATGAGGACGCAGGCAAAAAGCTGCGCAAATCCCACGAAAACCCTTACATTATTGAGCTTTACGAGAAATTTCTCGGCAAACCTCTGAGTGAAAAGGCGCATCACCTGCTCCACACCCACTACTTCAAGCGCTCCAAGCTCGGGGGGTAATGAAGGGCGGCAACGGTGCCGTTTCAGGCTGAGTAAAGCAGCCTGCATACGGTAACGGGCTTGAAAAGGAGACGGCCGGATGGATTCCATCCGGCCGTTTTCGTTTGTGAAAACGAAGAACGTCGAAGCATGGTGCCGGAAACTGATTTCCAGGTTCACAGACCCGCCGGGTTTTCAAAACCCGACAGGTCCGTATAGAGGTTTTTTCGACATCCACCGCGAAAAGGTGCCAAATTTGACTCAAGTCAAAGAATTCTCGATAGTTTCGTGAGATTCTCGTACACGTGAAACTGCATCGACACGATGTGCGGGATAGTGGGCCTTGACGGCCCGTTTTCATAGGGGGGACATTATCGGCCAGACCTGCGATGACCTGGTTGACGATATCCCGTTGTTTCGCGAGTACGGCGGTAAGGGCGGCGTGCAAAGGCCATGGGACCTGAGCCGGACAGCCGCCACAGGATCACAACAAAAGAGAGGTGCAGTATGAGTGGAATGCCGGCATTGAAACTGAGTGATCACGCGGTTGATTTTATCGATGAAGCTTTCATCAACGGGCTCCTCGCCGGGAAACGTCCCGACAAGGCCCGCGTGCGGGAGATTATCGCCAAGAGTCTCGCCAAGGAGGCCCTGAGCGTGCGGGAGACCGCGGCTCTCATTCTGGCGGATACCCCGGAGCTCAACGAGGAGATCTTCGAGACCGCGCGCCAGCTCAAGAAGAACGTCTACGGCAACCGGATCGTGTTGTTCGCGCCCCTCTATATCGGCAACAAGTGTATCAACAACTGTTCCTACTGTGCCTTCAAGAGGAGCAATACCCTCGCCATCCGGCGCACTCTGAACCAGGACGAGATCCGCCAGCAGGTCGAGGCACTGGAAAACAAGGGACACAAGCGGTTGATCCTGGTCTTTGGCGAGCACCGCGCCTATGACGCGGAATTCATCGCCAAGAGCGTTCGCACCGTTTACGAGACCAGGGTGGGTCACGGCGAGATACGGCGGGTGAACATCAACGCGGCGCCGCTGGACCATGAGGGATACGCCACCGTCAAAGCCGCCGGGATCGGCACCTACCAGATTTTTCACGAGACCTATCACCACGAGACCTATGCCCGTTTCCATCCGGCGGACACCCGCAAGGGGAATTACATCTATCGCTTGGACGGCCTGAGCAGGGCCTTCGAGGCCGGGTGCGACGACGTGGGGCTCGGTGTGCTGTTCGGCCTCTACGACTGGAAGTTCGAGGTCATGAGCCTGGTCACCCATGCACTCCACCTGCAGGACCGTTACAACGTCGGTCCCCACACCATCAGCTTCCCCCGGCTCAGGCCCGCGGCTGGCGTGGACCTGAACGAGAAATACCTGGTGAGCGACGACGATTTCAAGCGGATCATCGCTATTCTGCGGCTTGCCGTTCCGTATACCGGACTGATCCTGACCGCCCGGGAGAACGCCCAGGTGCGGCGTGAATGCATGTCCTTCGGCGTCTCGCAGATCGACGCGGGGAGCCGCATCGAGCTGGGGGGATACACCGAGGCCGGCGATGCCCAGGTCATGGAGAGGGAGCAGTTCCAACTGGGTGACGTGCGCTCGCTGGACGAGGTCATGCGGGAGCTGATGACCGACGGCTACGTGCCGAGCTTCTGTACCTCCTGCTACCGGGTGGGAAGGACCGGGGAGCACTTCATGGAGTTCAGCATCCCGGGGTTCATCAAGGAATTCTGTACCCCCAATGCGCTGCTGACGCTGGAGGAGTATCTGGCCGACTACGCCTCTCCCGAGACCAGGGAAGTCGGAGAACGGCTGATCGTGGAAGAGCTGGTCAAGCTGCCCGAGGGCGATATCAAGGACATGGTGGTCAAACGGCTTGATGAAATCAGGGCCGGGGGCAAGCGCGACCTGTACTTCTGATGACCCGGTACCGCATTGAAAAAGACCTTCTCGGCGAACGGGAGGTGCCCGCGGACGCGCTGTACGGCATCCATACGGTGCGCGGGATGGAGAACTTTCCCCTGTCCCGGCGGCCGGTCAACCCGGCCCTGATCCGCGCCTTCGGCGCGGTCAAGCTGGCATGCGCCCGGACCAACCATGAGCTCGGCTGGTGGGACGAGCCCACCTTCGGCGCAATAGAAACGGCCTGTTGCGAGATGATGCAGGGGACCCTCGACGGGCATATCGTGGTGGACGCGCTCCAGGGAGGGGCCGGCACCTCCACCAATCTGAACGTGAACGAGGTGCTGGCAAACCGCGCCCTGTTGCTGCTCGGCAGGGAAACGGGCGACTATGGGACCATAAGCCCCCTGGAGGACATCAACCTCCACCAGTCCACCAACGACACCTATCCGACCGCCCTCAAGGTAGCGGCCATTCAAAGGCTCAGGGAGTTGGAGCGTGAGGTCGTGGCGCTGCTGGAGGAGTTCCAAGACAGGGAAAAAGCGTTTGCCAATATCGTGAAGGTCGGCCGGACCCAGCTGCAGGACGCCGTGCTCATCACCCTGGGTCGGGAGATGTCCGCTTACGCCGAGGCGTTCGGCAGGGACCGCTGGCGCATCTACAAGTGCGAGGAGCGCCTCAGGGTGCTCAACCTTGGCGGAACAGCGGTGGGGACCGGCCTGGCTGCCCCCCGCCAGTATATCTTCCGGGTCACGGAGCACCTCAGGAGCATTACCGGTCTGGGGCTGGCCAGGGCCGAGAACCTGGTGGAGGCTACCCAGAACACCGACGTGTTCGTGGAGGTGAGCGGCATCCTCAAGGCATGCGCGGCTAACCTGCTGAAGACGGCGGGAGACCTGAGGCTGCTCGCGTCCGGCCCGGACGCCGGCATCGGCGAGTTGCGGCTCCCGCCGCGCCAGGCAGGCTCGTCCATCATGCCGGGCAAGGTCAATCCGGTCATACCCGAGGCCGTTTCGCAGGCCGCCATGGCGGTCATGGCCAATGATCAGGCAATCACCATGGCTTCATCGCTCGGCAACCTGGAGCTGAACGCCTTCCTCCCCCTGATCGCGGACTCGCTGCTGGGGAGCCTGGACCTGCTTGCCAACGCCTGCTCCATCTTCCGCCGCCTCTGCGTTGCCGGGCTGGAAGCCGACGAAGAGCGCTGCAGGAGGCATGTGGACGGCGCCACTGCCACGCTGACCGCGCTGGTCGACCGGATCGGGTATTCTGCCGCCCAGGAGGTCGCGGTGGAGGCTGCGGCCACCGGGGCAGGCGTGCGCCGTGTGGTTATCGAGCGCGGTCTTTTGACCGCTGAGGATTTTGACGAAATGGTATCGGCGGAGAGCGTGACCAGGCTCGGTTCTCCGCTCAGGAAGGAGAAACGGAATTCATGAGGAGTGCGCCAAAGGGGCTCAGACTGCATATAGGCCTGTTCGGCCGGAGAAACGTGGGCAAGTCCTCCATTCTGAACGCCCTGACCCGGCAGACCGTGTCCATCGTGTCGGACATCGCCGGAACCACCACCGACCCGGTGGAAAAGCCCATGGAGATGCTCCCCGTCGGACCGGTGCTGTTCATCGACACCGCGGGGATCGACGACGTTGGCGCCCTTGGGGAGATGCGGGTGCAGAAGACCCGTCAGGTACTGGATCGGACCGACGTCGGGATCATCGTATCGGTGGCCGGCGACTGGGGCGGGTTCGAGGACGCCATAGCCGCGGAGCTGAAGGAGAGGAAGATCCCGGTCATCGTGGTGTTCAACAAAACCGACGTGGCCCGGGTGGATGCGGAGCTGGAGGCGAGCCTGCGAGGGGAGAATATCCCGTGCGTCCATACCGCAGCCTCCACCGGGGAAGGGATCCTCGACCTGCGGGAGGCGCTGGTCCGCACGGCGCCCGAGGAGTTCATCAATACGCCGGCAATCATCGGCGACCTGGTGCCTGCCGGGGAACTGGCGGTCCTGGTCATCCCCATCGACCTGGAGGCCCCCAAGGGGCGGCTGATACTTCCCCAGGTCCAGTCCATCAGGGACCTCCTGGACAACGACGCCTACTGCATGGTGGTGAAGGAGCGGGAGCTGCGCGACGCCCTGGATCGGCTGAAGCGTCCTCCGGCACTGGTCGTTACCGACTCCCAGGCCTTTCTCAAGGTGGCCGGGGACACGCCCGACGAGGTTCCCATGACCTCCTTTTCCATCCTGTTCGCCCGCTTCAAGGGGGACCTGGTCGAGTTCGTCAAGGGAGCCCTGGCCATCGAAAACCTGGTTCCGGGCGACAAGGTGCTCATCTGCGAGTCATGCTCCCATCACCCCATCGGCGAGGACATCGGCAGGGTCAAACTGCCACGCTGGCTCCGGCAGTACGTGGGGGGCAAGCTGGAGTTCACCCACGTCCAGGGGCACGACTTCCCCGAGAACCTGAGCGACTACCGGCTGGTGGTGCACTGCGGGGCCTGCATGTGGAACCGGCGTGAGGTGCTGTCCCGTGTCATCCGCTGCCAGCAGGCCGGCGTCCCCATAACCAATTACGGTCTTGCGATAGCCTACTCGCTCGGCATCTTCGCCAGGGCGCTCGGTCCCTTCCCCGCGGCGCAGGAGGCCTACCGCCGCCTTGCCGCCATTGCGGTCCAGCCCTCAGCAGCAGGTTGTTGAAAAACTGCGATATTTCCCCCGCCTGAAAGTCAAAGGCCCGTTACCGCCAATCGGTAACGGGCCTTTGACATATACATGTCTATGTTGTTCGTGTATTACTACACAATCTTCCGGAAAAATCAAACATTATTTTCCCCTGTCTCGAAAAATTTTTCCAGGTAAAAAACCGCTTTTCTTTCAGACATATTTTTGATATAAGGTCACATTGTTTGCATAACATGCAGCTTATATCAATCGTTCGAGTTTCTAACATCAAAAATTGTTTCATAGAACCTCGTTATGTAAGTAACTATATAACCATTTTGTCTACTATGACAGTTCCGGTATATAGTTTGTTATACAACAGTGCTTGTACGGGAGGGAGGACTTTTTTTTTGCATACTATCGATAACAAATTATCGATTTCGTTGCGGATTTTCATAAATTGGCGATTAAAGTCGTCAGCGTAGGTGAGCGGGGTTGAAGGAAGCGTCTTCTTCCGTGCGGACGGATTCGCCGAGGGAGAATTGGGCGGGTATCTATGGTACCCCTCCCGGGGCTTGTGTCCGTGCGTTACGGGGAGACGTGGTTTTTGCTGTTTATAGTCTGGGCTGAAAACGAATGAAAGGAGAGGAGGATTGGGATGGTAAAACTAACAATCGACGGGAAGGCGGTAGAAGTTCCGAAGAACTCCTACCTCATTGAGGCGGCCAACGCGGCCGGCATCAAGATTCCCACCTTGTGCTACCTGGAACTGCACAAGGACAAGAGGGGCGACAATGCCTCGTGCAGGGTCTGTTGCGTGGAGGTGGAAGGGCGGAAGAACCTGGCACCGGCCTGCGCCACCCCGGTAATGGAAGGGATGGTGGTCAAGACGGACACGGCCCGGGTTATCGGTGCCAGGAAGATGATGCTCGAACTCCTGCTT
Source organism: Geobacteraceae bacterium (assembly GCA_029975275.1). Lineage (GTDB taxonomy): Bacteria > Desulfobacterota > Desulfuromonadia > Geobacterales > Geobacteraceae > RPRC01. Next base: position 10,665 of record JARKPN010000164.1, on the reverse strand, counting down.
TCGGACCATCCTCAGGATTGTCTGACCTGCGGACAGGCAGGCAAGTGCGGCCTTCAGGACCTTTGCTATCAGTACGATATCAAGGAAAGCAATTACCGGGGCATCATGAGCGATTTCCCGGTTGACGAGTCCAACGAGTTCTATGTCCGCGACATGAACAAATGCGTCAACTGTCGCCGGTGCGTCATGGCCTGTTCCTCGTTCCAGTGCACCCATGCGCTCGACTTCGCCAGCAGGGGATTCACCGCTCATCCCACCCCCCCCTTCGACGATCCGGTCAGCGAGTCGGTCTGCGTGTCCTGCGGCAACTGCGTCTCCGTATGTCCGACAGCGGCCCTGCTTCCCAAGACAAAGGTAAAGTACCGGAACTGGGAAGTTTCCAGGACCACGACCACCTGCTCCTACTGCGGCGTCGGCTGCCAGTTGGACCTGCTGGTCAAGGACGGCAAGGTGGTGGGCATCGAGCCGGTCGACGGAGCGGCCAACAACGGCCTGCTCTGCGTCAAGGGGAAGTTCGGCTACAACTTCATCAACCACCCGGACCGCCTCACCACCCCCCTCATCAGGAAGGACGGCAAGCTGGTGGAGGCAACCTGGGATGAGGCCTACACCCTGATCGTAGACAAGATAACCAAGACCAAGGCGGAATTCGGCGGCGACGCCCTGGCCGGTCTGACTTCGGCCCGCGTCACCAACGAAGAGAACTACCTGTTCCAGAAAATGGTCCGCGCGGGGTTCGGCACCAACAATGTCGATCACTGCGCCCGACTTTGACACTCCTCGACCGTTGCCGGTCTGGCAACGACGCTTGGCAGTGGCGCAATGACCAACAGCATCGCTGAAGTGGTCAATTCCGATGTGGTTTTCATTACGGGTTCCAATACCACGGCCGGCCATCCGGTCATCGGCGCGAGAATCCGGCAGGCGAAGCAGAAGGGCGCGAAGATCATCGTCGCCGAACCCCGGGTGATCGACCTGTCGAGCGACGCCGACGTGTTCCTGCAGATCATGCCGGGCACCAACGTGGCGCTCTACAACGCCATGATGAACGTGATCATCTCCGAAGGCCTGCAGAATTCAGCATATATTGAAGAGCGGACCGAGAAGTACGACGACCTGGTCGCGGCAGTCTCTTCGTTCACCCCGGAAAAGGCTGCGGAGATCTGCGGCGTCAGCGCCGACGATATCCGGGCCGCGGCACGTCTCTACGCCAAGGCCGCCAAAGCCTCCATCTTCTACTCCATGGGCGTAACACAGCACACCACCGGCACCGAGGGGGTCATGTCCCTCTCCAACCTGACCCTGCTGTGCGGTAATATCGGCATCGAATCCGGCGGCATCAACCCCCTGCGCGGCCAGAACAACGTTCAGGGCGCCTGCGACATGGGCGGCCTGCCGGGCGACCTGACCGGCTACCAGAAGGTGGCCAACCCCGATGCCCTGGCGAAATTCGAAAAGGCCTGGGGGGTCAAGCTCTCCGACAAGCCGGGGGTAACCCTGACCGAGATCGTCCACAAGGCCGGTCACGGAGACATCAAGTTCCTCTACATCATGGGCGAGAACCCGATGGTTTCCGACCCCGACCTGAACCACGTCGAGGAAGCGCTGAAAAACACCGAATTCCTCGTGGTGCAGGACATCTTCCTCACCGAGACGGCCCGGTTGGCCGACGTGGTGCTGCCCGCCGCGTCCTTTGCCGAAAAGGAAGGAACCTTCTCCAATACCGAGCGCAGGGTGCAGCGGGTGCGCAAGGCCATCGAGCCCATCGGCAACGCCAAGGCCGACTGGGTTATCCTGATGGATATTCTGAACAGGCTCGGCATCGAGAAGCAATACAGCCATCCGTCCGAGATCATGGCCGAGATCGCCTCCCTCACCCCCTCCTACGGCGGCATCACCTATGAGCGGCTGGATCAGCTGGGCAGCCTGCAGTGGCCCTGCCCGACCACGGATCATCCGGGGACCACCTACCTGCACAAGGCGGCCATCGCCCGGGGCAAGGGTCTGTTCAAGGGGATCGAGTACAAGCCGAGCAACGAGCTTCCGGATCAGGAGTATCCGTTCCTGCTCACCACCGGCAGGGTCCTGTACCACTATCACACCAGGACCATGACCGGGAAGGTGGACGGACTGAACGCCTTGAGCCCGGAATCGTTCATCGAGATAAATCCGACAACCGCCAAGGAACTCGGCGTAAACGACGGGGCAAAGGTCCGTGTTTCCTCCCGCAGGGGCGAGATTGCCACGGTAGCCAAGCTGACCCGTACCATCAAGCAGGGTGTGGTGTTCATGCCGTTCCACTTCTCCGAAGGCGCGGCCAACATGCTGACCAACCCTGCGCTCGACCCGATCTCCAAGATTCCCGAGTACAAGGTCTGCGCGGTGAGGATCGAGCCGTTCGACCGGGTTTCCGATTACGTGTAAACCCTGATAGATTGCTTCCGGACAACCGGACCGGCGCCATGCTCTTCCGTGAGTGTGGCGCCGGTCTGCGGAAAAATTTTAATTTCCTCAAACGTCGTTATTTTTTACTTTAGTTTTTCACCCGAATGGAGTATAGAGTAGAAAATTTTTTTTTAGGGGGAGTAACAATGAGTAACGAGAATCTTATGTCGAAACGGTGGGCAATTGCCGCAGCCGGGGTAGTGATAATGACCCTGCTCGGCACCGTGTACGCATGGTCGGTGTTCGTCAAGCCGGTCGTGGCGGCTACGGGGTGGGCCAACGGGGACGTGGCGACGACCTTCATGATCATCATCGGCATGATAGGTCTTTCCGCGGCCTTTGGTGGTCTGCTGGTTGACAAGAAGGGTCCGAAGTTCGTCTGCACGCTGGGCGTCATTCTGTACGGCATCGGCGTCCTGCTGGGTGGTCTTGCCATCAACTCCGGCAACATCTGGTTCCTCTACATCGGGTACGGTGTCATCGGCGGAGCAGGTAACGGCCTTGCCTATGTGGTGCCCATCGCAACTCTGATTCGCTGGTTCCCGGACAAGCGCGGTCTGATCACCGGCATGTCGGTCATGGGCTTTGGTCTGGGCGCCTTCTTCATCGGCAAAATAGTCCCGGGTCTCATCAACAACGTGGGCGTTGTCAATTCGTTCTTCATCCTTGGTGTGGTTTATCTGGTGGGCAACACCCTGGCCGCGGCGATTCTCCGGAATCCTCCGGCAGGCTGGCTGCCCGACGGTTTCACCCCCTCTGCATCCACGGTATCGGCTGCCGATTCCTTCAGCTGGAACGAAGCGAAGAAGACCCCCCAGTGGTACATGATCTGGGGCATGCTGTTCCTGAACGTCAGCGCCGGCATGGGTCTTCTCTCCAAGCTTTCTCCCATGGCCCAGGAAGTCATCAGCGCGGCCAAGGGCATCACCGACCCTGCCGAACTGGCGATTGCAGGCGGGTCGGTTCTGGCGGTTGCCTCCATCTTCAACGGTCTCGGCCGTCTGTTCTGGGCAGCCGTATCCGACAAGATAGGCCGCAAGAACGTCTTCCTGACCATGTTTGCCACCCAGGCGGCCCTTTACTTCTTCCTGCCGCAGGTTAGCAGCGTGACCCTGTTCACGGTCATCGCCTGCTACCTGCTGGCCTGCCTCGGCGGCGGTTTTGCGGTCATGCCTGCCTTTGCGGCCGACTCCTTCGGCCCGACCTACATCGGCAAGGTATACGGCTTCGTGCTGACCGCGTGGGGCGCGGCCGGTGTTGCCGGCGGCCTTGCGTTCAAGATGTTCGACAAGCAGCAGTCGCTGTTTATCGCCGCCGGTCTGCTGGTTGCCGGTTTCGTGGTTACCCTGATGTTCCAGCGGCCCAAGCATGTCTCCCACTACAAGACTGCCCCGGTTCCCGCTGCCGACTAGTTCTGTTCCCGGAATTCATGGCTGAAACCTGATTCCTGCCCAGTGGGGTCTTCTTCAGAAGGCCCCACTTTCTTATGCAATTTTTCTACTCCAGCATATTTTGATCGCTCCAGTCCGTACGCAAGATCTTCCTTCTCGGCCTTACCCTATGCTAAAGTTACAAGGAAGCGAGAAAATTTTTGCTGTAAAGCATGTTGTTCGGAAGGGATGCGTAACAGACATACCGTCCGCTGAATTCAATTAACTAACAAAAATGGAGGAACACCACCATGATTGAAAAGAACGTACTGGCTGATTTCTGTGGCAAGATCTCAGAACCGGTCATCGATCCCACCACCTATGTCCACCCGCTGGCCTCGGTCATCGGCAACGTCACTCTCGGAAAAAACATCATGGTCTCACCCACGGCTGCCGTGCGCGGTGACGAAGGTCAGCCCCTTTACGTGGGCGACGACTCCAACATCCAGGACGGCGTGGTGATTCACGCGCTGGAGACCGAGATGGACGGCAATCCGGTTGAGAAGAACCTTGTCGAAGTTGAAGGGCAGAAGTACGGCGTCTACGTGGGTCGGCGCGTCTCTCTCGCCCACCAGGTGCAGATCCATGGACCGGCCGTGGTGCTGGACGAGACCTTTGTCGGCATGAAGGCACTGGTGTTCAAGTCCAAGGTCGGCAAACAGTGCGTTGTTGAGCCGGGAGCAATAGTATTGGGCGTTACCGTTGCCGACGGTCGCTACGTACCCGCCGGATCGGTCATCCGCAGCCAGCAGCAGGCGGACGAGTTGCCGGTGATCACGGAAGACTACCCGTTCAGGACCCTGAACAAGGGCGTGGTACACGTAAACACCGCGCTTGCCAAGGGCTATATTGCGGCCGGCAAGTAACCGGTACCGGCAACGAGGCGAGTGAAGACTTCGAGGTGAGTATGCATAGCAGGAAAAAGGGTGGTACCTGTTTCCCGGGTCCGGTTTTCAGATATGAAAGGGGGAGGATACGTCCGGCTGAGCACGAGCCGGTGCAGGAATTTCCGCTTTCCCTGATCGTCAACGGCAGGGAACTGGCCACCCTGATCTCCTCGCCGCACGACCTGCGCTTTCTCGTTGCCGGTTTTCTTCGTCTCCAGGGTTTCGTCGGCACGGTTGACGATTTCCAGATGCTGAGCGTATGCGATGATTTCGGGGTCGCCAACGTGATCATAAAGGGGGAACTGCCGGAGAAACTCAAACCCGCGCTCACTTCCGGCTGCGGAACCGGCATCACCTTCAATCTCCATGAGACGCTGGATGCGCGGCAACCTCTCCTGGGTGGAACGAAGCGCACTTATTTTCCCAATGACCTGTTCGCCATGATGGAACAGCTTGCCCGCCGCGCCGAAGAATACCGGAAGGCCGGAGGGATCCATTCGGCGGCCGTCGGGGAAGCCGGTACTATAGTCCTCTACAGCGAGGATATCGGTCGTCACAATACCCTCGACCGTATTGCCGGCGAGGCATTGCTGAAGGGCATCGACCTGGACGGCAAGGTACTGATCACCTCCGGCAGGGTGTCTTCGGAGATGGTCACCAAGGCCGCGATACTGGGTATCGGCCTCATCGCGTCCCGTACCTCCCCAACGGACCTGGCGGTGCGCCTGGCCGGCCGGTACGGCATTACCCTGGTGGGGTATCTCCGGGGGGGCGGCTTCAACATCTACACCCGGCCGGATTCCATCCGTACCGCAGGAGAAGAGGGCCTGTCGGGCGTCACGGCGGTTATTCTCGCCGGCGGGAAATCTTCCAGGATGAAGAGCAACAAGGCCCTGCTCCCCTACAGCGGTGAACTGTTCATCGAACGGATCTATCGACAGCTGGCCGCGCGATTTCCAGAGGTCGTTCTCGTCACCAACACTCCCGAGTTCTATCGTTTCCTCCCGTGCCGCACCGTCCCGGATGTGCATCCGGGCAAGGGCTCCCTTGCGGGCATACACGCCGGGCTCATCCACAGCACGACGCCCTATGTGTTCACCGTTGCGTGCGACATGCCGTATCTCAACGACGCCCTGATACGGGATCTGGTGGCCAGGGCCGACGGTTGTGACGCGGTTATTCCCGAGAGCGAGAGCGGTCTGGAGCCGCTGCACGCCGTCTACGGGAAGGGGTGCCTCCCGTCGATGGATCTGGCCCTGACCGAGGGCAAGAGCAGGATTGTCGATTGTCTGAACTGGGAGAAGGTTATGGTCGTAAAAAAGGAAGAGGTCGCGGCCATTGACCCTGACTTTCTTTCGTTCCGCAACATCAACACTCCCGAGGAATATTTTCGCTTCAGGGAAGAGATGCAGGAAAAAAAAGAAGAAACAGAGACGGTACCGGCGTCGGTACGGCAGTGAGCCCGCAATCGCCATCCCGCTGCGGGACCCGGAACAGGGTGCTCCGAGACCTCTGTCAACTGGTTGCCCGGCGGGGGAGGGGAGCATTTTTTGCGTGCAGCGCCTTCTATTTATTAGATAATCAATTATCAAATAATCCTTGACCTGATTCAGTCCGGAGATTTATAGTGTACCGCGAATACCGAACCATGCCCTGCGCAAGGCCTGTCACGGATTAGCCGGATGTGCGATGAGCCCTCACAAAACCCTCAAGATTGACAAACTGCCCACGATAAGGCGGATGCCGAACTACCTTCAGATTCTTCGCGGACTCGCTGCCAGGGGCGAGGAGTTCGTTTCGTCGTCGTACCTTGCGGACCGGATGAACATAGATGCAATCCTGGTGCGTAAAGACCTTGAACTTACCGGGATCAGCGGTACCCCGCGGGTTGGCTTCCATGTCCGGGACCTCATTGCGTCCATAGAGAAACTGCTGGGTTGGGGAAAGACGCTGGACGCCTGCCTGGTCGGCGCGGGACAGCTGGGGGCCGCGCTTCTCGGGCATCGCGACCTGGCAAAGCACGGGGTGCGGATTGTCGCGGCCTTTGACACCAACCCCGAGAAGGCAGGCACATCGATTCACGGCGTTACGGTATTCCCCTTTGCCAGGATTCAGGAACTGCTCAAAAGGCTCACCATCCTTCTGGCCATCGTGTGCGTGCCGGCGGAAGTGGCGCAAGGGGTCACGGACATACTTGTCGACGCCGGCATCGAGGCCATCTGGATTTTCACATCGGTCAATATCAACGTTCCTGAACACGTTATCATGCAAAAAGAGGATCTCTTGTCCGGGCTGGCCGTGCTTTCAGCACAACTGACACGAAGGTGCCCCGGCGCACTCCCCGAGTAGGAGGCTTTCCGTGAAACCTAGAATCAAGATTTGCATGGGGAGTTCCTGCTTCCGGAGAGGCAACAGAAAGAACCTTGAGTTCATCGAGCAATATCTCGAGGATAACGACTGTACGGCCGAGGTGGAGCTGGTGGGAAGCAGGTGCGAGGAACAGTGCCGCAAGGGACCGAACCTGCAGATTAACGGCCAGATGTTTCATGGGGTGAACCTGGAGATGCTGACGGAGCTCATGGAGCAGTACGTCGGAAAGAAAACGGGTGCCTAGCATGATGGACTCGAGAAAGCCTGTCTATACCGAAAAGACCGAATGCCAGGATTGTTTCAAATGCGTACGCAAGTGTCCGGTCAAGGCTATTGAGATCGAGGAAGGGCGTGCCTCCATCGCCTCCGAACTGTGCATTTTCTGCGGACACTGCGTGGATGTCTGCTCCACCAAGGCAAAAAAGGTGCGCGACGACCTTGATCGAGCAAAGGACCTGCTGAAGCAGAAGCAGCGTGTCTACGTGTCCCTCTCTCCCTCCTATGTGGGAGAGTTCGCGGGCACGGACCCGCCCTACCTCATCGCGGCCATAAAAAAGCTCGGCTTCGAGGCCGTGAGCGAAACCTCGCTCGGCGCCCAGCAGGTCTCGGCGCGCGTTGCCGAGCAGATTCAGAAGAGCGACGCCAAGCTGACCATATCCTCGGCATGCCCGGCTGCGGTGGACTTCGTTCAGAAGTATCTCCCCGAGCAGGCGGACTCCATAACCCCCGTGCTTTCTCCCCTTCTTTCCCACTGCAGGCTGCTGCGCAAGATTTACGGCGATGACATCGGCATTGTCTTCATCGGCCCGTGCGCGGCCAAGAAGCGCGAGATGGATCGGCATCCCGACCTGCTCGACGTTGCCCTTACCTTTCAGGACCTGCACCGCTGGTTACAGGAGGAGGGGATCGATCTCTCCAGCATGCTTCCCCGGAGTGAGGACACGTTCGTGCCCGAAGCCGCCAACGAAGGCGCCCTCTATCCCGTTGAAGGGGGAATGAACGAGACCATCAGGATGCTCGGCGATTTCAAGGACGTCCGCTTCATGACCCTGGCCGGGGTCTACTGCATAAACAGGGCGTTGACCGGACTGAAGATAGACGAGCTCAACACGCGGGTATTCGTGGAGATTCTCGCCTGCCAGGGGAGCTGCGTGCACGGTCCGTGCACCAGCAAGAAACGGCCCTATCTGCTGGACGAGCTGGAGGTATACAACCGCGCCAATGTCCCGACCGGCCGCATTGAGCGGAACGTATTGGTGGAGATTGACGGGCTGCACCGCGAGGCTCCGCTGCCGGTACAGCACCATTCGGAGGAACAGATTCGCAAGGCCCTGCAGCAGGTGGGCGCGTTACAGGAGGAGGACGAGCTGAACTGCGGCGGCTGCGGCTACGACACCTGCCGGACCCTGGCGAAGGCCCTGCTGACCGGTCGTGCCGAGCCCTCCATGTGCCTGTCCCATCTCCGCAAGCTGGCCCAGAAGAAGGCCAATGCCCTGCTCCGCTGCATACCGATGAGCGTGGTCATCGTCGGCGCCGACATGAAGGTCATCGAGTGCAACGAGAATTTCATCCAGATGTTCGACGAGGAGTCCCTCTACGTCAACAAGATCCTGCCGGGTCTGGAAGGCGCCTGCCTGGAGAAGCTGGTGCCGTTCTCGGACCTGTTCAATGCAGTGCTGCTCACGGGACACGACATTCACCGCGACGCGCTGCACATCAACAACAAAATCTATAACGTGACCATCTTCACCATCGAGACCAACCAGGTGGTGGGCGGTGTCATCCTGGATGTGACCGACACCGAGATGCACCGCGAGCAGATTGCCCGCAGGGCCAAGCAGGTGATCCGGAAAAATCTGGAAACGGTGCAGGAGATCGCCTTCAGGCTGGGAGAGAACATGGCCGACACCGAGATCCTGCTCCGCTCCCTTGCCTACGGCTTCTCATCCAAGGATATCTGCCTCGTGGAGCAAACGGAGGGTGATGCGGATGCTTCCTAGAAGACGCTCCCTGCCGGAACTCTCCTCCGTCAAGGAAGACGGCCTCTCCGTCGATCTTTTCATTGAAATCGAGTCGTGCCAGCAAAACAAGCACGGTCAGGACATATGCGGCGACTCTTTCATGACCCGCAAGCTCCCCGAGGAAGACCGGGTGATTTCGGTCCTCTCCGACGGCCTGGGTCACGGGCTCAAGGCGAACATCCTGTCGACCATGACCGCCACCATGGCGCTCAAGTTCACCGCCAGCGACGTGGACCTCATCTGTTCCTCCGAGACAATCATGAACGCCCTTCCAGTCTGCCGCGTCAGGAACATCAGTTACGCCACGTATACCATCGTCGACATCAAGATGCAGACCGACATCAGCATCGTGGAGATGGACAACCCGCCGTTTCTGCTCATCCGCAACGGCCAGGCGCTGACGGTCCCCTTCAAGGAGGTGGAGTCGCCGTCCCTCGAAGGGAGAAAGATGAAGACCTATAGCCTGAAGGCGTGCCCCGAGGACCGGCTGGTAATCATGTCCGACGGGATCTCGCAGTCAGGCATCGGGACCGAGCAGTTGAAGCTGGGGTGGAGGGTCGAGGGGTGCAAGAGGTTCGTCCTGGAGCAGGTCCGCAGCGACCCCCAGATATCGGCGAGGTCCCTGGCCGGCAAGATTCTGAGCGAAGCCCTGGAAAAAGAAGTCGGCAAGAAGGCATATGACGACATGACGGTTGCGGTGTTCTACTTCCGTAAACCGCGACGCCTGCTGGTTCTTACCGGTCCCCCGTTCCACGAGAACCGTGACGCCCACTTCGCCAACATCTTCGACACCTTCAACGGGCGCAGGGTCATCTGTGGCGGCACCACGGCGAATATCGTGGCCAGGGAGCTGAACCGGGAACTGGTGGACCACCTGGAGACGACCGACGGCGATATACCGCCGATTGCCACCTTCGAGGGGGCCGATCTGGTCACGGAGGGGCTGCTCACCCTGACCAAGGTCGCCCAGTTCCTTGAAAAGGGGGAGACGACTTCCCGGAGGAACGCCGCCAGCATGCTGCTGGACATGATTCTCGAAAGCGACAGCATCATGTTCCTGGTCGGGACGAAGATCAACGAGGCCCACCAGGACCCCACCCACCCGATGGATCTGGAGATACGGCGTAATCTCATCAAGAGGATTACCAAGATGCTTGAGCGCAAGTATCTCAAGGATACCTACGTAAGATACATATAAGTCAGTCTTCTGCTTTGAACCGGTTTTTTTCGTGAACGTGCTTGCGACGACGCCTGCCCGCGTCTTCGGGAAGGCATTTTCGCGCGCGTGGGGGTTAGAAGGCATTGCGTCCGAACGGTGTCCCGGGCAAAGGCCTCATAACATAAACAACGCAAGAGAAAGGGGAGGAAAGTCATGGCAGTGTGCAAGTGTACGGGCGAAGAAGTATTGACGCCACAGGATGAGCAGCTGATGGGGTTGTTGGATCACTATCGGGGGTATGACGGGGCATTGATACCGGTACTACAGGGGGCGCAGGACATTTACGGTTATCT